>NZ_JALNTL010000040.1:0-448 GCF_023161825.1 Vibrio sp. 2CM40D
GGCCAAAGGGAGCAGACTGTAAATCTGCCGGCACTGCCTTCGATGGTTCGAATCCGTCCCCCTCCACCATATTCTTTAGGAAATAGCTCTCAGAGTTACGTGTTGCGGGCATCGTATAATGGCTATTACCTCAGCCTTCCAAGCTGATGATGCGGGTTCGATTCCCGCTGCCCGCTCCACTCTAATTTGAGTGCTGATATAGCTCAGGTGGTAGAGCGCATCCTTGGTAAGGATGAGGTCGGCAGTTCGAGTCTGCCTATCAGCACCAGCTCTCAAGTTTATTTCCTTTTGATATTAGATTTACCAATTATCTTTTTTTGGTTGCGTGGTCAATTTGGGCCACCTAAATCCGTACCTAGAGGGACCACTCATGTCTAAAGAAAAATTTGAACGTACGAAACCGCACGTTAACGTTGGTACTATCGGCCACGTTGACCACGGTAAAACA
>NZ_JALNTL010000041.1:0-428 GCF_023161825.1 Vibrio sp. 2CM40D
CCCGATCCGGATGATGACCGTCCAAGCGTGACTATTTCAGACGCTGGCACCATCAATGAGGGGGATACAGCCAACTTCAAAGTGACGTTGTCGAACGCCTCTGAGTCCACTGTTCAAGTCGAGCTAGGCCTGAACTTAGGTGACACCGAAGTTGGAGACTTAGGCACCCTAGAATACAACACGGGAAGTGGTTGGGTTGCAGTGCCAAACGATGGCGTAGTCACGGTGCCAGCAGGGCAAACTGAGTTTGATGTGCGCATCGCTGCCATTGATGATGCTGTTTATGAAGGCCCTGAAGATTTCAGTGTGACGGTGACTGGCATTGGGGCGGTACAAGGCAGCGATACGGGGACGGCAACGATAGTGGATGACGGCAGTGGCCCGGGTCCCGATCCGGATGATGACCGTCCAAGCGTGACTATTTCAGA
>NZ_JALNTL010000004.1:0-571478 GCF_023161825.1 Vibrio sp. 2CM40D
ACAGTCTGCTCCCTTTGGCCACTCGGGAACCCCTCCAGGGTGTTTTATACTTAAAAGTTAGTTTCCCAACCTAGCTTTCAAGTTGTTCTCACGTTTAAAGGAAAAACATAAGAAAGAATATGGTGGAGGGGGACGGATTCGAACCATCGAAGGCAGTGCCGGCAGATTTACAGTCTGCTCCCTTTGGCCACTCGGGAACCCCTCCAGAGGATTTTTATACTTAGTAAGATGTTTTCCCAACTCATCTCCCAAGTGCGGAGCGAATCATAGCAAACTCGCTCAGGCTGTAAAGCGTTTTTCTTACGTTTTTACGTTGAATGCTGTCTTTTTGGGCAAAGATGGTAGAAAGTCAGCGTTTTGTTTGTCCTTTGAACAGAAGAGAGGCGCGCTTTTTACTTGAATTTACACTACTTGACGTTAAACACCGTATCTACTGATAAACTGTAAGCAGTTTAATGACATAAGTTTATTCGTTTAGAAGTCAATATCATGAGCATGAAAGCCACGTTATCGTTATCTGTTTTAACGCTTTCTATATTACTGAGTTCTCCATCGGTTTGCGCTGCGATGCGAGGAGGCTCAGCGGTTACTGTTGTGACTGAACAAGTAGAAACGCATGAGATCAATCAATCCTTAACTCTTATCGGCAAATTAAAGGCAGCGGAGTCTGTGGTTGTCGCATCGGAAGTCGCTGGCAAAGTGAATCAAATCGCTGTTAAAGCGAATCAAAATGTCCAGCAAGACCAGCTATTAATTAAGTTAGATGACGATAAGGCTCAAGCCGCTTTGATTGAGGCAAAGGCGTATCTAAAAGATGAACAGCGTAAGTTAAAAGAGTTCCAACGTTTGGTTAAGCGGAATGCGATTACTCAAACTGAAATCGATGCACAAAAAGCCAGTGTTGAAATAGCACAAGCGAGGCTTGATGCTGCTCAAGCCAATTTAGCTGACCTCCATATTACTGCCCCATTTTCTGGCACTGTTGGTTTTATCGATTTTAGCCGCGGCAAAATGGTCAGTGCGGGTACTGAACTTTTGACGTTGGATGATCTTTCCGTCATGGAACTGGATTTACAAGTACCGGAGCGCTATTTATCGATGCTTTCTATTGGTATGGAAGTCATCGCTAAAACCAGTGCATGGGGTAGCCAGACCTTTACTGGTCAAGTCACAGGTATTGATACGCGGATCAGTGCCGAAACACTGAATCTTCGCGTGCGTATTGAGTTTGATAACCCAGAAAATCAATTGAAGCCGGGCATGTTGATGAACGCTTCACTAGCATTTCCTGCTATTAAGGCGCCAATCATTCCTGTTCAAGCACTTGAATACTCCGGAACTAAACGTTTTGTATATGTAATTGATGAAAATAACAAAGCTACTCGTCAAGAAGTGTCGCTAGGTGCTCGTGTTGGCAACGAGGTGGTGATCGAATCTGGTGTTGAGATTGGTGACAAGATTGTGGTTCAAGGCATTGTTAACATGCGTGATGGTGTCGAAGTGAAAGAAATTGTCGCGCCACTAAAAGCGAACACCACGGATGTGACACGCAATGACAGTGAATCGGATGAGGAAGAAAACTAATGTTACTGTCCGACGTTTCAGTTAAACGCCCTGTCGCGGCGTTGGTTCTGAGCATGCTGTTGTGTGTGTTTGGCTTTGTGTCATTCACCAAATTAGCCGTTCGTGAAATGCCTGATATAGAAAGCCCAGTCGTTTCTATCAGTACGCGTTATGAGGGTGCATCGGCGACTATTATTGAAAGCCAAATTACCTCCGTTTTGGAAGACCAGCTTTCTGGGATCAGTGGAGTTGATGAAATTAGCTCCACTACTCGTAACAGCATGTCGCGTATCACGATCACGTTTGAGTTAGGTTACGATCTCAACACAGGTGTGAGCGACGTGCGTGATGCAGTGGCTCGTGCTCAGCGCTCGCTACCTGATGAAGCGGATGACCCTATTGTTTATAAGAACAATGGCTCGGGAGAGGCGTCGCTCTACATCAATCTCAGTTCTGCAGAGATGGACCGTACTCAATTAACGGATTATGCCGAACGTGTATTGATGGACCGCTTTAGCCTGATCTCTGGGGTTAGCTCCATTGATCTCTCCGGTGGTTTGTACAAGGTAATGTACGTGAAGCTTAAGCCAGAACTAATGGCTGGACGTTCAGTTACAGCTTCGGACATTACATCAGCTTTGCGAAGTGAGAACCTAGAAAGCCCAGGTGGTGAAGTTCGCAACGACTCAACAGTAATGTCCGTGCGTACGGCTCGTACTTATAACACGCCTGAAGATTTTCAATATCTTGTCATTAAACGCGCAAGCGACAATACACCTATCTATTTAAAAGATGTAGCAGATGTCTTCATTGGTGCAGAAAACGAAAACTCAACCTTCAAAAGTGATGGTGTAGTAAACATCAGTCTTGGTGTGGTACCGCAGTCAGACGCAAACCCGTTAGAAGTAGCGAAGCTGGTTAGGTCTGAAGTCGATAACATCCAGAAGTTCTTACCAGAAGGTACACGTCTTGCGATAGATTACGACGCGACAGTGTTTATCGAGCGTTCAATCGAAGAGGTGTACAGCACGCTATTTATCACGGGCGGCTTGGTGATTTTGGTGTTGTACATTTTCATCGGTCAAGCTCGTGCAACCTTAATTCCTGCGGTTACGGTACCTGTTTCTCTGATTTCTTCGTTCATTGCCGCGTACTACTTTGGGTTTTCTATCAACTTGATCACCTTGATGGCATTGATATTATCGATTGGTTTGGTGGTGGATGACGCAATTGTGGTTGTAGAGAATATCTTCCACCATATCGAACGCGGTGAATCGCCATTACTCGCCGCATATAAAGGCACAAGAGAGGTTGGTTTTGCTGTTATAGCAACAACATTAGTGCTGGTGATGGTGTTCTTACCGATCTCCTTTATGGATGGCATGGTAGGTCTACTATTTACAGAGTTTTCTGTATTGCTAGCTATGTCGGTCATATTCTCCTCTTTGATTGCCCTGACGCTGACTCCTGTATTAGGTAGTCAGATTTTGAAGGCGAATGTAAAACCAAATCGATTCAATGAAGCGGTTGATCGCTTGTTTAGCAAGCTTGAGAGTGGCTATCGCGCATTATTGAAAGGCGCATTGAAAGTACGTTGGGCTGCTCCGCTGGTGATTCTAGCTTGTTTGGGCGGTAGCTATTTCTTGATGAATCAGGTACCGGCCCAGTTGACCCCACAAGAAGATCGCGGTGTGATATTTGCGTTTGTGCGCGGTGCAGATGCTACGTCATACAATCGTATGTCAGCCAATATGGATATTGTCGAAGACCGATTGATGCCATTACTAGGGCAAGGTTATCTGAAGTCATTCAGCATCCAAACGCCAGCGTTTGGTGGCCAGGCAGGAGACCAGACAGGCTTTGTGATCATGATTCTAGAAGATTGGAACGAACGTGATATCACGGCTCAGCAAGCCCTTAACAAAGTACGGAAAGAATTGGCAGGTATCCCAGATGTTCGAGTGTTCCCATTTATGCCAGGTTTCCAAGGTGGTTCGAGTGAGCCAGTTCAGTTCGTATTAGGCGGCTCTGATTACGATGAGCTCGTTGTTTGGGCTGAAATGCTAAAGAACAAAGCAGAAGAATCACCAATGATGGAAGGAGCAGAGATAGATTACTCGGAAAAAACGCCTGAGTTATTGGTTACAGTTGACCGACAGCGTGCCGCAGAGCTAGGAGTCAGTGTTAAAGACATTTCTGACACCCTAGAAATCATGCTCGGTGGTAAAAGCGAAACGACTTATGTTGAGCGTGGCGAAGAGTACGATGTGTATCTTCGCGGTGATGAAAATAGCTTTAATAATGCTGCAGATTTAAGTCAGATTTATCTGCGCACGAATAGCGGTCAGCTAGTGACGTTAGATGCGGTCACAAAAATTGAAGAAGTGGCGGCCTCTATTCGTCTTTCTCACTACAACAAACAGAAGTCCATCACTATTACTGCCAACCTGTCGGAAGGTTATACATTAGGAGATGCGCTGAATTACCTAGACCAGGAAGCCATCGACAACTTACCGGGTGACATTTCGGTGAGTTATTCGGGGGAGTCGAAAGACTTTAAAGAGAACCAAGCGAGTGTTGCTGTTGTGTTTGCATTGGCACTGCTAGTGGCGTATCTCGTGTTGGCGGCTCAGTTTGAAAGCTTCGTAAACCCGTTAGTGGTCATGTTTACGGTGCCGATGGGTGTATTTGGTGGCTTTCTTGGTTTGGTTATTATGGGCCAAGGTATGAACATTTATAGTCAGATCGGCATGATCATGTTGATTGGTATGGTGACGAAAAACGGTATTTTGATCGTAGAATTTGCCAATCAGCTACGTGATCGTGGCGTTGAGTTTGAAAAAGCGATCATTGATGCAGCTGCGCGACGTCTACGTCCAATCTTGATGACTGCGTTTACCACACTTGCTGGCGCAATTCCGTTGATAGTATCGACAGGGGCGGGTTATGAGAGCCGTATTGCCGTGGGTACGGTAATCTTTTTCGGGATGGGGTTTGCGACATTGGTGACCTTGTTTGTTATCCCGGCAATGTACCGATTGATTTCGGCGAAAACACAAGCACCAGGTCATGTAGAAGCAGAGTTAAACAAAGCAATTAGCCATGATACGAAGGGCCGTATAGCGCACCCTTAAATCAAACGTTAAAACATAAAAGCCGAGGTAATAACCTCGGCTTCTCTTTATCGGTTTAACGTTAGCTCGGAAGCGTTCGATTAGAAGCGTTTCCCTAGGCTGATTTGTACACCTTCGTAGCTGTCGTAAAAATCTTCAAAACCCATATCTGCGACATTATAAATGTACTCTGCGCGTAACCAGATATCTGTACTCATATCCCAATGGACGCCAACACCGATGTTGAATAGTGCGCCTGAGTCATCTGTGACCTTTTGTTCGTTTGGTACGTACATTTCGGCTTGAGTGCCAAGCGCTGTTGCGCGACCGAATAGTGATAGTGGCGTATCGCCTAAGTCATCACTCGTTACAACAGCAGACATACCTGCTTGGTAATAGTGAAGATCTAAGTCAGTTTTTAGAGCATCGTTCTTAAGTTCATTTTGTGAATAGCGCAGAACCCCTTCAAACGCGAGGTATTGGTTTACATGGTAACCCCAGCCAACTGTGATATGTGGTGTTGACCACTCATTGTCTCTATCCGAGCCGAAGTACGGTGTATCAAAACCAACGTTACCAGTACCTAGATAAAAATAAGATTGATGAGCTTGTTCTTGAGCAGCTAAAGTTGGCACGCTAATGGTCAAGGTAGACAATAATAGAATGGCGTTTTTCATAACTAGACGATAACCTTGGTAAAAGACCGTTGTAATGATTTGTTTAAATGTTAATTTAATCAATAGGATGGGTGGTAATTATCATATCAGCTTTTATCAAAGGTAGTGATTTTAGAATGGGAATTGTTGCGCTAAAGCATACTTCTTACTCATGACTACCAACTAACTAGATATGGTGACGAAAGCTAGTCAAATAAGAGAGAAGGAAAGGAAAGTGGCTGAATTCAAATATAAAAACTTGACTCAAGAAGAACAAGATAAGTTAGACGCGGCGACATTTCGCCGTTTATTGGCGCATTTAGATGCCAACAAAGACGTACAAAACATCGATCTGATGATCCTTGCGGGCTTCTGTCGCAACTGCTTTAGCAAATGGTATAAATCTGAGGCTGAAAATCTCGGTTTGGATTTAGATATTGATGACGCTCGCGAACGTGTTTACGGCATGACTTACGATGAATGGAAACAAAATCATCAACCAGCGGCAACGCCAGAACAATTGGCTGCGTTTGAAGCGCGCCAGAAAAAGTAAAACCCAGCGATAAAAACAGCCCACATGAAGTTGGGCTGTTTTTTAAAGTCCAGTTTGCACGTTAAGCGTTAGTTGAGCCGCAACAAGCTGGCTCAACGCAACCTTTTGCTTGAATGACTTCGAGTTGAGCTAAGTAAGGTTGAATATCGCCGATGTTCTCTTTTACCCATGTTAAGTCATAATACGTATCTAGGTAACGCTCTCCAGAATCACATAGAAGCGTCACGATAGAACCCTTCTCACCGCGTTGTTTCATCTCACAAGCCAATTGCAGCACACCGTAAAGATTGGTGCCTGTTGATGCGCCGACTTTACGCCCAATCAGCTGAGATACCCAATGGGCGGTTGCCACACTGGCTGCGTCTGGAATTTTGCGCATTTCATCAATGACACCAGCAATAAAACTTGGTTCGACACGTGGTCGCCCGATACCTTCAATTTTGCTGCCAGTATCGCCTTTCAATGAGTGATTTCCTGACTGGAAAGCATCGTAAAACACTGAGTTTTCAGGGTCTACCACGCAAAGCTTAGTGTCGTATTTTTGGTAACGAATAAAACGGCCAATGGTTGCTGATGTGCCGCCTGTTCCAGGACTCATCACTACCCAGCTAGGAATCGGGTGATCTTCTAACTCCATTTGGCTAAAGATAGAGTTCGCGATGTTGTTGTTACCGCGCCAGTCAGTAGCGCGTTCAGCATAAGTAAACTGGTCCATGTAGTGACCATTTAGTTCTTGAGCCAAGCGTCGAGACTCGTCATAAATCTGATCTGATCGTTCAACAAGGTGCGCTTTACCACCGTAAAATTCAATTTGTTCGATCTTTTTACGTGCAGTGGTTTTCGGCATGACGGCAATGAACGGTAAGCCAAGTAAACGCGCAAAATACACTTCCGAAACGGCAGTGCTGCCTGAGGACGCCTCGATTACAGTGGTTTCAGGACCAATCCATCCATTACAAATAGCATAAAGAAACAATGAGCGCGCCAATCGATGCTTAAGAGAGCCTGTTGGATGCGTGCTCTCATCTTTTAGGTAGATATCGATACCATCAAGAGAAGGCAGTTCAAGTTTAAATAAATGAGTATCAGCAGAACGTTGAAAGTCTGCTTCAATTTTACGCACTGCATTGTTGATCCAGTTGTGGTCAGTACACATGGCGTCTCTCCTTGGAAATCGATAGATAAGCATTAGATGGGAATAATTTACCTATAATACGAGAGAAAAACTTTGCTATAGTTGCCGGTAATGACTATTTTGATAGAAAAGTTTTCTACACTTCGTGGGTTTTATAGGATGAGTTTGGATCGGGTCGATAAACAGCTGCTTGCGTTGTTACAAACCGACAGCACCTTGTCATTAAATGAGTTAGCAGAGCAGGTAAATCTGACAACGACGCCATGTTGGAAGCGTTTGAAAAGGTTGGAAGAAGAGGGCTACATCGAAAAACGCGTGGCGTTGTTAAGTACAGAAAAGCTCGAGCTATCTTTCATTGCATTTGTTCAGTTAAAAACGATTGATCATTCCGAAGGTTGGTATCACCATTTTGTTACAACTGTGAGTGACTTTCCTGAGGTAATGGAGTTTTATCGTATGGCTGGCGAGTATGACTACATGATGAAAGTACTAGTCAAAGATATGAAGTGTTTTGACGAATTCTATAAGCGGTTAGTTAATAGCGTAAAAGGGCTATCTAATGTGACTTCAACATTTGCTATGGAGTCCATTAAATACACAACAGAGTTACCAATCCTAAAATAACTCGCCCTATAAGAATTCTATCTAATGTTAATTCTACCTTTTAGTATTTTAAATGTTAAAAGGTAGTTTGATTATGCTTTTAAAACTATTTCCTACCAGATTTTTATAAATATAAACGATATTTATTCTCTCTTCTATTTTTCATTAACCATTTGTTTTTGCAGTCCATTAATCCTATACATCATAACGAAAGAAAAAATAACGCAATTTTTTCTCTTTCTTTTTCATGTTTTATTTTATTGAATATTAATTTTTACTAAATTAATGGAAGAGTTTGATTTAAACGTTTGCTTTTTGTGTTTTCATGTAATTTGGTCGCTATTTTTGATTATTTGTTTTTAGGATTAATACAGTAGCAATTACTTAAGTAATAAAGTACTCAAAAATGGGGATAGTGATTAATAAAACATCGTATTATTATCGCCCCATCTTGTATGTAACAAAGTATTACTAAAAATGAACAGAAATTACTATTTGCTTTTTCTCGCAGCTTTACTCGCTGGCTGTGGCGGTGGGGGAGACTCTAAGCCGAACAATACGAAGACACCAACTACGATAACAAAGCAGAACCGTCCGCAATTAAAAGTGGAAGACACGGTGTTGAAGTTTGAAGGAGTGGGAACGGTTACTGAAGCAAAACTGAGCAATGTACATGGGTCGGTATCTTACCAAGTCATTGATTCTAATCCGCCAAATGTCGTGAAAATTAATGACTCAGGAATACTACAAATTCTGCGCCCAGGAACGGCGACTATTCTTGCTACAGATAGTAGCTCTGCTTATGAATCTTCTGAAGCAAGATTTTCTGTCACTGTAGAGCGAGGCATCAATACTGAACTTTCAGTGAGTGATCTGAATTTCAATGCGATTGAGTCAGAAGGAAAAGCGTTGATCGTCCGTGGCCAAAAAGGCGAACTGAGTTATGAGGTAGAAAGTGGTCATAACTTGATTCGTGTTGATGAGAACGGGTCGGTATATTCATTAGGTTCAGTTGGTCAGGCATCGGTGCTGATTACTGATTCAGGTAACGACTTTTACTTGCCGAAACAAGTTCGCGCTACGGTTAAGCTGCATGCAGTAGCTCCGGGGCAATTACAGTTCGCTTTGCTTGAAGACGAGTATCGAGAAGGGTTGACGTTAGAACCAGTGCGTCTAGATAAAGCTCAAACGCAACGTATTTCTTACAAAATTATAAATAGCGTACCAGACAGCAAGGTGGCCGAGTTGCTAGACCCTGAAACGGGTTTACTTCTTGTTCATAATGTTGGTCGATTAACGGTTGAAGCGACTGCAACTTACAGCGACGCGTTTCTGGATAAACAGCAAACAGCGCAATTTTTTGTGGATGTAAAACAAGGCAAGCGTCAAGAAATCAGGGCAGCGGATATCGTCACAACTTATGAGGAAGGTGGACGAATTTTCCCTAAGGTGACGAACGCCTACGGTGACTATGAGCTGAGAATCATTCGTGGTGAAGACGTTGTCGCTAAAACTGAAAATGGTGAAGCATTACTGATCAAAGGTGTTGGTGCTGCTGAAGTGGAAATTTACGAGCATGACATGCGTAATTATCCTGCAAGCAAAACTCGCTTTGATCTTGAAGTTAATCGCGCGCCTCATCCCGTTATAAAAGACATTGAAATGCCGCTTACCTATCAACCAAATCTTTCAATCCCTCTGGCGTTTAAAGGGCAAAAAGGTAACGTAAATCTAGTTAGCAGCTTACCTAATGGCTTACGAATGACTGACGGCAAGTTGGAGGTAGTGACTGCGGGTGAGTACGACCTTAAGTTTGAAGACGATGGTGGGGAGTTCTACCAACCTATTCAATTTAATGTCGTCATTAAAGTTGCAAAGGCTGAAGGCCAACCCATGGCAACGCACGATTATGACGTTGTATACAGCAACAAATACAGTTTTGATCTTCATCGTGATTTTGGTTTGAGTGCTGACGAGCAAATTGAGATTGTAGATAACACCGCACCAGATGTTGTCGGTGGTTTTAGTGAAGGACGTCTCCATGTGTATAAAGCGGGTAAAGCGACGCTAACTGTGCGCAGAAAAGAGAGCGCGAATTATACTGTTGGTCCTGATCAAAAAGTCTACGTGACAATTTTGAGCGCGCCGAGCCGAATTGAAGTTCAATCCGATGTGGAAGAGATTTGGAAGGTTGGCCAAACATTTGTTGCGCCGAAAATCTCTGGTACGGTTGGGGAAGTTACGTACCGATTTGCAGACAACGCAGCAATAGATGTGGTTTCCTTAAACAGCCAAACGGGTGCCATGCAAATTCTTAACGCGGGTAGCACAAAAATTATTGTTTCGGATGCGGGGGACGACAAAGTGGATCCGGGTGAAAGTAGTTTCTCGGTCACGATTAAACAAGGCACAAACCCGGTATCGGTTACTTACCCAACGGTAGAATTCTCCGCTGGTAGTGTTATCTCGCCAGTGATGAGTGGTGGGACTGCGAAGGCAAGTTACCGTCTTATTAACCAAAAAGACCCTGTGGTCGAGCTAGTTTCTCCTGATACAGGGCGTTTGAAAATCCTGCATGCAGGCACGTACCAATTAGAGGTTACCCTTACTGGGCGCAACTACAAAGCTAAAACAATCGTCGTAAATGGCACTATTAACAAAGCGAATCACCCTGGTTTAAGTGCTTCTACAATGAAGGTGGAATTTGAACCATTTAAAAAGGTTAAGCTAGACTTTGGTACACCAATAGGAAACCGCAGCTATCAAATATCCAGCTCAACAATTAAAGGCGTCGCTTCATTAGATGTTGATAAGGAAGAGCTGACGTTACTTGACCTCCCGCCAGTAAAAAGACGTTGGATTTCTCTCGACATTTCGGAAGGAGAATCTCGAGATTACAAAGCGTTGGAAAGTAAGAAAGTCCAGCTGTATCTAAGCTTTGCAGATGAAGGTGTTGCGGATCAATATACATTGCTTGAAACTGAACAAACAGTATTGTTTAGCACGCTAAATGCACGTGAGTTTTCTAACTTAGAAGAAAGTGAGTTTGGTTTGATGAACGTTCGTTCAGTGCGTGAGCCAACGGACGAAGAATTGAAATTATACGGCAAAGGTAAGATTGCACTACTTGCATTCAAGCCGGTGGGTAACGATGACCCAACTCTAATAAAAGGAGCGTGGGTACACTTAGCTCGATTTGATGGATGTACATCAGAGCTGTTCGAAGATGATCTCAAGCCTTTTGAAGCAATTGACTATGATGACCCAGGATACTGCACCAGCGGCAGCACGATTCGTATGACTCGGTTCTTAATAATTGATGACTCGAAGATGGAAAAGGTAGAGTATGAGTTAGTAGCACCTGTGATTACTTACCGTCGTGGGGTTCGTGAATTTTTAGCAACGAATAAAGGTGGATTCTATGCCGACCCAAATGTCATTTACGGGAAAGGCGAATATGGTTACCCGAAATCACTTTACGAATGGTCGGTTGTTAACATGAAGTATCAACCAAATTAATCATCGTTTGATACCCATTAAAAAAGGAGTGCGGAACAGCACTCCTTTTTTCGTCTAGCGAACACGAGCTATTTCGTGTAGCGCATCACCCCTTCTTGCACGGCGGTCGCCACTAAGTGACCTTGCTGGTTGTATATTTCGCCACGGACCAACCCACGAGTATTGCTCGCCGTTGGGCTCTCTATCGCATATAGAAGCCATTCATCCATCTTAAACGGGCGATGGAACCAGATAGAGTGGTCAATGGTGGCCACTTGAAAGTTAGGCGTCATTAATGAGACTTCATGTGGATGCATTGCTGTTACAAGGAATCCCCAATCGGATGCGTAGGCCAGAAGGTACTGGTGAATTAGCTGATTCTCTGGCATTTCACCATTAGCACGAATCCAAAGGTACTGTTTGGGTTCTGCTTTTTTGGGCTTCAAAGGGTTGATAACCGTAACGGGGCGAGTTTCGATTGGCTTTTCCCCGCAAAATGTTTTGCGTAAGCGTTTGGGTAGAAATTCTGCAATATGGCTTGCGAGCTCACTCTCTGAGGCAAAGTTTTCTGGACCAGGGATATCTGGCATTTCTTTTTGATGATCAAACCCAGGTTGATCGCCATGGTAGGATGCGGTTAGGTAAAAAATAGGGCGTCCATTTTGAATTGCCTTTACGCGTCTAGTGCTAAAGCTACGGCCATCTCTCAGATTTTCTACGTCATAAATAATAGGTTTTTCTGGATCGCCAGGGTACAAAAAATAGCTATGGAAGGAGTGTACCGTGCGTGTTTCTTCAACGGTGTAGCGTGCAGCAGAAAGTGCTTGCCCAATTACTTGACCGCCATAAACTTGAGGCAAACCTAGGTTTTCACTTTGGCCACGAAACAAGCCTTCTTCTAATTTTTCGAGTTGTAGTAGGCTGAGCAATTCTCGTAGTGGTTTACTCATTGTGTCTCCTCACCGTTGTCTTTCATTCCAAGTTACCTCAACAGCCTCACTCTTGTGAAGTGGTATAGTTAAGAACTATTGAGTAACTTAGAAATAGTATTGTTCCAATTATGAAACAAAATCAATTGTTTGATAAATTCTAACTCAGTCAAACTATTGTCAAATAAAGTGACAGGAAGCAGACAGTTTTATATTCCACACCTATAATTGCTTCGGTTTAATGCTCTTTTCGAGGAATATATGAAAAAAACACTACTACTTGTTACTTCTCTACTCTTTGGGGCTGCGTTAGTGGGTTGCCAAACTTCTCAAAATACAGAAATGGAATCTACAGAGGCGTCAATGAAGACGATTACAGGTACAGTGGCTTATCGCGAGCGGATTGCCTTGCCACCAAACGCAGTGGTTACTATTGCGTTAGAAGATGTGTCCTTGGCGGATGCGCCAGCAAAAGTGTTGGCGAAACAGACATTCGAAACAGAAGGTAAGCAAGTTCCTCTTTCTTTTGAGTTGAGTTACGACAGCAATGAAATCAAACCAAACCATCGTTACAGCGTTCGTGCTCGCATTGAGGTAGATGGAAAGCTGCGTTTTATCAGCGACACACATAACGGTGTTATTACAGATGAAGCACAAACTCACCAATTAGATATTCGTCTAGTTGGAACACGTTAATACGACGTACTGAGAACAAAAAATGGCAGCTTAAGGCTGCCATTTGTATTTTTTAAGTGAAGTTTTGCCAACTTCCGATACTTCAATCCCTTCTGCTTCTAATTTCTTTTTTTGTCGCTCTAAGTCTCGGCCTTTTAAAGATATTTTTCCTTGGCTATTTACCACTCTAAACCAGGGGAGTTTACTGCCTTCTGGTAAGTTGCCCAGTGCTTTACCAACATGTCTCGCATAGCCCGGATAACCGGCCATTTTTGCAATTTCCCCATAGGTGGAGACTTTTCCTTTTGGAATTTGGTGAATTACAGCAAAGATTTGCGCTAAAAATTGGTCCATACTCAAAAGTGTCTATTTTGGATTACTAAGGAATGGTAAACCATTGGACTTGTATATTGCTAACGGTTCTTAACCCTTGTGTTGCCAGCGACTCACTTTGAAGAATTACATTTTCTGTTCTTTAGTGTCGTTGGTTGATGAGCCTTAAACAGCATGAAGCAAACGCAAGCTAAGCTTGAATCTAGACCCTCTCAACGACTTTCAATCCCAGTTTTTGCCGTTGAGTTACCAAGTAGGTGGGGAAGCCAGGAGGCGCTATGATTTTATCGACACTTCAATTTTTCGTTACGACCTTACTCGCTGTTGTCTGCGTTCGGGCGATGAGTTTGAGCGAGGGTGACATTCCCGTTCTTGCACTTATGATCCCCGCGCTGTGGGTTCTGCCACAAGGTGGGTTCGCTGGCCTAGTATTACTGGGCGCGATGATGGCTTTTGGTGCGACACTCTCAATGCAGCCAATTGCTTTGTCGGTTGGTGTTTTGATCCTTTTCCCACTTTTAATGGTGGTATTTTCTCGTAGAAGCTCTTTAGGTGTGTTGCTCACCGCTGGTCTTATTGTACTTACACTGCAAGTTGGTCTTATGGTCACACAGCAAGGCGGTAAGCTGGATGGGTCTGCTTGGGTTACAGTGGTTCAAACCATTGCGGTTATGGCGATGTGGTGGTCGGCTGCGCATTGGACGCCATCCAATAAACACAGCTGGTGGCCGTTGTTTTTGTTGCTCCCATTGTGGATTGCAGGCCTACCGTACGCCGTTCTTATGGCGTTAAGTTTGACGGGAATGTTAGCGTCAATGGAAGCACTTGTGAAGCTTCAACATACCATTCGTTGGAGCAAATTATTATGTTGGACATTGCCGACTGTGGGTTTTGCCGCTTTAGTCGTCAGCCCGACCACGGATGTGCCAAACCCTGTTTTCGTGGTTTGGATCTGTTTGTTAGGGACGGCTTGGATGACTGACTATATTTTACGTAGTAGCGATGAACAGGCTGAATTATGAGTTTTTAGTCAGGTAAAAAGTGACATGTGCGGCAGAGTATCGAATTGGTTGTGGAACAAAATGGAGATTAGTATATGTTCTTCATTTCATATTTACTACACTTCCAATAATAATAACCACAATATAAGTGGTTGATTTAAGATAAGTTTGTCATGACAACTTTTGCTCGAACACTGTTGCTTTTTGCATGTTGCCTCTTGAGTTTGAATGTAAAATCCGAAGCCCCTTTAATTGCTCATTATAAAGTCGCGACTGAAGCGGATGATGTCGTCACTCGTGTTCTTTTCAATGCTGCTTCAAAGGAGTTTGGCTTTACCGTTCAATACGTGAACTACTCCAGCTTTGATGCCATTCTAAATTCAGTAGCGAATGGGGAAGCGGACTTTGCTGCGAATATCACTTACACACAAGAACGTGCTCAACGTTTTAGTTATTCCCGCCCAACAAATATCGAATATACCTACCTCTTTGGTTTAAAAGATTCGACGTTGAGTGACATTTCGCGTGTTGGCGTCCCCAAAGATACAGTTTATGCCCAATTACTTAAACAACACTACCCTGAGCTAGAACAGATCTCTTATCAAGGTCACGAACAAGCAGTAACACTGCTACGTTCAGGTGCTGTGGATGGCGTTGTCGATGCCATTAACCAGCTCAAGCCGATGCTGATGGAGGGGTTTGACGCCAAGATGCTCAATGATCAGATTTCGATAAAGCCCGTATCCATCATCAGTAAAAAAGATCATCATCTTGAAGAGTTGGACACGTTCGCTACGTTTATTCACGGGGAAGCGGTGCAAAAGCAGCTTCGCGAAGAAATTTCCCAGTATCAATTTGAATTAAGGCGAGCAGCGTTGCGTGATTCTATTCGTTTATTACCCCTTGATTTTAATGAACCAATACGGATTAAGCTCGAATCTATCTTTCCATATGTTGTATACAACGCAGATGGTAGTGTCGAAGGGATGACGGCTGATGTAGTCCTGAGAAGCTGTGAGATCTTGGCTTTAAACTGCTTGATCATTAGTGAGCCTGGTGAAAGCTGGGGTTCTATGTACCATGAGTTTATCCAAGGTAATTTCGAAATTTTGGCGCCGTTAACGGTCAGCCGTGAGCGGCGCGCATTTAGCTACTTTCCAAAGCCCCATTACGCGCCAGCATCGGTGATGGTCAAGCGTTTAGGTTACAAACCGAGCACATACTCTCATGTTTCACAGTTGATATCTGAGCGGATTGGCGTAGTTAAGGATGACTTTTTCGATCAAATGATGACGCAACTGTTACCGCTAAAAGAACTCAAACGTTATCGTACCCAACAAGAGCTCATTCAGGGGCTACTAAATGAAGAAGTCGATTACATTCCGATGGATACGGCGATGCTCAATCATTTTTTACGTCTCAGTGAATTGGTTCCGATAGAGCAGGATACCGCTATTGGCGAGTTTTATGAGTCACAACTCTCTGTTGGATTGGTCGCGAATGAAAAAGGAGCCATGCTTGCGCCTTTCTTCAGTCGAGCGATAGCGATGTTAGAAGTTGATAAGATCATTGCTCAGTACGATGTACGCCCAGATTGGCGTACCGCACTTGAATATGAGATTCGATTAGCGACGCAAACACAAGCTGTGTTTATCTTTGTATTATTGTTTGCTATTTGTGTTTCGCTTTATCTTTACCGTCAATCGAACACTGACAACTTAACAGGGTTAAGGAATCGTCGTGCGTTGCAAGTAAAGTATCGAAAAGGAGTAAACAAAGATCTATCCATACTTTACTTAGACATTAATCATTTCAAACGAATCAATGACACTTATGGTCATCGCGCTGGGGACGAAGTTTTACAACTACTGGCGCTAAAAATTCATTATGTCTGGTCGGGAAGATGTTATCGAATTGGAGGGGATGAGTTCATATTACTGGGTTATCCTACGCAAGCCGAGTTAACTAGAGCAATGAGAGAGCTCAGTAGAATCGATGTGAAAGGCAAATTATGTAGTGATTTGGAGTCTATAAGTATCTCTATTGGTTTCTCTGCAAAAAGGGAACGGCACATGAGCTTAGAGCAAGCGATGCATTTGGCTGATGAAGACATGTACATGAGTAAGCAGTCCTCACGGCACGACTCCTCTTATCGTGACTGCACGGTTTCATCATAAAGGAATGAATTGATCGAGTTTTGTTCAAACGGTAATGAAATGATGAAATTCAAGGTTTTTGCTCTTGCATTATGAGAGCTGATACTGAATAATCGCCCCATCGATTGAGGCAAGACCTCTCGAAAAGAATTATGGGGCTCTGGTCCTCTCGCAACAATAGCTCGTGAACTCGGTCAGGTCCGGAAGGAAGCAGCCGCAGCGTGTGACTTGTGTGCCGGGATGTGGCTGGGGTCCCACCCTTTGAAAGCCCTGCGTTATCGCAGGGCTTTTTTCGTTTTTGAGCCTTCTTTTATTTTGGCTACGCTTGGTGTTCAACGTCTTCTGATGATCAAGCTTCTTGAGGTTATTTAGGTATAATTTATAATCTCATCCGCTCGATACCGAACTTTCGTGAAGATTGTTTAGGGTACACTCGCCGAATAACCATTTTCACCTGGGATACTTTAATGATTTCAAAAAACCAATTAAAACTGCTTCGTGCTTTAGGTCAAAAGAAACAGCGTAAAGCGCATGGCTTATTCCTAGTTCAGGGTGAAAAGAACGTACTAGAGCTAGCAAGTAGTTCATTGAAGGTGAAGCAGGTTTTTGCAACAGCGGCATTTCTCGAACAAAATGCTGGTACGCTAAATCGTTTTGATTGTGTTGAAGCATCGCTTGATGAATTGACCAAAGCGAGCACGCTTGTGAGCAATAATGCGGCCATTGCTGTGGTTGAAATTCCGAGTGTAAAAGAGCCTCAAGCGAAAGGCTTGATGATTGCGCTAGATGGTGTATCCGACCCTGGTAATCTAGGTACGATTATTCGTGTTGCAGACTGGTATGGCATCAAGCACATTATTGCGAGTACAGATTGTGCTGATCCTTATAATCCTAAAACGATCAGTGCGACCATGGGCAGCTTTGGCCGCGTACAAGTGAGTTTGGTGGATTTGCCAAGTTACTTGGAACACGCCAAATTGCCAGTATATGGCGCGTTTTTGGAAGGAGAGAGCGTTCATAAAACGGATTTCGCTGCTGAAGGTATTTTGTTGATGGGCAGCGAATCTCATGGTGTGCGTGAAGCCGCAGCAAAATTCGTGACAGATAAGATCACGATTCCGGCGTTTGGCGGTGCCGAATCACTGAATGTCGCGATGGCGACTGGCATTATTTTAGACAACATGCGCCGCCAACATAGCTAACGCAACAATTACATAATAACAAAGCCAGTCAATTGACTGGCTTTGTTGTATTTTGCCTAGAAAAATCAGCCTGGCTGAATCTTGCGTTTAACGAAATACAGTGAATGTTGTTCGGTGAGTTAATTTTGTTTTAGTTCAATAGGCTGTGCCTATAAATAAAATTACTCCTTTCCATTTAGTAAAATCAGGAAATTAGGCGACACTTATCTAAAGGCCGCAATAAAATGCCCTTAAGGAGATAAGAATGCATTCATTAAAAGTAAAAGATTACATGACGTTGCAAGCGGTGACTTTCACGAAAGATATGTCACTTTCGGCAGCTTTAAACAAAGTAATGCAAAGTGTCACACTAGGTGGCCCTGTCATTGATGAAAATGAAAAAGTGGTTGGGTTTTTATCGGAGCAAGACTTATTAGATAAGTTGGTGAAAGCAAGTTATCACTGCCAAGATACACATACGGTACAAGAGTGTATGCATGATGATGTCTTATCTGTTTCTCCAGAAATGTCAGTAATTGAACTGGCTGACATGATGAAAGTTGGAAAGCCGAAAATGTATCCAGTGGTGGATGGCAAAGGTAAGTTGGTTGGTGTTATCACAAGAAGAGACGTGCTGCGTGCCATAGGAATGACATTAAATGAGTGTTTTAAGCATCCCGTTTAACCTCTCTGTTTAAACTTTACGGAATATTGCTTTTAAACTGGTTTGGAAAGACGCTTCGGCGTCTTTTTTATTTTCTATCGCCGAACTGTACAAATTTATCTTGACCTTGGAGCTTACTCTAAGGTTTATCCTTAGCAATAGGTAAATCACCGATACCAATAAGGAAAAAATTATGTGTACAAAACATCAAGGTTGCCAATCTAGCAAAATCAAAACTGCGGTGCCGCTTGGTGCAAGCGAGTCATGCTGTGCGCCAGTAAAATCTTCGCTCAATATCTCTCAGGCCAGTGTTGATGTTTCTGAAAGCTCTTGCTGTAGTGGAGGAGGCTGCAGCGTTGATACAGGCGAGGAAGACGATCCCACAAGGGAGAGTAATTCCTCCGTTCGGAACGCTTGGCTTGTGTCAGGTATGGATTGCCCATCTTGTGCGCAAAAGCTTGAGAAAGCCATTACGTCTTTACAAGGCGTCAGCCAAGCCAAGGTTTTGTTTGCAACAGAAAAACTGGTCGTCGATTTTGATGGTCTAGAGCTGATAGCTACGATAGAGCAGACAGCCCAAAAAACGGGTTTCCCGCTCTTTTCACTTGATGCTCCAAAACCAAGCACTACAAAGAAAGGCTGGCTTGGCGTCATAAGAGACAACATCCAAATTCTCTCGATTGCTGGTGCAATGGCTACTGCGGCAGTAATTTCTAAGATCGACCCTCAAATAAGCGCTTGGTTATTCACTTTGACGTGTTTACTTGGTTTATACCCAATCGCGCTCAAAGCATTTAAGTTGGCGCGTAGCGGTACGCCTTTTGCGATTGAAACGTTAATGAGTGTAGCGGCGCTCGGCGCTTTATATTTAGGTGAAACCGCCGAAGCCGCAATGGTGTTATTGCTTTTCCTTATTGGTGAAAAGTTAGAAGCATATGCATCATCTCGCGCGCGAAGCGGTGTCCAGGCGTTAATGGACTTAGTCCCAGAAAATTCAATTTTAATTATTGATGGTGAACGCAAAGAAGTACCAGCTGCGCAGCTTAAACCAGGGGATATCATAGAAGTCGCACCCGGAGGTCGTTTGCCTGCCGACGGTGTTTTGCAAGATGCGCTTGCGAGTTTTGACGAAAGTGCGTTAACGGGAGAATCTGTTCCCGTTGAACATCAAACCGGTGGCAAAGTGATGGCCGGGGCTGTGGTTGTCGATAAAGTGGTTCGTTTACAGGTGACTTCCCGTCAGGGCGAGAATGCGATAGATCGAATTCTTCATTTGATTGAAGAAGCAGAATCCCGTAAGGCACCATTAGAACGCTTTCTTGATAAATTTAGCCGTTGGTATACGCCACTAATGATGTTGGTGTCTCTGATGGTTATCGTTACGCCGCCATTACTATTTGCCCAACCGTGGGAAACGTGGATCTATCGAGGACTCGCCCTGCTGTTGATTGCTTGTCCATGTGCATTAGTCATTTCAACGCCTGCGGCGATCACTTCTGGCTTGGCGGCAGCGGCTAAGCGGGGCGCATTGATCAAAGGTGGAGCGGCGCTTGAGTTGCTTGGCAAGGTTGAGTCTGTCGCATTTGATAAAACTGGGACACTGACGCAAGGTAAACCAGAAGTGACCGACGTCTTTGCTTTTGATATGGATGAAGACAAGTTACTTAGCCTAACTGCGTCAATCGAGGTTGGTTCAAGTCATCCTCTAGCGGTTTCTTTAGTTACCAAAGTGCAAGAGCAGGGGCTTACTATTCCTGAAGCGTTGGATAAAACCGCGCAAGTAGGCTCTGGTGTCACTGGTTACGTCGATGGAAAAATGGTCCAAGTGGTCACGCCTTCAAAGGCAGACTTTCCACTTTCTCAAGAAGCCAAAGAGCAAGTGGTTACGTTGGAACAACAAGGTAAAACGGTTGTCATTGTTCGTTACGATGACGAGGTCATTGGCGTGATCGCATGGCAAGATACATTGCGCTCAGATGCCCAGCAAGCCATCGCAATGTTGAAGGAACTTGGGGTCACGTCGGTGATGCTAACGGGTGACAACCCGAGAAGTGCAGAAGCAATGGCAAATAGAATAGGCTTGGATTATAAAGCGAGTTTGTTACCTGCAGACAAGGTGCATTACGTCGAGAAACTATCACAACAACATACCGTTGCGATGGTGGGAGACGGTATCAATGATGCTCCAGCCATGAAAGCTTCGAGCATTGGTATTGCGATGGGAGGCGGTACGGATGTTGCGCTCGAGACTGCTGATGCGGCGTTAACACACAACCGGTTGATTGAGCTACCTGCCATGATAGAACTGTCGCGTGCGACGCTAAGTAACATTCGTCAGAATGTCGCGTTAGCGCTAGGTTTGAAAGGTGTATTCTTAGTGACAAGTTTACTTGGGGTTACTGGGTTGTGGGTTGCAGTATTAGCTGACAGTGGTGCAACAGCACTGGTGACATTGAATGCGTTGAGATTACTTCGTTTTGAGTCCAAACAGATCAAATAACTGACCTAACCAATGATCCCACTCATTAATAGCCCGAGGCATTCGTGTATCGGGCTTTTTTTAACCGTATTCACCTGATGCGATCAGACGTTTTTCTCGTCCTTGAAATCACGCATTGCTATGCAACAAAATGATCTAACGCCCCTTAAAGTGTGATCAATACCAGTTTTGTTTGAAATTTCATTTTCATTACATTTTGTCATTGTGATTGTGATCACCCTATGTTGGTGAAAGGTTCGCTACAGTGCATCTGTACCCAATAACTGATTAATGAGCTTATTGTTCATAAAATAAGCCACAATAAGGAGCGACTTATGTCTCAAGCTGTATTCCATTTAGGTGTTACTGAAGCTGATCTTAATGGTGCGACTCTAGCGATCATTCCTGGTGACCCAGCGCGTGTTCAAAAAATCGCAGAACAAATGGAAAATCCAGTATTTCTAGCAAGCCATCGTGAATACACGCTATACCGTGCAGAGTTAGACGGTAAACCTGTTGTGGTTTGTTCTACAGGTATTGGTGGTCCTTCTACCTCTATCGCAGTTGAGGAATTGGCACAGCTTGGTGTTCGTACTTTCCTACGTGTTGGTACAACGGGTGCAATTCAACCACATGTAAACGTGGGTGACATGATCGTAACGACGGGGTCAGTTCGTCTTGACGGTGCGAGCCTACACTTTGCTCCTATGGAATTCCCAGCAGTTGCTGACTTTGAAGTAGCAACCGCAATGAAAGCAGCAGTAGAAGAGTCTGGCGCTACAGTTCACATGGGTGTGACTGCATCAAGCGACACGTTCTACCCTGGTCAAGAACGTTACGATACGTTCTCTGGTCGTGTTGTTAAGCGTTTCCAAGGCTCTATGCAAGAATGGCAAGACATGGGCGTACTTAACTTCGAGATGGAGTCTGCAACACTGCTAACAATGTGTGCGAGCTCTGGTTTAAAAGCGGGTTGTGTGGCTGGTGTTATCATCAACCGTACACAAAAAGAGATTCCAGATCATTCAACTCTGAAAGAAACGGAAGCGCGTTCAATTAAAGTGGTTGTAGAAGCAGCGCGTAAAATGCTTTAAGCCGCTATAGTTGGCATTTAAACAAACAGAAAAAACCAGAGGCTAACCTCTGGTTTTTTTCTACTTATAGAAATGCGTACAGCTAAAATTTAGGTATAAAAAAAGCAGCATTAATGCTGCTTTTTATCGTTGTGAATTTTAGCTTTTCTTAATGGCACTATATCTCGTCTGAACCGCCCGCGTCTTTAAACCAAGCAGTTAAGTGCGTTCTTAAATCTTTAAGCTCATCAGGGCCAATCAGGGCTAGCCCTAAGTCTTCAGCACGAGTAATGTCATTGTGACGAAGAGGACGGAAGCTCACCAACATTGCGCGCGCTTGTAAGCCACCTAATAGATCGCGAAGCGATTCTAACTTATATAAAGTATCGTCGCCGTCATCTCTCATGCCTTTGGTTTTGCACTCGATGATGTGCAGCTTGTTGTTTACAACTGTTGCGACATCTAACTCATTGCGTACTTCACTTTCACCAAGTTTGCGATAAACCTGAACATTTAACGATCGATCTTGGATCGTCGGCATGGTGTCTTGGATTTGCTTCACGGTGCTGTGAACCAAAGTTTCTAACCACTCACCATTTGAAAAGCGTCGAGCATCTTCATCTGCAAACGTTAAAACGCCATTCTCATAGGTGGCGATTTCTGCTTCTACTAAATCTGAAAGCAACATGTTGAGCTCACGGTAGCCCTGCTGTTTTTCGGAGAGCTCGACATCAAGCTTTTGTTCTTTGCGGCATGTGGTTGCAAGGTAGTTAAGTGTTGCTAGACCTGGCCCAAGCTCAAGCGCATTTGAGGCCCATCGTTCACCAAGTTCATACAATTTTTTATCAAGAAGAGGTGGTAAATCAACGTGGTGAAACTCGCCGCGTGCACCAAAGATAGTGAGGTAATCTGCAATCGTAATGTGATCTTCGACTTGGGTATCTTCTTTGCCATCAGGGTATAACCAACAAAGCTTATCGCTACTAGGCTCTACCACAAAAATTGGCCAGCGATAGGTACGGAAAACTTCGTACACCGACAACAAGCGATGACGAAGACCACAGCTCGCGTTCAATTTTACATCTTCGCCGCGTTCATGGAGGTCTTTTGCCAGTTTTTGAATTGCTTGTTTGATCAGAGATGTATTAACAGCGGATGGAATTTCAAAAAATTCAGAAGTAATTTCTCGTTGATCTAAAACGGCACTCAGTCGGTCAAATATATCTAACTGGCTCTTGTCTCCGATGAAGACGATATGTGTGCTTAGCGTACGATTATCTAATAGAGGAGTGACCAATCTCACTGGGTCTTGGTCGATAATACCAACATGAACAGCCATAGATTTTCCTTTTTATGAGGCCGCTCGAAAAGAGTTGTGCAAGGGGATGAGCTGGCCTTATTAATCATATGTAGACATGGCCGACAAAAAACAAGGGCGACTTAACAAAAAGTCGCCCTTATACAGTTGATTGCACTAATTAATGCTCTTAGTTATAAAGTATTTATAACTTAAAGCGGTGGACCAATTCATTTTGCTGATGAGCCAAGTGGGTCAGTGATTCACTGGTTTGTGCGATACTCGACATGGCTTGGAAACTTTCATCGGCGATACTGTTGATATCTTCAATGCTGCGAGCAATGTCTGTTGATGTTTCACTTTGCTCTGCTGCTGCTTGTGAAATGTGCGTACTCATTTGGCTGATTTCGATGATTAGCGCCTGGATCTCTTCCATTGAGCTGTTCGCTTTTGATGCTTGCTCAACCGATATCTCCATATCGCTCATACAGCTTTGTATGACTTGGTTCGCCGATTGCGAGCTAGCTTGCAGATTACTGATCATGGATTCAATTTCAGTGGTTGATTGAGTCGTTCTTGATGCGAGCACTCGTACTTCATCTGCCACTACCGCGAAGCCGCGACCTTGTTCACCAGCGCGAGCCGCTTCAATTGCCGCGTTCAATGCCAGTAGGTTGGTTTGCTCCGCAATGTTGCGGATCACATCAAGGATAGACCCAATTTGACCACTCATCTTTTGTAGCTCAGAAACTGCGGAGACCGATTCGTTCAAACGTGTTTCTAGTTGATTAATGGTTGAGATGTTACTGCTCATAACATTTCTGCCTTCTTCAGAGGCAGATTCGACGCGTTGCACCATTTCTAGCGAGCCTTGCGCACTTTGCGCGACTTCCTGCACTGAATGAGACATTTCTGTCATCGCGGTAGCGACGTTTGCCGTTTGTTCGCGTTGAGAGCTCAATTTAATTTGTGCTTGCGAAGAGGTGCGTTCGTTGGTTGTCGCGGTTGACGATAGGTTTTCTGACGCTTCGTTGAGTTTCACCAAGATCTCGTGAAGGTTGTCGGCGAGTGAGTTAATGTGTCCACTCACACGGCTGAATTCGTTGTTATAGCGAATGTCGATACGCTGTGTCATATCACCTTCAGTCAGGCTTTCTAACACTTTTAGAATACGAGTCAACGGTTCGCGAACGCTTTGAGCGATGTGGTAGCCAATCGCTGTCGCGAGTAAAACGACAATAACGCCAATGATGATGGCTTTCGTTACACCCGCCGAATATATGTCACCTGCGTCTGCCAATGATTCATTGAGCTTATCTGTTGCGGTTGTCGTGAATTGCTCAAGAATCGCCATGGTTGAATCCACTTTATTTGCTAGGTTGGCGATATTGTTATACAAAGCGGCGCGAGCATTGAGGTAATTATTATGTTGGTCTAGCACACCGCCACGCATACCAACGTCACGAGTAAATTGCTCTACAGATTCGCCAAAAGCTTTTTCTAGCTCAGGAAGCTGAGTCACCAACCCGCGGAATGCGTAATTCAAGTGCGTTACTGCTTTGCGGTTTTTAGCTACGGCTTGCGTAACAAACTCAGGGTTGGAACTGGCGAGGGCATCAGAGGTAATTACTTCGGCATCTTTTAACTTGATAAAGTAGCTCTTTGCCATGACTTTGACAGAAATGCTGGTTTGATCTGCCACATATTCTTTAAGACCAACCGAAAGTTCGGTATTCAGTTTTTGGAAGCGGCGTGAGGATTTTTGCACTTCTTCTTGAGCCGCAAACATTGCTTCGTAGTTGTCCATGGCCTCTAGAGCTTCTGTAAAATAGCTCTGCTCTAACGTTTTTAACTGTGAAAACGGTTCGGCAAGAGAAGGGTAGATTTGGCTTGCGGTTTTCAGTTGAGCCAATGTGGATTCGAAGCGCTGTTGAGATCTAGCAAATTCCTGACGCATTTCATCCATGCGTTGTTTATTCTCTGTCGTCAGGAAGTCTTTAAATGATTTGTCGGCAGAAAGCAGCTCAACACTGGTTTGATTAGATAACGATACCAACGGTAGGGATGATTTAGAAACCGTGCCAAATTTTCCGTGAATATCACTCATTCCTCCCATCATAATGGCAATTGTGACGGCAAATAGGATGATGATCAGTGCAAAGCCGGCATACATCCTTTTAATAACTGAACCTCGCATAAGTGAGCTTCCTCTCCCAAAAATAGACAAGCTACCCAAGTATTTTTGAATTTACTTGGGTATAAAAATAATAATTGTCTTAAAAAAGTAACAAAATTCATTGGATTGTATTCAGTTTGTGATGCGCATTTTATGACGCACACGACAAAAAAAGCTTCGTTAATTAGCATTTGATTAATAATGTTAAGTGAACACTGTTTTTATTGAGCTCCGCTTTTGGTTGGCGCATACTAATTGGGGTCTAATTACGTTTATAAAATGGAGTCCTCATGGCGGAAGAAACGATCTTTAGTAAAATTATTCGCAAGGAAATCCCTGCCGATATCCTTTATCAAGATGATTTGGTGACTGCGTTTCGCGACATTAACCCTCGCACACCAAGCCATATTCTCATTATTCCGAATAAACTGATCCCAACAACGAATGATGTAGAAGCTGAAGATGAAGCAATGATGGGGCGTTTGTTCACTGTTGCTAGAAAGTTAGCGAAAGAAGAAGGTATTGCTGAAGACGGCTATCGCCTAATCGTTAATTGTAATCCACATGGTGGCCAAGAGGTTTACCATATTCACATGCACCTACTAGGCGGCCGCCCTCTAGGTCCAATGGTATTGAGCTAAGCTTTTAAAAGTGGGTGGCGATTCACCCACTTCTTTTTCCTGTCGAATGACACATTTGTGGAGATAAATGTGAAACTAGGTGTAAAGCTGTTAGGGCTGATGAGCTGGGCTTTAATGGCCTCTGGCTGTGCGAATTTATCTGCGGGCAATCTGTTTAGCCATTACAGCAACCAGAATCAAGAAGTTTATCAAGCCGTTGTTGCAGGGGAATATGCCAAAGCAAAACAACTTCAATCAAGTGAAGTGGGTGGCGAGATACTTGGCAATTTTGAAAAAGGTCGTATCTCTTTTCTTGCTGAAGATTACCCAACAAGTTTAAATGCGCTAGAAAGCAGCGATCGTGCTGTACGTGTTCAACAAGATCGTGCGACGATATCTGTGTCAGACACGGCAACGAGCGTCGGCTCTCTCGCAGTGAACGACAATCTCCAAGACTATCATCCCGCCGATTACGAACTTGGCTTTTTGCACCTGTATCTAGGACTAAATTACTTACAGAAAAACGATTTAGAAGGGGCACTAGTTGAAGTGCGTCGAGCTAATCAAGTTCAGGAAGCAGCAAGAAAGGCGCGTGAAAAAGAGCTAAAAGCAGCAGAGAAAGACCTTAACAAGCAAGGCATGTCTGCCAATTTAGGCAGTGTGTTAGCGAACTACCCTGATGCTGGTAAAAAACTAAGCGCGGTACAAAATGGTTATCTGTTCTATCTTTCTGGCTTGTTATATGAAGCGTCGCGAGACTTAAACAGTGCTTATGTTGATTACCGACGAGCACTCGCTGTAATGCCAGACAACAAGCAAGTTGTGGAAAGCACCTTATACGCTGCTAAGAAGCTGGGCATGCGTGAAGACTTGCGCATGCTAGAGAAGCGGTATGGCAAAGCACCTTCTGGATTAACTCAGTCACAAGGGCGAGTCATCGTTATTGATGAGCAGGGTGTTGTTGAGGCGATGAAAGGGTGGCGTATTGATTTACCGATTTACGACAGTCGCGATAATGGCGCGATTTATTCGTTGGCGCTTCCTTATTATCAGAACCGAGGTGCTCAACGTTTTAGCGATGTTGTTTTAAATGGTCAGGTATTGCCTTCCAGTACGCTGACTGATGTTAATGCGATGGCGCAAAACGATCTTAATGAACGTCTTACTACAATAGTGATCCGTCAAGCTCTTCGTGTTTGGGCAAAAGATCGAATCCGAAAAGAGGCGGCGAAAAAAGGCGATGATGTGGGCAACATACTTTTCAATGTATGGAACACATTGACCGAACAGCCAGATACAAGAAGTTGGCAAACATTGCCAGCGCAAGTGAAAACGGCTTCAAAAATCGTGAAACCGGGAACACAAAGTTTAAACTTGGGTGATCAAACCTATCAGTTTGAAGTGCCTGCACAGCAGACTACATTGGTATGGGTATCTCGTCAGGGAGCACACTCAACCGTGTGGCATAAACAGCTAGGGAGACTGTAATGAAAGCATGGCTTGCTTGTTTAGCAATGGCTATTGGTTTAGTTGGATGCGCCGAAAACACGGCTGGTATTCGAATTGATGGCCAAACGCAAAAAGTATTTTTTAATGATAACGTTTTAGGTAGTCGCTTATTAGTTGACAACATCACCACCACTTACGTTGATGATCGCCCACGAGGAGTCGTGCAGCTGAGTAGCAATTACAAAGGTGATCAGCACATTCTTTACCGATTTTATTGGTATGACAACAATGGTTTAGAAGTGAATACCAAACCTGGTCCGTGGCGAAAAATGATTGTGCGAGGATTTGAGCAAGTCACGTTATCTGAAGTTACTGTGAATCCAAATGGCACAAAATTCCGTGTGCAAATTAGAGAAGCACAAGACGATTAATCTTAACGGCTCTGCCGAAGCTGCCGCGCTAACGATGCGCTGGTATTGAAAAACTAAGGAACTCTCATGAAAAAAAGTATTATTGCTCTTTTAGGTCTTGCCGTCATTTTAGGTGGCTGTTCTAACAAAGTCTCTTACGGCGATGCGCAAGCAACAGAAACCACGACTATCGATTTTGGCTCAACAGATTTACAAAAAATCGCGGCTGAAATGGTGGATAGCATGATGATGTCGGGCTCTGTAGCAGCAATTACTCGTGACCAACGTCCTATCGTTTTTGTTGAGCGAATTAAGAACAAAACCAGTGAACATATTGACACTGAATCCATTACTGACACGATCTCTACTAAGATGTTGAACTCAGGTAAGTTCCGCTTTGTTGATATGGATCGTGTTGAGTCTGTGCGTGAACAACTTAACTTCCAAAACACGGATGAGCTTGTTAACCAAAGCACAGCGATCCAATTTGGTAAAATGGTTGGTGCTCAATACATGCTTTACGGCAACCTATCTAGCATTGTGAAAAATGCAGGTAGCGATAAAGATGTATACTACAAGATGACCATGCGCCTAATGGACCTAGAAACAGGTTTGATTGAGTGGGCGGATGAAACTGAAATTCGTAAAGCGCAATCTAAGAGCCTATTCGGTCTTTAATCGAACAGGGTGGAGAAGTCATCAATGGCATGGTTTTCTTGGCAACAAGCAAAACAGTTAGATCCGAGTCTTAACGCTCTCGATGGCTTCTTTACGGAGCCTCCGGTAAAAGTACAAACTGTTACCGGGGGGCTAACCAACCGCTGTTGGCGGTTGGAATCTTCTCAAGGCCTTGCATACATCTGGCGACCGACCAGTCATGTCTGCAAGGCTTTTTCAATTTCTCGTCACAGTGAATATCAAGTGCTGAATGCAGTCTCTTCATTGGAAATTGGCCCCAAGCCAGTTTTTATTCATGAGCAAGGGTTGCTGGTGGAATGGATAGAAGGAGAGGCACTGACGGAGTCAGGCTTAGCACTAAGCGATTTATTATCCATTGCGGCGAAGATTCATCAATATCCGATAAGCGCAATTCCTTTGGTTCCATTTTCATATATTTCTCGCATCGATCATTATTGGCTTGAGCTTGATGGTCAGTATGTGGGTACGGAGTTTGAGGCTTTGTACATGAAGTGGCGCACGGAACCGAACGTTGAACCTGTTCCACTTGCCCTATGTCACTTCGATCTGGGGTGTTATAACCTAGTGCGAGGAGAGAATGGGGTGAAAGTCATTGATTGGGAGTATGCCGGGATTGCTGACCCTAGGCTTGATTTGACCTTAACTATTCAGGTCGCGAATTCGCCTGTGGAAGAAGCGGTAAAGCAGTATTGCCAAATTCGAGGTATCGAAGATGTGTCTCTTTGGCTGAGAGGTGTACATGCTTGGCAACCAAGAACCTTGGTGATGGCGATGCTCTGGTATCTACTTGCCTATAAATTGTGGGGAAATGAACAATACTTAAACAGTGCGTATGAGTTGAAAGGCTCATTGTGTATGGAAGATCACTGTTTTGAGAACTCGTGATATTTTCCCCTTTAACAGTAAGGAAATAGTGGTAGTTTTAATAAAAGTACCAGATACACACAGGGAGAGGTACAGATGATTATTTACTTACACGGCTTTGACAGCACAAGCCCGGGTAACCACGAAAAAGTTCTTCAACTGCAATTTATCGACGACGACGTTCGTTTTATCAATTACAGCACCCTTCACCCAAAGCACGACATGCAACACTTGTTAAAAGAAGTGTCTAAAGTTATCGATCAATCTGATGACCCAAACCCGTTAATCTGTGGGGTAGGTTTAGGTGGTTACTGGTCTGAGCGAATTGGTTTTCTATGTGGTATCAAGCAAGTGATGTTCAACCCGAACTTGCACCCAGAAAAAACGATGGCTGGTCGAATCGATCGCCCAGAAGAGTACGAAGATATCGCAACAAAATGTGTTGATCAGTTCCGAGCGAAAAATCAAGCGCACTGCTTAGTGATTCTCTCTAAAGATGATGAAGTGCATGACAATTCGAAAACGGCAGCTGAGTTAGAAAAACACTATCAAATCATTTGGGATGAAACTCAGTCTCATAAGTTCAAAAAAATCTCTCATCATTTACAAGCGATAAAGGCATTTAAAAATACTTACTAATGTTGAGTGTAGACAGTAAAGCGGCGTTTTTATTGGCTGCTTTGCTGCGATTCCTTCTCTTGAGTATGCCGAGCCACTGTCTCTTTGAAAGGCACATTTTCTTGGTTTAACGCTTTGAATATTGTGTTCTCCTTACCGTTTTCTTACTTCCCTCCTATGTAGCACGAACACCTTGTTGTAGAGTAGTCGAAAAGTAGTCAATCCGTACTCGTTACACGGATTTTGGTTGCCTTCAAAGTTGGTCTCTATATAATGAACCGGACTAAAATAATTTGATAAATATCAAAAAAAATTGAGAGCGAGTAATAAACTTGCCCAAAAACTTCTGGCGTCGTATGCGTACCAGATAAACATGCCAAACCCTGACAAGTCATTGATAGATAAAGAATCAAAGTGGGTGGTAGTTTTTTAATCCAAGTAATTGAGACACCTCTAAGAACCAAGAATTCATCGGTTGGATGGATGCCACAAATGTTTGTGAGTCACGCATCGAGCTGAACCCCATATATTCATTTTTGTAGAGGAAAATCATTGTGACACGCATTATCGTTGTAGGCGGCGGTGCAGGTGGTCTTGAGTTGGCAACTAAGCTTGGTCGAACTCTAGGTCGCAAAAACCGTGCGCGAATTACGCTAGTCGATCGAAAAGCGAGCCACTTGTGGAAGCCATTATTGCATGAGGTTGCTACAGGTTCTTTGGACGAAGGAGTAGATGCACTGAGCTATCGAGCTCATGCAAAAAACCACAGCTTCGACTTCCAAATGGGTAGTCTTCAAGACATCGACCGTGAACGTAAAGTGATCATCTTAAGTGAGCTTAAAGACGAACACGGTGAACTTCTTATGCCAAGCCGTGAGCTAGAATACGACATTCTAGTGATGGCGATTGGCTCGACATCAAACGACTTCAACACGCCTGGCGTTCGTGAAAACTGTATTTTCCTAGACAGCCCTGAGCAAGCACACCGTTTCCGTACAGAAATGAACAACGAGTTCCTAAAGCTGCACGCGAAAAACGGTAACGGTACGGTCGATATTGCGATTGTTGGTGCTGGTGCAACTGGCGTTGAACTATCAGCTGAGTTACATAATGCTGTTAAAGAGCTGCGCACTTATGGCTTCGGTGATCTTGATTCTAGCAAGTTGAACGTCAATCTGATTGAAGCAGGTGAGCGTATTTTACCAGCGTTACCTCCACGTATTTCTTCTGCTGCTCATCAAGAGTTGGTGAAGTTGGGCGTAAACGTGCGCACCGCCACTATGGTGACTAAAGCTGAAAAAGATGGCCTTACTACAAAAGATGGTGAGAAGATCCCAGCTCAAATCATGGTTTGGGCTGCGGGTATCAAAGCTCCAGACTTTATTAAAGATATCGCTGGCTTAGAAACGAACCGTATCAATCAGCTTGTAGTGAAAAACACACTACAGACAACACGAGATGATGACATCTTTGTTATTGGTGACTTAGCACAATGCACCCAGTCTGACGGTTCGTTCGTGCCGCCACGCGCTCAAGCTGCACACCAAATGGCAAGCCAGGCATTTAGTAACATCGTCGCGAAGATCAACGGGCGCGAGTTGAAAGACTACGTATATAAAGATCACGGTTCATTAGTGTCTCTAAGTCGCTTCTCAACCGTTGGTAGTCTGATGGGGAACCTAACTAAAGGGTCGATGATGGTAGAAGGTCGTATTGCTCGTGTCGTTTACATCTCATTGTATCGCATGCACCTAATGGCGTTGCACGGTGTATTCAAAACCGGTCTGATGATGCTCGTCGGCCGCATTAATCGCGTGCTGCGTCCAAACCTTAAGCTGCACTAAGGTTTTAAATCCACTCTGTGTGGATGTGTTGTATCTTAAAAAATGCAGAAGCCACCGCAAGTCGGTGGCTTTTTGTTTATGTTAGATCTGTCGGTAAAAGTGAGTACACAACGCCATCTTTAGGCTTACCATGAAAAATAAACCGGTTTCTGGCGATGGCTTCTTTTTGTGCACCGACGGACTCAATTAAGGCTTGGCTAGCTTCGTTGTCGGGGTCACAAACAATTTCTAGTCGAGTTAAACTTAGCTTTGCGAAGCAGAATTCTGCTAAGGCTTTAACGGCTTCTTGGGCATAGCCTTGCCGTTGATAGCGGTCGGCAACCCAGTAACCAATACTCGCCATATTAAACGTATGATATAACTCATTAACCGCTGCCATTCCAACCAAAGTGTTACTTTGCCGCTCATAGATACCGAAACCAAAAGCCTCAGTTTTGACCCAGTTAAGACGGGTTGCCAACAGAAAGTCCTGCGCGGTTTTCAATGTGACGTTTTTATCACACCAGTCAAGCCATTGGTGCAGCGAAGGGGATTCTGCAAGTAATCGTTGTAGTGAATGTGCTTCTTCAGCAGGGATGAGCTTGAGCGCTAAGCGGGGCGCAATGATTTCAAAGTCTGGACTCATGAACTAATACGACTTCCATGTTGAGTGTAAGTAAATTGAAAGCTGTCTATTTATACTTGAACGCAGCTATTTTCCTTGCTCTGCGTTGGTTAGGAATAACTGAGGTATAGCAGATAAAAACAAAGCGCAGCTTTGCTGCGCTTTGTCGAACCGCTCGTGCTTATCGAACCCGACGAACTTGAATGATCATACCCATCAACGGGTTATCTAGGTAATGAGTCTCGCTGCTACGCATACGACGTTTTTGATCCATTCGATAACTCTTCAGGAATTTCTCTTCGGTTACTGTCGGCGATATTTCTGCCAAGTTACCGACTTGGACGTTACCGTCTACTTCACCTAAGTCATCCGCCAATTGCTCAGTTGAGGTTGGTTCAAAACGCACCTCTCTAACACTTGGTTCGCGCAGATCTAGTGTTGTTTCGGCGAAGAGGTAATGCTGTACGTATATTTGGAATCGACCATCTAGTTCATATAAAGGACCATTGACCGTCTCTTCACTGTAACCGTCGCTGGAAAATGTTTGATTACTATTGCCATTGATTGGGCGGCCATCTGCTTGATAAGAATCAGAGAAATCTCGACCGCCAACGATGCGGAAAATTGGGGCGCTAGATTTACCTCGGTCACCTTGACGCCAGGCTACGTGTTTAAGCACTTTAAAGCCGGCATGATTATTTAGTGCCGCTTCTTGCGCGTTGAGACGGAAAGAAGAACTTGGCAAAAGTGTCACGCCTTTAGAGCGGCGGTAGGATTCACTCTCTAGGCTACCGACATTTTCCATATCGATTTTTGGCAGTTGATTCGGCCAAGATTCTGTTGTGCTTTCAGCGTCGACTGCTCGCTTGAAAATGATCACTTCAATATCAAATTGGCGCTGTGCCCAAGAGGGCATTGAGACACATAGAAGCAATAACGGGATCAGTATTCTCATTCGACTATTAGCTCGTTGGTAATAAATTCTGTTTAAAATCATTCAGTAAGTCTTGAACAAACTGAATGCGTTTACGTCGGTCCACCAATGGTACGCTAAACTTGAACTTAGTTGGACCTTCCATTGCAAATTTTTGCGGCTGTGATTGCAGCAGTTTAACTAAATACGCTGGATTTATGTCAGCATCAGGGTAAAACTCGATAAATCCACCTTTATCATGGGCTTCTATCTTTTTCGCTTTTAAACTACCAGCCGAAATTTTCAATTCTGAGACGGCAAGTAAGTTCTTTGTTGCGTCTGGAAGCAAACCAAAGCGATCAATCAGTTCCACTTTTAGCTCTGATAGTTCATCACTGCTTGTGACACTCGCAATGCGTTTGTACATCGACAGTCGTGTGTTTACATCCGGAATGTAATCATCTGGTAAGAGCGCTGGGATTCGCATTTCCACTTCAGTTTGCTCACGAAGCAGCTCATCCAAAGATGGCTCCTTGCCTTCTTTTAATGCTTGCACTGCTTGTTCCAGCATTTCCATATAAAGTGTAAAACCAACGGATTGAATTTGCCCACTTTGCTCATCACCAAGCAGCTCACCAGCACCACGGATTTCTAAATCGTGGGTTGCTAACGTAAAGCCAGCACCTAAGTCTTCCAGTGAAGCAATCGCATCAAGACGCTTGATGGCATCTTTGGTCATGGCTTTTGGATGTGGCGTTAATAAGTAAGCATAGGCCTGATGGTGTGAACGTCCAACACGGCCACGCAATTGATGCAACTGCGCCAAGCCAAGATTGTCCGCACGATCCATGATTATGGTATTTGCCGTTGGTACGTCGATACCGGTTTCGATGATGGTTGTACACACCAACACATTAAAGCGCTGATGGTAGAAGTCATTCATGATTCGCTCAAGTTCGCGCTCGCGCATTTGACCATGAGCCACGGTAATGCGTGCCTCTGGGATGAGTTTCTGTAAGTCTTCTGCCGTTTTTTCAATGGTTTCAACCTGATTGTGCAGGAAGTAAACCTGACCACCACGCATAATTTCACGCAGTACCGCTTCACGGACCACTGGCTCTTCTTTTTGTCGAACAAAGGTTTTAATGGCTAAACGGCGTGCAGGAGGTGTCGCGATGATCGACAGGTCTCGCATGCCACTCATTGCCATATTCAGTGTGCGTGGAATTGGTGTTGCGGTGAGGGTAAGAATGTCCACATCCGCACGCATTGCTTTGACCTTTTCTTTTTGACGAACCCCGAAGCGGTGTTCCTCATCAACGATCAACAAACCTAAATCTTTGAATTTAATGTCGCTCGAAAGCAGCTTATGCGTACCAACGACAATATCGACTTTACCATCGGCAACGTCTTGCAAAATGACTTTTTGTTCTTTGGCAGATTTAAAACGAGACAGTACTTCAACTCGGATTGGTAAGTTGGCAAAACGGTCACGGAAGTTTTCGAAATGCTGCTGAGCAAGCAAGGTTGTTGGTACGAGTACGGCGACCTGTTTACTATTATCCGTAGCGACAAATGCTGCGCGCATAGCGACTTCCGTTTTACCAAAGCCCACGTCACCACATACTAAGCGATCCATCGCTTTTGCCTGGCACATGTCTGACAATACGGCATTGATGGCCATCGCTTGGTCATCTGTTTCTTCAAACGGGAATGTTGCTTTAAATGTTGCGTATTGCCCACGATCTAGCTCAAATTTGAAGCCAGGTTTTAATTCTCGTTTTGCATACACATCCAGCAATTCTGCCGCGACATCACGCACTTTTTCTGCCGCTTTACGACGTGCTTTTGCCCACGCTTCACCACCTAATTTATGCAGTGGCGCACTCTCTTCAGTGCCGCCAGAATAACGGCTGATAAGATTCAGTGATGAAACTGGCACGTAGAGCTTGGCATCGTTTTGATACTCAAGGGTGACGTATTCCGTTTTCATACCACCGGCTTCAAGTGTTTGTAAACCGATGTAGCGGCCAATACCGTGATCAATATGAACCACAGGTTGGCCGGGTTTTAGTTCCGCAAGGTGGCGAATAACGGTGTCACTGTTGACGGCTTTTTTATCTTTGCGGCGTCGCTGGATAACACGGTCACCGAGTAGATCACTTTCACAGATCAGAGCGAAGTTCAGCTCTTCGTGAATGAAACCATGCTCTGCTGCGCCTAAGACCAAGCTGAATCGATCACCCGAGTCTAGAGCTTGGTAAAGTGAGCCATGTACGACTGGCCGAACTTTGATGCCTTGCAACAGCTCCGTTAGTGCTTCACGACGACCTTCTGACTCTACCGAGAAAACGATTTTGCCGCTGAATTGCTCACTAAACTGACGAAGGCGCGAGAGCGGCTCTTTATTTTGTTGCTGAACGCCAAGCTCGGCTAACGATTGTACTGGTAGGTTTTGACGACCGGCACGCTTAACCACTTTATCTAGGCTCAATTGAGCGATAGGGAGCTGTTTTAGTTGACTGAAAAGTTCGTCTTTTTTCAACCAAAGCTGTTCAGGAGTCAAAAGAGGACGTAGCGGATCAACTTTTTTCTGGTCGTATCGATATTCGACATCGGTTAAGAAAGTATCGACCGCAGATTCGATATCACCATATGTGATGACTTGAGAGTCTTCTGGCAAATATTCAAATAAAGTCTCGGTATGGTCAAAAAACAGCGGCTGCCAATACTCAATACCAGCGGGCCACGTGCCTTTGGTCACTTGCATGTAGATTGATTCAGGCTCGCGGCGTGCGTCGAACTGGGTGCGCCAACGTGTACGGAAATCTTCAATCGCTTCTTTAGTGGTTGGGAACTCATGTGCAGGCAGCAATTGGATTTGCTGAATATCGTCGATAGAGCGTTGGTTCTCTGGATCAAACGTGCGAATGGTATCTATTTCATCATCAAAGAAGTCGATGCGGTACGGGTCATTGCTGCCCATAGGAAAGAGATCCAGAATAGACCCACGACTTGCATATTCACCTGGTCCAAATACTTGATCTACATGGCGGTAGCCAGAATTTTCAAGTTGTACACGTAACTTCTCTAGCGAGAGCCGATCACCAGTTTTCACCATTAAAGTGTGTTGCAACAGAAAATCACGTGGCGATTGGCGTTGTAATACTGTACTGACCGGGACGATGGTTATGCCATCACGTTGACTTGGCAGTTGGTATAGGCGTGCGATACGTTCAGAGATGATTTCTTGATGCGGAGAAAAGTTATCGTAAGGCAGCGTTTCCCAGTCGGGGAACAGGCTTACCGTTTGGTCGGTGAATTGCTCAATCTCTGCCTGAAGCTTTAAAGCGATTTGCGGGTCAGGCACAACGAGTAGCGAGTGACTCGAATGCTGCTTGGCTAGCTCTGCAATGGCTAGAGGTAGAGCTGCGCCCGGCAAATTACCTAGCTGTTTTTTGTCGCCACGCTCTGAAGGGTTGGTGACGGAAAGAATCGTTGCTTTTGTCATAGGAATTATTTTTTATCTCGCTCCATCGAGCGCTGACGTAAAAGTTTTTGTTGTTGATACAGTGCCGCCTTTATCAGTAAATCTTGATCAGATTCTCGGAGCATCTTGTATCTAAGCGTGATAATGAAATCTTGCTCTGAAGCATCACATTCTTCTACTTGAGCGTAACAATAAATCGCCGCAGCAGGGTGATCGAGGAACAGTTTAACACGAACGAGTTGTTGAGTAGTTAACGCTGTATCTGAGCGGAAACTGAGTTGACTAGCACCAAACTGCGTCGTTTGATATCGAATGTCGGCGTCATCTTGTTGTGAAAGCATAAAGCTCAACAAGAGGTTAAGTTTCGCGTTTTGCGTATCAAGCAAGTTGATCACATGCTTTAACTCTTTGTTTTTCAGCTCTAGACGCGCGTTGTCTGCCAACATATCTAAGTGACTAAATTCACTGGCGACAATAAATGGTGCTGGAATTTCGGAGGCAAATGTTTCTTCATCTGGCAAAGCAAAGTCCGCACTCAACGTTTCGACGTTGATGGTGAGGTTATGATGGACGGTAAAGTATTCTTGCTCTGTCATATAGTCGATCCTTTTGCCAGTGAGCGCTCCCTGTTCACTCAACAAACAAAGAGAAATAGGGCACTGATTATCGCTAACTGAATGAAGTTATCAAGTTTAGCTGATTTGTCCTTGAACTTTTTGCCCTAAATACAGACTTATTGCATGTCGTTGACAAATTTAGCGATTCTCTTGTCTTCTTAATGAGAAGAGTAAGGTAAGATAATCCGCTAAAGCTTTATATCAAAACAACCAGTTGGTTTGTCTTATATGTATCATCCTATCTCATTGTTTATTGGCTTAAGGTATCTTCGGGGACGCTCTGGAGATAGGTTCAGCCGATTTGTTTCTTATATGTCGACGGCGGGTATTACGATCGGTGTAATGGCGTTGGTGACGGTTCTTTCTGTGATGAACGGGTTTGAATCGCAGTTAAAAGAACGCATTTTAGGTGTGCTACCTCATGCCGTTGTTTCGCAACACGATGGAAAAACGCCTATGACCGAGTCTGCTCCTCCATTTGTTCAAGCGATGTCGAGTGAATCTCAGCCGGAGCCTATCGTTAGAGGAGAGGCTGTTATTCAGAGTTCTGCACAGCTGACGGCTGGTTACCTCATCGGTATTGAACCTAAGAAAGGCGATCCGATTAGCAACCATTTGATTGCCGGACGATTATCGTCACTTCAAGCAGGTGACTACAATGTATTTTTGGGTCACAGTTTGGCGCGTTCACTAAAGGTCTCAATCGGGGATAAAGTGCGCTTGATGGTGACCAACGCAACGCAGTTTACCCCACTTGGCCGTATTCCTAGCCAGCGAAACTTTACTGTCTCAGGCATTTTCAATACGGGATCGGACGTTGATGGTCAATTAATGATTGTGAACATGACGGATGCATCTAAGCTGATGCGTTTCCCTAAAGACACGGTTTCTGGTTGGCGTGTCTTTTTCTCTGACCCATTTATGGTAACGGATTTTGCTGACCAACCCATGCCTGATGGATGGGAATGGAGTGATTGGCGCGAACAGCGTGGTGAGCTTTTCCAAGCGGTGAAAATGGAAAAGAACATGATGGGACTTATGCTAGGTCTAATTGTGGGTGTCGCTGCATTCAATATTATCTCCGCTTTAATCATGGTGGTAATGGAGAAGCAATCAGAAGTTGCAATATTGAAAACTCAAGGCATGACTCAATCTCAAGTGATGACCATTTTCATGGTGCAAGGTGCAAGCAGTGGTGTAATTGGCGCGATTGTTGGTGGCGCTGCGGGCGTGATCTTGTCACTTAATCTAAATGCGATTCTTGAATCTGCTGGTGTGGCGCTATTCAGCTTTGGTGGTCATCTACCCATCTTGATTGATTCACTGCAAATTCTTTTAGTGGTGGTATTGGCGATTGCTCTTAGCCTTGCTGCTACGCTTTATCCTTCTTATCGAGCATCTTCTGTTAAACCTGCTGAGGCACTTCGCTATGAATAAGCTATTAGAATGTCGTGATATTCGTAAAGTCTACCGAGAGGGTTCGTTAGATACGGAAGTGTTGAAAGGCGTAAGTTTCGATATCGACAAAGGGGAGTTGGTTTCTATTGTTGGCTCTTCTGGTTCGGGAAAAAGTACCTTATTGCATATTTTAGGTGCGTTAGATGACGCAACTCATGGTGAAGTTGATTTTCTAGGGCAAAACCTATCAGCTTTGAGCTCGAACAAACAGGCGGCATTACGCAACAAGCACCTTGGTTTTGTATACCAGTTTCATCACTTGTTGGCTGACTTTACTGCGCTTGAAAATGTGGCGATGCCACTGATGATTGGCGGTGCTAAAGTAGCGGATGCAAAACAGGCGGCTAAAGCGCTGTTAGATAAAGTTGGTTTGAATCATCGGATGCAACATAGACCCTCCGAGTTATCGGGCGGTGAGCGTCAGCGTGTTGCGATTGCGCGTGCATTGGTGAATAAACCTGATCTGGTCTTGGCTGATGAACCTACGGGGAACTTAGATCACAATACGGCACTGTCTATCTATGATTTGATGCGCGAGCTCAATAAAGAGTCAAACATTGCATTTTTGGTTGTCACGCATGACAAAGAGCTGGCAGCAAAAATGGATCGTCAAATGCACATGCAAGATGGTTTGCTCGTAGATCGTTTTGTGACTGATACAGCATCTGCGGAGGGCTAGTTTTGTTTACCTCTTTAGCTTTGATGATTGGTGGTCGCTTCAGTCGAGCGAAAAAGCGCAACAAGATGGTGTCTTTCATATCGCTTTCTTCGACTATTGGTATTGCGGTTGGCGTTGCTGTGATCATTATCGGTTTGTCTGCAATGAATGGCTTTGAGCGCGAGCTGCAATCGCGTGTGTTGTCTGTGATCCCACACGGCGAGTTAGAAGGTGTTAATGGACCACTTCAGGACTACACCAAAACGATGAATCAAGCTCTAAAACATGAACATGTTGTTGCGGCAGCACCGTATGTTCGTTTTACGGGTTTGGCAGAAAAAGGCAGTAAGCTAAAAGCGATAGAAGTTCGTGGTGTAGAGCCTACTTTCGAGCAAGCGGTGTCGAGCTTGTCGAATTTTATTGACCAAGCTGCTTGGCAAAACTTTTATGCTGGTCAGCAGCAAGTGATCTTAGGCCGAGGTGTAGCAAACGAGCTAAATGTCGCCGTGGGGGATTACGTTACGTTGATGATTCCGCAAACAGGCGGCGCAAATAAAGTGCAGGCTCCTAAGCGTGTGCGCGTGAAAGTGTCAGGGTTCTTAACGTTGAATGGCCAAATCGACCACTCTCTAGCGTTAGTACCATTAGCGGATGCTCAGCAATACGCGAGGTTAGGGGAAGGGGTCACTGGCATCTCACTAAAAACGGACGATGTTCTCAATGCGCCTTCTATTGTTCGCGAGGTTGGTAGCATGGTTGATGTTTACGTGTATTTGAAAAGCTGGCAGCAAAAGTTTGGTTTTTTGTATCGCGATATTCAGCTCGTGCGCACCATTATGTACTTGGTGATGGTACTGGTGATTGGCGTGGCATGTTTTAATATTGTGTCTACGTTGATGATGGCAGTGAAAGACCGAGCGGCGGAAATTGCAATTTTGCGAACAATGGGAGCAAAAGATAGCCTAATCAAACGGATCTTTGTTTGGCAAGGTGTATTCTCTGGTGTATTTGGTAGTCTCGTCGGCAGTGTTATCGGTGTCTTAGTGGCGTTAAATCTGACTCCGTTAATTAAAGGGTTAGAGAGCTTAATTGGTCATCAGTTTTTATCGGGTGATATTTACTTCGTCGACTTCTTACCATCACAACTACACTGGCCAGATGTGGCATTGGTGTCAGTGACGGCGATAGTGCTTAGTTTACTTGCGACGTGGTATCCTGCTTCTCGTGCCGCAAGGTTGAATCCGGCGGCTGTACTGAGTTCTAAATAGCTGATTGTTTTACAATATGCGAAAAACAAAAAGGACCGAATTCGGTCCTTTTTTGTATTTATCCGACTTGAGTAACATCGCGTTTCATTCTAACTGTTAGATGCCCCTCAACTGATAGCTCAAATGCTGATTTTTACGCAGTAAGGTCTTATCTTATTTTGCGTTTTTGCCAGCTCCGTACCACGGAGTAGCGCCAAAGCCCTCGAATTCCGAAGTAGCCAATAATCGCGGATACAACCCCACAAATTGCGCAGCCCAATAGAAATGGAGGTCCAATGGTGCTCATTTGCTGCATGATGAATTCCCACGATAGTTCAAAGTGAAAAGGTTGCGGGGGAAGACGCATCACTAGAGCACCTAGCTTGTACGCAAAGTAAAATAGCACAGGCATAGTGATAGGGTTGCTGATCCATACCAAAGCGACGGAGAGGGGCAGATTGACACCCAACATAATGGCCAAGCCAGCGGCCATGATCATTTGGCTCGGCAGTGGAACAAAAGCCATAAATAACCCGACAGCAAAAGCCCCTGATGCCGAGCGGCGGTTTAAGCACCACAAGTTCGGGTTGTACAACACATTGCCGAAGACCTTCAATGCTTTTTGGCGTTTGATCAATTCATGATCTGGCATGAAGCGTTTTATCAGCTTTCTAGGCATAGGACAGCATGACTCTCTCAGAAAAAAGTTGGACCTTGGCGTTATTTGTAGCGAGCGTAATCTCGTCGGCTTGGTGGCCGACAATACCAGATTGGCGTTGGTTGCTGCTGGGAATAATAACCACTGGCTCAATAATCAAATTACGTCGTGGCTTAATTAGCATAGGCGCAATTGCGGGCTTTATGGTTGTCATCGTCCACGGCAATGTATTGGAGTCTCAGAGACAAGCCCTTTTTCAAGCAGGGGAGAATATTACCATAATTGGTAAAGTTGACAGCCCTTTTACGCAAATAAGTCACGGTTATGAAGGTATTGTCGCTATAGAAGCGGTAAATTCTCAAACTCTGTTACCTTTTCTTAAACCTAAAATCCGTCTTATTACGCCTTTTCCACTCGATGTTAACAGTGAGTTTACGACATCCATCTCGTTAAAGCCGATTACAGGTCTACGCAACGAAGCTGGCTTTGATGCTGAAAAGCACGCGATGGGTAAAAATACTATCGCCCGAGCGGTTGTTAACAAAGACGCTAAGTGGATTGTTCGTTCTAATGTATCTCTGCGTCAATCCATTATTGCCGATGTCGCTGATGATGTGTCTTCCCTTCATCATTTCTCGTTAATAAGTGCGTTAGTTTTTGCTGACCGTTCTTGGTTGTCTAAGGAAGATTGGCAAGCGCTCAGGGACAGTGGTTTACTGCATTTGGTCTCCATTTCTGGTTTACATATTGGTATGGCGTTTACTTTTGGGCTAGTCGTGGGCGGTACCGTTCGTTATCTATTACCCCAATACCAGTTGTTGCCTAGCTTATATGGGCTGATCTTCGCTGTTGCCTACGCTTGGTTAGCGGATTTCTCTCTGCCTACTACGCGAGCAGTGTCGGTATGCGTTGTTTACGTTCTCCTGAAGTATACTCTGGTGCACTGGACTTCTTGGCGAGTTCTTTTGCTTGCAGTATCTCTACAACTGCTTGTCCAACCTTTTGCATCCTACAGTATGAGCTTTTGGTTATCGTACCTCTCCGTTTGTGCGGTATTGTTCGCAATTAATTTGATTCGACATCAAAGGGGAGGTTGGAAAGCGCGATTAAAAGCGTTATTGCTTACTCAATTGATGTTGAGCGCTTTAATCGTACCTGTTAGTGGCCATTTCTTCTCCGGTTTTAGTTTGTCCTCAATAGCCTACAACTTGGTATTTATTCCTTGGTTCGGATTTATCGTTGTACCTTTGATGTTTCTAGCCCTGTTCTCATCTTTGTTTCTTGAAATGATAGCGAAGCCTCTGTGGCATTTGGTGGACTGGTCATTACAGCCATTGAGCACGTCAATACAGTACGCAGTAGGTTCTTGGCAACCCATTAGCATGGAAATGACAATGCTGGTTATGGTGATAGTGGTTTGCTTAATATTTCAACGGTTCATGTCTCAGTACGCGTGGTATTTGTTACTCGGCATCGTTATTAGTATCAAGTTTGCAGCGGAGTATGAACCGCATTGGCGTATCGATGTATTAGATGTAGGTCATGGCCTTGCAGTGGTTGTAGAAAAAGACGACAAGGTGTTGCTGTATGACACTGGTAAAGCATGGCAAAGCGGCAGTATCGCAGAGCAGGTCGTCACTCCGGTTTTGCATCAACGAGGTTATGAAAGCATAGATACACTGATTCTAAGCCATTCCGATAATGATCACGCAGGCGGCCGCTTTTTCATTGAAGATGCCTTTTCTCCACAGCGTAAACTTAGTAGTCAATTCTTTATCGAATATGAGCCTTGCACTAGAGGCGACCAATGGAAATGGCAAGGATTAAACATGGAAGTGCTCTGGCCTCCTGCACTTGTTCAACGTGCGTATAATCCGCACTCCTGTGTATTACGACTTACTGACCCTATTTCTAACTTTAGTATGCTTTTTACTGGTGATATTGAGGCCATTAGCGAGTGGATTTTGCTTAGAGAACCCGGAAAGTTACAAAGCGATGTGATGCTAGTCCCTCACCACGGGAGTAAAAGTTCATCGAATCCTCGATTTATTGAGGCGGTGAGCCCGAGTGTGGCGGTTGCTTCTTTAGCAAAAAACAATCGATGGGGAATGCCAGCGGAAAGTGTCGTTGCTTCATACCGAAAGCTTGGCATTACTTGGCTTGATACTGGTGAGGGTGGTCAGGTAAGCTTCTTTATTCACCGTGATAATTGGCGCTCAGAAACCAAACGTAGCGATACATTTGAGCCTTGGTATAGGCAGATGCTGCGTAAGGGAGTAGAATGAGAGTCTTAATGTAAGAAAATAAAGCACTTCTATGTCGATAAATACTGATGAAACGACTTGGCAGACGTTTAAGCGTCTATGGCAATTTATTCGCCTTTATAAGTCAGGTCTTGTCGTTGCAGTCATTGCATTAGTTATTAATGCCATATCAGATACCTATATGATTTCCCTACTAAAACCACTACTCGATGAAGGTTTTGGGAACGCTGAATCTGATTTTTTACGCACGCTTCCATTGATTATTTTTGCCATGATGTTCATCCGTGGCATAAGTGGATTTGTCTCCACCTACTGTTTGAGCTGGGTATCTGGCAACGTAGTTATGCAAGTCCGTCGCATGGTGTTCAATCACTTTATGCACATGCCAGTGTCATACTTTGATAAGGAAAAGACGGGCAACTTATTGTCGCGTATAACCTACGACTCAGAGCAAGTATCAGCGGCAACTAGCCAAGCGTTGGTGAGCATTGTCCGTGAAGGTGCAAGTATCATTGGTCTGTTAGTTTTGATGTTTTACAACAGCTGGCAATTGTCGCTAGTGCTGTTTGCTGTTGCTCCCGTTGTGGCATGGGGTATTGGTGTTGTTTCTAAACGTTTTAGAAAAATATCCAAAAATATGCAGACCATGATGGGTAACGTAACTGCATCAGCAGAGCAGATGCTGAAAGGCCATAAAGTTGTGTTGAGCTATGGCGGCCAAGACATCGAACGTCAACGATTTGAAAAAGTCAGCAACCAAATGCGTCAACAAAGCATGAAGTTGGTGACGGCTCAAGCGGCGGCTAACCCTATCATCCAAATGATTGCATCACTTGCAATTGTTGCCGTTCTTTATTTAGCAAGTATTGATTCGATTAAAGAGCAACTGACTCCAGGTACATTTACTGTTGTGTTCTCTGCAATGTTTGGTCTGATGCGCCCACTTAAAGCGCTGACTAACGTTACTTCTCAGTTCCAACGTGGTATGGCCGCGAGCCAAACGCTCTTCGCGTTAATTGACCTCGAGCCTGAGAAAAACGAAGGTAAGTTGACAGTTGAACGCGCAAATGGCGATGTTTCAGTTAAAAACGTAAGCTTTACTTACACTGGTGCAGAAAAACCAGCATTGGAAAATGTCAGCTTCGATATTCCAAGAGGAAAAACGGTGGCGCTAGTTGGCCGTTCTGGCTCAGGTAAAAGTACCATCGCGAACTTGTTCAACCGCTTCTATGATGTTGACAGTGGATCTATCACATTAGATGGGCATGATATTCGTGATTACGAGCTAAAGAATTTACGCCAGCAATTTGCACTAGTATCGCAAAATGTTCATTTGTTTAATGACACGATAGCAAACAATATTGCGTACGCAACGGATGGCCAATATGAGCGCAGTGATATCGAGAAAGCGGCAACACTCGCGCATGCGATGGAGTTCATCAGCAAAATGGATGATGGACTTGATACCATGATTGGTGAAAATGGTGCTAGCTTGTCTGGTGGTCAACGCCAACGTGTTGCGATTGCGCGAGCTCTATTGCGTGATGCTCCAGTGCTGATTCTTGATGAGGCAACTTCGGCTTTGGATACCGAATCCGAGCGAGCTATTCAAGCTGCACTTGATGAGCTGCAAAAAGACAAAACGGTACTTGTAATAGCGCACCGCTTATCCACAATCGAGAAAGCCGATGAAATTCTTGTGGTTGATGATGGTGCCATCATTGAACGTGGCAACCACGCTGAGCTTATTAAGAAAAATGGTGCGTATGCACAATTGCACCGTATTCAGTTTGGTGAATAAGCGCGGTGATTGAAAAAATCTGGTTTGAAAACCATCCAATAAAATATCTCTTGTGGCCGCTTTTGTGGCCACTGAGTTTATTATTTGGAGCGATAAGCAAGTCAAAGCGAAAGCAATACCAAACTGGCCGCAAGCAAGTTTATAATGCGCCTATACCTGTTGTTGTGGTTGGCAATATCACTGCTGGTGGCAATGGTAAAACACCAGTTGTTGTGTGGCTTGTTGAGCAACTACAGCAAATGGGCTTTAAGCCGGGGGTTGTTTCTCGTGGTTATGGGGCAAAGGCTCCTGCCTATCCGTTAGTGCTAAAAGAAGATACGCCAGCGAAGCATTGTGGCGATGAACCTAAGTTGATTCATCGCCGTACAGGAGCACCTGTTGCGGTAGATCCTGTGCGTTCAAATGCTGTGAAAGCACTGCTAGATTTGGATGTGGATATCATAATTACGGATGATGGATTACAACATTATGCGTTAGGCCGTGATATTGAGTTAGTGATTGTGGATGGGAATCGCCGGTTTGGTAATGAAAGCCTGATTCCATTAGGTCCTTTACGTGAAGGTATTGAGCGACTTAAAGAAGTCGACTTTACCATCACCAATGGCGGTCAAGCTCATACGGGCGAAATCGCAATGGCTTTAGCACCCTCTAAAGCTATTAATCTTAAGACTAAGCAACATGTGGATGTCTCGGAGTTGAAAGATCTCGTCGCATTTGCGGGCATTGGGCATCCTCCGCGTTTTTTTCATACACTAAACTCGATGAACGCAGATGTTAAAGTTACAAAAGGTTTTGCTGACCATCAAGACTTTGATCAACAAGAATTAGAAGCATTGGCTCAACAAGGGACCAATGTGATTATGACCGAGAAAGATGCCGTCAAGTGCAGCCATTATGCGCAAGATAATTGGTGGTATCTGCCTGTATCTGCCCAGTTTGAGTCAAACGATGCAGAGCAAATTTTAAATAGAATAAAAGAGGTTAAAGCGGCTTATGGATCACCGTCTACTTGAGATTGTAGCTTGCCCTGTTTGCAAAGGTAAGCTGACGTACGATAAAGATAATCAAGAGTTGATCTGCAAATTGGATCGCCTTGCTTACCCGATCAAAGAGGGTATTCCAGTTCTGCTAGAGCCTGAAGCTCGCACTATGAGCATGGATGAGGGACGCTAATGTCTTTTACGGTTGTCATCCCTTCGCGCTACGCATCGAGCCGTTTGCCTGGTAAACCGCTAGCGGATATTGGTGGTAAGCCTATGGTTCAGTGGGTTTATGAACAAGCGCTACAAGCGGGTGCGGAAGATGTCATCGTTGCAACTGATGACGAGCGTGTTGCGAAAGCGGTTTCGTCATTTGGTGGTAAAGTTTGTATGACCTCTCCCCAGCACGAATCAGGTACGGAGCGTCTTGCAGAAGTTGTTGAAAAGATGGCTATTCCGTCAGACCACATTATTGTTAATGTGCAAGGGGATGAGCCTTTGATTCCGCCGTCCATCATTCGTCAGGTTGCTGATAACTTATCAGGGTGTGAAGCCCCGATGGCGACGTTAGCTGTAGAAATAGACTCGGAAGAGGAAGTGTTCAACCCGAACGCTGTTAAAGTTGTCGCAGATGAGCAAGGCTATGCGTTGTACTTTAGTCGAGCAAGCATCCCTTGGGATCGCGATAACTTTGCTAAACAAGACAAAACCATTGCCAACCCATTAATGCGTCATATTGGTATTTATGCTTATCGAGCTGGTTTCATTAATACGTATGTCAACTGGGCACCAAGTGCATTAGAGCAGATTGAGTGTCTTGAGCAACTGCGAGTGCTTTGGTACGGTGAAAAAATTCATGTGGCGGTAGCGAAAGAAGCACCAGCGGCAGGGGTTGATACGCCCGAAGACCTAGAAGCCGTGCGCGCGATTGTTGCAAAGCAAGCGTAACAAATGCTCAGATAGATTTAAGAATAAACAAGGCTCCTGAATTAGGAGCCTTTTTGTTTTACTTGTATCGCGGTATTAGTTAAATGTTAGTGTCGTATTGGTTCCGTTTAGGGCAGGTTGCTAACACCTCTCGGTGACCGGTGTCTTTCACTTCTTGGAGAATGACATCAAAGCCCCATAATCGGTACACGTGCTTTAGAACTTCTTCGTAACTATCATCAAGTGGGATGCGGTTGTGAGGAACGTACTGCAACGTAAGCGATCGATCACCACGGACATCGACATTAAACACCTGAATGTTTGGCTCAAGATTAGATAAGTTATACTGAGCGGCTAAGGTTTCTCTAATGCGTTTATAACCCATCTCATCGTGTATAGCAGCGACTTCAATAAAGTTCTTATGGTCATCATCGTTGATCGCAAACAGCTTGAAATCACGCATTAATTTCGGAGAAAGGTATTGGCTAATAAAGCTTTCATCTTTGAAATTATGCATCGCGAAATGCACTGCATCTAACCAGTCGGTTCCTGCTAAATCTGGAAACCACTCCTTGTCCTCATCAGTTGGTTCTTCGCAGATACGCTTAATATCTCGGAACATGGCAAAGCCTAACGCGTAGGGGTTAATGCCATTAAAGTAAGGACTGTTATAAGGCGGCTGAGCCACGACACTGGTGTGGCTATGTAAGAACTCTAGAATGAACTTTTCAGACACCAAGCCCTCATCATAAAGATGGTTGAGTATGGTGTAGTGCCAGAACGTTGCCCAGCCTTCATTCATGACTTGCGTTTGTTTTTGCGGATAAAAATACTGACTGATCTTACGGACGATCCGAACAACTTCACGTTGCCATGGCTCTAACAACGGAGCATGTTTTTCGAAGAAGTAGAGCAAATTTTCCTGAGGCTCGCTTGGGAATCGCTCTTTAATGTCTTCCTCTTTCGTCTTAGCTGTTGGTACCGTGCGCCAAAGCTCATTAACTTGAGATTGTAGGTATGCTTCGCGTTCTTCTTGTCTTGCTTTTTCCTCTGTAATTGAGATTTTCTCTGGACGCTTGTAGCGGTCTACACCAAAGTTCATTAACGCGTGACAAGAGTCGAGAAGCTTTTCCACTTCTTTTACGCCATATCGTTCTTCACATTCGGCTAAGTACTTTTTGGCGAACAGCAGATAGTCGATAATAGAGCTGGCGTCAGTCCACGTTTGGAATAGGTAATTACCTTTGAAAAAAGAGTTATGGCCGTAACACGCGTGCGCTATAACGAGTGCTTGCATTGTTACCGTATTTTCTTCCATCAAATAAGCAATACAAGGGTCGGAGTTAATCACAATCTCGTAGGCTAACCCCATTTGACCATGTTTATAGTTCTGCTCTGTTTGAATGAATTTCTTACCAAATGACCAGTGGTTGTAATTGATTGGCATGCCGATACTTGAGTAGGCATCCATCATCTGTTCTGAAGTAATCACTTCTATTTGGTTAGGGTAAGTGTCTAGGCGATAATGCTCCGCGACACGCTTAATTTCTTTGTGGTATCGCTCTAACAGCTCAAATGTCCAATCTGGTCCATCTGGCAACACTTTACTGTTACGCTTCTTAGGCGCCTCTCCTGAGAGGTTTCTCGTTGCGGTATTCATCGCTAGCCTCCTTACGCCGTTTCTTTTTGGAATAGTTCACGAAAGACTGGGAAAATATCCTCCACAGAGCGAATGTTTTTCATTGCGAAATTAGGAAACTCTTCAGTGAGTTTTTCGTACTCATGCCATAGAGTTTGGTGCGAGCGCCGTGTGATCTCTATGTAAGAGTAGTACTGACAGTTTGGAAGTAATTTGTTCACTAATAGATCCCGGCACCTTGGCGAATCATCTGCCCAGTTGTCACCGTCGGATGCTTGAGCTGCATATATGTTCCACTGACCAATCGGGTATCGCTCTTTTACTATTTCATCCATTAACTTGAGTGCGCTAGATACAATGGTACCCCCGGTTTCTTGTGAGTAGAAAAATTCGTGCTCGTCCACTTCCTTCGCTTGGGTATGGTGGCGGATAAAGACGACTTCGACATTCTCGTAGGTACGAGTTAAGAACAAGTACAAAAGAACATAGAAGCGTTTTGCGATGTCTTTCGTTGCCTGGTCCATCGAACCGGATACGTCCATTAGACAGAACATGACCGCTTGGCTCGATGGTACCGGGCGTTTCTCATAGTTCTTGAAGCGTAAGTCGAAGGTATCGATGAACGGCACGCTTTCGATTTTCTTGCGCAGTTCTTCAATTTCAGCCTTCAAGCGGTTCTCTTCAAACTGCTGAGCAGGTTCAATATTTTTGATGCGAGCAAGTTCGTCTTCTAACTCTTTAAGAAGTCGTTTCTTACCAGCAGTCATTGCAGTACGGCGCGCAAGAGATTGTTGCAGAGAACGTACTACGGCGATATTGGAAGGGATACCGGCAGTTTGAAAGCCTGCACGGTGTGTTTTCCATTCAGTGATTTTGGCAATTTGGTTTTTTTCTAGATTAGGCAGCTCGAGATCTTCGAACAAAATATCGAGGTACTCATCTTTTGATATTTGGAATACAAATTCGTCTTGGCCTTCTCCATCTGGACTGGCGTTCCCTTCTCCTGAGCCGCTACCCTGACCGCCACCTTTGGGACGCTCAATTTTATCACCAGTAATGAATTGGTCGTTACCGGGATGAACTCGTTCGCGAACACCACCTTTGCCTTGATGAAATATAGGCTCATTGATGTCTTTGTGAGGGATAGAGACGTCTTCGCCCGTTTCCGTATTCGTAATCGAGCGTCGATTCACTGCGTCTGCTACCGACTCTTTTATTTGCTCTTTGTGGCGCTTCAAGAAGCGCTGTCGATTAACAGCGCTCTTGTTCTTGCCATTGAGCCTTCGGTCTATAAATTGCGCCATGAAATAGCCCTCTTCATGTTTCACAAGCGACCTAACTCAATACTGGGTTAGGATGACTTACGTACTCGTAGGTACCACTCAGAAAGTAGGCGAACCTGTTTCTCGGTATAGCCTTTTTCCATCATGCGAGCGACAAAGTCGTCGTGCTTCTTCTGATCTTCAGAAGAGGTTTTCGCATTAAATGAGATAACCGGAAGTAGCTCTTCGGTATTGGAGAACATTTTCTTCTCGATTACTGTGCGCAGTTTTTCGTAGCTGGTCCAAACCGGGTTTTGACCATTGTTATTCGCTTTCGCACGAAGCACAAAGTTAACGATTTCGTTTCGGAAATCTTTCGGGTTAGAAATACCAGCTGTTTTTTCGATCTTTTCTAGCTCTGCATTCAGTGAAGAGCGATCAAATAGCTGACCGGTTTCTGGATCTCGGTACTCTTGGTCTTGAATCCAGAAGTCTGCATAGGTGACATATCGGTCGAAGATGTTTTGGCCGTATTCAGAGTAAGACTCAAGATAAGCAGTCTGAATCTCTTTACCGATAAACTCAACGTATCGAGGTACTAGGTAGCCTTTCAAGAACTCGAGATACTTCTCTGCTGTTTCAGCAGGGAACTGTTCGCGCTCGACCTGTTGTTCAATCACATAGAATAGATGTACAGGGTTGGCTGCCACTTCGGTTTGGTCGAAGTTAAATACGCGTGACAAAATCTTAAAGGCAAAACGTGTTGAGAGACCGTTCATGCCTTCATCGACACCAGCATAATCACGATACTCTTGATAGCTTTTTGCCTTTGGATCCGTATCTTTCAGCGTTTCACCATCGTATACGCGCATCTTAGAGAAGATGGACGAGTTCTCAGGCTCTTTAAGTCGAGAAAGAATACTGAATTGTGCCAGAGTCTCGAGCGTACTAGGTGAACAAGGGGCTTGAGACAACTCACTGTTTTCAAGAAGTTTTTGGTAAATTTTGACTTCTTCTGAAACACGTAGACAGTAAGGTACTTTCACAATATAAACACGGTCCAAGAACGCTTCATTGTTCTTGTTGTTACGGAAGGTCTGCCACTCAGATTCGTTTGAGTGAGCCAGAATCATACCGTCGAATGGAATCGCAGAAAGGCCTTCTGTACCGTTGAAGTTGCCTTCTTGCGTTGCTGTTAACAGCGGGTGAAGCACTTTGATTGGTGCTTTGAACATCTCAACGAATTCCATTAAACCTTGGTTTGCTTTACACAGCGCACCGGAGTAGCTGTAAGCGTCTGGATCGTCTTGCGAATAGTGTTCAAGCTTACGAATATCGACTTTACCAACCAATGATGAGATATCTTGGTTGTTTTCATCGCCTGGTTCAGTTTTGGCAATACCGATTTGGTCAAGGATAGAAGGGCGTACTTTCACTACTTTAAATTTGGTGATATCACCACCAAACTCGTGAAGACGTTTAGCGGCCCAAGGAGACATGATCGAGCGAAGATAACGGTGCTCGATGCCATATTCTTTTTTCAAAATATCGCCATCTTCTGTGGCTTTGAATAGGCAGAATGGATGGTCATTCACTGGGCTGCGTTCGCCGTTAGCAGTAAGAACATAAATAGGCATCTGTTCCATCAGAGCCTTAAGCTTTTCTGCAAGCGAAGACTTACCGCCACCTACAGGGCCGAGTAGGTAAAGAATCTGCTTACGCTCTTCTAGGCCTTGCGCCGCATGTTTTAGGTAAGACACAATTTGTTCTATGGCATCTTCCATGCCATAAAAGTCTTTAAAGGTTTCATAACGAGAGATAACACGATTCGAGAAGATTCGGCTTAGTCTCGGATCCTTTGCCGTATCGATTATCTCTGGTTCACCAATCGCCATCAGTAGGCGTTCTGCTGCATTAGCATAAGCGCTTTTGTCATCTTTACACAGGGCTAAAAACTCCTGTAACGACATCTCTTCATCTTTTGCAGCTTCATATCTTGATTGATAGTGGTCGAAAATACTCATGTCGCTTTCCCCTTTAATAGTCAGTCTACCGACGAACGTTGATTCAGGCTTTCCACCAACAGTTATGCTCGTTGTTGTTTGAATATACGTCCTGTTATCACATTTGGTTCGTACAGAATGTAAGATTGGCGACACCAAAGACTTTGCTTTATGGACGGTTTTTTCGTTACAACGGTGAGCGGTGGATATGAATTTTTCAATCACAGCCTTTCTCTACTTAAGCCTAGTCGGGGATTTGCAATTTTGCTTAACAATTATGAATTTATTGTAAAAGTGACATTTGAATCACTCTTTTATTAAGGACGAATTTATGTCGTGAATAGGTGCAATAGAAATCAAATATTTGGCAAAGACAGAAGAGTCTCAGTGATTCGTTGTTCTACCTTGAGCAAGGCAAGTGAAAGAGGTAGGAAGAGAGCAAAGTCTTAGATAAGTTTGTGACAGGGTAAATAACAAGGAGAGCGGGCGCTCTCCTCATTCTTAGACGACCATTTTATGCGCTGAAGATTTGCGCTAGTTCGTTTTCACATAAATGATACTGACGAGGGCAGTTACGCCAAGTTTGCAGCATACGGCGGTATTTATCTAGCATCGGCATTTGGCTGTTAAAGTGATGATCTGCCTTGTCAAACTGAGGGTACAAACCTTCAGAATCGATGAGAAAACGTACGTAATGTACTTGTTGCGCTTCTGAAGCGATATCAAATCCCAAGAACTTCAAGCGGCGCTGATCTACGTTGCTGCGGTCTTCATCGTCTAGCATGTTGTAAGATTCTTGCATCGCATGATACATCTCCATAACGTCGATGATCTCACGACATTCTGCTTCTGAGAGGCAGCCGAAATCTTTGTTCAACTCTCGCATTTGTAGTTCATAACCACGTTCAACGATCGTTTGTAAGCGTTTGTATTTGGCCGCATTACTTGGATCAAGTTGAGACATAAGGTTGTATTGGTTTGATAGAATCAAACGTTGAGCGTTTGACATTTCCATGGTGACCTCACTAGATATCTAATACATTTTTAATGTGCTTAGGTTAACGCTTAAGACATGAGTGAAACATGATCTCAACACATATTTAATACTAAAAAATGGCAAGAACTGTCACTTTTGACCAGTTTGAAAACACTTATTTATGGTAATGATTGTATATGTAGTCTCGGTCTGAAAATACTCTCAGCCACTCTGGCTTGAATACGGTTAAAACCGCCAGTGCCATACCATTTAATAGACCTTCTGGAAAGGCGAGCAACGGCACAAAAACAAAGTAGTTATGTTGAATGGTTTCCCAATCGTAGTGACCAACTGATAGGTGATAAAAAGAGTTAATGATGAGGTGCAGACTTCCTGTTATCGCGCCATTGAAAAATCCAGCAACGAAGATGAAAACAAAAATGTTTCGTGGCAAGTAGTGGTAACTCAGAAGAAACACTAAGTAACTAATGAAAATCGGAATTAGGGCAGATAGAACTAACGACGTGGGTAAGAGTAGCAAGGACACATCATGTAGTAGGTGGTTGACCAACATAGCGGGAATGCTGAGTATAAATGCCATGCGCCAACCATACATCATCGTCAGCGTTGTTAGTGCAAGAAAATGAATCTGTAATCCTTCTTTTACACCTGCTTGAGCGGCCCATAAAATACTGAAAAAGAAGAGCGTTGCAAAAACGAGGTGCTGAAATCCTTTTTCTTTTTCCAGTTTGGGCCAAACGACTTTTTTCCAATCTGGTAGGCAGTAGACTACTACTATCCAAATTGAGACAACAAGAGAGCCTAAGTTAAACAAATCCATGTTACTTCCTTCCTATGCGAACATGACGCAATCATTTCTATCGTTCTTTTTATACCTAAATGACCGCAGAGAAACTCACTGATAAGGCTTAGATATAATCAAAAAAATACCAGCAATAAGCTGGTATTTTAAAGAGGTTAGTCTTGCGGTTCACTTAGTATTTTACGTTATCGTTGTATTGAGCAAGAATGGATTGAATTTCATCCATGGTTTCTTTCGGTGGCGGGTTTACGCCTTCGAGTGGGTATTCTAAGCCTAACGCTTCCCACTTATGAGCCCCTAATTTGTGGTAAGGAAGTAACTCGACCTTTTCGATGTTATCCATGTCTCTAATAAATTCACCAAGCATGTGTGCTGCTTCTGGGTCATCTGTGTAACCAGGCACGACGACATAGCGAATCCATGTTTTCTTTCCGATTTTTTGCAAGTAACGAGCAAAGTCCAATGTGCGTCGGTTGGATACACCGATGAGATCTTGGTGCACTTCGTCTTTCATGTGTTTGATGTCAAGCATGACTAAGTCTGTTGCATCCAGTACTTCATCGATAACATCAGTGTGCTTACGAACATAACCGTTAGTATCTAGACATGTATGAATGCCTTCGGTTTTAGCTGCGCGGAAAAAATCACGTACGAATTCCGGTTGAAGCATCGCTTCGCCGCCAGAACAAGTAACGCCACCACCTGATGCATTCATGAAGTGGCGGTAACTTTTCGCTTCGGAAATGATTTCTTCAACCGTGACTTCTTTGCCATCATGCGTGTCCCAAGTATCGCGGTTATGGCAATACTTACAGCGCATTAAACAACCTTGCAAGAAGACGATAAATCGAATACCAGGTCCGTCTACGGTACCACATGACTCAAATGAGTGAATACGACCAGCTGTTGACATCTTTTGCTCTCATTACTAGTAAATTCTAGCTGTTATTTTATTACAAAAAGCAGGGTTAAAACAGCTTTGTCGGTACTAAAGGCAAGGTTATTTGAAGAAAGAAAATAGATGGAGCCAATCTGCATAAACGCTTGAACACGAGGTGGTTAATACCTACCCCGAGAACTTGCCGTGTATCTAGATTGACTTCGATGCTGGGATAATCCAGTTTTTAGAAAAAGGCGAACACGGAGAACGAGCCTGTCCCATAAACATCGGTTTGGGCTTCTTCATAATCCGGTGTTTTAATTGTAAAGGTGATGCTTGCACCGTAATTTTGGTTGTACCAAGATACTCCCGCGACGGCACTTGCTTGCCAATTTTGCAGTGTGACGTCGTATGGCGCTGACGGTTCAGGAATGCCAGGACGATCTCCTTCGATAGTCATGTCATTAAAGCGGTAACGACCTTCAAACCCGGTGAACAAGAACCAACTCGACGTGTTCTGAGCGATCATACTTGCTGAGAAAGGGCTTTCGACACTGATATTGGCGGCTCCGATGCTATTCGCTAGGTTTGTACCCCAACGAAACATGACGCCTTGAGAGACATCACTACGGAAGTTACCCGCATTGATGTCGTTAATGTTGGTGATCTCCCATTGTGTTTTTTGTTCTTCGCTGCGCATCAATTTGTTAAATACGCGGTAACCAAGGCTGAACGCCACTTTATCTTCAATCTGGTAATCCCAACCTTGAGGGTCCGTCGATCCTGTTATGCCGTGAACGATTTCTTGCGCCTTTTCTGATAGCGAACTTTCACCCGTAGTTCCTATGGTGAAATTGTACCGTACAGCTTTGTCACTCGTTAGGGAAAGGTAGTTGATTTCGGTGTGTAGGTAACCGGCATATGGGCGATCATTGATTAGTGGATAATCGGCTTCAATGTCGCTTGGAGTCCACATCTTGTGGCCAAGAACCAACTCTATTTTATCGATATTGGCGTGCTCTGAGTTAGCTAGACTCAGCCATTTCCATTGGCTTTCTTGTGTCAGTTGGTCTGTCGCGTAAGAAAGGAAAACACCATTCGTATAGTCTTGATCGACGCCAAAAATACCATCGTTGTCGATGGTAAAAGAAACCGTAGACTTAGTGGATGCTATTGCAACTGGAGAAAGAAGGGTAAGAATAATTAATTTACTAAATCTCATAGACTTTATTTGCTAACTTTTTTCGCATCATACGTAAGAATGCGGGCAAAAGTCTTTCGCGATATCACAACTTTCATTCAAGAAATAAAAAAAGGCTGATGCTACTTAGCATCAGCCTTTGTTGTATTACTAGAACGTTATTTCGCTATAGTCTTATAGAGACTCAGTGAATGTACGCGCGATTACGTCAGCTTGTTGCTCTGCAGTTAGAGAGTTGAAGCGAACAGCGTAACCAGATACACGGATTGTTAGCTGAGGGTATTTCTCTGGGTGCTTAACTGCGTCTTCTAGAGTTTCACGGTTAAGAACGTTCACGTTTAGGTGTTGACCACCTTCGATACCCGCTTCGTGGTGGAAGTAACCATCCATAAGACCAGCAAGGTTAGCGCGTTGTGAACCCTCATCTTTACCTAGTGCGTTAGGTACGATAGAGAATGTGTAAGAGATACCATCTTGTGCGTCAGCAAACGGCAGTTTAGCAACTGAAGTTAGTGATGCTACAGCACCTTTCTCGTCACGACCGTGCATTGGGTTTGCACCTGGAGCAAATGGAGCACCAGCACGACGACCGTCAGGCGTGTTACCAGTTTTCTTACCGTAAACCACGTTTGAAGTGATAGTAAGAATTGACTGAGTAGGGATTGCATCACGGTAAGTCTTAAGCTTACGGATTTTGCCCATAAATACAGAAACAAGTTCACATGCAATGTCATCAACGCGTGGGTCGTTGTTACCGAATTTAGGGTAATCGCCTTCGATTTCGAAGTCGATTGCTAGACCGTCTTCGTCACGAATTGGCTTAACTTTTGCGTATTTAATTGCAGATAGTGAGTCAGCCGCAACAGATAGACCAGCAATACCACAAGCCATAGTACGTTTAACGTCACGGTCGTGTAGAGCCATTAGTGCCGCTTCGTAGCTGTACTTATCGTGCATGAAGTGGATAGCGTTTAGTGCAGTCACATATTGTTTCGCTAGCCAATCCATGAAGTGGTCCATTTTCTCCCACAGTTCATCGTAGTTAAGAACATCGCCTTCGATCTTAGGCATTTGCGGGCCAACTTGGATTTTTAGCTTCTCATCCACACCACCGTTGATGGTGTAAAGCATTGTTTTCGCAAGGTTCGCACGAGCACCGAAGAACTGCATTTGCTTACCAACAACCATTGGAGATACACAACATGCGATCGCGTAGTCGTCAGAGTTCATGTCTGGACGCATTAGGTCGTCATTTTCGTACTGAATAGAAGAAGTATCGATAGATACTTTCGCACAGAACTTCTTGAAGCCTTCAGGTAGTTGCTCAGACCAAAGAACAGTGATGTTTGGCTCTGGAGAAGGACCCATAGTGTATAGTGAGTTTAGGAAACGGAAGTTTGTACGAGTAACTAGCGTACGACCGTCAAGACCCATACCACCCATAGACTCAGTTGCCCAGATAGGGTCGCCAGAGAATAGATCATCGTACTCAGGAGTACGTAGGAAACGAACCATACGTAGTTTCATTACGAAGTGGTCGATCATTTCCTGAGCTTGTTCTTCAGTTAGCTTACCAGCCGCGATATCACGTTCGATGAAGATGTCTAGGAACGTAGAAGTACGACCTAGAGACATAGCCGCACCGTTTTGAGATTTAACAGCAGCTAGGTAACCGAAGTAAGTCCACTGAATAGCTTCTTGCGCAGTTTCAGCAGGACGAGAAATATCACAACCGTATTTTGCAGCCATTTCTTTGATTTGACCTAGAGCACGGTGTTGCTCTGCGATCTCTTCACGAAGCTGCATTGTCATTTGTAGGTCTTCGCCGTTCTCAAAACGCTCTTGTAGAGAAGAGAACTGCGCGAATTTATCCTTCATTAGGAAGTCAATACCGTATAGAGCAACACGACGGTAGTCACCGATGATACGACCACGACCGTATGCATCTGGAAGACCAGTCAGTACGCCAGATTTACGACACGCCATGATTTGAGGAGTGTAGATATCGAAAACGCCTTGGTTGTGAGTTTTACGGTATTCTGTGTAGATTTTTTTAACTTGTGGGTCTAGCTCGCGGTCGTAGGCTTTGCATGAACCTTCAACCATGCGGATACCACCGTTAGGGATGATCGCACGTTTTAGAGGAGCGTCAGTTTGAAGACCTACGATAGTTTCTAGGTCTTTTTCGATGTAGCCTGCATCGTGAGCAGTGATGGTAGAGATAACTGAAGTATCAAAATCAACAGGAGCGTGAGTCGCGTTCTCTTGTTTGATGCCTTCCATTACCTTAGCCCAAAGCTTGTTAGTCGCTTCAGTACCTTCAGAAACTAGGAAAGATTCGTCGCCTTCGTACGGAGTGTAGTTCTTCTGAATGAAATCACGAACGTTTACTTCGTTTTGCCAGTCGCCTGCAGCAAAACCTTCCCAAGCTTTAGCAAATTGCTCTGCCATGACATACCTACCTTTTTAGTAGAAAAAAATACGTACTGCTTCGCCGTTGAGCCAGCTATCCCCAGATAAAAGAGGGGAACAGTACACTCTTATGAATAACAATATTTATAGTCTTAAATTTACGTATTCGATTTACAAAACTATAAATATTGTCACTAGTTTTAACGTTTCTCTTTTTAAGCAACAGTTAGAGGTTAAACTAAAATTTTTTTGCAAACCTTAAACTAAATCAATAAATCCTCAAAAATCTCGATAAAAATGGGGTAGCGACGAGCGCTACCCACAAATTTCTAGACTGCTAGCTTATAGCCAAGCTTGGATGCCATACTGGCCTTCAAGCATACCAACTGCAAGCATAGCAACTAAACAGATAACAAGTACGCTTACTGGGATCACAATCTTGTCTACAAATGATAGGCGAGACGCGCGCTCTTTATCTCCAATTAAACCGTTGTTATCTAAAAGCATAGTTAGTGCCCAAGCTAGAACTGGGTTAACAACGGCAGAACCAAAGATACAGATACCTGCTGCTTGTGAGTCTTTCGAGTCCTTCACCATCTGCATGCCAGCTTCAAGCAGTGGTAGAGATACACCAACGAGAAGAGCAACGCGCATAACTGGAGGCCATACTGCAACGTCCATAGGAAAACCAAGGATTGCAACAATAATACATAGAGAGCCTAGTAAGATGGCACCAGCAGGAATAGGGCGTTTCGCGATTGCAGCAGGGATCATGTAAGTCCCCCAAGATGATGTGATGTTACCACCACCCACTGCAGTACCGACCATTTGGCGAACGGAACACATTGTCATTGTGTCATCAACGTCCATCAGCACTTTCTCACTCTTACGTGGGTAGTTCATCTCTTGGAAGATACGGTGACCCAAGAAGTCAGGTGACCACATTGCTACCGCAAGAATGGCGAATGGTAGTGAAGCGATGAAGTGTTCCATATTAGGAAGACCAAGCATCCAACCTTCTTCTGTTGAACCCCACCAGTAGATTGGATTTAGGTTTGGAAGGCCTGTCTCGGTTACGAATTTAATATCGAAGCCTGCGCCAAGAGCCAGTGCGATTGCAAGCCCAGTGAAGGCACAAACAGGGATCGCTAGCCAGCGTTTGTTCACTTTAGCAAGGAACGCGTATAAGCCAATGGTAACCGCAAGAACAATCAGACCGATGTAACCCATGCTACCAGCGGCAACCGTATCGGATTGCAAACCAACAGCCCAAGCTTGAATAGAGTTAATTTGGCTCATGGTTCCGGTTAAACCTAGGAAAATAAGAAGGCCACCAGCCGTACCTTCAGAGGTGAGGTTAACCAGTTTTGACCCACCTTTTAAGAGGCTCAAAATCAAACCAAACACACCAATGAGAATTGCTAATGCAAGAGGGTGAGCACCAGCAAGAGCGATGGTACCAATAAGAGGGATCATTGGGCCGTGGTTGCCTGCTAGGTTGGCTTTAGGGTTAATAAAACCAGAGGCAAGTACACAGAAAAGAAGTGCAGGGATGAGCATTTCTACACGCGCAACTTCGATAGCAAAGTCCTTGCCTAAGTTTACGTGGTCCCATGCTGCAGTAAGACCTTCAGCCCAAGACATCATTACCGCAGAGTACATTGCGATAATACCGATAGTACCAGCAAGTGCTGGAACAAGGTCTTCAAGCTCAAAGCGGAAGTCACGACCTGGCAAGTTCAAGCCAAAACGACGTGGCTTCATGATTTGTAGTTCGTGGTCTAGGTAGTCTGAACGGCTTGCGAACTCAGATGCTGGACGATGAAGCTCACGGTAGCTCTTGGTCTCGATATCTGAATCAGAGTGCGTTTTGTTAACTGCGTCTGACATAGATTCCTCATATATTTAAAAGTTATGAATTCTTCATTCAATTGTGTTAATCCGCATCCTGCGGCACGCTTATGCTAGCTATTGTTAGATTTGTTACACGTCGACACTGTGCCTAAGCATAGCTAATAACTTATTGTGTTGAGGCACAAAAAAAGCCTCATCTTTTGGCAGGAGTCTAGCAAGATAGCCATTTAGGGTGATTGATTTAGATCACTTTAAGAATAGTTGTGAAATAAAACTACAGAAAGTTTCTGGCATGCGAATGAGATGCGGAGATCTTGTGTAATTTCATTACACAAGTTGCATAAAATTAGAACTTTTTGTCCTTTTGCACGAGATGCAGATTAAATGTCAATATTCACGATGATTATATAAAGCTGGCTTTATTCTTGCTTTGGACAGAGCAAAGACAATTTTTTGGCTAATCATTGCCGCTCAGTTTAGGAAAAAGACATGAAACAGCTTAAAGTACTGCCACTAGTGGCAATCATCTCAGGGTTAATGGTCGGTTGCGGCGGCGGTGGCGGCGGTGGCGGTGGTGCAGCGCCGAAAACTGCGTTTACTTTTGATTTTGCTATACCAGCAACAATGACTGAAAGTGAAGCAACTACGAAAGGTTGTACTGTATATGACCACAAAACTGAGCTGAACGGCGATAAAACGGTTTTAACCTATAGTGCAGCGTCAAAAGAGCAAGTGACCAACTATGTTATCGGTTACTACTCTGATGCCGATGGCAAAAGATCCGGAGACATTATCAAACCTACCACTGATAACTTTAAGTTTTATCTTGAAGATATCCCTGACGGCGGCTTTGTAACGTTTCAAGCAATAGAATTTAACGGCAAAGAAGCTCGCGTAAACACGTTTTCAAAAGAGTTCTTGCAAGATAAGAAACTACGTAATGCTACTTTTGCACTAAACCGAGACTCTTTGAACAAATGCTTTACTGGCGGTAACTTAGCAAGCAATAAGTTTACTAACTTAGATTACCGAAACGCTGAATCAGGTGGCGGAGATTACAACTTTGTCTCGCAAACCGATATTTTCACGTCTCCGAACCCTGATATGTTGCCTACTGATGAACTGATGGGGCTTAAAGGTGAACCAACGGCATTGTTTCAGTATGAATCAGGTTCAAGCGACAAAGCGCTTTACCAATATGGTATTGGTTCGTGGGGAACTGGTGAGATAGCCTTAGTTAGAGCGGATAATACGTCAAACATTTATTCGTCTTCTGACTATACTTACGACTCGCTTAACATTGGCTTTGTTACTAACGGCTTTGCATATGACGCGTTGAAGCTGGATAAAACGGCCGTTGAATATAATCGCCCTAGTGCAACGAATAAAGAAACTTGGGTATACATGGCGTTCTCAGAGAATCAAGTTAATGGTTGGGAGTCTCTACTTAACGAAACGATCTCTGACGGATGGGATATTGACGTTGATCCGAGTGCTTACTTAAATATTGATAACCTGCCGAACACAAAACCAAGTGTATCAACGCAAGGAAGTGCAGAGTCCGTGATTGATCTGGACATGGGCTTAACATCGTCTACTGAAGGCTTTACTCGTGTCGCTTACTTTGCAACTTCAGGCGACTACAGAGTCACACATCGCATTTTCACAACAAGTGATAGTGATTCTGTTGTTGTTCCTGAATTGCATTACTACAACTTCCCAACATCGGCCGTTAACGGTTTGAAGGTTTCAGCTTCGGACGATTTTAATCGCACTGCTTTAGTAGTGAATGAAGATAGTAATATTGATTCTAAAGTTTTCATGAGCTTCTTCTCCAATGGTGAAGCGTCAGAGCCTGAACTAGATGAAGACCTAGATGGCATCATTACTTCTGAAAAAGAAGGCTTAGAAAATGAAGTGACATTACGTACTTCAAACTCGTTGGTAGTCAGTCGTTTTAATTAATTCATTGCGACCTCGAATAGGTTTCAATTAACACTTTTGTAAATTTATTAAGCCCCTTTGAAAGGGGCTTTTTTATATTTAATATTCAACTTTTGAAGAATATGTTGCTATATATTGCATATTAATTTGTCTATCGTATCTTTCTATTCGAATTATTTAGGTTAATAATTTGTTGCAAGTTTCAAAGGGCGGTGCTAATTTGTTCCGAATTAGAGAGGGCGGAGTCCCTTAATTGCAGTGACAAAAACACAGGGAGTAGGGCGCATGAATGATGTACCAGCGCTAGATATAAAAGACCTGCACAAAACATTTGGACAAAATGAAGTTTTAAAAGGCATTTCACTTGCCGCGCACAAAGGAGATGTTATCTCCATCATTGGCTCTTCCGGCTCAGGTAAGAGTACCTTTCTCAGATGTATCAACTTGCTAGAAACGCCTACCGCGGGCGAAATTTGGGTAAATGGTGAATTAATCCAAATGAAGAACAACAGAGCAGGTGAATCTGTTCCTGCTAATGAAAAGCAAGTCCAACGTATTCGCTCACGCCTGGCAATGGTTTTCCAAGGTTTCAACCTCTGGTCTCACCTAACCGTACTAGAAAACGTGATTGAGGCGCCTGTTCATGTCTTAGGCGTGCCAAAAGCTCAAGCGATTGAAAATGCAGAAGTCTTGCTTAAGAAAGTAGGCTTGTATGAGCGTAAAGATTATTACCCTGGGCACTTATCTGGCGGCCAGCAGCAACGTGCAGCTATTGCCCGTGCGCTAGCAGTTGACCCAGAGGTGATGTTGTTTGACGAGCCAACTTCTGCGCTTGACCCAGAACTTGTAGGAGAAGTTCTGGGGGTAATGAGAGATTTGGCAGATGAAGGGCGAACTATGCTGGTGGTCACGCACGAAATGGCGTTTGCGCGTGACGTATCAAACCATGTGATGTTTTTACATCAAGGCTTAGTGGAAGAACAGGGAAATCCAGCTAAGCTATTTACAAACCCGGATTCAGAACGATTACAGCAGTTTATCTCATCCATTTACTAATATTTGTTAGGCGGCAGACTATTGCCTCCTAAGCCAACACAACAAACAAAACGAAATAAAATAGCAATCACAGGAGTATGGAAATGAAAAAGTGGTTATTAGCAGCAACGATTGCTGCAACGGCTGTATCAGGTGTTGCCCAAGCGAAAGAATGGAAAACAGTTCGCTTTGGTATCGAAGGTGCTTACCCTCCGTTTAGCTGGACAGAAACTGATGGCTCAATAAAAGGCTTTGACGTAGACATGGCAAATGCACTCTGTGAAGAGATGCAAGTGAAGTGCAAAATCGTCGCTCAAGATTGGGATGGTATTATTCCTTCTCTGCTTGCACGTAAGTACGATGCCATCATCGCAGCAATGTCTATCACTGAAGAGCGCAAGAAAAAAGTCGATTTCACTGGCAAGTACGCACAAATTCCAAATAAATTTATCGCTAAGAAAGGTGCGGGTCTAGATTTTGATAATCTTAAAGATGTCAAAATTGGCGTGCAACGTGCGACGACACATGACAAGTACTTAACTGACAACTACGGCGATGATGTTGAAATTGTGCGTTATGGCTCTTTTGATGAAGCGTATCTTGATCTAGAAAATGGTCGAATTGCTGCTGTTTTAGGTGATGCTTCTGCTCTAGAAGAGGGTGTGATCAACAAAGCAGGTGGCGAAGCTTATGAGTTTGTTGGACCATCGTTAACCGATCCAAAATGGTTTGGCGAAGGTATGGGTATCGCTGTTCGTAAACAAGACAAAGATCTAACGAATAAACTCGACGCAGCAATTATTTCACTACGTGAGAAAGGTGTTTACCAAGAAATTGCTGGTAAATACTTTAACTACGATGTGTACGGTGAATAAACCGTAATTAAGCGACCGTTGGCTTGTTCCTAGAAGTAGTCAACGGTCGATTTTTTGAGTTTAGGGATTAGGAACTCACCTATGCTAGATTTACAAGGATACGAAGCTTCGATTTTGAAAGGAGCTTTAGTAACAATAGAAGTTGCAGTGCTTTCACTCATTCTCGCCATGGTCTTAGGCATGCTTGGCGCATTAGCTAAGTTAGCGCCTTACAAATGGGCAAGGGCGATTGCCACTCTTTACACCACCGTCATTCGCGGCATTCCAGATTTGGTTCTGATGATGCTAATTTTCTTTGGTGGACAAATACTTTTAAATAACAGCCTTTACTCCATCAACGAAACGCTCAACGAGTGGTTTGCCTCGAGTGATCCAAACCATGAATGGACGTCTTACTTACCTGATTATATTGATGTCAGCCCATTTATAGCTGGTGTACTCACGATTGGTTTTATCTTTGGCGCCTACATGGCGGAGACTTTTCGTGGAGCGATCATGGCGGTGGACAAGGGTGAATTAGAAGCGGCGAAAGCTTATGGGATGAGCTCTGCTTTATCGTTTAGAAGAATCTTGCTTCCTCAGATGATTCGTCATGCACTACCTGGATTTGGTAATAACTGGTTAGTGTTACTTAAGACCACTGCGTTAGTTTCCATTATTGGTCTGGATGACATGGTGAGAATGAGCTCATTGGCAGCAGGTACGACCAAAATGCCGTTCACCTTTTACATGGCTGTCGCGCTCATCTTTCTATTTTTTACCAGCGTTTCGACCGGGCTACTCAAGCTTGTTGAGCGTAAGTTCAGTATTCATGCGAGGTAAGTTATGGACTTTTCTTTGATTATTGAAAGCTTTCCAACTTATCTTCAGGGGCTTTGGACAACAGTTTGGTTAGTGGGATTAGCGTTGGTTATTGGCTTGTGTGTCTCTATCCCATTAGCCGTGGCACGCAATAGTACCAATTACGCTCTAAGCTTACCTTCTTGGGGATTCATTTACTTTTTCCGTGGAACGCCGCTATTGGTTCAGCTGTATTTGATTTACTACGGTATGGATCAGTTTTTCCCTGTTAAAGACACCTTGTGGGAGAACGCTTGGTTCTGTGCTTTGGTCGCTTTTATTCTTAATACATCGGCTTACACCGCAGAAATTATTCGTGGTGCGATTAATGGTTTGCCGAAAGGTGAGGTGGAAGCTGCGAAAGCCTATGGCATGAGTAAGTTTATGACATACAGACGTATTATCTTGCCGAGTGCATTGCGTCGAGCATTACCAGCTTATTCCAACGAGGTCATATTTATGCTGCACGGAAGTGCAGTCGCGGGCATCGTTACCATCATGGATTTAACTGGTGCTGCGCGTCTAGTTAACTCGCGCTACTATGCACCATTTGAGTCTTTCCTGACGGCGGGGCTGTTCTACATGGCACTGACGTTTATGATTTTGTGGTGTTTCAAAGTGGCAGAGAAGCGTTTCTTAGCTTATCTGCGTCCTTTAAGCTAATTATCAATAGAGGCAATAGCACCGGAGTGGGTGCTATTGCTTTTGATAATTTTGTTATCTTCATTCCTATTTTTCCAGCCGATGTAAAAGACTCTTTCTTATTATTCATTAACTTACATTAACATTCGATAAACTCATTGTTTAGTAAGTAAAAATGAAAAAAACAATTCTATCGTTGGGCATTGCCGCCTTAGCCACAGGATGTGGTGGGGGAGAGGGAGAATCACAACCTAATGCTCAAGTAAAACCAACGCAAGCTCCAGTTCAACAAGCTCTGGAAACTGGTAATGCACTGCTCGTTTCTGACCCGAGCGATTTCATTCGAGAAAGTCGTCAGGTTGTAGAAGCCCACAAGATGCAGTCGAATACGATCAAATCTGCAATTGCGAAAAGCCTTTCAGGTCTTTATTGGGATCCAACCCATGATGCCGCGATCTTGGCACCTCAGTATGGCTTCAACGACACCATCTTGATGACCAATAAGGCCATGGCAAGCGGTTACAAAGATCAAGCTCTGTCAATTGGCGTTGCCGGGGATAAGTCTAATGGTCAACGTTACGCACTATTAGGTAGTAACCCATTTAGAACGGCACAACGTTTTCCCGACTCTTCCAACGCGGCGATGACGCAATGGTTAAGTAACCTGGTCACTTGGTTGTCGGGTGGAGTTACTTCAAACGTCGTCATCGCGCAAATGGATCAGTCTTATTACTTTCCGGATGAGCAAGCGACTCGGAATTGGCTGAAAGACAATGTTTCACAAGAGCTGGCGTTTAACGAGGCCAACCTATGCGATGGTTCGAAGCTACTTAGCTGCTTGCAAACCAATACTCCAAACTTATTGATCTTGTCACAGCATCTGCAATCTGGAGATACCAACAAACCAGTACTCGAAGCTTTGGAATACGCTGAGCAAGCCCAAATTCCTGTTCTATACCTGCATTAGGATGGAGGACTAACTGATCTTGGCCAAGACATTTTGGAAAAATTCCATGTTGATTATGTGGGAGATAACTATTGGCGTAAGTTAGGCTTGGTCGACTGGGAACCTTCATCGTTGATGAACGTTGTGCCGGACTCTGTCATCACACAACAAGCGCTGTTGTCTCGTTTTGAATCTCAAAATTTCAACGTTGACTTGTCAAAGTGTGATGACAAATCCTGCCCTGACACTGCGAATATGGACAGTCAATTTTATGCAGGGGCAAACAGCATTCGCCATTGGTTGCAAAAGCTTGATGAACAAAAAGTAGATTTGTTTAATCAAAACGGCTACCAATACGAAAAACTCATGGTATTGCTGGCTGATCATTATCGTCAAACGGTTGTCTTCCCGATGGACAAACAATCAACCCAAATGACCGAATTCCTAAAGTCGTACTTTGCCGATTACGTGCAATACAACAGCCGAAGCGTAAACCCAAAACAACCAAATATGGGGAACTTCAGCCGTAGTGAGTTTAGCCCTGACATAAAGAGAATCAGTGCAACGATTAATATGGAATAAAAGCGTAACTTCCGTTCGGCTGGTGTGTATGCGCTTCCTGGGGAAACCTTTACGGTTAAACGTAATGACAGCAATGATGTGGCGACTAAGATTGTCATCAACACTTTAAGAAGTGGTGCAACTCATGAGTTCAGCAAAGATGGATACACGCGACCAAAACTGCTGACTTCATTCGGCTATGAAGTAAAGCCGGGTGAAACCATCACGCTGACTTCTCCTTATGGTGGTCCAGTACAGGTTCACTTTGACAAAAATGATGTTCCGGTTGAACTGAAATTTAATCATGTGGCACAGCATCCAGTTTGGAGAAGTGAGAAGGACAACGACGCTTTTATTCAACAGTTAGAAGCCAATTTATTCGATTGGGCTGAGCTGATCACTCCTGGGTTTGAAGTACACTCAAAGCGCGACAAAATGTTGGAGTCGGTCAACGATGAAATGTGGTCTACCCCTTCGGAAATGGCGCTTGCAACAGAAGAATATGTTCACAACTACCCGCATGTGCTGGCAGGTTTCCAAGGGCCGGGCATAGATGAAGTGCCTGAAATTATTCAATACGCCCAAAACCAAGGTTGGGAAATCGCCAATATTGATATAGTGAAGCACATGAACGCTGACCAAGCGACGTGTGGTTATGGTTGTTCGGGTAACCCTTACGATGCTTACTGGTCATTCAGCCCACTCGGTCACGGTGATTTACATGAGCTTGGTCATGGTTTAGAAAAAGGTCGATTCCGATTTTCAGGCTGGGAAGGGCATTCAACGACCAATTACTACTCGTATTACAGTAAGTCTCGTTTCTTCCAGAATACGGGAAAAGTTTCAACTTGCCAAAGCTTGGATTTCAAAGGCCAGTTTGAATTATTGCAAGCTAGCCGAACTCAAGCGGATCCAAACGCATACATGGCTGCGCAAAATCAAACCAGTTGGAGTTGGGGCGCTCGTGTTTACATTCAAATAATGATGGCGGCGCAGCATGAAGGTGTGCTTAAAAATGGTTGGCATTTATTGGCGCGCTTGCACCTGATTGAACGTGAGTTTAACCGCTTAAAATCGGACGACGCGCTTTGGGATGAGAGACGATTGAGCATTGGTTTTGCCAACTACTCTCGGGAAGAAGCAAATAGCATCTCGAACAACGACTGGTTGCTTATTGCTCTGAGCTACATCTCTCAGCGAGATATGACTAGCTATCTCGATATGTGGGGGTTCTCGTTCACAGAAAAAGCGAAACAGCAGGTTGTGGCGCTGAATCTACCGCCGATGCCGCTCACTTACTTTGCAAGTAGTAATACAGGCTACTGTCTGAACGAATTTGCTCAAACACCGATAACTATTGATGGTCAAACGGTTTGGCCGCTAAATCAGTGATTAACTGGTAATTTGTATGAAAAGGGAGACTGAGTCTCCCTTTTTATTGGACTAAGCTTAGCGTTGAGTCTCGCTTATAGCTTTGCAATATATTACTTAAATGTTGACCAGATTGGTGCGTGATCTGAAGGCTTCTCGATACCACGAAGCTCATAGTCGATACCAGATTCAATACACTTTTCCGCTAGAGAAGGGGTTGCCAAAATGACATCAATTCGTAGGCCACGGTTATCATCAAAACCGCGAGAACGGTAGTCAAACCACGAAAATTGATCGTTCACCTCTGGGTATAGCTTACGGAAGGTGTCCACAAAGCCCCAGTCTAGTAAGGTTTTCAACCATTCGCGCTCTTCAGGTTGGAATGAACATTTACCTGTTTTTAGCCAACGTTTACGGTTTGGTTCGCCGATACCGATATCTGCATCAATAGGGCTGATGTTGATGTCACCCATAACAATCAATTGCTCGTCGTTATTGTGATGATCGTTTAGGTAGGTCATCAGATCTTTATAGAATTGGCGCTTGTATGGGAATTTGGTTTCGTGGCTGATGTTATCCCCTTGAGGGAAATAGCCGTTTAGCACAGTGACCTTTTCGCCGTTTTCATTTAAAAACGTTGCCATGATCATGCGCTTTTGATGTTCCTCGTTATCCGTCGGGAACCCTTTTTGTACGTGTAGAGGCTCTTGCTTACAAAGCATTGCTACGCCGTAATGTGCTTTTTGACCATGGAAATACACTTTGTAGCCCATGGCTTCGACAGCTTCAATCGGGAATGCTTCATCGTGAACTTTAATTTCCTGAAGACCAATCACATCAGGTTGGTGTTTGTCGATTAGCGCTTGGAGTTGGTGCAGTCGCGCACGTAGTCCATTGATGTTAAAGCTGATTACTTTCATTATTTATCCTTTTGGGGGCGTACTTTTTTATGAATAGTATCATTGTGTAAGAGCACTGAAAATGAGTCTCGGTGAAAGGATTGAAACGCTCTGAGCTACTTTGCTTTTAATTTGTTTTCTAAGTCGTTTTGCACGATCTTTAAAGCGTTAAGCGCAACTTCTGGATCTATCTCATTGCTCTCAAGCAAATAGATTAAATCGACAGCCAGTTTGATCTCTTCAGGTGCGTCATCTAAAGGCGAGGTTGGTTGATCAGCCATTATTGATGTTTTTCCCTATGTGTAATTTGGTTCTCTAGCTTAAGAAGTGCTGCTTCACAACGCGCTAAACGTTGCTCGGTTGCTAGTAATACTTTTTGAGCGTCGGCACGCATAAAACTCGGAGCGCTTTCGACAGCACGTTCTTTTTCTAACACCATCTCGCGCAAGCGTCTTGCCCACTCTTGGTGTTGAGCGAGTTCCTGATAAAGCACGTTGATAGGCTTGCGGAAATAGCTGCTATGTTTGATTTCATTCTTACGAATTTTAGTGGTAGAAATCTCGCGTTGAATTGCACCGATTTGCGCCACTAACCGTTCAGTGAGGTACTCAGCACGCAAAGCGGTGAGCTTACCTTCATTTTGCTCACGCACAATCGCATCCAGCGTGGCTTTTGCTTCTTTTACGCAAGGAGTAAGTAAGCGAGAGCGGCAACCAAATAAACGCTCATCAAAAAGCGGAACATGATGTTCGCCTCTTTGACGGTCAAGAACAGCGGCTTGCTTCGCCATTTGTTCTAGATTTTCCTGGAGTTGAGAAATGTTCATGACAAGCCTACAAACCATGCGTCATAAGCCAATTTAATGGCTAGTATGCTGACGACAGTAACAAATACAGGACGAATGAATTTAGAACCAAATCTAATAGCGGAGTGCGCGCCAACAAAAGCACCAGCCATTAAACATACTCCCATTGTTAAGCCTAGCACCCAGTTGATGTGTCCGAGGAATGCAAAAGTGATCAAAGAGGTAAAGTTACTGGTAAAGTTCATTGCTTTTGCTAAGCCAGAGGCGAGCAAGATATTCAGTCGGTACAGCGCCATTGAACTTACTGTCCAAAAAGCCCCAGTTCCAGGCCCTGCGAGTCCGTCGTAGAATCCTATGGATAAGCCTTGCATGTACTGTTTTTTATGAAGTTTTGGGCAAGGCTCGGGTATTGGACTTTGATGAGCAGAGTGGGGTGTTTTATGAAAAACGGTATACAACGCTGCCGCCAAAATAACAAGCGGCAATCCTTTTTCCAGCCAATCCGTACTAATCGCATCTACAAATAGCGTACCTAATGTCGCTCCGACGAGTGTTGCCACGAATGCACGCCTCCAGCATTGAGGTTTGAATAGACGTTTTTTGTAGTACGTAAATGCTGCAGTAGAAGAAGCAAAGGTAGCGGCAAGTTTATTGGTGCCTAGTGCAATATGAGGCGGCAAGCCTAGCGAAAGTAGAGCAGGTACGGTAAGCATGCCACCACCACCGGCAACTGCATCAATAAATCCTGCGACAAAAGCGACAAGCGCCAACACCAACAGCATGGTTGGCTCAATCATTTCCATAAATGGTGATTCTTCTAATATTCTATTTTACGTTTAAATGGAGGTAGTGAGTCGATTAAGGCTTGTCCGTATCGCTTAGTGACTAGGCGTCGATCAAGAATCGTTACTCTACCAGAGTCTCTCTCTTTACGCAGTAAGCGACCTACGCTCTGGATCAGCTTTTTGCTTGCGTCTGGTACAGTTATTTGCATAAACGGGTTTCCTCCTTTTTTCTCAATGTATTCGGAATGAGCCTGCTCAACAGGGGAGGTTGGAACGCCAAATGGAATTTTTGTAATCACCAAGTTTTCAAGTAATTCGCCAGGTAAGTCTAGCCCCTCAGAGAAACTGCCAGTACCAAATAAGACGCTGGTTTTATTTGATTCTATTAGCTTTTTATTTTTTTTTAGAATTTCTTGACGTGAGCTTTCACCTTGAACTTGCAACGCCCAGCCTTTTTTTATGAACTCCGAAGAGAGTGCCTTCGCGACTTGGTTCATCTGCCAATAGGATGAGAATAATACTAAGTTGGCTTTCTTGTCTTCCAAGTACTTAGGCAATATCTCGATAAGATATTCAGTAAATTGAGGCGCTGGTGGTTCATATTTCATCGCAGGGATGAGCAATTCTGCCTGGTTTTGGTAATCGAATGGTGACGCAAGCGCTAAAAACTGAGTGCCTGATTCTGGTTTTCCATCAATACCAACCTGATGGCAAAAGTAATGGAAAGAGTTTAATGCACGCATCGTTGCGGAAACCAAAATGGCGCCAATACATCTGCTCCAAATCTGTTGGTCGAGTTGCCATCCAATTTCAAGTGGCGAAACACTCACAATGAAATCACCCTCGCGATCGGGGTGGGTTTCTAACCAGCGAGCTAAAGGCGCACCTTTTTCACGAGTTGGTTCAGCCATTAAATGCCATACTTGCGCTAGGTTTTCTAACCTTTGAATGTAGAAACCGAGCTCTGCAAGCGCTGGTTCAGCCAACCTTGTCGCAAGCTCCCCGTCTTTTACTCTTTCCGCAATAAGGTCGGCAATTTTTGCCACGCTCTGATTTGCTTTTTTACTGAACTGTTTTAGTTCTTTGGATTGGTTCTCTAGCCACTCAGGTAGTTCACCGTGTTCGAAGCGGTAGATACCCTCTTCAAATTGAGCTGGGTCGAACTGTTTGGGCAATTGAGTCAGTGCCGGTATCAAGTTCTGAACCGCGTCTTGAAGGTCGTTGCGAAATCGAGCTACGCGTTTCTCGTCTGCGAGTGATGAAAACTTACTAATCGACTGATTTAACTTCTCAAGCCATGCTGCCGCACCTTTTAAACTCGCAGATGCTGAAGCATGGTCACGAGCGACGTGAGGTAAGTGATGTGCCTCGTCGAAGACGTATATCGTATTTTCTGGCTCAGGTAAAATCACGCCGCCACCTAAATCTGCGTCTGCCATGACGAGAGAGTGGTTAGCAATGATGACATCGTTTTTATCCAACTCTGAGCGCGCTTTTTGGAATGGGCAGCCGCGGTGGCCTGGTAAACTGTTATTGCAACTGTGTTTATCACTGACAATCAGTTGCCAAAGCTTATCGTCGATGGGTTTAGGCCAAGAATCACGGTCACCGTCCCATTTACCTTGCGCAAGAGAGCGATGCATTGTTTCTAACAGCTCTATATCTTTTTGCTTAGGTTTGGTTTCAAACATGGCTAACTGGCCACCATCAGCACCGCTAGCAGTAGCGAGCTTTTCTGCACAACAATAGCGTTGACGGCCTTTTGCCAAAATAAAAGAAAACTCTCGGTCGGTAATCCGACGAAAAAGAGGGAGGTCTTTGTTTATGAGCTGCTCTTGCAGAGCGACGGTCGCCGTTGAGATAACCACTTTTCTATTGTTATGTACAGCCACGGGAATGGTCGCCATTAGATAGGAGAGCGATTTACCAATTCCAGTCCCTGCTTCTGCAACGAGTATTCGGTTAGATTTGTGATACTGACCGCACAGCGTTTTTGCAATCTCTGCAACAAGGTAGTTTTGTGCTCTTCTAGGCACAAAGTTATCAAGTTGATCTTGAAGGTTTTGATAGCTATTACGAATCGATTTTTGAATGTTACTGGTCAGCATACGGGCCTCAAATGCGTTGGAGGCGAATAGTAGCACACATCACTAGTTGTACAGTAGTTCACAAAACGGAATGCTTTTATAAGGAATGTAGATCTCCTTCACAAAAAAATATTGAACCTTATCTTAATGAAATTAATTTCATTATATGAAAAATATAAAACTCCAACTTGGTCTGATTTGTGGGTTTTTATTCTTTTTTTGTTTTTTTAAATTTACTTATTGGATTAAAAAACCATTTGTTAATAATTTTGTAAATTACAAATAATAATGGAGATTGGTTAGATGTTCGTCGAATAAATAAAGGTAAACTTATCAAGTTATTGTTTTATAATGGCATTTTGTTTTTTTTACATTGGTATTTAGAAAATTTGACAGCCAGAATAATCTTTTGCACTCTTAGCTCCAGATTTTGAGGAGGTGCTGTATAACGTTTTGTTAACGCTCTACCTCAAACATATAAAAAAAGGGAACCGGACAAGGATATCCCGAACTAAGAAAAGGCAGTGGATTAATTATGAAAAAAACTCTATTAGCACTAGCTGTAGTTGCGTCTGCAACTTCAGTGAACGCAGCTGAAGTATTCAAATCTGAAGAAGGTTCTGTAGATTTCTACGGTCAGCTACGTCCAACTCTTCTATTCACAGAAAAAACTGATCACACAGCAGAGCTAAACACTAGCTCTTCTCGTACTGGTGTGAACGCGGTTTACGTTGTTGACGAAAGCCTAAAAGTTCTGGGTGAAGTTGAAATCGGTGTTGCTCTAGGTGACAACTACGACGCAGGTGCTGATTCAAGCGAGCGTACAGATGACTCTGTATACGTACGTCGCCACATCATCGGTTTTGATATGGGTGATATGGGTACTCTTCGCTTCGGTAAAGAAGGTACTTGGGCTGATGACGTATACTTCGCAGATTACTCTTACTTCTTCGGTGGTAACGCAGCGGAAACTGCATACGGTCACGCTTGGAACAACGATTCTCAAATCAAATACGCTTACGAAAATGACGCGTTCTGGCTAAAAGCTGGTTACGCGCTAGGCGAAAAAGATTCTAACGAAGAAGTACTAGAAGTATTCGTTGGTAAATCTTTCAACGACCTATCTCTACACGCTGGTGTACTTACTGCGAACAACGACATCAACGTAACTAAAGAGAAAAAACTAGTTCTTAATGGTGTAGAGCAAACAGTTTCTCACACAGAGCGTACTGATAACGAAAACCTATCTTTTGAAGTAACTGCTGAGTACGCACTAAACGAGCACACTCTAGGTGCTACGTACTACTACAACGAAAACGAAGATAAGCTAGGTAAATCAACAGTTGATTCACACTACATCGTTGTAGCTGGTATGTTCGCTGTCGCTCCTAAAACAACTCTATACTCTGGTTACGAGTACCTAGCTCAGTCTACTGACGAAGCAGGTAAAGTAGACGCAGACTCTTCTTGGTTCTACGCTGGTGTTGAATACAAGTTCTCTAAATGGGCACGTGTATTCGCAGAAGCGGGTTACACTTTCGAAGGTACTGACTTCGACAACAAAGACACAGACGACGCAACTAACTTCGGTGTTGGTGCTCGTTTCTACTGGTAATCAATACCCAGTTTGATATTGTAAGACCCAGCTATATGCTGGGTCTTTTACTATGAAGATAAGGATGAAAAATTCTATGCAGTTATCATTAAAAGTGGCAATGGCACTGTCTATTTTTGCCAGTACAAACCTCTACGCTGCAACGACTTTAGTGGTTCCAGAAGACGTGAAGTTATTGGCCGTCAACATGGAGAAGCCAGATCTAGAAGGTGGTCTTTTTTCTAGTGAGAAGACAATCGAACTACCTGACGGAACGAATCAAATTGTCTTCAAATATCAACCTACATTCGAAATTAACGAAAACCTTAAGACGGTTTACAGTGATGTAATCGTTGCTAAATTTGATGCTGAAAACGAAAAGCTAACGTTTGAACTGCCAGAGTTTAAAACTCTTCGCCAAGCGCAAAACAACATCTCGCCTCTAGATTGGCAATTACTGGATACCAAAGGCCAACCTATTGCTTTGGTCGAAGATGTATTAGAGTCAGATGGTGTTCAAATTGGTCGTAATTACCCTCAAGAAACTCGTAACTACAATATTGCTGGCGGTATCGCGAGTGTTGCTGTTAGCTATGTAACTGTGAATCAGCATCAACAATCAGTAAGTGATATCGAGCCTCGAGTTGAGACTAGTGATACCCGTTCAACAGCCGCATCGAACGACAGCCCAATGGTTGATGTATTAAAGACGATGTACCAGAAAGCGTCTCCGGCGGAAAAAGAGGCCTTTAAAAACTGGCTTGCTGAGCAGTAATCCCTTAGTTCATTAGATAGGGCTTAACTGAAAAAGTACGAATCTAAAAAGCAGGCTTTAAGCCTGCTTTTATCTTTTCTGCTTATTAGAGAGAGATTTCTCTCCATTCACCAGGCATTAGGTCGTTAAGGACGATATCACCCATCGAATGACGAATGAGGCGCAAGGTAGGGAAGCCAATGTGCGCAGTCATGCGACGCACCTGACGATTTCTTCCTTCAATAATGGTAATGGCTAACCAAGTTGTAGGGATATTTGCTCGAAAACGAACAGGAGGCGTTCTGTCCCAGACTTGTGGTTCTGGAATAACTTCAACTTCGGCTGGTAGAGTCATACCATCTTTTAGCTCTACTCCCTTTCTCAATTTTTCAAGATCTTGCTCCTGAGGAGCGCCATCGACTTGAACCCAATAAGTCTTCGGCGATTTTGACTTTGGCTGCGTTAGCTTCGCCTGCAAGATGCCATCGTTAGTGAGTACCATTAAACCTTCGCTGTCTCGGTCCAATCGGCCAGCCGCATAGACATTTTTGATCGGGATATAGTCCGCTAACGTTTTGCGACCATCGCCATCGGTAAATTGACTGAGCGTATCGTAAGGCTTATTGAAAATAATGACTTTACGATCTTTAGGGGGCACTTTTGGCTTTTGGCTCTTTGTTGGGCGATTAGGGCGGCGGTCTTGCTGAGTACGAGTCTTCGAGCCATTGCGAGCTCCTGAGTGTTTAAAATGGCCCGTTTTAGACTGGTTACGACTGCGACCTTTTTCCTGACCTGTACGAGATGACATGTTAACTACCCTGCAAAAATGTAAATGAACTGTGTTTGAAAGTTTTAAGTTTTCTCATGATCGGATATGATTTGCGCGCCTAAAACTAACAAACGCGCACAGAATGATAGACTAATTCGTGTTATTTGTTTAATTATATCAGTGCACTCATGGATTCAGAGCTTAGAGCTTCAAACTACAACAAAGAGTGCGAACCGCATGTGGCGTTAGTGAGGAGACATGTACTGCTAACGCGCAGCAATGCGTCAATTAAACCAACTCAGACGCTGAGTTGATCAGCCAACAAGTTGATTAAAAAATAGGGAAATTTCATGCCTACAGAAAAACCTACAATTATCTACACCATCACTGATGAAGCGCCGGCGCTAGCAACTTATTCATTACTACCAATCATTCAATCATTCACAGCATCGTCTGGCATCAATGTAGATACTCGTGATATTTCACTAGCAGGTCGAATTATCGCTAACTTCCCAGAGCATCTAAAAGAAGAACAGCGCATTGGCGATGCGTTGACTGAGCTTGGTGAACTAGCTCAAACTCCAGAAGCAAATATCATCAAGCTACCTAACATTTCAGCTTCAGTTCCTCAGCTTAAAGCGGCGATTAAAGAGCTTCAGGCGAAAGGTTACGATTTACCAAACTACCCAGAAGAGCCGAGCACGTACGAAGAGAAAGCGATTAAAGCGGCTTACGACAAAATCAAAGGTAGTGCGGTTAACCCAGTACTTCGTGAAGGTAACTCAGACCGTCGTGCTCCGACTTCGGTTAAGAACTACGCGAAGAAAAACCCACACTCAATGGGTGCATGGTCAGCAGAATCTAAGTCCCATGTTGCGAGCATGTCAGACAATGACTTCTTTGGTAGCGAAAAGTCTACAACTATCTCTGGTGCAACAGAGGTCAAAATCGAGTTTGTCGGTAATGATGGTACAGTTAAAGAGCTTAAGTCTGCGTTCCCATTACTAGATAAAGAAGTCATTGATACTTCAGTAATGAAGAAGAAGGCGTTGGTTGAATTTTTCGAGAAAGAGATTGCTGAAGCGAAAGCACAAGACGTGCTGCTGTCTCTTCATATGAAAGCGACGATGATGAAAGTTTCTGACCCTGTCATTTTCGGCCATGCCGTAAAAGTTTACTACAAAGACGTTTTCGATAAGTACGGTAAGCTGTTTGAAGAGCTAGGTGTTGATGTAAACAATGGCATCGGTGATGTTTACTCAAAAATTGAGTCTCTACCTGAAGCGCAAAAAGCAGAAATTGAAGCGGCCATTCAAGCGGTTTACCAAACTCAACCAGAACTTGCGATGGTTGACTCTGATCGTGGTATCACAAACTTACATGTACCAAGTGACATTATTGTAGATGCTTCTATGCCAGCAATGCTTCGCTCTTCGGGTCAAATGTGGGGACCAGATGGTAAACAAAAAGACACCAAAGCGATGATTCCAGATCGTAGCTACGCAGGTATTTACCAAGCGGTTATTGATTTCTGTAAAGAGCACGGCGCATTTGATCCAACCACTATGGGTAGCGTACCTAACGTTGGTCTAATGGCTCAGAAAGCTGAAGAATATGGTTCTCACGACAAGACATTCATTCTAGACGCTGCGGGTACTGTTCGCGTTGTTGATGCTTCAGGTAACGTACTGTTAGAGCAAGCGGTTGAAGAAGGTGATATCTTCCGTATGTGTCAGGTTAAAGACGCACCAATCCAAGATTGGGTTAAACTAGCAGTGACTCGCGCACGTGCAACAGGTGTTCCAGCTGTATTCTGGCTAGATGAAAACCGCGCGCACGATGCTGAGCTCATCAAGAAAGTAAACGCCTACCTACCAGATCACGATACTGACGGTCTAGAGATTAAGATCCTATCTCCTGTTGAAGCTTGTAAGTACTCACTAGAGCGTATGAAAGCGGGCCTAGATACTATCTCTGTTACAGGTAATGTTCTTCGTGACTACCTAACAGACTTGTTCCCAATTCTCGAGTTAGGTACGTCTGCTAAGATGCTATCTATTGTTCCATTGATGAATGGTGGTGGTCTATTTGAAACAGGCGCTGGTGGTTCTGCTCCTAAGCACGTTCAACAAGTAGAAAAAGAGAATCACCTTCGTTGGGATTCTTTGGGCGAGTTCCTAGCGCTTGCAGCTTCGTTAGAGCATTTAAGTGTAGCGACAAACAATCCTAAGGCTCAGGTTCTCGCAGATACACTAGATAAAGCGACCGGTGAGTTTTTAGACACCAACAAATCTCCGTCACGCAAAGTGGGTGAGCTAGATAACCGTGGAAGCCACTTCTATCTTGCACTTTACTGGGCGAAAGCGCTTTCAGAGCAAACGGATGATGCGGATCTTGCTGCTGAATTTGCACCAATTGCAAAAGCGCTGTCAGAGCAGGAAGAAACGATCGTTGCTGAGCTAAATAATGCGCAAGGCGTGAAAGGTGAGCTAGGAGGTTACTACTTACTAGACGATGCATTGGTTTCTAAATTGATGCGTCCAAGCGAAACCTTTAACGCAATCATTAACAAGTAAGTTAGTGTTAAAAAACACGTCGTTTTCGGCGTGTTTCCTATCCTGTAAGTGCGTTGTAAGTGTTCCTTTTGTAACACGTGCTCTAAATAGTAAGAAACCCGCTATCTTGGCGGGTTTATTTTTCTCTTCAAAACATCAACGTGGTGTTTCGAGAGCAATATTTTTATATTTCGACAGCGCTCTAATTATTTGGCTTGGCCTTCAAGAGGCACGACGCTACTCGCGTGACAGCCTTTGGGACCTTTTTCAATCTCGTAAGAGACTTGTTGGCCTGCTTTCAGTGTACGATAACCGTCCATCTGGATAGTTGAGTAGTGGGCAAAGATATCTCCCTCTTCTTCATCTGAACAAATAAACCCAAATCCTTTGGCATTGTTAAACCACTTTACTGTACCTGTAGCCATGCTTTACATCCCTCATGCATTTTTTACTGATGTTGTTACTGCAACCAAGTTATACCTTTAACTTGGTACTACCATTGTCAGCGAATGCCAACAAACGTCAAATCAATGATAAGTCACATTCATCAAACCACTTAAAGAAGAGAAGTTTCAAAATGATGATTTATGCATCGACACTTTCCACTGTAGTCAATGAATTTCGACAGTCAATAGCAGTGAGCAACAAACAGAAACATAATTGAAAACAAATCACTTTTGAGATTAACAAATTTGCAAACAGTTTTTCGTATATACGCAGAAGTTTAGTCAATTTGCCTATGAAGTGGCTCATACTGAAAAAGCCATACTGTCCGTGTTGCTTATGGGAGAAGAATCCTCTGACTGAATAAAAAATGAAGTTTTCGTGATAATTACCGTATTCTCAATGAGGAAGTGTGATCCAGATAGAAGATGATGGGGTGGTTTGCAATAGTCCAAAAGCAATAAATAGAAAGTTCTTTTATAAGAAAAAATGTGTAACTTATCGACAAGCATCTTTTATTTGCGCCGTATCAAGACGTGCATTAGTCTCTATATTAGGTAGCAACTTTTATCGATCAAAGATCGAATTCGGTGCCATAACTCACTACACCGCGCTGCACGCTTGTGGTAGATTGTTTTTATAGGTCGAAAACATCAACCCTTTGATACGATATCTTTAGATTGCCATGAGTAAAAATTTTGAATGGGTCACTCCGGACTCTGATCTTCTGGAGCGAGAAAGTACGAAAGTCCAGCCACCTAAGCTGTACAATGTCGTACTCAATAATGATGACTATACACCTATGGATTTCGTCATAGAGGTGCTTGAGCGATTTTTCTCACATGATATTGATAAAGCAACTCAAATCATGCTTCAGGTCCACTATGAAGGAAAGGCAATTTGCGGCACATACAGCGCAGAAATTGCCGAAACAAAAGTAGCGCAAGTTACGATGTACGCAAGGGAAAATGAACATCCGCTACTTTGCACTATGGAGCAAGCGTAAACAAAGAAGACTTGCTCGAACAACCCCAGTTGTTTTTTCGGGAGGTACTTATGCTAAATAAAGAACTAGAGTCAAGCCTTAACGGTGCATTTGCTCGGGCGCGAGATAAACGCCACGAGTTTATGACTGTCGAACACCTCCTACTTGCATTGTTGGAAAATGATGCAGCTAAGGAAGCCCTTCTAGCTTGTAAGGCGGATCTTGACGCTTTACGCAACGAACTCGATATTTTCATCGATCAAACTACGCCTCTTATCCCAGATAGTGATGAGACGCGTGAAACGCAGCCGACTTTGAGTTTTCAACGTGTACTACAACGCGCCGTCTTTCATGTACAGTCGTCTGGTCGTAATGAAGTAACAGGCGCCAACGTGCTTGTTGCTATCTTCAGTGAGCAAGAGTCGCATGCCGCTTACCTTCTGAAGAAAAATGACATCTCCCGATTAGATATTGTTAACTTCATCTCCCACGGTATTACTAAAGCATCAGGTGCAGGTGAGGATTCATCATCAGACTCGTTTAGCTCAGAAAGTGTTGAAGAGCCTAATTCTGAAGAACGCTTAGAAAGCTTTGCGACGAATCTTAATCAAGTCGCTAAAGATGGAAACATCGACCCACTCATTGGACGTGATAAAGAGTTAGAGCGCACTATTCAGGTACTTTGTCGACGCCGCAAGAATAATCCACTACTAGTGGGTGAGGCAGGGGTTGGTAAAACAGCCATAGCGGAAGGTCTTGCATGGAGAATTGTCGAAGGGCAGGTCCCTGAGGTTATTCAAAACAGCGTGATTTATTCACTAGATATTGGCTCTTTGCTCGCTGGTACCAAATACCGCGGTGATTTTGAAAAGCGCTTCAAGGCGATTTTGAAACAACTTGAAAAAGAAGAAGATGCCATTTTGTTCATCGATGAAATACATACCATCATCGGTGCAGGCGCGGCATCTGGTGGTCAAGTCGATGCAGCAAATCTTATTAAGCCTCTTTTAAGTAGCGGTAAGTTGCGTTGTATTGGTTCGACGACATACCAAGAATACAGCAACATTTTCGAGAAAGAGCGTGCGTTGTCTCGCCGCTTCCAAAAGATAGACGTTGTAGAGCCCTCATTGGATGATACAACTAAAATCTTGATGGGCTTGAAGCCGAAGTACGAAGCTCACCATGAAGTACGTTATACCAATAAAGCACTGCGTGCCGCGGTAGAACTGTCGGCTAAATACATTAATGAACGCCATCTACCAGATAAGGCCATTGATGTCATTGATGAAGCTGGTGCTCGTAGTCGTCTTGCTCCTGCAAGCCGTCGTAAAAAAACGGTCGGAGTGGCTGATATCGAATCAATGGTTGCCAAAATGGCGCGAATTCCAGAGAAGTCGGTTTCTTCTTCAGATAAAGACATTTTGAAAAACTTAGATAGCAAAATGAAGATGTTGGTATTCGGTCAAGATAATGCGATTGATGCATTGTCCGAGGCGATCAAGCTGACACGTGCAGGTTTAGGTGTAGACAACAAACCTGTTGGTTCATTCTTGTTTGCAGGCCCAACAGGGGTTGGTAAAACAGAGGTGACGGTGCAGTTATCTAAGCTTCTAGGTATCGAGCTACTTCGTTTTGATATGTCTGAGTATGGTGAGCGTCACTCCGTAAGTCGCTTAATTGGTGCGCCTCCTGGTTATGTCGGTTATGACCAAGGTGGTTTGCTAACCGATGCTGTTATTAAGCATCCACACTCGGTCGTATTACTTGATGAGATTGAAAAAGCGCACCCTGATATCTTTAACCTGTTGTTGCAAGTCATGGATAACGGTACGCTAACGGACAACAATGGTCGCAAAGCAGACTTCCGTAATGTCATTCTTGTTATGACAACTAACGCAGGTGTGGCGGAAACCGAGAAGAAATCAATTGGTTTGATTCAACAAGACAACAGTCACGATGCAATGGCGGAAATTAAGAAGGTGTTTACTCCTGAGTTCCGTAACCGTCTTGATAACATCATCTGGTTTAACAGCCTTGATGAAAGCGTTATCCATCAAGTGGTTGATAAGTTCATTGTTGAACTGCAAGTGCAACTTGATGCGAGAGGCGTTTCAATGGAAGTATCGCAAGACGCTCGCCATTGGTTAGCACATAAAGGTTATGACAAAGCTATGGGGGCTCGCCCAATGGGGCGTGTTATCCAAGAACAGCTTAAGAAGCCTTTGGCTAACGAACTGTTGTTTGGATCTTTAGTTGACGGCGGTACAGTGAAAGTAACGCTGGTCAACGATACGCTTGAGTTTGAATACTTAAGTGAGAAAGAGACAGCGATGCATTAATCGTTAGTCGGTAACAAACGCAAAAGCGCACGAGAAGATCGTGCGCTTTTTTATCTGAACTAAATCGGAAAAAATTGTGCAATAAAAAACGGAGCAGCTTGCTCCGTTTTTTATTGCATCCGAAAATCAGAGATTAACGAGCGCGGAAGACGATGCGGCCTTTTGACAGGTCGTATGGAGTCATCTCTACAGTTACTTTGTCACCCGTTAGGATACGGATGTAGTTCTTACGCATCTTGCCAGAGATGTGAGCAGTCACAACGTGACCGTTTTCAAGTTCAACACGGAACATAGTGTTTGGTAGAGTGTCAAGGACTGTGCCTTGCATCTCGATTACGTCTTCTTTAGCCATTTAATCCTCTTTAGAAATTAGGCAATATTAGCGGGCTATATTCTGCCGCTAAATAGTAATTATGTAAAGTTGAGGCGTATTCTACCCTCGCCAACGCTGATTTACTAGCCTTTGGTGGCGTTGAAAGCGTGTTTTGTAGCTCATTGCTGGGCACTCATCAATCTGATATCCCAAATATAGCCACTGTTGTTTGTTTTCTTGGCAGTATTTAATTTGATAAAGCACCGCTAATGTCCCAAGAGATAACTCGTAGTCAGGGTCAAAGAAAGTATAAAAAGCACTCGAGCATTGTGGCATCAAATCTGTCACTGCAATGGCGAGCAATTGATCTGATTCATCGTAAATGTGTAAAAACGACGTTGTCAGCCAGCTGGTTTGAGCAAATCGAGCAAACTCATCACGCTTTGGTGGGTACATAGTGCCGTTTTTATGCCGTTTGCAGATGTACCGACTGTAAAGCTCAAACCATTCCTCATCCATTTCAGGTTTCATTTCCCAGCGTAAAGACTGTGCTTTATTAAGCAGCCTCTTCTGACTTTTTGATAGTCTAACGTCTGGAATCGAGACTCGAATTGGCTGGCAAGCGGTGCAATGCTCGCAATGCGGTTTATATATGGTATCTCCGCTACGACGAAAACCGTTAGCCATGAGCAACTGGTAATTTTCTTCAGTATGCAGCCTTTCATCAAGCGCCACCGCAACCCGCTCTTGCCGTTCAGGCAAATAACTACAAGGGTGATTATTCGTCAACCCTATTCGAATATGTTGTATATCCGTACTCATACTGAATCCTGCAAAACTTGGGGCTGATAGGCATCAAATAGTGTTTGCTTTTCTCTTAAAGATAGTAGTTTTTGCATAAATTCGTCACGCTCAAGTTCAAATGCGCCAAGTGATGCCAAGTGAGAATTCATAACTTGGCAATCGATTAATTGACCTTGCTTTGACGCCAAATGGTTGCATAAGTACCACAATGCAATTTTGGATGCGTTATCTTTTAGGCTAAACATCGACTCCCCGCAAAAAAGTTGGCCCACGCAGATGCCATATAGTCCGCCAATCAGGTTGTTGTCATGCCATACTTCTACAGAGTGACAGTGACCAAGTTTGGCTAACTCAATGTAGGAAGTTTGCATTTCCTCGTTGAGCCATGTTTCCTCTGCAGGGCGTGTTGAAGAACATAGTCTAATCACTTCTTCTGTCGCGAAATTGAGTGTTACTTTATAGTTATGTTTACGCTGAAATTTTTTGAGACTTTTAGATGGCTTAAACTGCAATGGGTCAAACACAGCGCGCGGAGAAGGGCTCCACCATAAAATAGGTTCACCAGGACCATACCAAGGGAAAATGCCTTGATAGTAACCATTGAGGATTCTCATGGGGTTTAAGTCACCACCAAAAGCCAGCAAACCATTGGGGTCGCTGAGTGCTTTATAGGGTGAGGGAAAGTTGAACGTTTCATCGAGTTCAGTTAAATAAATAGCCATAAGAAGTCGTTACCAACATTGGAGTCAGAGGAGTTTATGATGACCTGGTTAAGAAATATCGTAAAAGTATGGCTTGGGATCATACTGTTTTTACCACTTGTCGCCAACGCAGCCTATGAAAGAAATGTTGCCAAGCCAGTTAATGAAGTAGTTTACGGGAAGATTGACTCTGTCCGTTATATTACTCAACAAGAGGTTGTTCAATCGAAAAGTAACGGTTGGAAGACACTACTTGGTGCCACTATCGGTGGTTTAGTCGGTAATCAATTTGGTGGCGGTACGGGAAGAGAAGTCGCGACGGCAGTGGGTGCGCTTGCAGGTGCCGCAGTTGCTCAAAACCAAAGTAATTACCAATACACGGTTGAATATAAGTTAGTTGAGCTACTCATCAAAGTGAAGGGTGATAAGCTAATTAATGTCATCCAAGATGTTGATAAAAATATGTTATTTAGTCGAGGGGATGAAGTTCGTATTTTATATTTTGATGATGGAGTCAGGGTTGATATCACTTATTAACCCTAGGTTGTTTTAGTCTAACGAAGCCTAATCAGGCATGTACAGTCGGGCTGGCTTATCGTCAAATAAAGTCGAAATTGTTTGCTGTTTCGCCGTGCTTCTTTCGCTCTGATTTACATCGCTGGCAATGCCTTTAATTCTGTATCTTTAGGCTGCTTGAGGATATTCATAAATTAGCGCCGATTTACTCTGGTTTTGTCGTGTTTTTTTGGGTAGTCTGAATTCACGAAGAATTGTTTAGCCCTCATAAAAAATCGTATGTTGAGGGCACAAAGGATTATCAACTTTTAATGGAAAGCCTAACGTTACAACCTATCAATAAAATTCAAGGGGAAGTGAACCTTCCTGGCTCTAAAAGTGTTTCTAATCGAGCTCTTTTACTTGCTGCTCTTGCTAAAGGCAGAACTCGCCTTACTAATCTCCTCGACAGTGATGATATTCGTCATATGCTGAATGCGCTGACTAAACTAGGCGTTCAATACCAACTTTCCGAAGATAAAACAGAATGTCTCGTTGACGGCCTTGGGCGTCCGTTTTCTGTCTCAGAGCCGGTAGAGTTATTTCTCGGCAATGCTGGCACTGCGATGCGACCATTAGCTGCGGCTCTTTGTCTTGGAGAAGGGGAGTATGTACTGACGGGCGAACCTCGTATGAAAGAGCGTCCAATTGGTCACCTTGTCACGGCACTGAAAGATGCTGGTGCGAACGTTGAGTACATGGAAAACGAGAACTTTCCGCCTCTCAAAATAATTGGTACTGGCCTAAAAGCAGGTACAGTTTCTATCGATGGGTCCATTTCAAGTCAGTTCTTGACCGCTTTCTTAATGTCTGCGCCATTGGCTGAAGGTGAAATTCGCATCAACATCGAAGGCGATTTGGTTTCTAAGCCTTATATCGATATCACCCTGCATATCATGAAGCAGTTTGGAGTCGATGTGATCAACAATGACTATCAAGAGTTTGTGATCCCAGCCGGTCAGCAATACATCGCTCCAAGTGATTTCTTGGTTGAAGGTGACGCGTCTTCTGCTTCTTACTTCTTGGCGGCGGCAGCCATCAAAGGTGGAGAAGTTAAAGTCACGGGTATCGGTAAAAACAGCATTCAAGGTGATATTCAATTTGCTGATGCGCTTGAAAAAATGGGTGCAGAAATTGAATGGGGTGATGACTACGTAATTTCTCGTGTTGGTCAATTAAAAGGCATTGATATGGATTACAACCATATCCCTGATGCAGCAATGACCATCGCGACAACAGCGCTATTTGCCGAAGGCACTACCGCTATTCGTAACGTTTATAACTGGCGTGTAAAAGAAACAGACCGTTTATCAGCTATGGCGACTGAGTTACGTAAAGTTGGTGCGGAAGTGGAAGAAGGGGAAGACTACATCATCGTCAAACCTGTCTCTCAGTTAAAGCATGCTGCGATTGATACTTACGATGATCATCGTATGGCGATGTGTTTTTCGCTGGTGGCACTTAGTGATACACCTGTGACGATTAATGATCCAAAGTGTACGTCGAAAACGTTCCCTGACTACTTCGACAAACTTAAGGCTTTAAGCTGCTAAATATTCTGACCTAAAATAGGAAAGCCAGAGTGAATAACACTCTGGCTTTTTTGTTTCCCAATACTATTTAACCAGCGTAAATTCCTTAGAAAGGTGATGCGCTAAGTATTTGAACATATTGAATACTGCAGTCGTATTTGAAGTTGGTAAACCTTTGTCATCAAGGAAGTATTCACCTTTAAAAACTAAAACACCTTCTTTTTCTTCTACACTTGTTGCTCGCATTCCCTCGATGTAATCATCGTGCTCTTGGATGATTTGGTTAGCGATCAAAAGAAGGTCGAACTCTTCGATAAGCGTTCTATCAGACATATTCTTTCTACCATTCTATTCAGTTAAGAACGCTGAGTATACCTACAACTAAAATGGGTTTGCATGATTAATTCAGTCAATCGTTCAGTAAGACTAAACAGATCAATTTTTAGAGTGTAAATATGATGCGGAGGAAGATGGCAGAGTATTGAACGAAACTATTTTGTGATGGGTAACAAAATTTATTGCATTGGATTAGCGGATGCTAAGTTTGCCTGTTTAGATATGCCGCTCAATACCTTTCAGAACCCTGTCTCTTTGAAGTATAAAGACGATGAATTGTCAACCAATCGGATCTGAATTTCAAAAAAGCAGTTGATCTTCTTTTCATCTCGCACAATAGTAAAAAAAGAAGCAATGAAATAGAACATTATGCGGGTGGCCTTTAAACAAGGTTTCTACCCGCATTATTATGAAGGACGTTAGAGTCAGTTATGGGTAAATCACTCGTTATAGTGGAGTCACCAGCCAAGGCAAAGACGATAAATAAGTACCTTGGTAAAGACTTTATTGTTAAGTCTAGTGTTGGTCATGTGCGTGATCTGCCTACGGCCGGTCAAAGCACTGGTGAGAAAAAAGCCGCAGCCATCTCAACTAAAGGGATGAGTCCGGAAGAGAAAGCGCGCGTTAAAAAAGAGAAAGACCGCAAAGCGTTGATCAAAAAGATGGGGATTAACCCATATCATGACTGGGAAGCGAATTACCAAATCCTTCCAGGCAAAGAAAAAGTTGTCAACGAACTACAAAAACTCGCCAAAGACGCAGATTGCGTTTATCTCGCAACCGATTTGGACCGCGAAGGGGAAGCAATCGCATGGCACCTTCGTGAGATCATCGGTGGCGATGAAGAGCGATACAAACGTGTAGTTTTTAACGAAATTACGAAAAACGCGATCCAACAAGCTTTCCAGACACCTGGTGAGCTGAACATGGATGGTGTAAATGCCCAACAAGCACGTCGCTTCATGGACCGTGTCGTTGGTTTTATGGTTTCACCTCTACTTTGGAAAAAAGTGGCTCGTGGCTTATCTGCTGGTCGAGTGCAGTCTGTTGCGGTGAAACTGTTAGTTGAGCGTGAGCGTGAGATTAACGCGTTTGTACCAGAAGAGTTCTGGGACATTCATGCGAATACGAAAACGAAAGACAAAGCGGACTTTAAACTGCTTGTTGCTCAGAAAGACGGTTCTGCGTTTAAGCCAGTTAATGAGGCAGAAACCAAAGCAGCGATGTCTGTACTTGAGAATGCAAGTTACGAAGTATGTAAGCGTGAAGACCGCCCTACAAAGAGCAAGCCTTCAGCACCTTACATCACCTCTACGCTTCAACAGGCAGCGAGTACACGTCTGGGCTACGGCGTGAAAAAGACCATGATGCTAGCTCAGCGCCTCTATGAGGCCGGTTACATCACTTATATGCGTACTGACTCGACTAACCTAAGTGCCGAGGCTGTGGACGCTGTACGTGACTTTATTGGTTCTGAGTTTGGTGATAAGTACCTGCCAGCGAAACCATTGACGTACGGTAGCAAAGAAGGGGCACAGGAAGCGCACGAAGCGATCCGTCCTTCAAATGTGGGTGTTAAGGCGGAAGACCTGCAAGGTGTCGATGCTGATGCGCACAAACTTTACGCTTTGATTTGGAATCAGTTTGTAGCGTGTCAAATGACGCCAGCAGAATACGATTCAACAACCATCAGTGTAAAAGCGGCAGAATACACGCTTAAAGCGAAAGGCCGTATCCTTAAATTTGACGGCTGGACTCGTGTACAGCGTCCAATGGGCAAAAACGAGGATACAATCCTTCCTGCGGTACAACTTGGCGATAAGCTAAGCTTAGAGTCACTTGACCCTAAACAGCACTTTACAAAGCCACCTGCGCGCTACACTGAAGCAGCACTGGTTAAAGAGCTAGAGAAACGAGGTATTGGTCGTCCGTCGACTTACGCATCGATCATTTCTACGATTCAAGATCGTGGCTACGTGAAAGTTGATCAGCGCCGTTTCTACGCTGAAAAAATGGGTGAAATTGTTACTGACCGCCTTGATGACAGCTTTAACGATTTGATGAACTACGACTTTACTGCGCGTATGGAACAGAAATTGGACCAAATCGCTGAAGGTGAAGTGAACTGGAAAGCTGTGTTAGACAACTTCTTTGCTGATTTTACTGGCGATCTTGAAAAAGCGGAGCTGGATGAGTCAGAAGGCGGTATGAAGTTAAACCACATCGTCATGACGGATATCGAGTGTCCGACGTGTAGCCGTCCAATGGGCATCCGTACTGCTTCAACAGGTGTATTCTTAGGCTGTTCAGGTTACGCGTTACCACCAAAAGAGCGTTGTAAGACAACCATCAACTTGGGTGACGAAGAAGGTATTATTAACGTTCTAGAAGAAGACGTTGAAACCGCAGCTCTTCGTGCTAAAAAGCGTTGTCCGATCTGTGAAACAGCGATGGACGCATACCTGATTGATGACAAGCGTAAGATGCATGTTTGTGGTAATAACCCGAACTGTGAAGGCTACCTTGTTGAATACGGCGAGTTCAAAGTAAAAGGCTACGATGGTCCAGTTGTTGAATGTGACAAATGTGGCTCTGATATGGTGCTTAAGAACGGTCGCTTTGGTAAATACATGGATTGTACGAGCGAAACGTGCAAGAACACTCGTAAGATCTTGAAGAATGGCGAAGTCGCGCCCCCGAAAGAAGATCCTGTTCATTTCCCCGAGTTGCCATGTGAAAACTCAGATGCGTATTTCGTACTTCGTGATGGTGCTTCAGGTCTATTTATGGCGGCAAGCAACTTCCCTAAATCGCGCGAGACACGTGCTCCTTTGGTTGCTGAACTGGCGCGTTTTGAAGAGCGTTTACCTGAGAAGTTCAAATACCTAGCAACTGCGCCGCAAGAAGATCCTGATGGTCGTCCTGCTGTTGTACGCTTTAGCCGTAAAACAAAAGAGAACTACGTTCGTTCGGAAGAGAACGGTAAGCCAAGTGGTTGGACAGCGCTCTTTGTTGACGGTAAGTGGGAAGTCACTGATAAGCGTAAAAAAGCGAAAGCATAAAAACGTACGATCTAAGTAATGTAAAAAGGCAGCGATATCGCTGCCTTTTTTGCGTTTTGTTTTTGCGTAAAGGCCACTGTGTTGTTCGTATAGCTCTTTGCTGCTTTGACTGAGTTTTGCTGACGCGAGAAGATCCCAGCATCAATATTTCGTAGTCGCTGATGTATTTTTTATGTAAAAAATATTTGTTGTAACTTTCATTTTGCATTCACATATTTGTTATACATTGGGCTAAAAAATCGGCGGTGTAGTGAATCCGTTCGTAAATTGTTTTCACAATGTAATCGTTTGCTTTTCCATGTGTGATCTAGATATCGTCTTGAGTACGCAAGAGCTGTATGGTACACAGAATGGCGTATTAAAAATTGTAATTTAGAACCCGCTTAGATAATTTATTACAAAAATTAGTGCAACTGTGTGCATTGTTTGCGTCAAAAAATAAGGAAAGAGTGGACGTTGCATACTGGAAGTGCCGTAGCTTTTTTATCCGTGTTGTAAGAGTTCACAGAAACTCAGAGACGGTTGCTAAATGTATTCGCTTGACTCCCCGAGTATGACTCATTCAAGCGAGTACCAAATCCAAGCTATAACGATATGGAGAACAACAAATGGCTGGTGTTTTGGGAATGATTCTTGCTGGCGGTGAAGGCTCTCGTTTGAGACCTTTAACGGAATCTCGCAGTAAACCTTCGGTACCGTTTGGTGGTAGTTATCGATTGATCGATTTTGCTCTAAACAATTTTGTTAATGCGGACCTGATGCGCATTTACGTCCTAACCCAATTTAAATCTCAATCTTTATTCCATCACTTAAAAAAGGGGTGGAACATCAACGGCATTACAGACCGCTTTATCGATCCTATTCCCGCTCAAATGCGTACTGGTAAACGTTGGTACGAAGGGACGGCGGACGCGATCTATCAAAACCTGCGTTTTATGGAGTTAGAGGAACCAGAGCAAGTTTGTATTTTTGGCTCTGACCATATCTATAAGATGGATATCAAACAAATGCTGAACTTCCACTCAGAAAAGCAGGCTTCTCTGACGGTATCTGCATTGCGCATGCCACTAAAAGAGGCGTCGCAATTTGGGGTTATCGAAGTGGATAGTGAAGGCCGTATGATTGGCTTTGAAGAAAAACCAGCAAATCCGAAGTCGATTCCTGGTGACCCGGATTACGCTTTAGTTTCAATGGGTAACTATGTTTTTGAAGCTCAGGTACTGTTCTCAGAGTTGGTCGAAGATGCGGATAATGAAGCTTCATCACATGATTTTGGAAAGGACATCATTCCAAAGATATTCCCTAGAGGTGATGTGTTCGTGTATGACTTCAGTACCAACAAAATCAGTGGCGAAAAAGAAGAGGTGTACTGGCGTGATGTCGGAACTATTGATGCGTACTGGCAAGCGCATATGGATCTGCTAGAAAAAGATGCACCATTTTCGCTGTACAACCGTAAATGGCCATTGCATACCTACTACCCACCATTGCCACCTGCGACATTTACCGACTCTGATAATGGTCGTGTGCAGATAATCGATAGTTTAGTGTGTAATGGCAGCTATGTTAGAGGCTCAAGAATCGAAAAGTCGGTGCTTGGTTTTCGCAGTAATATTGCTTCTGCTTGCGATATCAGCGAATGTATACTTCTTGGTGACGTAAAAATTGGCGAAGGATGTGTTTTACGTCGTGTGATTGTCGACAAGGATGCCGATATTGCTCCTGGTACTCAGATTGGTGTGAATCTTCAAGAAGATAAAAAACACTTCCACGTGTCTGAGGAGGGCATTGTTGTTATTCCGAAAGGAGCTCGAGTTGGCTACTAACAACTTATCTATTCTGTTTGTAGCTTCTGAGGTTGAAGGCCTCATTAAAAGTGGTGGCTTGGCAGATGTTGCCAAGGCACTACCGGAAGCCCTTCAAAACCTACAGCAAGACGTAAGAATTACCATCCCTGCGTACAGCAGTATTGATAAACTCGCAGACGCAGAAGTTGTATTAGAAACAGAATTAACATCATGGCCGCATACGGAGTATCGAGTTTTGCGGCTCATGTTAGGTCAAAATCCTGTTTACCTGATTGATTGTCCGCCGTATTTCAATCGACCATCAATGTATGCGGAGAACAACCAAGCGTATACTGATAACGGCGAGCGCTTTGCGTTTTTTAGTGCAGCATGTCTCGATATGTTACCCAAGCTCGCCTTTCAACCTAATATCATACACGCGAACGATTGGCACACAGGTCTTGTTCCATTTTTGCTCAAGCACAGGTATGGCAATGATCCGTTTTTTGCTCATACTAAAAGCGTCATTTCAATTCACAATGCGGTCTTTAAAGGCGTATTTAGTTATGAAGACGTGCAGTGTTTGCCAGAGTTTCATTATAGAAACGTTCCCGATGCTGCGGTGAGTGCAACGCATATTACGATGCTTAAAGCTGGTGTAATGAATGCAGATAAGATAAACGCGGTTAGCCCTACGTACGCAGAGGAACTAAAAACAGAGCTTGGCAGTCATGGAATGGCTTGGGAGTTTCAGCAACGCGCGCAGGACTTAGTTGGTATTTTGAACGGTTGTGATTACAGCGCTTGGAATCCGGAAACTGATACCTACTTGCCGGTTAATTACTGCGCCGACCAGCAAAGTATGTCGCAAGGGAAGAAAGCTTGTAAAAAAGCATTACAACAACGACTAAATTTGCCCGAAAAAAATGTAGCTATGTTCGGTATGGTTTGTCGGTTGACCCAGCAGAAAGGCGTTCATTACTTGTTGCCTGCTTTGGCCGATTTTTTGAAGCACGATGTTCAGCTAGTTGTCGTTGGGACCGGAGACCCTGTTCTTGCCGCTCAGTTACGAGAGGTTGCCGCGCGGTTTTCTAGCAAATTTGCCTTTGTAGAAGCGTATGACAATGAACTTGCGCATATCGTTGAAGCTGGTTCTGATTTCTTCTTGATGCCTTCTGAGTTTGAACCATGTGGCTTAAACCAAATCTATAGTATGGCTTATGGGACATTACCGATAGTACGCGGTGTTGGTGGCTTAAAGGACAGCGTTAGCGATTATGATGTAAACCCATCTGAAGCAACGGGGTTTGTTTTTTTCGAACCGACACCGCAGGCATTGTTGTTAACGATGCTAAGGGCACTGTTGCTCTACGCTCAAAACGAGCCTGAAGTGAATAAAGTACAGTTGCACGCGATGCAACAAGACTTTTGTTGGCAAAAGGCCGCAGAATCTTATTTGCAGCTTTACCACTCAGCGTTAGTTTGACTTAAAATTGTAACGAAAGGCACCGAATGAGGTGCCTTTATTATCTTGAGTAAGGGGAGTGTGGTAGGATGGCTTTTTACTCAATAGCACGATCTTTTTGATACTCAATATGACCCAGCCGCTACTTTTTCATAAAACCTATTTGCACCCTACTAGTAATGAGTGGGTTGTATTTGTGCACGGTGCTGGTGGTAGCTCTTCTATCTGGTTCAAGCAAATTAAAGCTTACAAGCAACACTTTAACTTATTGCTGATCGATTTAAGAGGTCATGGAAAGTCAAATCAGTTACTTAAAGAGCTCATTGCTAGCCGTTATACCTTTACGGAAGTTACCCAAGATATTTTGAAAGTATTGGACCATTTAAAGATCCAATCCGCTCATTTTGTCGGTATGTCGCTTGGTACTATTATTGTTCGAAACCTTGCTGAATTGTCATCAGAGCGCGTACGTTCGATGGTGCTCGGTGGTGCTGTCACAAGGCTTAACACTCGTTCTCAGATATTGGTGAAATTAGGTAATTTTTGTAAGCATATCCTACCGTACATGTGGCTCTACAAACTGTTCGCTTATATTGTTATGCCTCAAAGAAGCCAACGAGAATCTCGCCACCTTTTTATTCGCGAAGCCAAGAAGCTTTGCCAAAAAGAATTTAAACGTTGGTTTATTCTTGCCGCTGATGTAAATCCGTTAATGAAATATTTTAAAGATCGAGAGTTACCCATTCCGACTCTTTACTTAATGGGCGACAGGGATTACATGTTTATTAAACCTGTCAAAGAAATGGTTGCAGCACATAAGCTCAGCATTCTACGAGAAATCCCGAATTGTGGTCATGTATGCAATGTAGAGCGTCCAGAAGACTTCAATCAACACTCCATCGAGTTTATTAAACAGCAAGCTGTATGTGCTTAAAACTGAGTGCATCCACTGAATAGGAGAGCCGCTATAGCTCTCCTAGTTGATATCCACATTGCCAACATGCACCAAATTGCCCTTCGTTTATTTCATGACATTTTGGGCATTGCCAATCTTGATACTCATGCCTATCGGATTGTTTTCGATATGCTTTTACTATTTCTTCAGCTTTCATCTTTTGTGCCGTGTCAAAAAGCCACACATAAGGATCGGTATCATCACCAAACGGCAGTTCTCCTTTTAAGCCGAAAATACCTTCTCCGCGAACTTCACAGTAAATTTGTTCCACTTTAAGCAGCTCACATACAATGTGTGCTTCTGCTGGGTTTTTAGCGATAAATATTTTCATCAAAATACCCACTTCACCAATTACGAGTTTTGCTGACTTGGTGTCGGCCTTACTTTATTCATAACCCATTTAGTGATGATTGGAAATAGTCCCAATAGCGCAAAAGACGCTAATACTGCGGGTGAAACAATGCCCGATAGGCTTTCAATTGTTGTTAATTGAGTACCTGCATTCAGATATACGGCTGTGCCTGGCAGCATACCTATTTGGCTAGTGAGATAAAATCGACCTACAGACATCGGTGTTAAGCCCATCAGTAAGTTGATTAGAAAGAAAGGGAATACAGGGATTAGACGCAAGGAAAATAGATAAAAAGCTCCGTCTTTTTCGACACCTTGATTAATTGCGTTGAGTTTATTTCCGAATTTGTTTTGTACCCAGTCACGCAATAAGTATCGGCTGCTCAAGAAGGCCAGTGTTGCCCCCATAGTGCTAGCGAAAGAAACCAGTAGCAAGCTTGTCCAAAAACCAAATAAGGCTGCACCAAGTAAGGTGACTACTGCCGCTCCTGGGATAGAAAAAGCGGTAATTGCAATGTAGGTAAAAAAGTAAATCGCAGCCGAGAATACAAAATTCTGATCGATGTATGTAGTTAGTGCTTCTTGTTGGGCTTTTGCATTCTCTAAGGTTAAATACTGGCCAAAGTTAATACCTAAAAAGACGATAGCCGCTAGTAGGATGAGACCTAATATCAGTTTCTTATTCATAATTTTGATTCCAATTTGGGATATATGTAATAAGACAGTAGGAAAACCGAAAAAATTTCACAAAAAAACCGCAGATTAGACTGCGGTTTTACAAGATAGTTTTTAGGCCGACTTTTATTGGAGGCCGTTCATCAACTCATCTCGGCGAGCTTGAGGTACCACACTCCAATGAGTGCCGTTGATAGCACCTTCTAGTGCCCATAGCAACTCAATGTTGACGGTTGCAGAGTGCGTATCTCTTATCGCTTTATAGGCGTTAAGCGCACCTTCCTCTTCAAGCTTCTCTACGGATTCGATGCCGGCTTTTTTTAGCATGCGCTCGGTAGCCAGTCGTAAGTTAGGCAAATCTTTCAAACGGTTAGGCTTTGTACTTGCTTGCTGTTCTTTCTCAAGCTTTGCCTTTTTCAATGATTGATTCGCTACTTCGATTAAGCGTTCGCTTGATTCCCATAAATCGCTGGAAATAGCGTAGTACTTTGTAACGACTGGAAAGCCACGTTTTTTATAAACGTAAGGCTTTAGCCCTTGTTTCTCGAAGTCAGATGAAGTTTTTTGGTCTGCTCTGATATGAAGCTGATTGTTTACCACTAGTGCAAACATTGTTTCATCAGCGAATAGTCCGAAGCCACCAAACATTGAGCGCGACTTGATATTACCAAGTGCCTCAAATAGCTTCATAGAGTCTTTGAGTATCGGTTTATCCATGTTTTGTTATCTCGGTGTAATTAATATTACGCCACCAAAAGTCAGGTCCGAGAGAGTAGCAAACATGCGTAAAAACAATGTCATTACAGAGTAAAGTCATTGCTTACACACTTGCCATCGGTAACCCCGCTACCTTCCATATCGTAATATGGTTCAGGCCGGAGGCTTTGCGTCCCACTCTTTCGAATGGTTTGCCCTGTGCGTGACACAATGAGCATACTTCTTATATTGAATTAACATCACGGTTTAGCGTTAAAAGTGTGATTTCGGTTCAATAAAAATGATAGATTGAATGCTCTATTTTGCATATGGAAAGGTGCAAATTGGCCTTTGAAAAGGAGTTCTTAATATATATTACATTTATATAAAACAGGGAGTTAACGTTAGTCAATTGTTATTAGAGTGGTGTGAAGTATTAGAGAATGCTTAATTTTTCCAAAAAAATAAGCGCCCCTGTAGAGCGCTTATTTAACACGGTTAAATACAGTGAAATTTAGTTCATTTTTTTCACAGTATTTCGAATTACAAGCTCAGGTTGCATTTCGAAAATTCGTTTTTCGTGTTCTTTATCTTTGATACGCTCAAGTAGAATTTCGAATGCATTTTTACCAACACGACGTTTAGGTTGGTGGATAGTCGTTAGCGGTGGAGAGAAGTATTCCGCAAGCTCGATGTTGTCGTAGCCGATCACTGAAATATCTTCAGGAATTTTGATCCCGTTTTGTTGCAAGCGGCTCATTAGGCCTAGAGCCATTGTGTCGTTAAAACAGAATACCGCCGTCGGGCGCTTGTCCATTGCGGTAATTTTATCTGCAACTAATACGGCCGTATCACATTCAAAGTTACCTTCAAGGATCCAGTCTTCATTTACAGCTAGGTTCGCTTCGCTCATTGCGCGACGGAAACCTGCAATGCGCTCTTGGCAAGCAAGCTTTTCAAAATGACCGCTTAGACAAGCGATATCCGTATGACCATTGTCAATCAGATGTTTGGTTGCAATGTAGCCACCTTCTTCTGAGTTATCCATGATCTTGTCTGCTTGTGAGCTCTCTGGGCCCCAATCCATGACCACTTTAGGAATGTCCGCATGACGGTCAAGCATCTCTTTTAGTTCTTCGGTTAAGTCAGAACACATCACTAGGATGCCATCAACGCGCTTTTCAGCCAGCATACGAATGTAATCGCGTTGTTTTTCGTAAATCCCGCCTGTGTTACATAAAATCAGAGTATAGCCTTGGCGGTAACAGTAGCTCTCAACGCCATCAATCACTTCTGAGAAAAATAGGTTAGTTGATTGAGTTACTAACATGCCAATCGTACGAGTTGAGTTGCATTTTAGGCTGCGTGCAACGGCACTTGGCGCGTAATTCAGCTCGTCAACGGCTTTCATTACTTTTTCTTGCGTTGCTTCTGCAACGAAACGCGTTTTATTGATAACGTGCGAAACTGTCGTAGTGGAAACGCCGGCTAAGCGAGCAACGTCTTTTATCGTGGCCATAAATGGTGTCCTGTATCGAGCTACTGAAATATGTCGTATTGGATGTACCTGATGCTCTAATGGTTTCACACCTAGCAATCTAAAATTGGCGCTAAGTGTCTCGGCAGCGGTTGATCCAAGTGCGACAAAAGGGTGCGTAGCAGCATCGGTCGATGAATTTTATCTTTTTTCTATCTGATGAGAAATTGCCATCAACCTGTTAAGAAAACACAAAAACCGCTATATTTCAGCGGTTTACATATAAATCATATTTAATCGTTTGCGCTCACATTTTAGCCCTATGTGGACTGACTAGCAATGTTTTCAGCAAGAGATTTGTGTATTTGAAGTCACATTTTGACTGCTAAATAACCAAGCGTCTTTGCGCTAAGTTAAGGCAAACGAATATTATACCCAAGTTACTTACAATCGGTCACTTTCAGGCATACAGGAAGCCCGATAGGCAGGCTCCCTAAAAATAGGCGGCAATTATTCACCAAGAAGGTAGGCGCTGTCTAGCTTACAAAATGCAACTAATAGTTTCGCGACACTCGAGTAAAATCCAAATTCGTCGAATTGTTTACATTTGTCTGAAAACTGAGGTAACCAAGACATCAATTGTTGCTGGATAAAGTTGTTTTGTTTAACGAAGGCTTCTTCCATGTGTTTTTCTTGTTCAAGCTCGTTTGAGCGGATAATCATGTTCCCGAGAAAGTCGAGCTCAACGGCTAAGTGATCCGCAGGTTCCTTTAGGTTTTCGTCTACTTGAACGCCAAATTCAGCCATCAACTTTTCCATTTCCTCAGCTGGCTTGTCATTCAGTAAACCTGATTCACCAATGTACATGGATGCGTAAGGAAGAGCGCCGTATTTTTCTGTCTTCAAAAACAGTTCACAAAAGTCAGCTGCAAGCTCTAGTTGTGCATCTTCACGATCTTGTAACCGATTCAGCGCATCAACTAGGCTATCAACGGCTGGTTTTAGCGACTCATTTTCACCTAAACCTGCGAGAAAACTGCGAATTTCAACACTGTGATAGGCTTCCAATTCTTTCTCTGTTAGTTCTTTTGCGAACAAGCTCGAAAACCACCAGTAAATTTCAGCGCGTTTTTCATTAAAAGCTTTCACTTCTTGCATTTTGGGCTCCTGAATGATGCTTCAAGTCATGCATCACAAAGTCAATTAGGGATATCCCCTAAGTGTAATCAATTAAAATGAATAGCAGTAACTATAATTGTTATGTTTTATGGTCAAAAATGACCGTTTATTAATAGCAATGGGCAAGCTTGTTTTGAATCAATAAAAACGCTAAATCTTGCGTTTTAATGTATCTATGACTAGAAATGTTACTAGTTATGAATAGAATACGTCTTGGATAATAAGAAGACAGAAAAGTGGTGTAAATGAGCTATCACGTATTAGTCGTAGAAGATGATGTTGTAACTCGTAGTAAGCTTGCGGGATATTTCCAAAATGAGGGCTACCAAGTCAGCGAAGCAGAGAGTGGCGCGGAAATGCGTGAAGTTTTGCAAGCGGGCGATGTAGACCTGATCATGCTGGATATTAACTTGCCTGGTGAAGACGGCCTGATGCTTACTCGTGAGTTACGTAGCCAATCGGATATTGGTATCATATTAGTAACAGGACGCACGGATAGCATTGATAAAATCGTAGGCCTAGAAATGGGTGCTGACGATTATGTGACAAAACCTTTTGAACTGAGAGAGCTGTTAGTTCGCGTTAAAAACTTGCTGTGGCGTATTTCAGCGGCGCGCAGTGGCAGCTCGAAAGCGAATGAAACCAGTGAAGAGCACATTGTGCGCTTTGGGGAGTGGACATTCGACATTCAACGTCGCGCACTTAGCCGCAACGGTGAGCCAGTAAAACTAACTAAAGCAGAGTATGAACTTTTGGTGGCATTATCGTCTTACCCTAACCAGGTGTTAAGTCGTGAGCGTATTTTGAACATGATCAGCCATCGAGTGGATGCGCCGAATGACCGCACCATTGATGTTCTTATTCGACGTATGCGCGCAAAAATGGAGTTCGATCCTAAGAACCCACAGATTTTTGTAACGGTGCACGGCGAAGGCTATATGTTTGCTGGTGACTAGTTTGAACATAACTCAATCGTAAAAAGAAAAGGAGAGCTTCGGCTCTCCTTTTTTGTGGCTTCAAGATAATACTAGTTTGCTTCAACCATTGGTGTTTGGCCGACAGTATCACGCAACCTTTGCCAAATACTGCCCAAGTACTCATGCCAATAAAGCTCTGTTTGTTCTAAGTAACGCGCTTTAGGTGAGTATTTATCCCAAGGTTGACTTATCTCGCTAATAGCTAAGAAGTTGGTCGGGGCTGGGATTGGTTTAATGCCTGCTGCGTTGAACTCATACAATGCACGGCTCATGTGACTCGCAGAAGTGACTAACACAATCTCCTTTTGTTGGACGAATGCAGCCGCTTGACGCGCCTCTTCCCACGTATCTTTCGCATCTTCTAATAAAATGATATCGGATTTCGCGACTCCCAACGCAAGGGCAACGTTCGCCATCATTCGCGCGTGGCTAATTTCAGATCCGCCAGCATAGCCGGATAAGATTAATTTCGCGCCTGGATACATTCTTAAAATACGAATGCCCTCAGTTAAGCGCATTAATGCTGCACGGCTTAACTGCGAGGTGGGTGGAATTTCGTCATCGATAACATGACCATTCCCTAAAACCATCACGTAGTCGATGGTGCCAGAAACTGGCAAAAAGGCTTTATGCTCTCGCTCTAACGGCATAAGAAGCTTGGTTGAAACAGGTTGGAAGGCAACAAGAAAAATGCCAACAAAAGAGAATAGAACAACGAAGCAGCCAGTTTTACGTTTTGTAGTAAAACTAATGAGAGCAAGACCCAACAAGCCTATCAGCAGCAATGCCGGAAGGGGCATAAGCATGGCTGACACTACTTTTTTCAGCTCAAACATACATAAATAGTCCGAAAAAACATCAATTGATAATAAAAATGAGGGTATCCCTCTTTATTCCTGCTTTCCTTGTGCCAGAATAGCGGCACAATCCGTTATGATAACTCAGCAGAAGTGACAGAAGACCGCAATTTCGACGATATCGCCCACAAATTTGCAAAAAATATTTACGGCTCCGATAAAGGGGAGATCCGCCAAATCATTGTGTGGGAAGATTTTCTACAGATTCTAAGTGAATTAGATGCTGACCAGCAACCCCTAGAAGTGTTGGACGCTGGTGGTGGTTTGGCACAAATGTCGCAAAAGCTTGCTAAGCTCGGACATCGAATCGCTTTATGTGATCTATCTTCGGAAATGCTGCAGTTGGCTAAGCAGGATATTGAAAAAAACGGTTTGCTTGAGCAGTATCGCCTGATTCATTCGCCTGTCCAATCCATCGGTGAACATATGGATGGACGGGTCGATCTGGTTATGTTCCACGCTGTGATGGAGTGGCTGGTTGATCCTAAGGCCGCACTTGAAACAGTTCTAGAACAAGTAAAACCGGGAGGCATCGCATCAGTCATGTTCTACAACCACCACGGTTTAGTCTATAAAAACGTGGTTTGTGGCAACATTCCTCATATATTAGACGGCATGCCTCACCGAAAAAGATTTAAACTACAGCCGCAAAAAGGCTTAAAACCTGAAGAAGTCTACCAGTGGATAGAAAATTCAGGTTTTAATATTTGTGGCAAATCTGGTATTCGCTCATTTAGTGATTACATAGGCAATATGGAATACATGGGTGATTACGAGTTTGAAGATGTGTTGGCGCTAGAAAAACAACTTTGTCGACAAGAGCCATACCTCTCATTAGGCCGCTACATTCATGTGTGGGCTAAAAAGAACGATAAACAGGAATAACAATGAGTGAGATGACTCTCAATGCTGCAGAGCAACCAATCGATGAGCTGGTTGGCTGGGTTAAGCAGCACGATTTCTCGTTGAACCTGACCACAGAGCGATTGGCATTTTTGATAGCCATTGCCGTACTGAGTAATGAAAGGTTCGATGAAGAACTGGGTGAAGGTGAACTGCATGATGCATTTGCCATCGTCACTCGACTATTTGATGAGACCGGCGAAGCCTCCGCTTTTCGTGCGAACAATGCGATCAACGAGATGGTTAAGCAGCGTCTTATGAGCCGTTTTGTCAGTGAGATTACTGACGGAGCGAGCATTTACCGCTTGTCGCCATTAGCGATAGGAATAACCGACTACTACGTGCGTCACCGTGAGTTCTCAAAACTGCGTCTATCTATCCAGCTATCCATGGTAGCGGATGAAATGGCGAAAGCAATTGAGGCAGCACAAAAAGGTGGCACACCGGGTCACTGGAAGAAAAACGTATACGGTGTTTTAAAATATTCTGTAGGCGAAATCTTCGATCAAATTGATCTCAACCAACGTGTTATGGATGAGCAGCAACAGTCAGTGAAACAACAGATTGCTGACCTGCTTAACAAAGACTGGCGTGAAGCGATCAACAACTGTGAAGCACTTCTGTCAGAAACATCAAGCACGTTGCGTGAACTTCAAGATACGCTGCAAGCCGCCAGTGATGAACTGCAAACTCAGATCCTCGATATTCAAGAAATTGTTTACGGTGACCCTGAGCTGGAGTTTATCGAAGAAGCCTTGTTTGGTCTGCAAATGAAACTAGACCGAATCACAAGCTGGGGCCAGCAAGCGATCGACCTTTGGATTGGTTATGACCGACACGTGCATAAGTTTATTCGTACTGCAATCGATATGGATAAGAACCGTGCGTTTAGCTCGCGTCTGCGTCAATCCGTCAAAGATTACTTCGATGCGCCTTGGTATCTGACTTATGCAGATGCGGAGAGGCTTTCTGACCTTCGTGATGAGGCCCTAGTACTGCGTGATGACGAGGTAACGGGTCAAGTTCCGATGGAAGTAGAATACGAAGAGTTTCAACAAGTCAATGATGAGCTGTCTGAACGAATTGGTGACATGCTAAAAGCGCATAAAGATCAAGGCACACCAATCGACTTGAGTGTGGTACTGCGAGATTACCTTGCACAGCACCCTTACACTCATCATTTTGATTTAGCTCGCATTATCGTCGATCAAGCTGTACGTCTAGGGTATTCAGAATCGGATTACCAAGCGATTCAACCAGACTGGAAAGCAATCAACGAATTTGGGGCAAAGGTACAAGCGAATGTCATCGACCGATACTAATGAATACATGTCAGAGAATCTGGCAAAAGCAATTTCTAACCCTCTGTTCCCAGCGCTAGACAGCATGCTTCGAGCAGGGCGTCATATCTCAAGTGAAGATCTAGACAATCACGCGTTGTTGTCGGATTTCGAACTTGAGCTTTCTTCTTTCTACCAACGCTACAACACCGAATTGGTGAAAGCGCCAGAAGGTTTCTTCTACCTTCGTCCTCGTTCAACGTCTCTGATTGGCCGTAGTGTTCTTTCTGAACTGGATATGCTGGTGGGTAAGGTACTGTGTTTCCTTTACCTAAGCCCAGAGCGTCTTGCGCACGAAGGCATCTTCACTAACCAAGAGCTGTACGACGAACTGCTTGCTCTAGCAGATGAAAATAAGCTGATGAAGCTAGTGACGAACCGTGCTACCGGTTCTGACCTTGATAAAGAAAAGCTGTTTGAAAAAGTACGTACGTCACTTCGTCGTCTGCGTCGCCTAGGCATGATCATCAACATCGGTGAAACCGGTAAGTTCAGCATCAGTGAAGCGGTATTCCGCTTTGGTGCCGATGTACGTATTGGCGATGACATGCGTGAAGCGCAGCTGCGTCTGATCCGTGATGGTGAAGCGGTAGTGCACACCAAAGAGCCAAGCCAAGGCAGCTTATTGTCTGAAGAAGATCAAGACGACCAAGCCCAAGAAGAAACAACAGAAGAGGGTGAAGCATGAGCATGATTGAACGCGGTAAATACCAATCGCTGACCATGGTCAACTGGAACGGCTTCTTTGCCCGTACGTTTGACATCGATGGTCTGGTCACCACGCTATCAGGTGGTAACGGTGCAGGTAAATCAACCACAATGGCGGCGTTCATCACCGCATTGATTCCTGACCAAACGCTGCTGCACTTCCGTAACACGACAGAAGCAGGCAGCAGCCAATCGTCTCGCGACAAAGGTCTGTACGGTAAGCTACAGCCGGGCGCGTGTTATGCGGCGCTTGACGTGGTTAACTCACGTAACCAACGCCTATTGTTCGCAGTAAAACTGCAGCAAGTTGCAGGTCGTGATAAGAAAGTAGACATCAAACCGTTTGTTATCCAAGGTCTTCCAAGCCATGTGAAACCAACAGATATCTTGGTTGAAAGCGTATCTGCGACTCAAGCTCGTGTACGTCAAATCAATGAAGTAAAAGAATCAATCGCAGAATTTGAAGGCGTTCAATTTAAAGCCTTCTCTTCTATCGTGGATTACCACGCACAAATGTTTGAATTCGGTGTGATTCCGAAGAAACTGCGTAACTCTGGTGACCGTTCTAAATTCTACCGCCTGATCGAAGCATCGCTTTACGGTGGTATCTCAAGTGCGATTACCCGTTCGCTACGTGACTACCTTCTGCCACAAAACGGCGGCGTGAAGAAAGCGTTCCAAGATATGGAATCGGCGCTGCGTGAAAACCGCATGACGCTAGAAGCGATCAAAACTACGCAAGCAGACCGTGACTTGTTCAAACACTTGATCACAGAGTCGACTAACTACGTGGCAGCGGACTATATGCGCCATGCTAACGAGCGTCGTAAAAAACTAGAACAGACATTGTCTTTGCGTTCAGAGTTATTTGGTTCTCGCGAGACCTTGATTGAGCAAAACAATCTGCTTAATCGCGTTCAAGAAGAGCTGGAACTGCTGATCGAATCAGAATCTTCTTTAGAGCAAGACTACCAAGCGGCTTCTGATCACTTGCAACTGGTGCAAAACGCGCTGCGTCAGCAAGAGAAGATCGAACGCTACCAAGAAGATCTTGAAGAGCTGAGCGAGCGTCTTGAAGAACAAATGATGGTAGTGGAAGAAGCGCAAGAACGCGTGATGATGGCTGAAGAGCAAGCTACCGTTGCAGAAGAAGAGGTGGATAGCCTTAAGACGCAACTTGCTGATTACCAGCAAGCTCTTGACGTTCAGCAAACTCGCGCCCTTCAATATCAACAAGCAGTTCAAGCGCTGGAGAAAGCGAAGCTGCTACTTGGCGATGACAGCCTAACGGCGGAATCGGCTCAAGCGCTTGTCTCTGAGCTTAAGAGCAAAGAATCAGAACACACCAATGCGTTGCTATCGGTTAAGCACAAACTGGACATGTCCTCTGCAGCGGCAGAGCAGTTTGAAACCGCGCTTAAACTGGTACAAAGCATCGTTGGTCAAGTTGAGCGCAAAGACGCGTCTGAACATGCGAAAACTGCAATCGCGAAAGCGCGTGAGTCACAACAAATCGCACAAAACGAACAGCAATGGCGAGCACAACACCGTGATCTCGAACGCAGCCTTAACCAGCAGCGTCAAGCACGTGAACTGGTTGCTGAATACAAAAAGCAATATCACGTTGAACTAACCGATGAGGTTACGTTTGAACAAGAACGTGAACGTCATGCGACGCAAATCGAATCACTAGAGATAGCTCAAGAAGAAGTTCGTGATCAGCGTGGTGAACAGCGCCGTCTAGAGCAAAACGCGGTGGCAGAAATCAGTAAGCTTGAAGCAATAGCACCAGCTTGGATCGCGGCGAACGATGCGCTAGAGAAACTGAGAGAGCAGAGCGGTGAAGAGCTTGAGGATCGCCATGCGGTAATGAACCACATGCAAGTTGTCCTTGAACAAGAAAGGGAGCTGTCTTTAGCTAAAGATAAGCTTGCTGAGCGCCGTAGCCAACTAGACTCTGAGATTGAGCGTCTTGCTTCTCCTGGTGGTTCAAATGACCCTCGCCTGAAAGGTTTGGCAGATACGCTGGGCGGTGTATTGCTGTCTGAGATCTACGATGACATCACGATTGATGACGCGCCTTATTTCAGTGCGATGTACGGTCCGGCTCGTCACGCTATCGTTGTTTCTGACTTGTCAGGCATCGAAGAGAAACTGGTAGAGCTAGACGACTGTCCAGAAGACTTGTACATCATTGAAGGTGACATCGATGCCTTTGATGACAGCTCGTTCGATGCAGAAGAGTTAGAGGGCGCGGTTTGCGTTCGTATGAACGATCGCCAAATGCGTTACTCTCGCTTGCCTGAGATCCCATTGTTTGGCCGTGCGGCACGTGAGCAGCGTCTAGAGTTGCTGCGTAACGAACGAGAAGAAGTGGTAGAGAAACACGCAAAAGCGGCGTTTGATTCTCAGAAAATGCAGCGCTTGTACCAAGCGTTTAACCTATTTGTGTCTAACCACATTCAGGTTGCTTTTGACGCCGATCCAGAACAAGCACTGGCAACTATTCGTGATAAGCGTAACCAAATTGCTCGCGTGTTGGCGGATCTGGATGCGAAAGAGCAACAACAACGTTCTCAGCTTCAAACCAGCAAGCAAGCGTTGTCTTCTCTGGACAAGCTAGCGTCACACATGGTGCTTGTTGAAGATGAGTCATTGCAAGCGCGTTTTGATGAGCTAGAAGAGAAAATCGCTCAGCTTGCAGAGGCGAAGAACTTCTTAAGCAACCATGCAAAAGCCGTCGCGCAATTAGAGAATATTGCGTCTGCGCTTGATGCTGACCCAGAGCAATTCGACGCGCTAGAAGCAGAATACAAAGCGGCAGACGAACAGCTACAAGATCTTAAGAAGCAAATCTTTGCACTCTCAGATCTCGTTGAGCGTCGCCACTACTTCGCTTACTCAGATTCAGTAGACCTACTGAACAAGAGCAGCGAACTGAGCGAGCAGCTAAAAGCAAAACTGGTTCAAGCTGAACAAATGCGTACACGCTCTCGTGAAGAGTTGAAACAGTCGCAAGGTCAAATGAACCAATACAACCAAGTATTGGCATCATTGAAGAGTTCACACCAAGCGAAACTGGAAACGGTTCAAGAGTTCAAACAAGAACTTCAAGAGTTTGGCGTGAACGCGGACGAAGGTGCAGAAGAACGTGCAATGCGTCGTCGTGACGAACTGCACGAGCGTCTACACACGTCTCGCAGTCGTAAGAGCGAATACGAGCGCACGATCACCTCTACTGAACTCGAGATGAAAGGCTTGGCGAAACGCCTGAAGAAAGTTCAGAAAGAATATGTTGAGTTGCGTACCTTCGTGGTTGCAGCGAAAGCTGGCTGGTGTTCAGTACTTCGTTTAGCGCGTGAGAACGATGTTGAGCGTCGTCTACACAAGCGTGAACTGGCTTACATGTCTGCGGATGAGCTGCGTTCTATGTCTGATAAATCATTGGGGGCGCTGCGTCTAGCGGTTGCGAACAATGACGACCTGCGTGATGCGCTGCGTCTATCAGAAGATAACGCACGTCCAGAGCGTAAAGTTCTGTTCTATATTGCTGTATACCAACACCTTCGTGAGCGTATTCGTCAGGATATCATCCGTACTGATGACCCAGTTGAAGCAATCGAAGAGATGGAAGTCGAGCTGGCGCGTCTAACGGAAGAGCTAACGCAACGTGAAAACCGTCTAGCGATCAGCTCTGAGTCAGTAGCGAGCATTATCAAGAAGACGATTCAGCGCGAGCAAAACCGTATTCGTATGCTGAACCAAGGCCTGTCGAACATCTCGTTTGGTCAGGTGAAGGGCGTACGTCTAAACGTGAAGATCCGCGAAAGTCACGAAGTGCTACTGAACGGTCTAGCGACACAGCAAGAGCAGCACAAAGACCTGTTTGAATCGACTCGCTTTACTTTCTCCGAAGCAATGGCGAAGCTGTTCCAACGTGTGAACCCACATATCGATATGGGTCAACGTTCTCCTCAGGTTCTGGGTGAAGAGCTACTGGATTACCGTAACTACCTAGAGCTAAGTGTAGAAGTGAACCGTGGTACAGATGGTTGGCTACAGGCTGAGTCTGGCGCGCTATCAACAGGTGAAGCGATCGGTACCGGTCAGTCAATCCTTCTGATGGTTGTTCAAAGCTGGGAAGAAGAGTCTCGTCGTCTACGCAGCAAAGACATTGTGCCTTGTCGTCTGCTCTTCTTGGATGAAGCAGCGCGTCTGGATGCGAAATCGATCGCGACATTGTTCGAATTATGTGACCGTCTGGATATGCAGCTTCTTATCGCGGCACCAGAAAACATCAGCCCAGAGAAAGGTACGACCTACAAACTGGTACGTAAGGTGTTTAAAGACCACGAGCACGTACACGTAGTTGGTCTGCGTGGTTTTGGTCAAACGGATAAGCCTAAGACCGAAGCGCAAGAGATGATTGAAGAGTTTGAATCGTAAACTTCGAATCTAATAAAACGCCCGCAATGAACGCGGGCGTTTTTGTATCTGTTTACGAGGCAGGCTTCGAAATACATAAGATAAGCCGAGACTGTAGGACGGCAGTCTCGGCTTATTAACGGAACTTAATGAGGAAGCGACGTTTATTCCTCTGGAATATCGTCCCTGACTTCGATCATTTCAGCAAGCTCTTCAAGTGCTTGGACAGAAAGCTCAGACAAGCGTTGTAGGTGTTGGTCTAAGCTCTCTTGTTCTTCAAGCTCTGGTTCATCATTATTTGTTTCTTTTATTAGCATTTCCCAACCTCTCAAGTTGAGTAAGGGGAGCTCTCATCATACTCAAAAGGCAAAGTAGAAAAGAAACGATCTATGTTGATTTTGTTAGCTCGATCATTGATTCAACTTATATATGAGAAGGATGTGTTTAATAAGGAGAGCAAGTGCAAGGTTTTTGGATGCGGGAACAAAAACGCCAGTAATCATGACAATTACTGGCGAGTAATAACGAACATTAGGTCGGAGGGTTAGAACAACGGCTTCACACCGAACTGCTCTGCTGCGTAAGCGACGCGTTCAATCGGTTTTGGATACTCAGCAGGTGTGCCAAGGCTCTCTATGTGTTTCAAACGAGGAAGCAAGCCTGCACCATTAGCGATTTGGATTGCCAGACCAGGGCGAGCGTTAAGCTCTAAAACCATAGGTCCTTCATCTTTATCCAGCACCATATCCGTACCCATGTATCCCAAACCTGTCATTTCCCAGGCACTTGACGCAAGCTCCAGCAAGCGCTCCCAATGCGGTACTTGAAGGGTCGAAAGGTCTTTACCTGTATCAGGGTGATGAGTAACTGGATGATCGAACTGCACCGCTCTGACGGCTTTACCTGTCGCGATGTCAATGCCTACTCCTACGGCACCTTGGTGAAGGTTTGCTTTGCCGTCGGAAGCCGCTGTAGAACAGCGCATCATCGCCATAACTGGATAACCTTTAAATACGATGATCCGAACATCTGGTACGCCTTCATAACTGAAGCCATCAAAACAGTCATCAAACTTGATTAAGTTTTCAACCACAGCAACGTCATTTTTACCACCAAGAGAGAAAAGGCCAGCAAGCGCATTACTAATGTGACGCTCGACCTCATCCCTACCAATTGTAGAGCCGGAGGGTTTAGTATATACCCCGTTTTTGTGAGACGTAACAACCAGAATGCCTTTACCGCCACTACCTTGTGCAGGTTTGATTACAAAACCAGGCCAGTTCTCAACCATTTTGTGGATAGTCTTAACTTCAGCTTGGTTATGAATGACACCGATCAGGGCAGGAACTGTTGCTCCTGCTGCCTGTGCAATAATTTTGGTCTTTAGCTTGTCATCGACAAGTGGGTATTTAGAACGATCATTGTAACGGCCAATATAGCTGTGGTTACGCTTGTTCATCCCCATAATGCCTTTATGGCGAAGCTTAGACGGCGAAGTAAAACTTTCGAACATCGTTTAGTCCTCCGCTAGTGGTTTGAAGCGTCGTAGCTCAGTGAGGCGGTAACCTGTGTAAGTACCTAGTAATAGAATACCGGCCAGAACAATCAACTGTAGACCAATAAAGTTAAAGGTTAAGTGTTGAATGTATGAGTTCGTCATTGCAAGGTAAACTAATACCGCTGTCAGCAATGAACCACCACCTTGCAGGGCAACTTCCTTCGCACCTTCTTCTTCCCATAGGATTGACATACGTTCAATCGTCCAAGACAAGATGATCATAGGGAAGAAGGTAATTGTTAGGCCTTCCGTTAAGCCCATCTTAAACGCAACAACGGTGAACACCGAGATGATCATGATAACGGTAATAATGACCGCAGATATCCTTGCTACCAGCAATAAGTTCAACCTAGACAAATAGCTTCGAATAATCAGGCCTGTACCTACAATTAGCAAGAAACCGACAATACCCGTTAATAGTTGAGTTTGAACAAAAGCAACGGCAATCAACACAGGCATGAAGGTACCGGATGTTTTCAGGCCGATAATCACACGCAAGAACACAACGATCAGAGCACCGATAGGGATGAGCATGATGGTTTTGAACATCGCTTGCTCTTCCAAAGGTAAGCTATGAATTGAAATATTCAGTAATCCATCTGCTTCTATTTTGTTGTTTGTAGCTTGTTGTGGTGTCATTTCTTGCTTAATCATCGAGAAATGCACTTGGCTATTTTTACCACCAACAAGGTCAAGTAAGGATACGTTTGATTCATCCCACACTAACAAGTTGGGTTTCACTGCTTTTTGTTCGGATTTTGGTGAAAACAGTACCCAATCTTTACCTGACCAAACCTGAACCATTGGTTGAATTGTTTGGCGTCGACGACCATCTTCTAGTTCGATAACACCGACGGTTTTGCTTTGTATACCTGCGGTAAGCAAAATATTATGCAGTGCATCAGTACGGCTGAAATCGTTCAGTAGTAGCGACGAGTTTTGGCTATCTGGGTCATTAAGCGCTTTGATAAGCTCACGAGTAAACGTCACATTATCGGCTGAGCGACTCATCGCACGTTCGATAAGGGCATTTGCCGCTGCTGCTTGTGGCGCTGAAAGCGTTGGTGGCGTAATGTCTTCCGTTGGCGGTAAAGGAGTGACTTTAGCCTGAGGGTCCACTAAGAACTGGGCTTTGTAGTATATGGTTTGTGGCCCTTGAGCTTGGCGAATTGACCATTCTGCACGACGGCCTGAATCGTCATTGATGTAGGAAACGCCATAACCTGATGAGGAAGCAGATTCACCTATAAGTGTGTAACCACTTTGTGTATGAGGTGCTGCAAGTGACGCTTTTACTTCGTTGCCGTTAGCATTGAACTCAATACGAGCTTCTACATCCCATACCTGGCGAGTTTCGCCTGGCGTCCAAGGCACGCCGTAGTTTTCATGTCTGAAAACACTCAGAGCAATGCCCGCAATCACCAATAAGATGATAGAAAGGTAAAACGGTATTTTTGACGTCATAATCTACCTTATTATTTTTTATCTTCGTCCGTTTGGATATAGGTACGACTTACATCGACAAGTGCTATGTCGCGCATAAATTCTCTACCCAGTAAAATAGGATGGTTCATATGTGAGCGATCTGCCAACGTAAATTGCGCTTTTTCATGAATTTTTCCAACGCGCACCCAAAGTTCTACCACAGCGCGGCGTTCTAACTCTTCACTGGTAACCTGGCGGATTTTGACGTAGCGAATGACAGGAGCTTCGATCCAAGTACTTTTCTCTTCTTCGGATTTACTGGTGTCTGCTAAGTGGAATCGGACCCATTTTTTGCCATTTCTTTCGAACTCTTCAATATCAACGGCATTTAAAGACGACGTCGCGGCACCAGTGTCGATACGTGCATCAAAAGTTTGCTTAATCGACTCTACAGTGACCTTTTCGATAGAGCCAAGGACAATATCGTGAGTTGGGGTTGGTTCCACAGGAGCGGGAGATTGGACAATAATCGGCTCTTTCGGTTTTTTTACTTCTGCCATTGCTTCATCGCGAAATGTAAGAAGTTCAACCTGTAGTTTATCGACTTGTTCTTCAAGGCTGTCGATATAGTCCGATTGGTTGCTGAGCTGAAGCTCTAGGTTGGTAATGCGATTATTGACATTCGCTTCTGAATTTTGAATCGCCGCTAACGTTTCTTGGTGGTACTGTTCGCCTTTGGTTAGTGAGCATCCAGATAGTAAGGCGATGGCAACAATCGGGGTCAATCGTAATAACATTGAAAACCTTGGGATTGGATTAAGTTGTTTATTTTTTAGGAGTTTAGCTTATATCGATAAAGCCTCACAAGTAAGAATGTTTCTCTATTACTTATTGTTTGAGGAATAGTGATGAAAAGCCAAAAATCAAGGACATAAAAGCGCATCCTTATTTAGAGCGTGCTCATATTTTGACGTGAAAAATGGATTCAAAAAACAAACTCGCTCATTACGAGGAAAGAGGGTAATGTCTTAACTCGTAAAATGAGTTAAGACAATGTCAGGAATCTCAGCGAATTATGATTTGCGAGCGACAAGAACCGCGCGGCGAGGGGCAGGATAGCCTTCTACAGTTTTGCTTGGGTCGTTCGGATCTAAGTAGTCAGGTAGAGAGTTATGCGTCATCCAATCTGTGGTACGTTGTTCATCTACGGATGTGATGTTTTCATCAACGATACGAACATCTTCAAAACCGACCAATTCTAGCCACACTTTTAGGGCTTTTGCTGAAGGGAAGAAATAGACATTACGCATTTGCGCGTAACGAGAAGTCGGGACCAGTACTGCATTCTCATCACCTTCAATCACGAGTGTTTCCAATACGAGTTCACCTCCAGATACCAATTGATCTTTTAGTTGCACTAAATGATCGAGAGGCGAGCGGCGATGGTAAAGCACGCCCATGCTGAATACTGTATCGAACGCTTCCAACTTAGGTAGTTGTTCAATGCCCAATGGCAGTAGGTGTGCACGTTGGTCATCGCCCATTAGTTTACGAATTGCTTCGAACTGAATTAGAAACAGGTGAGATGGATCGATACCGACAGTTAAGCGTGCACCTTCGCCTAGCATGCGCCACATGTGGTAGCCGTTACCACAACCTACATCGAGTACGCTGCGATTCTTTAATGGAGAAATATGTGGAAGCACGCGGTCCCATTTCCAATCACTGCGCCACTCAGTATCAATATGGATGCCGTGTACGTGGTATGGGCCTTTGCGCCAAGGATGGAATGTACGAAGTAAGCTTTCTAGCTTTTTAAGTTCCCCTTGAGGCATCGGCTCATTGTTTGAAATCGTGACAGAATCAACAATGTCGATGCTGTCCGGTCTACCCGCTGGGATTTTGTTCAGGGCTTTCAACCAGCGACCAAAGTCACCGTGCTCTGCATTTTGCCAATCCGTTAGCTGTTGTGGAAGCACATTAAGCCAAGGTTGAAGACGGGTGTCTTGGGCAATCAATTGGTAGAAATTTGCAAAGTTAAACATAGTTAGTTAATCGCTGAGTTGATGGGTATAAATTATTAACAAAAGCCGAAATCGGTATGGTTCAGGCTTTGTATGCATGGTCTATTTAATCGCGAACATGGAGCCGAAGTTAAAGCATTGGAACCAAACATCGTAGCTAGAAAAGCCAATTTTAGCGAAACGCTCTTTATGTTCTTTCTTTGAATCTGGGCGCATTACGTTTTCTATCGCGCTGCGCTTTTGGCTGATTTCTAGTTCGCTATAACCATTCGCACGTTTAAAGTCGTGGTGAAGGTCAATTAACAGTTCGTTCGAAACTTCATCTTCGAAGACGAACTTCTCCGATAGAATCAAAATGCCGCCTGGACGCAGGCCTGCGTAAATTTTCTCGAGCAAGGAGTAACGATCTTCTGGAGAGAGGAATTGCAAAGTGAAGTTCAACACCACCACTGACGCGTTTTCAATTTCGATATTGCGAATGTCTGCTTCTACTACATCCACAGGAGTGTCACTGCGGTAAGCGTTGACGTGAAGTTTACAACGCTCAACCATCGCAGGAGAGTTGTCCACTGCGATGATTTGGCAACCTTCTTGTTTGATATGGCGACGCATAGACAATGTTGCAGCACCCAAAGAACAGCCAAGGTCATAGATGTTTGAGTGAGGTTTTACAAAACGCTCTGCCAGCATACCGATTGCAGAAATGATATTGCTGTAACCCGGTACCGATCGTTGAATCATGTCAGGAAATACTTCCGCTACGCGTTCATCGAACGTGAAATCCCCAATTTTATCGATTGGAGCCGAAAAAATAGTATCTGGATTGCTCTTAGGGTTCATAACTAAGTCTCTGCATACAAGCCGCCTGAAAATGTCAGGCACCAAAAAAGGCGCGTATTTTATGGGAATTTCGCGCCTCTGTCATGTGTTGCGTTAGAACATCTGTAACTGCGAGTTGCCATCGTCAGCTGGGAAAGGTGATAACTCAGGGAGCGTGATACGCTTTTGTATGTCTTTATATAGGTTTGCGGCCAACTCTGGCGCAATTATATTGTCTGCAGTATGGATCATGACATATGGCTGCTTACCTTCGGCAATCCATTGTGGCAACTTGCTGAGCCATGGTTTAAAAAACTCGTAGTTTTGCTGTTCTTCTGGATGACCAATAAAGCGAATCAAAGGGTGTGAAGCGGTAGCAATGGCGTGAACAGGGACTCGTGGTTTTTTCATTTGTGCATCAATAATCGCCTCATTGTCGGGCTTAGCGGCAAAGACTGGGCGGCTATCCATAATAATGCGGTCAATATTATTCTCTACTAACCATTGGTTAAGTGCTCGCTCTTCTTCGCCTTTGGAGAAAAATGCCATATGGCGAACCTCAACACCGAGAGGGAAGCTAGGTGGAAAGCTCGCACAGAACTTTTTCAGTCGATCAAGGTGCTCAGGACCAAATGCGGCTGGTAATTGAATTGTCCATTGGCCCACACGGTCATGCAAAGGCTCCATGACCTTCATGAAGTCTCTCAGTTGTTCGCTGCAACCTCTTAGCATTTGCTCATGAGTGATGGCTTTAGGAAGTTTGAAAGTAAAGCGAAAATCATCGTGGGTTGCGGCTCTCCAGTTTTGCACTGTATTGAGCGTCGGTGTGGCATAAAATGTCGTGTTGCCTTCCACGGTATGAAACACTTGCGCATACCTTTCTAAACGTTCAGCGGGCTTTGTCCCGCTGCCGTAAAAACTTTGTTGCCATTGATTGTGCGACCACATCGTCAATCCAAGTCGAAGAGGTAAGTTATCCATTATTCTTTACTGCTTGCTACTCGTGTGAATACTTTACGAGAGTTTTGCTGAAATAGGTAATTTCACGCTATAATCCTCCCCAATTTTTTCGCTTTGGTGCGCTTTTGAACATTTGTTGTACTAAAAAGCACCAGTGAATGATAAAACACACGTAATTGTATGTTGAGTAGTCGATTTTCGTGGACATTCAGCGTATAACTGAATCTTTACTCTGCTTAGCAATGAGGCTGACAGAGCGTAGTTAACAACATTTGAGAGATTGGGAATTTCATTATGCGTACCCATTACTGTGGTCACCTGAACAAGTCCCTTGCAGGACAAACTGTAGAACTTTGCGGCTGGGTTAACCGTCGTCGTGATTTAGGCGGTCTTATTTTTATTGATATGCGAGATCGCGAAGGTATCGTTCAGGTAGTTGTTGATCCAGATATGGCGGATGCGTATGAAGTGGCGAACACACTTCGTAATGAATTCTGTATCAAACTAACGGGTGAAGTGCGCGTTCGCCCAGAGAGCCAAGCAAACAAAGACATGGCAACAGGTGAAGTCGAGATCCTTGCGAAAGGTCTTGAAATCATCAACCGTTCTGATGTTCTGCCTCTAGATTTCAACCAAAAGAACTCTGAAGAGCAACGCCTGAAGTACCGTTACCTAGATCTACGTCGTCCTGAAATGAGCGACCGCATCAAGCTACGTGCTAAAGCGTCTAGCTTTGTTCGTCGTTTCCTAGATGACAACGGCTTCCTAGACATCGAAACGCCAGTACTAACAAAAGCGACTCCAGAAGGCGCTCGTGACTACCTAGTACCTAGCCGTGTTCACAAAGGCAGCTTCTACGCGCTTCCTCAGTCTCCACAGCTATTCAAACAACTTCTAATGATGTCTGGTTTTGACCGTTACTACCAAATCGTTAAGTGTTTCCGTGATGAAGACTTGCGTGCTGACCGTCAACCAGAATTCACTCAGATCGATATCGAAACGTCATTCATGACGGCTGACCAAGTTCGTGCAACGACTGAGAAAATGGTTCGTGAAATGTGGCAAGAGCTACTAAACGTTGACCTAGGTGAATTCCCAGTAATGCCGTTCAGCGAAGCGATTCGTCGTTTCGGTTCGGACAAGCCAGACCTACGTAACCCACTGGAACTAGTAGACGTTGCTGACCTAGTGAAAGACGTTGAGTTCAAAGTATTCTCAGGTCCAGCAAACGACGAAAAAGGCCGCGTTGCCGTTATTCGCGTTCCAGGTGGCGCTTCTCTGACTCGTAAGCAAATTGATGGCTACGGTGAATTCGTTGGCATCTACGGTGCGAAAGGTCTAGCTTGGATGAAGGTTAACGACCGTGCAGCGGGCATGGAAGGTATCCAATCTCCAGTCGCTAAGTTCCTAAACGAAGACGTGATCAACGGCATTCTAGATCGTACTCAAGCGGAATCTGGTGACATTATCCTATTTGGCGCTGATAAAGCGGGTATCGTTGCAGAAGCAATGGGTGCGCTACGTCTGAAACTAGGTAAAGACCTAGAGCTAACGGATGAGTCTGCATGGGCTCCACTATGGGTTGTTGACTTCCCAATGTTCGAAGAAGATGACGAAGGCAACCTACACGCGATGCACCACCCATTCACATCGCCTCTAGGTGTGACTGCAGAAGAGCTAAAAGCAAACCCTGCTGCGGCAAATTCTAACGCTTACGATATGGTTCTAAATGGCTACGAAGTGGGCGGCGGCTCTGTTCGTATCCACAACGCAGATATGCAAGAAGCCGTATTTGATATTCTAGGTATCACACCTGAAGAGCAACAGCTTAAGTTCGGCTTCCTGCTTGATGCGCTGAAATTCGGTACGCCTCCACACGCCGGTCTTGCATTTGGTCTAGACCGTCTAGTAATGCTGCTATGTGGCACAGAGAACATCCGTGATGTTATCGCGTTCCCTAAAACAACAGCAGCGGCGTGTCTACTAACAGACGCACCAAGTATTGCGAACCCAACAGCGCTAGAAGAGCTAGCAATCGCAGTAACTACAGCGAAAGAAAAAGACGCAGAATAAGCGCACAACATTTGAAGAAAACTCCCGCAACTGCGGGAGTTTTTGTTTAAATAAACCCAAGAAACTTCCAAAGCAATTTCCCAAGCAACGCTTTTTAGAACATGTCTGCTATTAAGCGTCAAAATACATTAAAAGGTGAATTATGGCTGGTCATAGTAAATGGGCGAATATTCGTCACCGTAAAGCAGCGCAAGATGCGAAGCGCGGCAAAATATTTACTAAATTAATCCGTGAAATCGTTGTTGCGGCAAAAGAGGGGGGTGGTGAGCCAGAAAATAACCCACGTTTGCGAGCAGCAATTGATAAAGCACTGTCTAACAACATGACACGTGACACTGTCAACCGTGCTGTCAGCCGAGGTGCTGGTGGTGAAGGCGACGACAACATGGAAACCGTGATCTATGAAGGTTATGGTCCAGGTGGTACGGCGGTCATGGTCGAATGTATGACGGATAACCGAAATCGTACGGTATCTGGCGTACGCCATGCATTCTCAAAGTCAGGCGGTAATCTGGGGACGGATGGTAGCGTCAACTATCTTTTCGACAAGAAAGGCGTGATTTCATATGGCCCAGGTTTAGATGAGGATGCGGTAATGGAAGTAGCATTAGAAAGTGGTGCTGATGACATTGAAACGGCAGAAGATGGCTCGATTGATGTCTACACGGCCCCAGGCGATTTTGGACTCGTAAAAGATGCTCTTGATGCCGCAGGGTTTGAGGCAGAGAACGCTGAGGTGTCGCTGATCCCATCTACGAAAGCAGATTTGGACGCGGATACTGCGCCAAAACTACTTCGTTTGATTGACGCTTTGGAAGATCTGGACGACGTTCAAGAGGTTTATCACAATGGTGATATCTCTGACGACGTTGCGGCTACGCTAGATTAAACTCAAGGTGTCGGGAGCGGTATTTGCTCCGAAGTTAGCAAGTAATAATAAAAAGACTGAGGCCGAATTAGGCCTCATTTTTAGGAACATTCATGTCAATTATTTTGGGCATTGACCCAGGTTCGCGCATTACCGGCTATGGGGTCATTCGTCAAAATGGACGCCACTTGCAATACCTTGGTAGTGGCTGCATTCGTACTTCAGAAAAAGAACTTCCGGGTCGGCTTAAACAGATTTATGCAGGCGTCACGGAAATCATTACCCAGTTTCAACCGGACGTTTTCGCGATCGAGCAAGTGTTTATGGCCAAAAACGCGGATTCAGCGCTAAAACTTGGCCAAGCTCGTGGCAGTGCAATTGTTGCTGCGGTGAATGCGGAGTTGCCGGTATTTGAATACGCGGCTCGTCTTATTAAGCAAGCTGTCGTCGGCACTGGTGGCGCGGACAAAGCGCAAGTTCAGCATATGGTTCAGCAGATGCTTAAATTGCCCGCCAAGCCTCAAGCGGATGCAGCCGATGCTTTAGGTGTGGCGATTTGTCATGCCAATACTAACAAGACTCTCGTTGCGTTAGCGGGCAAAGCAACCAGTGCCAGAAAAGGGCGCTACCGTTAAAATTAACTGGATGTCTATCCAGTTCTTTATTATCCTGTCGCAAATTCATTTCCAAAGAGTATTTATAGTGATTGGACGTCTTCGTGGCATACTGATTGAAAAGCAACCACCTGAAGTATTAATTGAAGTTAATGGCATTGGCTATGAAGTCCAGATGCCAATGAGCTGTTTTTACGAACTGCCAAATGTTGGCGAAGAAGCCATTATTTATACTCACTTTGTTGTCCGTGAAGATGCGCAATTGCTATACGGTTTCAACACGGTAAAAGAACGAGCACTTTTCCGTGAAGTGATCAAAGCCAATGGCGTTGGTCCTAAACTCGGTCTTGGTATTCTCTCTGGTATGACAGCAACGCAATTCGTTACTTGTGTGGAACATGAAGACGTTTCTACGCTGGTTAAGCTTCCAGGCGTTGGCAAGAAAACCGCAGAGCGATTGGTTGTTGAAATGAAAGACCGCTTGAAAGGGTGGGGCGCTGGCGATCTATTTACACCATTTACGGATGCTGCTCCTGCGGATTCTGGTGCGACATCCAACAACGCGGAAGAAGAAGCAATCAGTGCGCTTCTAGCTCTAGGTTACAAGCCGACTCAAGCGTCGAAAGTGGTATCTCAGATCGCTAAACCGGACATGAGCAGTGAGCAAATGATCCGTGAAGCTCTAAAATCAATGGTGTAACGCTGGTTGCACAGTGAACATTTGTTCAAGATAACTCATTCTCTAAGGTTAATGCCAATCGCTTAACGATGTTTTTTTGTGTCATTCCAGCGAGCCTGGCGAGACTGGGAATCTAATAGCAGCACGCTGAGCGGTTAATGAAACAATTTGACCATAAATCGCTCGGATAGAAGATCCTGTATCACGCTCCTTCGTCGCTGTACAGGATGACGAGATATAGAAATATGCCACTTGCTGTTAAACGAGCGGCATTATTCTCTCAGGTAACCATTTTTCAAGGTAAAAAGATGATTGAAGCCGATCGTTTAATCGCGCCAGAAAACCCTGCCTTTCGTGATGAAGATGTCATTGATCGTGCTATTCGGCCAAAAAAATTAGCGGATTACCAAGGTCAGGACCATGTCCGTGACCAAATGGAGATCTTCATTAAAGCTGCTCAGTTACGTAGCGAAGCACTTGATCACCTTTTGATTTTTGGTCCCCCAGGTTTGGGTAAAACCACACTTGCGAACATCGTTGCCAATGAAATGGAAGTGAACATTCGCACTACTTCAGGCCCTGTACTTGAGAAAGCAGGCGATTTGGCCGCGCTGTTAACCAACCTCGAAGAAAACGATGTGTTGTTCATCGATGAGATTCACCGCTTGAGCCCGATGGTTGAAGAGGTGCTGTATCCGGCGATGGAAGATTATCAACTGGATATTATGATCGGTGAAGGTCCGGCCGCTCGTTCTATTAAGATCGATTTACCACCATTTACGTTAATTGGTGCGACGACCCGAGCGGGCTCTTTAACGTCACCATTGCGCGACCGCTTTGGTATTACTCAGCGCCTTGAGTTTTATAAGATAAAAGACCTCCAAGATATCGTGCAGCGAAGCGCGGATTGTTTAGGTTTATCAATGGAACCTGAAGGTGCATTGGAAGTGGCAAGACGTGCGCGTGGCACACCACGTATTGCTAACCGTTTGCTACGTCGTGTTCGTGATTATGCGGAAGTAAAAGGCAATGGTCACATTTGTGCCGATGTTGCCGATAAGGCGTTGAATATGCTTGATGTGGACGCCGAAGGCTTCGATTACATGGACCGTAAGCTACTACTCGCGATTATGGAAAAATTTGGTGGTGGTCCGGTCGGGCTCGACAACATGGCAGCGGCGATAGGTGAAGAAAAGGACACTATTGAAGACGTTCTTGAACCTTATCTTATTCAGCAAGGTTATTTACAACGCACTCCGCGTGGAAGAATCGCGACAGATCGTGCGTATTTGCATTTCGGAATTGAAAAATAAGATTCCCTCGCTGGGCCTTTGTTGCCCAGCGCTTCATTAAAGTTGACCAAACTCACATTTTTTGAATTTTTTCTCATACTGGTTTAGTAAGTAAAAAGCATTGATTGTTAACTCGATGTTTGCTTGCAACTGGTTAATTTCTCTCCTGATTACTCTCTCTTAACATCCGTATCCAATACTGGTTGATCTAGATCAATGTGATGGATTTTTGTGCAAATTCCGCGCATAAACATTGATGTATATCAAAGCGCGTTACGGCTATAAACCTTTTGAAACAATCTGTTTTTACAAGTAATATTAGCCCCAGCTATATTAGCTGATGCTTAACAATTAACTAACCAATGAAGCACATTTTTGCAACAATGAGTTGTGATAATTCAACATTTTTCAAGTGTAAATAACACCTGAATATGGATTGCAATATGTAGAGAGTGTCATTCAGCCGACACATAGGAGTTACCATGATTGACGTAGTTGATCTATCGCGGTTGCAGTTTGCACTGACAGCGATGTATCACTTCCTATTCGTACCATTGACCCTTGGTATGGCCTTCCTTCTGGCCATTATGGAATCGATGTACGTAATGACGAACAAGCAAATCTATAAGGACATGACCAAGTTCTGGGGTAAGCTATTCGGTATTAACTTTGCACTTGGTGTGGCGACTGGCCTTACCATGGAGTTCCAGTTTGGTACGAACTGGTCTTACTACTCCCACTATGTAGGTGATATCTTCGGTGCACCGCTAGCGATCGAAGCACTTGTCGCATTCTTCCTGGAGTCAACTTTTGTTGGTCTATTCTTCTTCGGGTGGGATCGTCTATCTAAACGCCAACACTTAGCGGTTACCTGGCTTGTTGCACTAGGCTCTAACTTCTCTGCTCTTTGGATTCTTATCGCAAACGGCTGGATGCAAAACCCAGTAGGCGCAGATTTCAACTTCGAAACCATGCGAATGGAAATGGTGAGCTTCTCTGAGGTTGTACTAAACCCAGTTGCTCAGGTTAAGTTCGTGCATACGGTTGCTTCTGGTTACACTTGTGGCGCAATGTTTATTCTAGGCATCAGTTCATACTACCTATTAAAAGGTCGTGACATTGCGTTTGCTCGTCGTTCGTTTGCTATTGCTGCTTCTTTCGGTATTGCAGCTATCTTATCTACCATCGTTCTTGGTGACGAATCTGGCTATGAGCTTGGTGAAGTTCAAAAAGTGAAACTCGCTGCAATTGAAGCAGAGTGGCACACTGAACCTGCACCTGCCGCATTTACGTTATTTGGTGTTCCTAACCAGGAAACGATGCATACCGATTACGCAATTAAGATCCCTTACGTAATGGGTATTATCGCGACACGCTCTTTTGATGAGCAAGTAACAGGTCTTCGTGATTTACGTGATGAACACGTCGATCGTATTCGTGACGGCATGTACGCTTATGAACTTCTAGAGAAGCTTCGTGCGGGCGATAAGTCAGAAGAAAACATGACTGCGTTTGATGAAGTGAAAGGTGACCTAGGTTACGGTCTACTTCTAAAGCGCTACACAGACAATGTTGTTGATGCAACAGAAGAGCAAATCCAAGCTGCTGCGGACGACTCAATCCCAACAGTATGGCCGCTATTCTGGTCATTCCGTATCATGGTTGCTTGTGGCTTCATCATGTTGTTTGTCTTTGGTGCGGCGTTTATCCAAACGTGTCGTCAGAAGATTGAGCAGAAACAATGGATTCTAAAAGCTGCACTATTTAGCATTCCACTACCTTGGATTGCAATTGAAGCGGGTTGGTTCGTCGCTGAGTACGGCCGTCAACCTTGGGCTGTAGGTGAAATTTTACCAGTACATGTTGCAGCTTCTGCACTAACTGCAGGTGAAATCTGGACTTCACTCTTCGCAATTCTGGCGCTATACACGGTATTCCTGATTGCAGAAGTTTACCTAATGTTGAAATTCGCTCGTAAAGGCCCAAGTAGCCTGAAAACGGGTCGCTACCACTTCGAGCAAAATGCTGACTCTGTTGAAGACAAAGTTAGTCGCCAAGTAGAAGCGTAAGGTAAGGAGATAACAAGATGTTTGATTACGAAATCTTGCGACTCATCTGGTGGGTACTAATCGGTGTTCTACTAGTTGGTTTTGCAGTAACAGACGGCTTCGATATGGGTGTAGGCGCGCTTGTACCTATCATCGGTAAAAACGACACGCAACGCCGTGTCATGATTAACTCAATTGCTCCTCACTGGGATGGTAACCAAGTTTGGCTTATCACTGCTGGTGGTGCACTGTTCGCAGCTTGGCCTTTGGTTTACGCAACGTCATTTTCAGGCTTCTACTTAGCGATGATTTTGACACTAGCAGCGCTATGGCTTCGTCCTCTGGGCCTAGACTACCGCTCTAAAATCGAAGATCCAAAATGGCGCAATACCTGGGATATCTGTATCTCAATCAGTGGTTTTGTTCCGCCAATCATCTTTGGTGTGGCGTTTGGTAACCTTCTACAAGGTGTACCATTCCAATTGAGTGAGTTCTTGATGCCAACATACCATGGCTCATTCTTTGGTCTACTAAATCCATTTGCACTGTTGTGTGGTCTAGTAAGCTTATTCATGATTTTGATGCAAGGTTCTACTTGGCTACAAATGAAAACAACAGGCGAAGTGCATGTGCGTGCGCGCAACGTTGCTCAGTTGGCTGGTTTACTGACGGTTGCTGCGTTTGTAGCGGCTGGTTTCTGGATCCAAAATATCGATGGTTACGTCATTGTTGGCGGTATCGACACTAACGCTGCTTCTAACCCTCTAAACAAAGAGGTTATCCGTGAAGCTGGTGCGTGGATGAAGAATTTTGAAAACTACCCATTACTATGGGCTGCTCCTGTACTAGGTGTTGCAATGCCGCTTCTCGCTGTATTGGCATCTCGTCTTGAAAAATGTGCGATTTCGTTCATTACTTCAAGCTTGGGTGTTGCTGGTGTTATCTTTACTGCAGGTTTTGCGATGTTCCCATTCATCATGCCTTCAGACTTAATGCCAAGCCACAGCTTAACAATGTGGGATGCAACGTCATCTGAGCTGACTCTGAACCTAATGACAGGCGTTGCGTTTGTTATGGTGCCAATCATCCTTGGTTACACATCTTGGACTTACTACAAGATGTTTGGTCGCCTTGATGACCAGTACATTGAAGACAACAAAAACTCACTTTACTAAGGAGCATTTACTATGTGGTATTTCGCATGGATTCTAGGTGTACTACTTGCTTGTGCATTCGGTATCATCAACGCTCTTTGGCTAGAGCACTCAGAAATGATGGATAAAGACAGTGAGTAACCTCGCTGATAAGGTAGCGAAACTTCACGCACCAATGGATAAGACTCTGCTACGAGTCTTATCTCTCATCCTTGGCTTTATGCACGTAGGATTGGTGATGTGGGACCCTGAAGCTTACCATCAAGCAATTGGTGGTTTTAACTCAATCATCGCACCAGCACTGATTTGGTCTGTATGTTCAAGCATGGTGTATGGGGTGGGCTTCAAGCCAAGAAACTGGTACTGGCAAGTTTTGTTTAGTCCTTATTTCTCGTTAGCTATCTTAATTTATCTAACGGCACTTTATTTCATTTAGGCTGAAATATGCTGTAATAAAGTCGGTTACTAAATCACCGAATAAAAGCTAGGTATCTCGCCTAGCTTTTATTTTTTCTACAAATTTCAAAAATATTTCCTTAGCTCGGTACCAATTGCTGTCGCTTCAGTTATAGTAATTACTTTAAAGAATTGAATATATTGGTACTCCCTTGCAAGGCACATCAAATCTCTTTCACTGGCCGATCACTGTGTACTATGAAGACACTGATGCGGGCGGTGTTGTATATCATTCTAATTATCTAAAATTCTTTGAGCGCGCACGGACAGAGATGTTACGTGCTAAAGGCATTTCTCAACATGTGTTACTGGAACAAAATATCGGCTTTGTTGTCCGACACATGGATATCGATTTCAACCAAGGCGCTAGGCTGGACGAGCATCTGACAGTCGTAACCCGAGTGTCAGAAATAAAACGTGCTTCTCTGCAATTCTGTCAAGAGTTGGTCAATGATCAAGGCAAGATATTGTGCAAGGCCTCGGTTAAGGTAGCATGTATCGATAATAAGAAAATGAAACCAATAGCTATTCCAACCTTTATAAATTCGGAGCTAACAAATAGTGACTGCTGATATTTCCATTTTAGATCTCTTTCTTCAGGCCAGTCTGTTGGTAAAGCTTGTGATGCTGACGTTGCTTGGCATGTCAATTGTGTCATGGGCAATGATCATCAAGCGCAGCAAAGTACTTTCTCAAGCATCAAAAAATGCAGAGCAGTTTGAAGACAAATTTTGGTCGGGTACTGATCTTTCTCAGCTTTACCAAAAAGTAAAAGCGCGTAAAGACGAAATTGAAGGCACAGAAGAAATCTTCTACGCAGGTTTTACAGAGTTTGCTCGCCTACGTAAGAGCAACGCAAATTCACCAGCTTACATCATGGAAGGCACTGGCCGCGCAATGCGCGTTGCTGTTTCTCGTGAAGTAGATGAGCTAGAAACAAGCTTACCGTTTTTGGCAACAGTCGGTTCTATAAGCCCTTATATCGGCCTATTTGGTACCGTTTGGGGCATCATGCACGCCTTTATTGCGCTGGGTGAAGTAAAGCAAGCTACGTTGTCTATGGTTGCACCGGGTATCGCCGAGGCACTTATCGCGACAGCGATGGGGCTATTTGCGGCTATTCCGGCAGTAATGGCGTACAACCGCCTAAGCAATAAAGTGAGTAAACTAGAGCACACTTACGCAACATTTTCTGAAGAATTCCACAGCATCCTTCATCGTCAAGCGATGGCTGGCCGAGACAGCGCGGATAAGGAATAAAGCATGGCGGGTTATCAACCTAAAAAGCGAAAAATGACAGCGGAGATCAACGTTGTTCCGTATATCGACGTAATGCTCGTACTGTTGATCATTTTTATGGCGACCGCTCCATTTGTGACTCAAGGCGTCGACGTTGATCTTCCGAAAACATCGACCGCAGAATCTATGCAAGACCTTGCTGGCGAGACTGACAGTAGCTTTATTATCATCGAAATTGATAGCGAGGGTAATTTAGGCCTAAGCGTAAATGATGAAGAAGTTCAGCGAGGTTTGTCGTTGCAAGATGTTATTGTGCGAGTGAAAGCGGAGCGAGAGGTTAAGCCGGATTCACCAGTTGCGGTAGGTGGCGACGCGGCAACACCATATGCCGATGTTGTTCTATTGCTAGATGAACTAAGTCGAGCTGGTATCCCTAAGGTAGGTCTAATGACCGATATCAGGGAATAGACATCAATTATCTATGAAAGATCACAAGAAGAAACCCAACCAATACGCCAAACCGATAGCAATATCGGTTGGTTTGCATGCAATTCTAGTTGCAGCCCTGCTTTGGGGGACGGACTTCAACATGTCTAAACCAGAGCCTACAGGGCAAATGGTTCAAGCTGTTGTCATCGATCCAAAACTTGTGCAGCAACAAGCGAAAGAAATTCGCCAGCAACGCGAAAAGGCAGCGAAAAAAGAACAAGAGCGTCTTGATAAACTGAGACGCGAAGCAGAGCAGCTAGAAAAAAACCGCAAAGCTGAAGAAGAGCAAATTCGCAAGTTGAAAGAGCAGCAAGCGAAAGATGCTCAAGCGGCGCGAGAAGCAGAAGCTGCACGTAAGAAAAAAGAGCAAGAGCGCAAGCAGGAAGAAGAACGTGTTCGCAAAGAAAAAGAGCGAGCTGCTAAGCTAGAAAAAGAGCGCAAGGAAAAAGAAGAAGCCGTGCGTAAAGCTGAGCAGGAGCGTTTAGCAAAAGAAGCGGCTATAGCAAAAGCTGAGCAAGAACGTTTGGCTCGTGAAAAAGCAGCAAAAGAAGCGGAAGAAAAAGCACGTCGTGAGCGTGAAGCTGCTGAAAAAGCTGAACAAGAGCGCATTGCAAAAGAGAAAGCGGCAAAAGAGGCAGCGGAGCGAGAGCGTAAAGCGAGAGAAGCAGCTGAGCGTGCCGAGCGTGCCGAGCGTGAGCGTAAAGCTCAAGAAGCCGCGTTAGATGATATTTTTGCGGGTCTCGAGAGTGAGTCAGAACAGAATCAGCAAGCGAAAAATCAACATGTGCAATCTGAAGTTGACCGCTATGGTGCAATTTACAAACAATTGATAGAGAGTCGTATCATTAAGGACGATTATCTTGTGGGAAAGTCGTGTAGGCTTAATGTGAAGCTAGTTCCAACTGGAACTGATGGTATTGTGAGTAATGTTACTGTGTTAAACGGTGACTCTCGTCTTTGTAGTGCAGCCAAAAGTGCAGTAGCCCAAGTTGGCAACTTTCCGATGCCTAAAGATAGAGATGTTATTGATAAAGTTAGAGATATCAACTTAACCGTTGAATACTAGAATAAGGAATAAGACGTGATTAGACGCCTTTTACTAGGAATGTTTGTACTGTTTAGCAGTATGACAAATGTGGCGAATGCCGCATTAGAGTTGGTCATTACCGATGGTATTGATTCAGCACGACCAATTGCTGTTGTTCCGTTTAAGTGGGAGGGCACACAAGCGCTTCCAACGGATGTTTCTGCTGTTATCGCCTCGGATTTACAACGTAGTGGTAAATTCAGCCCAGTTCCAACGAGCAAAATGCCACAAACACCGTTCAGTGAATCAGAAGTTAATTTTGATGCTTGGACCAATTTAGGTGTGGATGCGCTATTGACTGGTTCAATCAAGCAAAACGACCAAGGTGACTACGTTATCAACTATCAACTTGTTGATATTGTGCGTGGTCAGTTAACAGGTGGGAAGAGTAAGGCGCTTGGTAGTGACGGTGAATTAGTCCTGTCAAAAGATCATGTGCTGTTCAATAAAGTAGCCACTGTTCAAGGGCCTCGTATGCGTGAGTACGCTCACCGTATCTCTGATTTGGTGTATGAGCAGTTAACTGGCGACCGTGGCGCTTTCATGACTCGTATCGCATATGTGGTAGTGAACGATAAAGACCGTTTCCCTTACCAACTTCGAGTCGCTGATTACGATGGCTACAATGAGCGTCTGGTTTTACGCTCTAAACAACCATTAATGTCACCAGCGTGGTCCCCCGATGGTAAAAAGCTTGCATATGTTAGCTTCCAAAATGGCCAAGCAGAAATCTTCATCATGAACATCTACACCGGTGAACGTGAGAAAATTACTTCATACCCACGTCACAATGGTGCGCCAAGATTTTCGCCAGATGGCAATAAGTTAGCGATTGTTCTTTCTAAAACAGGCTCGCTTCATGTTTATACGTTTGACCTTAACACTCGTAAGCTGACGCAAATTACGCGTGGCAGATCAAATAATACGGAACCGTTCTGGCATCCGGATGGAAAATCGTTGATTTTCACATCGGATAGGGGTGGTAAACCACAGATTTATCAAGTAAATTTGGGCAGCGGTTCTATTGACCGTTTGACTTGGCAAGGCAGCCAAAATTTGGGTGGTCAGATTACTCCTGATGGGCGATTCCTAGTTATGGTGAACCGCAGCAACGCAGGATTTAATTTGGCGAAACAAGATTTGGAAACTGGTGCTCTTCAAGTCTTAACTAAGACCTTGCTTGATGAGTCTCCTAGTATTGCCCCAAACGGTGGCATGGTTGTGTATAGCTCGATTTACAACAAGAAAAACGTACTATCGATGGTGTCAATTGATGGTCGATTCAAAGCTAGATTACCGGCAACAAATGGGCGTGTTCGAGCGCCTGCATGGTCACCGTTTTTGTAGTAATAAGTTTGATTAATAAAGGAAAATAAGATGCAACTGAACAAGGTTCTAAAAGGGCTACTAATCGCGCTTCCTGTAATGGCTGTTACAGCGTGTAGTTCAAGCGACGACGCTGCTTCTAACACTGGTGCAGCAACAAACAACAATGGCGCAGTGGAAACAACAGTAGCTACGCCAATTGATCAAAGCGGTCAGTTGACAGAGCAAGAGCTAAAAGAGCAAGCGCTACGTGAAACTCAAACAATCTACTTTGCTTTTGACAACTCAACAATTGCAGCAGATTACGAAGAGATGCTAGCGGCTCACGCTTCTTACCTAAGCAAGAACCCAGCACTTAACGTAACTATCGAAGGTCACGCTGATGAGCGTGGTACTCCTGAGTACAACATCGCTCTAGGTGAGCGTCGTGCACAAGCAGTAGCGAACTACCTACAAGCACTAGGTGTTCAAGCTGACCAAATCTCAATCGTTAGCTACGGTGAAGAGAAGCCACTTCTTCTAGGTCAATCAGATGAAGTTTACGCTAAAAACCGTCGCGCGGTTCTAGTATACTAATTCGAGGTAATCCTCATGTTCAGTAACACTAAGCGCGCTGTTGCGCTTACGTTACTGGCAAGTGCAGCGAACTTTGCGTTCGCTGCACCAGCTCCAGTATCCGATCTCAACAGCACATCATCCGTCTCTAAGAGCCGTTCATCTGAAACGGAAGTAGAGCGTCTAGAGCGCTTGCTACAAAACCGCAATCGCGTTCAGCTCCAAATGCAACAGCAAATTGACCAAATGTCACAAGAGATCAGTGAATTACGTGGTCAATTAGAGCGAAATAGCTACGAAATGAAGCAAATGTTGCAACGTCAACGAGAGTTGTTTGTCGAGCTGGATCGTGTTCGTGGAGAGATAAAATCCGCGCCTGCGCAAGAAGCGAAACCGGCTAAAACAGGTGGTCAGTACACACCAAATGTTGATGAGCAAACGGCATACCAAAATGCAGTCGACCTCATCCTCAAGAAACGTGACTACACTGGCGCAATTGCAGCGTTCCAGCAGTTCCAGAAAGATTATCCTGATTCTACATATTCAGCGAATTCTCACTACTGGCTAGGTCAGTTGTACTTCGCTAAAAAGCAGGATGAGGATGCAGTGAAAAGTTTTGCCGCTGTTGTGTCTTATAAAGACTCCAATAAGCGAGCCGATGCGTTGCTTAAGTTAGGCGAAATCGCTGAGCGTAATAACAATGCAGCTCAAGCGAAAAAGTACTACCAACAAGTGGTTGATGAATACCCAGGTAGTGCATCTGCAAAACTTGCCAGCTCTAAGCTGTAAGACGTTATGTTTTGAAAAGGAAGCTTCGGCTTCCTTTTTCTTTTCCATTTTCTGTTGGTGCAGAACGGCTAAGTCGATAGCAATGATGCAGAGCCTCTGACCTTATGTTGCACCGAATTTCGCTACTCGGAAATGCTACCTGTAACAAAGATATACGGCTAGACCGCTAGAAATCCCCGCGACAAGTTGGTTTTTGAAAATTAACGAGGTTACAATACTCGGATTAAAGGAAGTTGCGTAGAGCAAGAGCAATGAGCCATATATTAGATAAAATCGACACTGTTTACCCATTCCCACCGAAACCAGTTCCATTAAGCGAAGAAGAAAAAGCATCTTACATTGAGCGTATTAAAAAGTTACTCAAAGAAAAAGATGCGGTACTTATCGCGCACTACTATACCGACCCTGAGATTCAAGCCCTAGCTGAAGACACTGGCGGGTTTGTTGGTGACTCGTTGGAAATGGCGAAGTTTGGTAATCGTCACCCTGCAAGTACATTGATTATTGGTGGTGTTCGCTTTATGGGCGAGTCGGCCAAAATTCTGACACCAGAAAAGCGCATTCTAATGCCAACGTTGGAAGCGGAATGTTCGCTTGACCTTGGCTGTCCTGCGGATAAGTTCAGCGAGTTTTGTGATGCTCACCCTGATCATACGGTTGTAGTTTACGCAAATACTTCAGCAGCGGTTAAAGCCCGTGCCGACTGGGTCGTTACATCGAGCATTGCGCTTGAAATCGTGGAACACTTAGACGCTGAAGATAAGCCAATTATTTGGGGACCAGACCGTCACCTAGGATCGTACATCGCTAACAAAACTGGCGCAGATATGCTGCTTTGGCAGGGTGAGTGTGTGGTTCATGATGAGTTCTCTGCTGATGCGCTACGAAAAATGAAGAGCGTGTATCCAGATGCGGCTATTTTGGTTCACCCTGAGTCACCAGCAAGCGTCGTAGAACTTGCCGATGCCGTTGGATCAACGAGTCAGCTGATCAAAGCAGCGAAAGAGCTTCCTCACAAACAAATGATCGTTGCGACAGACAAAGGCATTTTCTTTAAAATGCAGCAACTTGTGCCAGAGAAAGAACTTATCGAAGCGCCAACCGCAGGTGCAGGCGCAACATGTCGCAGCTGTGCACACTGTCCTTGGATGGCAATGAACGGTTTGAAAGCAATTGAGAAAGCGCTTAGTGAAGGTGGTGAAGAGCACGAGATTTTTGTTAACGAAGAACTGCGTGTTAAATCCCTTATCCCGCTTAACCGCATGCTAGATTTTGCTGAGCAGCTAAATATGCAAGTGAAAGGTAATGCTTAAAAAGTAGGCGTAACTGAAAATAAATCTCAAAAACCAGCCGAATATGGCTGGTTTTTTTGTGTCTTACTATCAATGAGTTACTATTGATGCAATCAATGAATATCGAGGTCATAAATTTATGGCGGTGTGGTTAGTAGTTAAAAAGTGGCTTAGTTCCCACCTTTTTAAATTGAGCAACCGAAGCCTTCTCATCTTTAGTGGCTTATATGTGAGCCTTTCATGGTGGCTGCTGGTTCTCGCTGGTGAAACAGCATTAACAGACAGTTTCGCTAACTTTATCTATTACCTCATGGTTACGGCGAGTACGGTGGGTTATGGCGACCATTCTCCAGTAACAGATTTGGGTAAATGGGTTGTCGTACTATTTGTAATCCCCGGCGGTTTGAGCTTATTCGCCGCATTATTGGGGCGTGTCGCTGGAGCAGCGATGGACTATTGGCGAGCGGGTATTTTAGGAAAACGGAGAGTAAGAGTGGAAAACCATATTGTATTGTTGGGCTGGAATGGATCGAGAACGATGCACCTTATTCGCATGTTACAACATGAAGAAGAGGGAAAGCGTCCGATTGTTTTATGCAGCCGTTCAGAAATAGAGAACCCGTTACCTGGCGAAATCAGTTTTATCAAAGTGACCAGTTATACCGATTCGCAAGAAATGAAAAACGCCAATATTGCCGAAGCCGCTTGCATTATTGTGGATAATCTCTCGGACGACATTACCTTGTCAGCCGCTCTATACTGCGCATCTGTAAACCCTTCCGCTCATTTGGTCGCTTACTTTAAAGATGAAGCGCTAGGCCGACTTCTAAGTCAGCATTGCCCGAAAGCGGAATGCATACCTGCTGTTGGCGCAGAAATGTTGGCAAAAGCGGCGGTTGACCCGGGCTCAAGTGCGCTTCATCAGGAGCTTTTGGCTTCAACACGAGGTATGACGCAATACTCAGTTATTTATCCTGAGGGGCAGTCTGCCACCACTATTGAGAATCTCTTCGTTTTTCTCAAAAGACGCCATCATGCCACGCTGATTGCTTTTGATATTGGCGATGGTATTCAACTCAACCCAGATTTAGATGCTGAAGTACCCGCGAGTACCAAGCTGTTTTACATTGCAGATGAACGTATTGAAGATTTTGCCTGGAAAGAAATGAACAAGGAACAATAATGCACATGATTGCTGGCCTGTTAGCAGGCTTCCCAAACTTTTTACTCTATTTCTCTGTTTCTATTATTTTTGTATTGGCGTTTAAGTTCATCTACGTCAAGTTGACGCCATACGATGAGTGGCATCTGATCAAAGAAAAACAAAATACAGCAGCAGCGATTGCGCTAAGTGGGGCCTTCCTTGGTTACTGTCTCGCGATTTCGGGGGCGGCAAAAAACTCAGTCAATATCGTCGATTTTATGGTATGGGGCGTTGTTGCAATGCTTGCTCAAATTATTGCATTTGCAATTGTACGCTTTATTTTACTTCCGAAAGTGGCAGAGCGTATCGAAAAAGATGAACTGCCAGCCGGTATTGTATTAGCAGCAGTTTCTGTTTCGGTTGGCGTATTGAATGCCGCGTGCATGACCTACTAGGAGGAACGATGAAGCGGAGTTCTAACGTTAAACGTTCTTCCATGGACAAAAGCTTAAAGCTTGGGAAAATTCTTCCCTTTGCTGCCTTTGGTGGTATTTTCTTCTTTGCTGCGTACGAGTCAAAAACAGAAGGGTACATTTTTTCTGATGCTGATGAGTGTAAATCTAACTCGCCTGAGTTTAGTGAACAGTGTGACATTGCATACCAAGAAGCTTTAGCTCGTGCCGAACAAAATGCCCCTCGCTACCGCAGCGAGTTCGAATGCGAGAATGATTTCTACGAGGATGATTGTTACTACAGTTCCAGTTCCCGAGCTTATGTACCTAACTTTGGCGGTTTTTTTTACAGTCGCTCATTAAGCGGGTTGAAAGGTTATAACAAGAGCTATTACTCAGAGCCGATGTACCGTTATAAATCCAAATTCTATAATGGAGCAGGACAATTCTTTGGCTCCTACCGAAATCAGCCGACCAAAGTTGCGACGAATAGCCTTAATAAACGTGGCGGCGGCACCATTGGCAGGGCGATGTCTCGAGGCGGGTTTGGTAAAGCGGTGTCGGTCAGTCGAGGCGGTTAAAAAGCACTATGTTTCGACGAGAAATACAAGAGCGCGAAAACTGGCGTGAATTAGCACGCCAGTTTGGTTTTGGTTTCCATACCATGTATGACCAACCGTATTGGGATGAGAGTGCTTACTATCAATTCACGCTGGAGCAAATTGAGCGCGATATAGAAGCGCCCACTGAAGAGCTGCATCAGATGTGCCTGGCTATTGTGGATGAAGTCGTTCGGAGTGAGCGGTTGCTGACGCAATGTGCGATCCCTGAATCTATGTGGGAGCAGGTCGCTTCTTCATGGAGACGAAGCGAACCTTCGCTTTATTCGCGGCTGGATTTCGCGTACAACGGGACCTCGCCTGCAAAATTACTGGAAAACAATGCGGATACGCCAACCAGCTTGTTTGAAACTGGCTTTTGGCAGTGGGTGTGGCTAGAAGATGTTGTAAATAAAGGTCGAGTTCACCAGAGCGCGGATCAATTCAATATTCTTCAAGACTTTTTGATCGAGCGCTTTGCCGAAATAGCAAAATACCAACCAGGACAAACACTTCACTTTAGCTGCTGCAAGTACACTGAAGAAGATAAAGGGACTGTCCAGTATTTAGAGGATTGCGCGCGAGAGGCAGGGTTAGCAACGGCATTCGTGCATGTCGAAGATATTGGAGTGACGGAAGATGGTCTGTTTGTGGATGCTGACGACAGAGCGATTCGTTGGATGTTTAAGCTTTACCCTTGGGAGTTTATGTTTGAAGAGGAATATGCGAAGTACTTAGCGACTGCGAACGTAAACTGGTTAGAACCGATGTGGAAGTCGATTCTATCCAATAAAGCACTTTTACCGTTATTGTGGGAGCGCTTTCCTAATCACCCGAACCTTTTGCCCGCTTATTTTGCTAACGATTCAAAAGCGAACACTATGAGAGATTGTGTCATCAAGCCACTATTTTCTCGAGAGGGCGCGAACATCGAGATCGTCATCGATGGAAAACGTTTTGTTAAAACGTCAGGGCCTTATGAATCTAAATTCAATATCGTCCAGCAATACCATCCACTACCTAAGTTTGGGCAAAACCATACGTTAATTGGCAGTTGGTTGGTCAATGATAGAGCTGCCGGTATTTCGATTAGGGAAGACAGTAGCTTAGTGACTCAAGATATGGCGCGGTATATTCCACATGTAATTTTAACATGATCAAAAAAGCTCTCCATTTGGAGAGCTTTTTGTCTATTCAGCCGTTCAATCTTGATGGTCGACAGCGTTGCGTCTATTGTTCTTCAGCTAATGCAACACCGCGCTGGGTAAGACCACATAACATCACTGGCATTGCATTGAAGATCTCTTCAAACTGCTCTAAGCCTTCCATACCTTGTTCGGCCAATGTTTCAATGGTTGTTTCTGGGTCGTAAAGCATAGTAAGAGAAAGTAAAACACCACCGAGTAGGGCATTATCTTCGCTATCCTCAGGCATCAACGTTTCCCAGTCATCACGCGCAAGTTGCCAGCCTTGTAATACACCTTCACAGAAATCGCGAGCCTGACTTGTTACAATGTCTTGCTCATCTAGCGCGCACCCTGCAGGCCACTGCCAAGTGCCTTCTAGGAGAGCGGGACGAGTTTGGTTCCACATTTGTACAATCTCGTCAATGTACTGCTCTAGTTGTTCACCGTCAGTAAATGGCGCTGTTTCTTCTCCACCCCATAAGAATGGCAACCACTCTTGAGGCATTAATACGTTTGGCGCTGCAGCCATCGCTGTTACAAAGCCTTGAGTTTTTGCTAGGTTTAGTAGTTTACCGTCAAGTTCTGGGAGAGAAAGGATGTCTTGTAGTTTCAAAATAGAATACCATTTGTTAATGGGCTGGTTGATTGCGCTCATCTTACCAATCAATTAGTGATAAATCGATATTAGGGAATGATTCACACATCTATGGAAATTCGCTCATCACTTAGAAAAAAAAGCATTCTCGCCCTAACACTTTACCTGTGCTTCTTTATCGCCACTATCGGTTCTGTCGCCTATTTGGTTGTTGAGCCACCGGTTAGACAAAAGCTAGAGCAAAACCTAGAGTTACGTACCCAACTCCTGGCTCTTGAGATAAAAGAGCCCCTCCTCAGTTCTACAGGTGTATTGAGCAGCTTAGTAGGGCTAGCCCAAGGGACTGAAAATATTCAATCTCTCAACACAATAATTCCACATATACTTCAATTGAGTGACAAGATGCTTGTTAGTGGTGGCGTATGGCCTAAACCCGAACTAAAAGCAGAACAATGGAGATATAAAAGTCTATTCTTCAATAAAAACAGTGATAGTGGTATTGACCAAATTCACTCCTACAATAACCCCGAATCTGGCGGTTATGATAATGAAGCCTGGTATGTCGCTGCCGCCGATGCTCCGGTAGGTTCTGTTAGTTGGTCTACGGTTTACATCGATACCTTTACTCAGGTCCAGATGATTACCGCGTCTTCTCCGTACTACCAAAACGGTCGATTCGCTGGAGTTGTAACGGTAGACCTATCACTTGATGCACTTTTTCAGTTTATTCGAGAGCACACGAACCAGCATTCTTTGGGGGTAGTGGTTCGCGATGCTGACTCAAACGTGATTATTGAACACAACTTTCAACTGACGGACGAAATTTATGTCAGCGAGCTTGATTTCGGAGAGTTCGATTGGCGCATGGAAGTTGTCAACGCAAAAGCTAAAGTCGCCGATCAAGTGTTTGAACAAGTGATGAGCGTTGAGGGGAGGATCATTCCATTTTTGCTCTTGTGTGTCTTGGTCGGTTACTACTTACTGAATCGCTATATTGTTGAACCAATTGTTCGCATTGCCGCTAAGATTGATGACTCGAAAACTGGTGGGATCATAGATATTGACTACGATAGCGATGACGAAATCGGACAGCTTATCGAGAAGTTCAATGAAAAGACGATCTATTTAGAGCAGGAGAGAATAAAAGCTCAGGCTTCGACAAACGCTAAAACGGCATTCTTAGCCACATTGTCCCACGAGATTCGCACACCAATGAACGGTGTACTAGGAACTGCCCAGATACTGTTAAAAACACCACTTACCGATGAGCAGCGTAAGCACCTGAGAACACTTTATGATTCAGGTGATCACATGATGACATTACTCAATGAGATTTTAGATTACTCAAAAATTGAACAAGGGCATGTTGAGTTTGAAAATAAGCCTTTCCCAATTGAGTCGATTATCGGCAGTATCAAGAGTGTTTATCAAACGCTATGTGCAGAAAAAGGTCTTCGCTTTAGAGTAGTCTCGCATTTACCAACGGGTCGTTGGTACAACAATGACAAAGCCCGTTTGCGTCAAGTACTGTTCAATCTACTCAATAACGCTGTTAAGTTCACCGATCGTGGCATCGTAGAGGTAGAGCTAGCCGAGAAATCGAGTAAGGCTGGCACCAAGCTGATACTAAAGGTAAAAGATACAGGGATTGGTATTTCAAAAGAGGCACAAAAACGCATTTTTCGTCCTTTTGAGCAAGCAGAGTCATCAACGACTAGACGGTTTGGTGGTACAGGGCTTGGTTTAGCAATAGTCAAAGAAATCGCGGAACATATGGGTGGGCAAGTGGTTGTAGAGAGTCAGGAGGACGCTGGAACGACTTTTACTGTCGAAATTGCCCTTACACCTTGCAAGCCGGGTAAAGTAGAGTCAATCAATACACATAAATTGAACTGTAAAGGGTTGAAAGCACTCATTGTTGAAGACAACCGAACAAATGCGATCATTATGGAAACTTTCCTCCGAGCCAAGGGCTTTGAGTGCACAAGTGTCGAAAATGGTCAGCTTGCAGTCGATGAGGTTGCGATCAAACCATTTGATTTGATACTGATGGATAATCATATGCCTGTTCTAGATGGCGTTGGGGCCATATCAGCCATTCGAGCAATGAGTTCACCTGCTAAGTCGGTACTGATTTTTGGCTGTACAGCGGATGTGTTCAAAGAAACACAAGAGCGTATGATTAATGTAGGAGCAGACCACATAATAGCGAAACCAATAGTGGAGTCTGAATTAAATGATGCACTGTATCTTCATGCGACACAGTTATATCAGTACCAATCGGACTTTGATGGAAATGCAGCAGATAGCTTTAATGCTGAAAAGTGGTTACTCAACTTCTATGTCGCTCTAGATAATGGACATCTTAATGAAGCACTTGAGGCTATTTCAGCGATCATTGCGGAGGCTCCCCTTGAACTCAGTGGCGACGTTTCTTCAGTCGCCGAACGGATAAGAAGTAACTTAAAGCGTCAGCAATCCCCGGACCAAGATGATATCGATACATTAACGATTTTGCTGGCCTCACCATAACTGAATCAATATGGCGCAACTGTAAATTGTTCTTACTATTCATACGTCATCCAGCGTCGTCACAAACTCTTCTAACCTGCAATGAACAGGCTTGCAGTTTTACTTTTACGAGTAAAGCAGCAAGACCTTCTACTGTGATTATATCGGTAATACTCTGAATTTTCGCAGCTTGGTAGCATAAGCTATAGGAGTGACTGTTTACAGTCCGAGTTTTGTTCTAACTTTACGTCAAAATAATTATCGTAACCCCTTTTTATGTAAGTGAAATCCGTGTTTTTGTACCATTTTTACGTAATTTTAGGCGTTTTTACTCGCCATTGGTGAAAAAAACTACTTTTACTTTAAAAGTTGGTTATAAATTTACAACTTAATTTTAAATACAGAGCCATAAGCTAGTTTTTGTGTGTTCTAATTGCATCATTAACTGGCTTGATGTCTTTTTAGTGGTTAATAGTTTTATTATTTTTATTAATTGCAGTGTTTGATTTTAAGGGTTTTGTAAATGAAGTCTCGTGGACCATTTTGTATTCGTCACGCCGCAGCGGATACCTTTGCTATGGTTGTTTTTTGCTTTATCACAGGGATGATTGTCGAGATTTTGATTTCAGGGATGACATTTGAGCAATCTCTAGCATCGCGTACGCTATCGATTCCAGTGAATATCGCCATTGCTTGGCCGTATGGGGTTTTTCGTGATTGGGTGCTGCATCAAGGTAGTAAGGTGTCGCCGTCTTCCTTTATGAAAAACATCTCTGATCTGGTCGCTTATGTACTATTTCAATCTCCAGTTTATGCGGGTATCTTATTCGCGGTTGGCGCGTCTACAGATCAAATTGTGACCGCAGTGGCAAGTAACGCTGTTATTTCTTGTGGCATGGGTGTGTTGTATGGGTACTTCTTGGATATGTGCCGCCGTTGGTTCCGTGTTCCCGGTTATTCTCAAAGCATGTAAATGCCCCAGTTTTGCTCAATTTAGTTACTTAGTGAGCAATCGATTCGAAAAGGGCGCTTTTTTTTATGTTTAGCCTTGACCATCAGGCACATAATCATTAAATTAGCGCCTCGTTAGCCAATGATGCTAACCAAAATTTGATTCGGTGAGTTGTCCGAGTGGCTGAAGGAGCACGCCTGGAAAGTGTGTATACGGCAACGTATCGAGAGTTCGAATCTCTCACTCACCGCCACATTCTAAAAGGTCTGATTTGTCAGGCCTTTTTTCGTATCTACACTAAAGTAATGCGTAATTGAAAGTACACAAGAGTGCTCAAGGTGCAAGCGCCATTCTATCTACAAGCCAACTATTCACATCTCACCTCTATACAACGCCAAAATTGAAGATGCTATACAGAGGCAGCCATAATCTGATTGGTGCGGGTTAGCACATCCGCTTTAATCTAGAATTTAGCACCCATATCACATGAGGTATGAATACGGCCACAAGAATGAACGTAGTGCTACTAGATGCTAAGCAAAACAGCCATGAACACGAATACAACAGCAATCATACCAAAGAGATCTGTGTTTAGATTGAGGTCATCAGGGTTAAATTTTTCAATGCTTTGCGTCGTTTTGCATCTTATCTTCATGTTCTTGTCCTTATTTCATGTACGATTTCAACAGCAACATAACATGCAATTGAGTGTTCACAAGTCATAAAAAGCATAAGTATACTTGCACCACATTGAGCGCAAAAAATACTCAAAGCGTTTTAAAGTGGCGGTCTACCTTTTGTAACATCAAATATTCTTTCTGTTTTTGTGCCTGTATCGCTATAGTTGAGAAACGGTTATCTCGTTCTAGTTAGGAACAAACTACTGGCTGCCGCTACATTCTCTCAGCGTTCCCACTCAGTCGCCTTGGGTAGATACTTTAGTCGTTGAGTACTGCAAAAAAACGCCGCATGAGCAGCGGCGCTTTGTTGAGGAATTCCCTTTCCTACTTGTAGCTAAGTTCTGTCGCTTTGCCTTTGAAGATCCGGTATACCACAAAGGTGTAAAGCAATATCACCGGCATAACAATCATCACACCGTAGCCCACGATTATTAACGTCGCAGGCGAGGAGGCAGCTTGTTGTGCGGTCATTAATCCCGGCACAACTTCTGGGAAGAAGCTATACGCAAGCCCGAGAAAGCTCAACGCGAAAATGACAGTGACACCAAAGAAAGGCCAGCGCACACCCAGATCATTCACCATTGGAACCTGACGCAAATAGCGATCAACTAGGAAGATGGTTGCCAATACAATTAACGGAACTGGGGCAAGCAACAAGATTTCTGGGAAGCTGAACCAACGCAAGGCAACTTGTTGATTTACAATTGGGTTTACAACGCTAACCACCAAGATTCCTAAGGCTGCTAACCAACCAGCACGGCGAGACCAACGGGCCGAGCGTATTTGCAAATCACCTTCCGTTTTTAGTACTAACCATGCGCCACCGATGTAAACGTACGCCGCCGCTACACAAAGTGCGCTTAACCAAGCAAAGCCAAATGCTTCGGTTGATTGTTCAAATCCCATGATGTAACGACCCACCATGTAGCCTTGGGTTAGCGCGGTGACTAACGAGCCAATTCTGAAGCACCAATCCCAGTGAGGTTTATGATCCGAGTTCGCTTTGGCTCGGAAGTCGAACGCCACGCCACGCATGATCAGTGCGATAAGCATAATCGCGGTCGGCATATAAAGTTCCGTCAAAATCAAGCTATGAGCAGTAGGAAAGGCAATCAGCAGAATACCGACGGCTAACACCAACCACGTTTCATTCGCATCCCAGAAAGGGCCGATAGACGCTATCATTCGGTCACGTTGCGCTTCATTATCACTCGGTAAAAGGATACCGACGCCAAGATCGTAGCCGTCGAGCACGGCATACATAAAGACCGAGAAGCCAAGCAGCAGAAGATAAATTTCTGGTAGATAGTCGAGCATGATTAGGCCTCTTGTTGTGTCAGTGGGACTTCATGGGCTGCAACGTCTTTGCGCGCCAAATAGAATAGGGTATGGATGTACGCAACCAGCAATGCAGCATAAATGGCTAAGTACATAATGAGCGAAGTCATCACGCTACTGCTCGCAACCGTGGTGACGGCTTCTGATGTACGCAATACACCGCTGACCAACCAAGGTTGTCGACCAATCTCAGTAACATACCAACCCGCCAGTGTGGCTATCCAACCAGAGAACGTCATGGCTAATACCGTGTACAGGTAAGGTTTAGGTAGCGCTTTTTTACGTGCTAGCTTCACCGCGCCATACCAGCTAACAAGCAACATAAGGACACCAACACCAACCATCACGCGGAAACCAAAGAACAAGGGCTTCACTGGCGGGTGGTCAGGTGCAAACTCGTTAAGTCCTTGGATTTCCCCATCTAAGTCATGCGTAAGAATCAAACTCGCCAGCTTTGGGATGCCCACTTCAAAATCATTGCTGCGAGTTTCTTCATTTGGCATCGCAAACAGAAGAAGAGGCGCGCCTTGCTCGGTCTCCCACACGCCTTCCATCGCTGCGATTTTTGCAGGTTGATGTTCAAGCGTGTTTAACCCGTGAAGGTCACCGACAAAGATTTGAATTGGGATGAATCCAGCCGCCGCGAACAGCGCGACTTTTAGGCCAAGTTTGGCTGAGCGATGATCTGGCTTTTTCATTATTTGATAAGCCGAAATACCCGCAATCAAGAAGCTGGCAGTCAGCGCCGATGCTAATAGCGTGTGCAGAAGACGGTAAGGTAAAGAAGGATTGAAAATAACTTCCTTCCAACTGGTTACATGTACAATTCCGTCAATCACTTCATAGCCACTTGGTGTGTGCATCCAGCTGTTAAGCACTAGAATCCAAAACGCGGACATACTTGTCCCAACAGCAACCAGAACGGTGGCGAGAGTATGAACCCATTCCGGCACTCGTCCTCGTCCAAAAAGCATCACGCCAAGGAAGGTGGCTTCCATAAAGAAGGCGGTCATCACTTCGTATCCGAGCAATGGTCCTGCTACGTTACCGACTCGTTCCATAAAGCCTGGCCAGTTGGTACCAAACTGGAAACTCATCGTAATGCCGGATACTACACCTAAGGCGAAAGTAAGAGCGAATATCTTGACCCAGAAGTAATAAACATCGAGCCATACGGGGGCTTGGGTGCGGTTATATCGCCACTTGAAAAACACCAACATCCATGCCAACGCGATGGTGATGGTCGGGAAGAGAATATGAAAGCTGATATTGGCCGCGAACTGGATCCGCGACAGCATGAGGGTATCTAACATCTTGGTTCCTCAAAAACGTGCCATACTAAAAATCGTGTCTATCTGTAATTTAGTTACGAAAAGTCGGGCAGTTTGGATTCATGTATCGAGAAATACAGGTGATTCTGTTTTCTTCTAACCATGATTTATATCAACTAAGGGAAAGAAAGGAGTGTAGGAAATTGTCTCAAAATGCCACTAATAGTCGCGAGAAGTGAGTAAAAGAAAGCAAATGTAACTGAAGGAGCATGGATTAAGATTAGTTCGAATTATCCTTATGATGGTTTCGATAATCCTGAAATAAAATTACAAAAACAATATTTTTAGTAAGGAAAATTGCCTTGCCTTCACTTTGAACCTCCATACTATTTATACACTAGTCATGTCGAGATCATCTCAAACACAGCAAACTTACTGGCAGTTAAGGTGGGAAACTTTAGCTAATTGATAAACTTAAAATTGCACTGCTAATGACATATGCATCATAAGTTCGTTAGCACTCGACCAGAAGTGCGATAGGCTACATTTTTATACTAGCGAACGATTTGGCGCTAGGTAATTCGGCTTTCACTAGATCAACAAGTCGACTGCGGACCATTTTCGATTTCTGATGAGTTTCAATCCAAACTGACACTTACTTTTCAGCAAGTGTGCTAGTGTCTTTCTTATTATTTATTAAATAATTAATAGATGCCGATATGGTAAAGAGAGTTGTGGACAGCTATCTCGAGCAGTAGACTGGCGCTAGCCAGAGAGTCTGACTTTGAGGGGGGCATTCTACATGAATCTTGGATTCTGCCACCGCAAAGCTGATATTGAATTTGATGGAGATGGATAATGAATGACAGTTGGGCTAATTTCTTTCCTTACTTTGCTGGAGCTTTTAAGCTTATTGTATTAGGGATAGGAGCCTACTTAGCCATTAAATGGCATTTTGACGAAGAGCGAAGGGTAAGAGAAGCGGAAGGTGTGGTGTTTGATAACCCAAGTCTCATGAAAAAGTTTGCGAAGACGCTAACTCTGCCATTCCTTTTGTGTCTTCTCGTTCTTCTTGTTATATATGCTACCAACTGGTTCCTGTATTGACGGCTTTATTGTTTGTTGTAGTAAAGCTGAATGCTGCCGCCTCTGAGAGTCGAGCCGTAGTTGAAGTTAACGCCTATGCCGAAATTGTCCAACCAATCAAAGGGCTTTGGTGCATAAAATAGCCATCCTATAGAAGCTTCGTAGTAATGCGGACTTCCCAGTTCATCGCTTAAATCATGCGAAAGGTCGACTCTTTTAATCCCGGTAAATAAAGCCTGCTCACCGTGATAAATATTGTAGTAACCGGTGATTTCATTAGATAGGTACCAACCTTTAGGGTTGCCTATATTGCCGTTATTTGCGCTTCCCCAGCTGTGCCCAATGAATGAATTCAATGTCGAACTGGCATGCCATTTCCCCCAAATTGTGGGAGACGTGTATTTGGCTTTAATGGATGGTTGAACTATTGCCGCCCATGCTGAAACGTTAACGGCACGGCCGTCTAGGATTCTTCCAATGATGGAGGAAAGTTTATTATCGGTAGAGAATGAGTTTTTATAACGCATAAGGTGAGTCGTCGTTCTGGTGCTAAGGGTGACGTTTTCACTTGCTTTGTATAGATACCCATAACCAATCGATGCACCGTATGTCCTTTCCTTGAGAAGATCCTTACTTGTGCCGAATAGTTTGAGATCATTCTCTGTTTGTATCGTAAATGCCTTAAACGACAGCTCATGTAAGTCCTCGCTGCCCTCTATGTCAAAGTTAGTCGTGTAAGGGAGAACATATACGGATTTGCTTCGACGTTCATTGATTGACTCGTCAGTCCCGAACTCTGGGTTGGCGGTATCAAATAATGCATTCGGATCAAAGTCGCCAATACCAAACGCAATTGCGTCAGTGTCGGACAGCAAAACCGCGATAGAAAAACGTTGTTGGAGAAGGTTGCTAATTTCCTTATCTAGTGGATCCGCTTGAGCTGTGTTAGGAAGAGAGAGTAGGAGAGCGAGCGAAACGACTCGCCACTCCACTGAGGCGAAGTTGGGTTGGAACATTTTGGCTCTTTCAAATGGTTCATGCATGGAGTTTTTGGACGTACCGGTACGCTAACATTAGTTTAATCGTTGAATGGTCGGTGTAACTTTGAGAAATCTATGTTTTCTCATATTGATATGAAAAAGTTCCTTAAACGAGTTTAGCTTCAATGTGTATGCTGCACCAGATTTGTTTAGCAACATCATTCTTTTCTGAAGATGTAGCAAGACTTTGTGGCTAGGTTGCATTATTTTCTTGAATGCGTCTCTTGAAAGCAAAATAGCAAACTTTTTTATTGCCTTGGCGCTCAAGAAAATCTGAATCGTTCACTGTGCTACTGGTTAACTTCGAAAACTTGTAAGCATCCTGTCTGCCAACATCACGACTAATATCCTCACGGAGTAACCCTAAATACGTCAGATAAACAATGGTTTTTTTGAGCTTTAGAAGAAATGTTCGGACCTTTGCATATTCCGCGGTGGTGCTCAATCCAAGAACTGTGTTTTGTATGTGTTCTCAGTAAATCATTGAGTCGATCTATTCTTCAAAATGTGGTCCCTTTTAATTCACTTTCTGTTACATATTTTTCGTTTTGAAAGAGCATTTTAATTTGCATCTTTTGAAAAGATCTCTTTGTTAAATTTTGTATAAAATCAACTAATTGTTGAAATTAGAACCCTTGTCAAAAAGTCATTAGATTTCATGTTGAATAGCCTCTTTTACCTAATAGTATACTCTATTTGTTTGATATAATTTCCGGCAGTTTGTATACCATAAATAAAGAGAGTCTATTCATGTTCCAGAACTTAACGATCAAGCAGAAGATAGTGATTCCGCTGTCATTGATTATTGGATTGTTTATTGTGAGCTCTGTATTAAACGTTATGACAAGTTGGAAGCAATCTGAATTGAGTGAGACACTCAACGAACAGATCGTGCCGAACTTATTAACGATTGAGGATGCTTACCGCGATCTTTACCAAGCTACATCTGCAATCCAAGGTGTTGCTCTTTCTGATACTCAAACCGATATTGATCACCACATCGGTGAATACAAAGACAACGCATACAAAGCGCTGCCGCGTATGGAACAAATGATTGAGCTATCGCAAGCCGGTGTGACGCCTTCTACACATGGTAATGAAGTTCGAACGCTTGTCTCTTTGGGTGAAAAATGGTTAGCAAGTTATGAGGCGATGCTACGTTTACCTCAATCTCAATGGCGTGGTTACTACAATGAGCACAAACATACCTTTGAAGACCAATTTATCGAGGTTAGAGCGCAGCTTAACGTTGTAAAAGATGCAATAGAAGAAAAGCAAAGCCAATTGAAGGACGAAATATCAGCGGCTGCAACAAGAGCAGAACTCATTCTTGAAGCGGGCATTGTGATTGTTATTCTGGCCGCTATTGCGATGGCGTTTTTGTTGTTGCAAACGGTTGTGAAGCCTATCAATGATATTAAAAATGCGATGACAGAAATTGCGTCCGGTGAAGGTGATCTAAGTCAGCGAATCGATGTAAAAACACAAGACGAAATTGGCAATTTAGCAGACGCATTTAACCAGTTTGTGTCCAAAATTCAAGTGACAGTCGCTCAGGTAATTGAAAGCTCAAATACCCTACGTAACGAAATGGCAAATCTTAGCTCGTTGACCAAGACCATCGCGAACTCGACCGTTTCTCAGCAAAAAGATAGTGAGGCGGTAGCGGCGGCAGTGCACGAAATGCAAGTCACCAGCAGAAATGTAAGCGATAGCGCTAACGAAGCCGCGGTTGCGAGCCAAACAGCGAATGATGAACTTACCAATACCAATGTTATTTTGGATCAAACGGTTAGCTCAATTCGCAGCCTCGCAAGTGAAATCGAAAGCGCAAGCCACGTCATTAACACATTGGATCATGATGTGAGTAACATTGCGTCCGTACTGGATGTAATTCGTGGTATTGCCGAGCAAACAAACTTATTAGCGCTTAACGCAGCCATTGAAGCGGCTCGCGCTGGAGAGCAAGGGCGAGGCTTTGCTGTGGTAGCGGACGAGGTTCGTTCTTTAGCCAGTCGTACGCAACAGAGTACGGGAGAAATCCAAACCATGATTGAAAAGCTACAATCTGGTGCAGGACAAGCTGTAGAAGTGATGCGCGGTAGCCAAAATAGCAGTGATGAAACGATCAAGTCCGCTGGCCGAGCGAGTGAATCCCTTTCTGAAATCTTGAACGCGATTTCACGTATGAACGAGATGAATACACACATTGCAACGGCTGCGAGCCAGCAAAGTACAGTAAGTGACGAAGTAAATAGCAACGTACAAGGCATTGCAGACAGTAGCACTTCAATTGTGGAAATCGTAAACCAAGCGCAAGCTTCTTTAGCCATGTTGTCAGAGCAAACTCAACGTTTAGATCATCAGGTCAGTCAGTTCAAAGTATAAGCTGAGAACAGCAATCTCACTGACGAAATAACCCGCTTCTTAGCGGGTTATTTTTTAGATAAGTGGCGAACCTGACTTGTGAAATTTCGACTATATTTACATTCCTTTCTCACTTTAGTTCGTATACCAGAGTGGGCAAATAACCCTAGACAGCGGTAACAAACTCTGTACAGCGTGATGATGCTTTTATCATCACTTTTGCTGCTTTTTAACCATTGCAATTGCACACAGGAAAATGTGATTTCCAACCCAAAATCTTCAAATTTGAGAACTTCATAACACCTTTACCATAAACGTTTTTCGTAAGCGTATAGAACTGTAAATTTTGTTGTATGTACAACACTGGGTATTTATCATCCTAATTAATTTGTTCTGGATATACATCCATTAGTCATTATTAAGTCATTCTAGAAGCTTTTAATAAGGAATCTTGAAGGCTTGTCGGTAGATAAGAGAGAAAAATTCATGAGACGTAAAACCACGCTATCTCTGCTGATTGCGTCGAGCCTTTTTGTGGTTGGATGTCAACCTAGCGAAGAAGGATCGAGCCAAGGTGGGGGGCCTGCGCCCGTAACCGAAGTAGAAGTGTTAACAGTGCAGCCAACGCGCCAAGCATTGACAGTAGAGTTGCCGGGTCGTAGCAGAGCATTCAAAGAAGCAGAAGTTCGTCCGCAAGTCACTGGCATTATTTCGGAGCGAAATTTTGTTGAAGGTGGCCTTGTTGAACAAGGACAGTCGCTATATCAAATTGATGATTCATCATTTCAGGCGGATTTGCTGAGCGCTGAAGCGGAATTAATCCGTGCGCAAGCTGCGGCAGAGTCGACCTATGCCACGGTGAAGCGTTACAGAACCTTGATCACCAAAAAATCCATCAGCCAACAAGACTTGGATGAAGCAGAAGCGGCATACAAAGAAGCGAAAGCGCAGGTCCTAGTCGCAAAAGCCAAGATCAACACAGCAAAAATCAACTTAGATTATACGCAAGTCAAAGCTCCGATTAGCGGGGTGATCGGTAAATCGAGTGTGACAGCGGGTGCGTTGGTTACGGCTAACCAAGCTGACAAATTAGCGACCATTCAGCAGCTTGACCCTATCAATGTTGATATTGTGCAATCATCCGCGCAACTGCTGCGTTTGAAAGCATCACTCTCCCAAGGCCATATGCAAGAAGATGACTCTGCGCAAGTTACATTGATGCTTGAAGATGGCAGCACTTACGAACACAAAGGCACAATGAAATTTACTGAGGTCAATGTGAACGAAAGTACGGGCAGCGTGACGCTTCGTGCCGAATTCCCAAACCCTGACGGTTTGTTGCTACCTGGAATGTTTGTTCGTGCGACGGTCATTACTGGTGTCGACCCTGATGCGATTCTAATACCACAAAATACGGTATCTCGTGATGCGACAGGTAAAGCGACAGTGATGACGGTTAATGGCGAGAACAAAGTGGAAGCGAAACCAGTGAAGACTGCCGAAGCGATCAATAGCCAATGGCGCATTATTGATGGTTTGAACGCGGGTGATAAAGTCATTACCGCCGGTTTACAAAAGGTAGGGCCAGGCAGTTCGGTAACTATCCAAAACGGTGAACAGGAGTAATCATGGCACGATTTTTTATCGATCGTCCGGTATTTGCTTGGGTTCTCGCGATTCTAACGATGTTGGCGGGGGTAATGTCATTATTCAATTTACCCGTCTCGCAATACCCAACGATTTCACCGACGACGATCACCATCAGTGCTCGCTATCCAGGTGCATCAGCAAAAACCGTTGAAGACTCGGTAACGCAGGTTATCGAGCAAAACATGACAGGATTAGATTACCTTCGCTACCTATCATCGAGCAGTGATGCATTTGGTAATGCGACAATTACCCTGACGTTTGATAGCGAAGCTGATCCTGATATCGCGCAAGTACAGGTGCAGAACAAACTGCAATTGGCATTGACTTCATTGCCGATGGAGGTACAAAACCAAGGTATTGTCGTCAATAAATCCAATACGGCATTTCTCATGGTTGTCGCAGTTTATTCTGAAGATCCTGACTTTACAGAAAACGATATCGGCGACTTTGTTGTAACGAATATTCAAGACCCGATAAGTCGTGTAACTGGCGTAGGACAAGTGCAGGCGTTTGGTGCGCAGTATGCGATGCGAGTTTGGCTGGATCCATTTAAGCTTACGCAATTCAACTTGACCGCGATCGACGTAGCAAATGCAATCAGTGAACAGAACGCGCAAGTTTCTTCAGGTCAACTTGGTGCGGCACCTGCGCAGGAGGGTCAGTTGTTGAATGCTACGATTTCTTCTGCAAGTCGTTTGAGCAGTGTAGAAGAGTTCCAAGACATCATTCTTAAGTCCGACGCCAGTGGTTCGAATGTTTATTTGAAAGATGTAGCTCGCGTTGAGCGTGGTGCAGAAAGTTATGATATTCGAGGCCAATATAATGGCTTCCCAGCATCGGGGTTAGGTATTTCATTAGGTACTGGCGCAAACGCGCTTGAGACAGCCAATGCGGTAAAAGAGCGCTTAGAACAACTGAGTGCAACGTTCCCAGAAGGGTTGCAGATTGCTTACCCATTTGAAACAACACCATTCGTCAAAGCCTCGATTCAAGAAGTGGTTAAAACGCTATTAGAAGCTATTCTTCTTGTGTTCTTAATCATGTACCTGTTCTTGCAGAACTTCCGTGCGACGATCATTCCAACGATCGCAGTGCCTGTCGTATTGCTCGGAACCTTCGCTATTTTGTACGCGACTGGATTTAGCGTAAACACGTTAACCATGTTCGCGATGGTTCTGGCTATCGGTTTGCTGGTGGATGATGCCATCGTTGTGGTGGAAAACGTCGAGCGTGTGATGCATGAAGATGGTTTAGAGCCCAAAGAAGCGACCAAAAAATCGATGGGGCAGATCACTGGTGCCCTGATTGGTGTGGGGTTGACGCTTTCAGCGGTATTCGTCCCTATGGCGTTTATGTCTGGTTCTACCGGGGTTATTTACCGTCAGTTCTCGATAACTATTGTGGCGGCTATGACGCTTTCCGTTTTGGTTGCGATAATTCTGACTCCGGCATTGTGCGCTACGTTGCTGAAAAAAGGCGATGCTGAGCTTCTAGAGAAGAAAGGCTTCTTTGGCTGGTTTAACCGCAAGTTTGATGCGATGACAGCAGGCTATGAAACCGGCGTTGCCAAACTTCTAAAACGCACAGGTCGCATGTTGGTTGTATTTTTGGCAATGAGTGCAGGTGCTGGCTGGTTATTTATGAACCTTCCAACGTCATTTTTGCCAGATGAAGACCAAGGCACAGTATTCTCAATGGCTATTTTGCCGCCTAACTCAACACAAGAACAGACGGAAAAAACACTTGAGAAAATGCGTGACTTTTACCTAGTAGACGAAAAAGACAATGTAAAATCCGTCTTCTCTGTTGCGGGCTTTAGTTTCGCAGGTCAAGGCCAAAACATGGGGATGGCATTTATCGGCCTGAAAGATTGGTCTGAGCGTGAAGCGCCTGGCGCTGATGCGGCTTCCATTACGGGCCGAGCGATGGGGTACTTCTCTACCATTAAAGAAGCTTTGGTGTTTGCGTTCGCCCCTCCAGCGATTCAAGAGCTAGGTAACTCGACAGGTTTCGATTTCTATCTCCAAGACTCGTTGAATAAAGGGCACGATGCATTAGTTGCGGCTCAAGGGCAACTTCTGGGCATGGCAGCACAAAACCCGAAACTTGTCGGTGTTCGTCCAAACGGTCAGGCAGATGCGCCAATGTACAAAGTGAACATTGACCACGTCAAACTTCGTGCTTTGGATGTCAGTATCAATGACGTAAACCAAATCCTGTCAGCTGCATGGGGCGGGGCTTACATTAACGATTATATTGACCGCGGTCGTGTGAAGAAAGTGATGGTGCAAAGTGATGCGGAATACCGCATGCAGCCAAAAGACTTCGATTCATGGTACGTACGCAACGCTAAGGGAGAGATGGTGCCTTTCTCTGCTTTTGCGAGTGGCGAGTGGACATATGGTTCTCCTCTTTTGCAGCGCTTTGATGGTTTGCCAGCAATGAATATTCAAGGCGGTGCAGCTCCTGGTGTAAGTACTGGTGAAGCCATGGAAGAAATTGAAGCAATGGTAGAAAAGCTACCAGAAGGTTTCACGGTGAACTGGAATGGTATTTCGTATGAAGAGCGCCTTTCCGGAAACCAAGCGCCGATGCTATATGCGCTATCTATCCTCGTCGTATTCTTAGTTCTTGCCGCTTTGTATGAAAGTTGGTCAGTACCTTTCGCCGTGGTGTTAGTTGTTCCTCTTGGTGTGCTTGGTGCTGTGCTTGCGGTAATGACGCGCAGTATGGATAACGATGTGTTCTTCCAGGTGAGCTTATTAACTACGGTCGGCTTGGCAACCAAAAACGCCATTCTGATTGTTGAGTTTGCAAAGGACTACTATGAGAAAGGCGCTGGGCTTATCGAAGCAACCTTACATGCTGTTCGCGTTCGTCTGCGCCCAATTATCATGACATCGCTTGCTTTTGGTTTGGGTGTGGTACCACTTGCTATCAGTTCAGGTGTGGGATCGGCAGGTCAAAACGCAGTAGGTACCGGCGTACTTGGTGGCATGATCAGTGCCACGATATTGGGTATATTCTTCGTCCCAATCTTCTTTGTAGTGGTTGAGCGATTGTTTGATCGACGTGCGAGAAAAGAGTCGGAGGCAGAGTTGTCTGAGACCAGCACTAAACCCACTCAGCAAAGCGAGTAGGACTTGGTTGTTTTAACTGAGTTATACTAGTGATAATAAACACGATTAAAGGGCGCTTCGGCGCTCTTTATTTTATGTTTTCACTTGGTGGTTACCGTCTATGACGCGAGCCTGAAAGACGGCGTGTTGTGTGCAGTATCAGCACAGCCTTTTCGGCCGAATGAAAGCCTAAAGAAGAAAAACGACGATGAAAGATCAGAAAATTTCCCCAATTTCCGTTTTGGATCAAAGCCCTATGTTTGTCTGCGGTGTGATGCAGCGCATGTACCGCAATCGTGCCCAAGCCGAGCTGTCTCGGCAAAATTTGATGACACTAGAAATGGCAAGTGCACTGGCCGCTTTAGAAGAATTTCAACCTATGAGCCAGCAAGCGTTGGCTGATGCGGTTCGAACTGAGCGAAGTGTAGCAAAGCGGATGGTGGACAATCTGGAAAAGAGAGGGTTTGTTCAAGTTTCTAAAAGTAAATCGAATCAGCGCCTTAAAATGCTAAGCATGACAAAAGAGGGAGCAAATGCTTTAAAGCAAGTTCATCAAATCATGACGAATTTACAGAAAGAGTTTTTTTCTTGTTTGTCGGAATCTGAAGCGAGTGAATTTTTTCGTCTGGTAAGAAAGCTCACTTTTGCGAATCACGACCAGTAACTGACATCAATGCCGTTTAGCGTTTTTATTTTATCGCGGACCAATTATATTAAGCTGTAGAACTTAAGAAATAGGATGCCCAACGTACAGGTCACGGTAGAAAGCACCGTAGTGAGTGCGATGATATTTGCAGCTAACGTGGCATTGCCTCCCATGGAGCGCGCCATGACATAGCTGGCAGCAGCGACTGGAGAGGCGTTCATAAAGAAAAGAATACCTAGCTCAATTCCTCGAAACCCTACTAAGTAAGCTCCCATGGTGATGATGACTGGCGCTACGATGAGCTTGTAACTGCTCGCAAACCAAGATGGACCTTTCTCTTTTCTCATCAAGCTAAAGTCAAGTGAGCCACCCGTACACAACAGCGCCAAAGGCAATGTCATTTTGGACAAGTAGTCTCCTGCGTCAATAACCACATTCGGTACTGGAATAGCGAGTAAATAAAAAGCCATTCCTAGAACAATGGAGATTATGAGCGGATTCCTAGTCAGTGTTCGGCCCATCATCTTTGCTGCTTGCGAGGCAGACGTTGCCCCCTTGGGCGATAAGCAAATTACCGCTTGGACGTTATAAATAAATGTGGTGACCGCGACATAGAGCGCTGCTAGCGCCACACCTTGAGAACCATACGCATTGGCAACGTAAGCGATACCAATAATACCTGTATTTGCTCGGAACCCACCTTGGATGAGAACGCCTTGGTCAGGCGATGCTTTGAACAGAAGTTTGACGGAAAGGTAGGTGAAAATGAAAAACGAAATACTAGCGATGACGCCGAAATTGACGAATCCACTTGCCGCGGAAAAGTCGTGTTCTGAAGCCACAATGCTGACAAATAACATCGCAGGCAAGGTAACTTGAAACACCAGCTTAGAGCCTACTTCGATAAAATTATCGTTGATTAGACCAAAGCGCTTAAAAAGAACGCCAAGTACCAACATCAAACAGATAGGTCCGGTTATCGACAAAGAGAATTGCAACTGATGTAAAACAGCTTCCATGTAAGTATCCGCAGCAAAAGAAAAAAGTGTTCCTGCTGCCTATTAAGCCACAAACCCGGAGGGTAGGACAGTAACGTAATGAAATTTTCTTCTGTTGTAGGTTCCGGAGTCATTTACACTCCAAGTTATGGACGAGGTCCCAATTTAACAAAGCGGTACTGGTCCTACGTGCGATATGTTGGTTAACTCGTTGTCGTGATGCATCCACATGCGTATTAGATGTGAGGGCTGGTCATCGTAGTTATGGATAGGAGTTCATCAATGAAAAGGAAACACAACAAAACTGTACTGTGTGCGTTTGTCTCTGGTTCGGTATTTGGTGCGGTTTTGGTCATTGCGATGTCTTTACCAATGTAATCCTCTTAATTCGCTGTTGGAACACTCACACTAATTCAGTACAAAACAGATTGAGTTCTGCGGTGTGTGCTGTTAGTTTAAAAAACATGAAAATACACGTTCGCCCTTCATTAACAACCTTCTCTTGGTGGCGCTCTAAATAGAGCGGCGCGGAATACTTACATTCTTAAGCTGCTGGATGGTAGCTAAGAGTGTTTGATCTTTTTATCTCCAGTAGCGATCTATTAAATACTTGGAGACAAATATGAATAGCCATAAAAATACATCTCAGCGTGAAATTATACTTACCGGAGATCGAGCAACAGGTCCATTACACCTCGGGCACTATATTGGTTCATTGCAACAACGAGTCAAATTGCAAACGGAGCACGAGCAAACGATCTTGGTCGCGGACATGCAAGGGTTGACGGATAACGCGCATAATCCATCAAAGGTATCCTCTAATATTCTCAATGTCGTTGCAGATTATTTGGCTGTTGGTATCAACCCCGCTCAAACTACGATCACGTTGCAATCTCAAATTCCAGCGTTAGCCGAGTTGACAATGTATTACAGTAATCTTGTTTCTATCGCACGATTAGAGCGAAACCCCACGGTTAAAAATGAGATTCAAAGTAAAGGCTTTGAACGCTCTATTCCCGCAGGCTTTTTAACGTATCCAATTTCTCAAGCTGCTGATATTACGGGGTTTCATGCGACGCTAGTACCAGTGGGTGATGACCAGCTGCCGATGTTAGAGCAAACTAATGAAATCGTGAGAAAAATAAACCATCTGGGTGGAAAAGAAGTTCTTAGAGAATGCCGTCCATTACTTAGCGATGCACCTCGTTTGCCGAGTACTGACGGTAAAAATAAGATGTCTAAAAGCATGGGGAACGCAATCAACTTAGGGGCCTCCGAAAAGGAGATTTCCGCGGCAGTGAAATCTATGTATACCGATCCCAATCATCTGAAAATTGAGGACCCAGGCCAAGTCGAAGGGAATATTGTATTCATCTACCTCGATGCTTTTCATCCTGATAAAAATTATGTCGAACAGCTAAAAGACCATTATCGACGAGGTGGGTTAGGTGATGGTTTGACCAAGAAAGTGTTAGAAGAATGCTTACAAGAGATGCTTCGCCCTATTCGAGAAAAGCGCGCTATGTATTTGAATGATAAAGCGCAGCTGATTGATATTTTAAAACAAGGTAGTGAGCGTTCTCGCGAGAAAACCGAAAAAGTGCTATTTGATGTGAAAGATGTATTTGGTTTAAATTTGTTCTGAATTAAAAGTAGAGAGTTGAACATAAGGCACGACGGCTGGTTAGCAACGTGCCTTTTTAAGTTCCCAGTCAGTCAAAGCGCATTGTTAAGAAGAAAAAAATTCACGACGAAAATCCGCGACTTCTTGTTGGTAATAGCTTTGCCATTCCGGTTCTGACAAATTTGAATGGCTAGAAGCTCTTTGCGTTCTTAGCTTGGACTCAAGTTGTTGTAATGCTTGTTGGTAATCTTTGACTTGTTTTTTTTGCTCTGTAATTTGCTGCTGACGAGCATGAATGTTTTTACTTTCTTCTTTCGTTAAGTAAGTTCGTTCTAGCTCTGCGATGAGCGCCAAGCGATCTGGTAGGCTCATACTATTAGGAATCAGGGTGACCGCACGCTCATATTTTTCCTGGTCGCTTGTTAGCCCGATAGCACCTGCATGTTCTTGCCAGTCAATGGTGAGTTGCTCGAAAGCTCGCAAAAAGTTATCTGGGCTTTGAGTGTCCAGCTTTTGGGCTTCTAAATTGAAATCGTACAGCGCGAACTCATCCGCGAAAACAACATCAGCCAATTCTCCCCAGATGCTCCTTGCTTCGTTCTTCAGCTGTGCAATACGCGACGCCAGTGATTGTTGCTCATCAAATAACAAATTTCCTACACTCTCTTGCCATTGGCTGCTGAGCTGAGGGTAGTTCGCCAAAAGCTGGAATCGAGCTGAAGATAAATGCGCCTCAAACAAGGCGACCTGCTCTTCACAACTACGGTTCAACATACACTCTTGCCAAAACGTCTCAAGTTCGGCGACAAGTTTCCTGCCTTTGAGTTGAGTTAATCGCTCAGTCGTTATTTGAACTGTGGAAGGGAGCTTAGCGGTTTGTGGTGAAGTATCTGTATCGGGCACGATGCTGCTTGTTTGTGGTGATGTACTGGAGACATTCTGATTTTTTGTCTTAGGGGAAGGAGAGGAAGCGAGCTCTTCTTTTTGAACATCGTGACTGAAAGTTAAAAATATCATGCCCGCCATAATGGCGGACATGATTATCAAAGCGATTTTCTTCATGGCTTGATTGTTGCGCTGACTGGGAAATGGTCAGAAAGGTTGTAGTGTTTCCATAAACTCTCTGCGGTTGTGCGCGGTACGTCTACACGGTTGTCATTGAATGATTTCACCCCGTATTCACTACTCACCATAACATAGTCAAGGTATTCCACGTTTTCGCCACCTGATAACGCTTCACCTGCGAAGTTATTGATACGGGGATCAAAGGTTGACTCCGTGTAACCAGAGTAGTGAGGCTCTATGGCACTTAAGTTAGCGATCATTTGTTGGTAGTCACCAGGAAACTTTCTTTTGTTTACGTTAAAGTCGCCGCTGTATACCACAGTTTCGCTTGAAGGAATGTTAAGAGATTGGGCGAGTGTGCGGATTTGTTTGAACTGGCGCTGACGATACTCACGGGCGGTGTCTGTATCGAAAGATGCGGTATGGGTAGCAAACACATGATAAGCCTGACCACCTTTAATTATTTCCGCATAATTTACGCCTTTATCGGCAAAGCAGTCTGTACCAGAGCAATCGGGAAAGACATATTGCGCTTCATTCACGATAGGGTAGCGACTAACTATGATTACGCCACCATCATGAATATTAACGCCTTCTTTATCTAACATCTTTGTTTGGTAAGGATATTCCTTGGCTAACTCACGTAAGAATGCTTCACGGCCGCTGGCAAACACCTCTTGCAGTGCCAAAACATCGTAACCTTTTACATGTTGAGGAATCAGTTCGTAACGATCTCCAATGTGCGATGCAATAGCCGTCAACGCCCAGATGTTATAAGTCATCAACTTAAGGTTTTGTTCTTCGTTGTCGACAGATTCCGCTACCTTGCTTGGCGTGATGGTGTAGTAAAGATCATCATATCGAGCGGTACTGTCTGACTTAAATGCCAGTTCGGTTTCTCTCGCACCAAAAGCGTTAGTGTTGGCACGATGAATGTTACGATCATCTTTGAGAGATAACTCGACATCGGCTGCGGACAAGCCGTATTCAATGGTCGAATTGTACCAATGGCCTTCCATTATTTGATTGAGTGTTATGCTTTCACCTTCGGGGCTAGAAACCACAGTTTCAAAACGGTAAGTTTGATTTGATTTCACGCCCTCCCAGCGGTTGAAGCTTAATACAGATTTAGTTTCCCACGGACCAAGTACCTGCACATGTTGTTGCCACTCTTCTCCGTATTGAAGCAAATCACTGCCTTCATGTTTTACTTGAATAGTTAACGGTTGATCAGAGTTATTCGTTAGGTAAACGTCGGTATCTGCAATGCTGGGTAACGCTATCAAGCTACTTACTAAAAGGCTCCACTGCGAAAATTTCATCTTATTTTTCCATCATTTGAACTAGAGCAATCATTCTTGTTTATAAATGTTACTTGCACGTTAAATATGGATGACATCTAAGTCAGTGCTGAAAGTTGTTATCAGAATGTGATCTTTATTCAATGGTGAGGGTGGAGGTATTGAGTGTGTTGCCGTTGAAGCGGTGGAAAATAATACCAACAGTCAACGAATTGCATTCACTGCAATCAAGCTGTCATCTTTGCTCTATAAGTTGTGCGGCGTCATTCATCTAGCCATATGGCTAGAACTCAAATTGATAGATGGAGCACCATGGCTAGAGCAGTAAATCCAACCGATGAAACCATCATTAAATTGTTACAAGAGCAAGGTCTGATTAGAAGTGAAGCAGAAGCGCGTTTAAAGAAAGAGGTGTACCGCTTGCAGCCTAATGAGATAGCAAAAGTAAAAAATTATGCCCAGCATTTTGGGATAAACGCGAAAGAAAAGCTCATCGATGAGATCTTGGATCTGCGCCGAGAAGCGCTCATGAAAAGATGTAGACACAATACGGAGCATACGAGCCTATCTTTAAAATAGCATGTGATAAAACTATCAATTACTGGTCAAGATTTGATCTCTCAAGCCGATGTATATAAGAGCGTTCAATGATATCGAGCGCAAAAAACAGTGCGTTTTAGAGGTTAAGCTTTCACTTAAGTGAGAGGTTTGGAAAGGCTGCGGGGAGAAAGTGCATGCGTATTAAAGACTTAAGTGTCGTAAAGAAAATATCGGTTAGTTATTTAACCGTTTTTGCCGTGTTTGGTTTAGTGTCAGTAATGTTGGTGCAAGGTTTGTTAACACTGAATAAAGACATCTCAGTGCTAACAGATAAAAGTTTACCTTCTGTTGCGATTTTGAAAGGTATCCAAGTTGATATTACTAAAGTGCGTAAAGATGAGTTCTCTTTATTGCCAAACGCAAATCACCCCAAAATTGGTGAGTGGTTAAAAGGCCTCGACCAATGGCGTTCTGATGTGCAGGCTGGTATTGCAGAATACGAAAAGCTCGACCTTAATAAGCGTGAAACGCAGTCCTTTAGCGTTTTTAAAGAAACTTGGAATCAATACATCAAAGAAACGAAGACTTACAACGTATTGCTAAGCCAAGGCGATGCTGAAAGTGCAAATGATGTAATTTTATCAAGTTTCGATACCTACTCAAAAGCGTTGAGCAGCTTGGATGATACCCTCGCGTTGAACGATGAGTTGGTGAATTTGATTGGCGAAGAAGTACAAAGTGAAGCGGCATTTACACAATACAGCGCTGCTGTTGGTGCGCTTGTCGTCGCATTGGTCATGGTAATGTCTGCCATGTTGCTTTCTCGAGTCATCTGCGGGCCTGTTGATCGAGCACTGGAATTCGCTTCCAAAATCGCCAAGGGTCAATTGAATAATCAAATCGACGAAAGCGAATTGAGCAAAGACGAGTTAGGAACGCTGCTCAAAGAGCTTGTCGGTATGCAAACAAACTTACATTCGTTGGTTTCTGAGATTAATGACTCAACGATTCAGCTAACGGCAGCAGTAGAGGAAGTGAGTGCTATTTCTTCTCAGACCGCTTCTGGTATGCAAAATCAACAAATTGAACTTAGCTCGGTGGCTTCTGCGATGACAGAAATGCAAGCTGCTGTAAGTGAAGTGGCACAAAATACCGAAGTTGGCGCAACCTCTGCTTATTCGGCTGCGGAAGTGGCAAAGCAAGGAACGGTGACGTTACAACAAACTATCGCAGTAATTGAGCGTGTATCACATACGATCCAAGAATCAGATGAACTGGCACGTGAGCTTGAATCGAGCTCAAACAATATCAATGTGGTCGTAGATGTGATCCGCGGGATTGCCGAGCAAACAAACTTGTTAGCACTGAACGCCGCAATTGAAGCCGCTCGGGCTGGTGAACAAGGACGTGGGTTTGCTGTTGTGGCAGATGAGGTTCGTTCTCTGGCGCAACGCACTCAAGACTCCACTTCACAAATTGTGGAAATTGTTAATCAACTACAAGAGAGCAGCAGTAAAATAGGGCATTCAAGCCGTGATTGTCAGGAGGGTATTTCTCAGTGTGTTGAGCAAGTTAATGATACTGATAGCCAGATAAAAGAAATTGAACATTCTGTCGATAACATAGCGCAAATGAGCACACAAATCGCAACGGCGTGCAGTGAGCAGAATTCTGTATCCGAAGAGCTGAATCGCAGCGTGGAGCATATTAATAGTGCTTCAACAGAGATGGCTGAGGGAGCTTCACAAACGGCTGTGGCTTGTCAGCAGATTAGTATCCTAGCGCACAACTTGAAAACTCGAATGGGTTCATTCCAGCTCTAGTTGTTGTGTTTCAGCTTTATTCCTAACCTCATTGCTACAATAAATAAGCCGGACGAAATGTCCGGCTTATTTATTCTCTGTCTATATAAGTTCAGAGTATGCTCAACCTTGGGAGAATATGCTCGCTAGGCTGGAATACCACTGTGAAACTTAAAATCTGTATCTGGCGTAGAAATTAAATCTGCCTCTATACGTCCAAAGTAGGCGATGCGCTCGCTGATATCTTTGCCTGCGATTTGCTCCGCTAATACAAGATAATCCTGGTAATGGCGTGCTTCTGAACGTAATAAAGAAATGTAGAACTTTGCGATATCGTCATCCATATGTGGTGCTAGTTTGGCAAAACGCTCACAAGATCGGGCTTCGATGTACGCACCAATGATGAGTTTATCGATCAGCGTTTCCGGCTCATGAGTCTTCATATGCGAAATCAGTCCTTTAGCATAACGACTTGCTGGAATATTTTTGTACTCAATTCCACGACTTTCCATGATCTCTAAAACTTGATAAAAGTGGTGTAACTCCTCTTTTATCAAAAGCACCATCTTATCGATCAAATCTTGGCTGTATGGTGAGTCGGACTTAGCCATGATTGACTTAGAAATATTGCTCTTGCCTTTTAAAGTTTCCAATGAGCCTACGTTACGGTAAGCAAAATCTTCGTAGGGCTTAAACCAGTCAAGTAGAGCATGTGAACTGGATTGGTCAACGGCATACTTACGAATTAAAAACATGGCAGATTGGCCAGCTTTTAGTTCGCACAGTAGGTGGTCTAACAAAATGGTTTGAAGGTTCTCTGGTTTCTTTGCTTCCTCTACCCATTCATCAGGTGTACTGCATCGCAGAAATTGGTTAATGGGAGCAAGAAGATCTTGATAGGCGTCTAGATTCATCATTTTAGTTTTAGTACTTCACATTTTTATTGGGCATATCCGTTGTCTTGCGGATAGAAAAAAGGCTGCAATTGCAGCCTTTTTTGACCTGAAGTGAATGTTACCACTTTTTCTTCTCGCCGAAGAGAGCTTCCATGTCATTGTCACGCTCTTTGTCAGCAATCTGCTGCATTTCGGCATCGCTTTTATCTTGGCGCTTTTTATCTAAGTCACCTAACATCTCTTCAAGCTTTTGTTTCGCTTGAATAGAATAAGGATCGCTCTTAGTGCTCAAAGCATCGATACCTTTACGCAGCAGTTGAAGCGCGGTGCCTGGTTGGCCACGAGCGATAGAGTCGTTTGCTCTTTTGATGACATTTTCAATGTTGATGCGAATTTGCATCGTTTCCAAGCGCGCATTTTCGGTGACGTAAGTCTGGGTATCCAATCGGCCTTTGTTGTGCTCGTTACGGATAGTGTCGCGAAGTCGTTTAACCAGCTTAAGCATGACGATAGCTTGTTTATCACTACTCGGCATCTTGAAAGTGGTACTCTCGCCAGTAGGACCATTCTCTTTTAGCTGCGTAATCTGCTGCTTCATATTTTCGATACGTTGAGCAAGTTGCTTGTTCTTCGGGTCCAGCTCATGCATGCTCTCTAGCGCGTCAAGAATACGATTGTTTAGACACAGCAACAGCTCTTTACTAAAAGGGATATGGTGCGCATGACCAATCAACTCTTCAGTACCATCTATCAAGGCTACATATCGCGCTGATTCCTGCCTTTTTGCGGTTTCAACTTTAACCTTATATTGCAACATAATGTTATAGCCTAGGATTAACACCAGTAGGATGGCTACCAAAGCGATTATTAAACCAATATTCATATCTTTGCGTCTGCTTTACTTTTCTGCGGCTAGCGTTAAAGAATACATGAATCTTATCTTACTCGGCACCTTATTTGTTTGATTATTTTGTCTCTCACACGTTTTAGTTACTGATAGAAGTCACATCATAGAACTTCGGTCATTTATTGGCTCAACTTTGTGCATATTGTTTCTTGCTTGAAGATTATTAGTATGTGATTGAGGTATAAGTTAGAAATTGCTGTTCATTTCGATTTGAACGCGTTATAACTAATTATTATATCGCTCACTTGAGTGGCCAATAAACTCTCTCATGAATAAGTAAGGGATTACGATGAAACTGCAGCAGCTGAAGTATATTGTTGAGGTTGTAAACCATAATCTGAATGTATCTGCAACGGCGGAAAGCTTATATACCTCTCAGCCAGGTATCAGTAAACAGGTTCGGTTGCTGGAAGACGAGTTAGGCATTCAGATTTTTGAACGTAGCGGTAAGCACTTAACGCAAGTGACGCCAGCTGGTGAAGAAATTGTACGTATCTCTCAAGAAATTCTCGCTCGTGTAGAAAGTATCAAAGCGGTGGCTGGAGAGCACACCCATCCAGAAATGGGGACGCTGAATATCACCACGACACATACGCAGGCTCGTTATGCACTGCCAGATGTCATCAAAGGTTTTACTTCTCGTTATCCAAAAGTGTCGTTACACATGCACCAAGGTACACCATCACAAATGTCTGAGGCGATAGCTAAAGGCACAGCGAATTTTGCGATTGCGACAGAAGCGCTTCACTTATATCAAGATGCCATCATGTTGCCTTGTTATCACTGGAATCGTTCAATAGTTGTGCCTAAAGACCACCCACTAGCGAAGAAAGACAAAGTAACGATCAGTGATCTTGCCGCTTACCCATTAGTCACTTACGTGTTCGGTTTTACTGGCCGTTCAGAGCTGGATACAGCATTCAACCGCGAAGGTTTAACCCCGCGAGTGGTGTTCACGGCAACTGATGCAGACGTCATTAAAACTTACGTTCGTATGGGTATCGGTGTGGGTGTGATTGCAAGCATGGCAGTGGATGAAGAGCAGGACGGTGACTTGGTTGCAATAGATGCGAGCCATTTGTTTGGCGCGAGCACCACGAGCATCGGTTTCCGCCGTGGTACATTCTTACGCTCTTACATGTTCGATTTTATGGAGCGTTTTGCACCGCACTTAACGCGTCCAGTGGTTGAGCAGGCGATTTCGCTGAAGTCTAATGCAGAAATCGAAGAGATGTTTAAAGACATCGAGCTTCCGGTGAGATAACACTTCATTGATGTTTCGATTCCCTCTACAATGCGCTCGTTGTAGGGGGAGCTATGAAAACGCAATTTCAATTTATTAATGACTGCTTAATCGAAAACCAATCTTTGTGGCGATTCGAGCCTTTTAAAAGCAGCATTCGCACATCATTACCTTGGCAGGAGCAACATCCTCGACTGTGCCAATGGCTAGCGTCTCTTACTCCCTCTCAAATCGAAGAATACAAAGCAGAACCAGAACTCGCGTTAAAAGCACTTAGTCCGTTTTTGCCTGAGCTTGAACAACTCGCAGAACTGACTCATTTAGAGCTTTTGTCGTTAAACGGCTTGGAACTCGCTCGTGGTTTAGATAACGGTATTCCGGGACGTAAGTTGGAGCAAATTAGCTCGATGGGTGAAGCTGCAATTCAACAACACTGTGGCGAAGAATGGCTAGAATGGTGCTCAGGTAAAGGTTACTTGGGGCGAATCCTGACCACGCAAACCGATCAGCCTGTAACCAGCTTTGAATACCAACAAGCACTGTGCGATTCGGGGCAACAAGCAGCCAATGAACATCATTGGAAGATGACGTTTATTCAAGGCGACGCGTTTGATAGCAAAGCGAAAGCCGTGTTTAAGCCAACGCAACACGCAGTAGCACTGCATGCATGCGGTGACCTTCACGTTCGTCTAATGCAGTACGGCAGTGAAAATGGGGTTGCTGCGATGACCATATCACCTTGTTGTTACCACTTGATTCAGTCGGAACAATACCAGCCGATGTCGGAATCGGGCAGGGCTTCTTCTCTCTCATTGTCTAAGCAAGAACTGCGTATCCCATTACAACAAACGGTGACAGGAGGAGAGCGCGTGCGTCGTCATCGTCAGCAGGAAATGATGTTTCGTCTTGGGTTTGATTTGATCACGCGACAAGCTTTGGGAATGGCAGAGTATCAGCCTGTGCCGAGTATCCGTAAGTCGCAATTAAGTGATGGTTTTGAATCTTTATGTCGCTGGGCAGCGGAGCAAAAAGGCATTGTTCTTCCTCAAGAAATCGATTTCTCTCATTTTGAAAAGTTAAGCGAACAACGCTTCTGGCAAATGGAGAGAATGAGCTTAGTGCAACTTGTTTTTCAACGTCCGTTGGAGATCTGGCTCGCATTAGACAAAGTGCTTTATCTTGAAGAACGTGGTTACCGTGTTAGATTGTCAGAGTTTTGCCCTAAATCGGTCACGCCTAGAAATATTTTAATTTGTGCATATAAGATTTAGTTATTCTTTATAGCCAAACGCTCTATATGAAAAAGCCCACTTATGAGTGGGCTTTTGTAAACAAAACGTGACAAGTTATGTTTTATTTTGTCATTAATTAAACATAGCGATAGCTTGAGTTGGTTCAACGTATTCCAAGTCAAAGCTTTCTGCTACTTCTTTACACGTTACTTTTCCGTGAATAACGTTTAGACCTTCAAGGAAGCCTTTATCTTCTAGAAGTGCTTCGCGGTAGCCTTTATTTGCTAACTTCACGATGTATGGAAGTGTAGCGTTGTTGAGTGCAAATGTTGAAGTGCGAGCAACTGCGCCAGGCATATTTGCTACACAGTAGTGAACCACTTCATCAACGATGTAAGTTGGATCTGCGTGAGTTGTCGCGTGCGAAGTTTCGAAACAACCGCCTTGGTCAATTGCCACGTCAACCACTGCCGCACCAGGCTTCATCTTAGCAATGTGCTCTTTAGTGACCAGTTTAGGTGCTGCTGCGCCAGGAATTAGAACGGCACCGATAACAAGGTCCGCTTCTAGAACATGCTTCTCGATAGCGTCTTCAGTAGAATAAACCACTTTTGCGCGACCTTGGAATTCTTCGTCAAGCTTACGAAGTGTGTCTACGTTACGGTCTAGAATGGTGACGTCAGCGCGAAGGCCAACCGCCATACGAGCAGCGTTTGCACCAACAACGCCACCACCAACGATAACGACTTTTGCAGGTTCAACACCAGGTACGCCGCCTAGGAGCAGACCACGACCGCCGTGCGATTTTTCCAACGTTTGCGCGCCAGCTTGGATAGACATCCGACCTGCCACTTCTGACATTGGTGCTAACAGTGGCAAACGACCCATATTATCTGTTACAGTCTCATAGGCTATACAGACAGCTTTGCTCTTGATTAGCTCATCAGTTTGTGGAAAATCTGGTGCTAGGTGTAAATAAGTAAATAAAATTTGCCCTTCGCGGAGCATTGCTCTCTCTACTGCTTGGGGTTCTTTTACTTTTACAATCATGTCTGCTTGCGCAAATACGTCAGCAGCATGAGGGAGAATGGATGCGCCGACAGCGATGTAATCATCGTCTGAAAAACCAATGCCGGCACCTGCATTGGTCTCAACTAAAACTTGGTGACCATGTGAGATGAGTTCTCTCACGCTAGCTGGGATCATACCAACACGATATTCGTGATTCTTGATTTCCTTAGGTACGCCAATGATCATCCTGTATCCTCTTTCTATAATGGTTGTATTAACTGTTAGTAGGGTGTTATTGTCGAATTAATAACTAGTATAGTTATAGATTTGTAAAATTTGGCACCAAATATTAAAAAGTTGTAGTATATTTTTTTGCAAGGAAGTAATAAGGTGGAATAAAAAATGGCAGACAACTATAAAAAGCCGTCCAAGGAACTAGACCGTATCGACCGCAACATTCTTAATGAGCTGCAGAAAGACGGTCGTATTTCAAACGTTGAGCTTTCAAAACGTGTGGGACTTTCTCCAACGCCATGTTTGGAGCGTGTACGTCGCTTAGAGCGTCAGGGTTATATCACAGGGTATACTGCATTATTGAATCCGCAGTTCCTGGATGCATCACTATTAGTATTCGTTGAGATTACGCTAAACCGTGGTGCGCCGGATGTGTTTGAGCAGTTTAACTCAGCTGTTCAAAAGCTAGACGACATACAAGAGTGTCATCTTGTTTCAGGTGACTTTGACTATCTTCTTAAAACCCGTGTATCAGATATGGGTGCTTACCGCCGACTATTGGGCGATACGTTACTACGTCTACCTGGCGTAAATGACACTCGCACATACGTTGTTATGGAAGAAGTGAAACAATCTAACCAGCTTGTGATCAAAACTCGTTAATTTCTTGCAAAGAAAGCGGTATATGCTTCCGCTTTCGCCAGAGAGTAATTGGGTTTTTCTCCTTGATATGGTTAAATCAATTTACCGAGCGGCTTGATGCCGCTCGGAATGTTTTGCAATTTCCTATTTCATTTCCATATTCAAGTTGATTTATGTTCAAAGAGAACGCAAAGAAAGTCGAAACCATTATCAAAACCAGTGAAGAGCCCCAGTCTTCACGCTTAAATGGCTTCCAACGCTTAAAAGAGTGCTGCTTTATCGTTGGCGTTCTTAGCTCGGTATTGCTTGCGGTTGCACTATTTACCTTCAGTCCGGCCGATCCTTCTTGGTCCCAAACCGCATGGGGAGGGGATATCGATAATGCTGGTGGCCTTTTCGGCGCTTGGCTAGCCGATACTCTATTCTTCACATTTGGCTCTCTCGCTTACCCAATCCCTTTCTTGCTAGCGGCGGCTGCATGGGTGATTTGCCGTAAACGAGGAGAAGATGAGCCCATTGATTTCATGCTATGGGGTACAAGGCTGCTCGGTCTGGTCGTCCTTATTATGACCAGTTGCGGTCTTGCCGATATTAATTTTGATGACATTTGGTATTTTTCATCCGGAGGTGTGGTCGGGGATGTGTTGTCTAGCCTCGCTTTACCTACATTGAATGTACTCGGTACCACATTGGTATTGCTGTTCTTGTGGGGAGCGGGCTTTACGCTCTTCACTGGCATCTCATGGCTTAACATCGTGGAATGGCTTGGTGATCGTGCGTTAGCACTAATTGCCGCGCTTGCAAATAAGGCAAGAGGTTCAGAGCAGGAAGTTTTAGAACCTCAGCTTGATGAGTTTGTAGAAGACAAAGTCTCTACGCCTAAACACAATGTAGACCATGAAATTGATGATGAGCCGCTTCCTCATTTAACGGCGTACGATGTCGATGAACCGAAAGAGCCGGCGCCAGCGCATGAGTATCCTATTTATATGCCGCAAGCGAAACCTGATAAGCCTGCGGAACAGGCGATGGTAGAACCGACGCCACCACAACGCAAGGCTACGGTTAATGCTGCGCCAGTTTATTCTGAACCTGAGCCTCAAATACAACCTATCCATACGGTTAACACTGATAACGTTGATCCGCTCTTGGAACGCACCAAGCAACTGAATGTTACGATAGAAGAGCTTGAAGCAGCGGCGCAACAAGCAGATGACTGGGGAACTGAAGAACAGGCAGCACCATCATTTGCAGACACTTACTCTTCCTATGTAGAGCCACATACAGCTACAGAAGAACCGATCAGTGTTGAACCAGATTATGCGGAGTACGAACAATTTGAAGCAGAGCAAGTACAGCCGCCAAGTATTGAGCATCCTGTACATGAAGAGCCTGCAATTGATTCTGCTGTATTAGATAGCATCACGGCGCAAACAGAATCGAGCCAACATATTGAGCCTACGATCTCTGACTTTGATGTGTTAGATGATGAAGACGAAGTGGAATCTCAGCCTGCACAGCAAGCACAGCCAACAACGCCTCATCAGCAAGTTGCAACACCTTCAACAACATTTGAACCTGCACCTCAAAAAGTGGAGGTGGAAGAGGTCCAAGACAACGACCAAGATGTTACCGCATTCCAAGATATGGTTTCCAATGCGCAAGCCAAAGTCGCTGCAACACAGAACCCATTTTTGGTACAGAAAGAAGAAAACTTGCCAGTTCCGGAAGAGCCACTCCCAACGCTCGAGTTGCTTTATCATCCAGAAAAACGTGAAAACTTTATCGACCGTGATGCGCTAGAGCAGGTCGCTCGATTGGTAGAGAGCAAACTCGCTGACTACAAAATCAAAGCCGATGTGGTTGGTATTTATCCTGGTCCAGTGATCACTCGTTTTGAGCTTGATTTGGCGCCAGGGGTGAAAGTAAGTCGTATTTCTGGTCTTTCAACTGACTTAGCGCGTGCATTGTCTGCGATGGCGGTACGTGTTGTGGAAGTAATTCCTGGCAAGCCTTACATCGGTTTGGAACTGCCAAACATGAGTCGTCAGACGGTCTATTTATCTGATGTCATCAGTAGCCCTCAGTTTGAGCAAGCAACGTCACCAACAACGGTTGTGCTAGGTCAAGACATTGCGGGCGAAGCTGTGGTGGCAGATCTTGCGAAGATGCCTCATGTGTTAGTAGCAGGTACAACAGGTTCTGGTAAGTCGGTGGGTGTGAACGTGATGATTTTGAGCATGCTGTATAAAGCAGGTCCAGAAGATGTACGCTTCATCATGATTGACCCGAAAATGCTAGAGCTTTCTATTTATGAAGGTATCCCTCATCTTCTTTCTGAAGTTGTGACTGATATGAAAGACGCATCAAATGCTCTGCGTTGGTGTGTGGGCGAGATGGAACGTCGTTACAAATTGATGTCGGCATTAGGTGTACGTAATGTGAAGGGCTTCAACGAAAAATTGAAGATGGCAGCAGAAGCGGGCCACCCAATCCATGACCCGTTCTGGCAAGAAGGCGACAGCATGGATACTGAACCGCCATTGCTAGAAAAGCTGCCTTACATCGTCGTTGTTGTTGACGAATTTGCTGACCTAATGATGGTGGTAGGTAAGAAAGTTGAAGAACTGATTGCTCGCTTGGCGCAAAAAGCGCGTGCGGCAGGTATTCACTTAATTCTTGCGACTCAGCGTCCATCGGTTGACGTTATTACCGGTCTAATTAAAGCGAACATTCCAACTCGTGTTGCGTTTACGGTATCGACTAAAACGGACTCTCGTACAATCCTAGATCAAGGCGGCGCAGAATCACTACTTGGTATGGGTGATATGTTGTATCTACCGCCGGGATCAAGTCATACAACTCGTGTTCACGGTGCATTTGCATCAGATGATGATGTTCATGCTGTTGTAAACAACTGGAAAGCGCGTGGTAAACCGAACTACATTGAAGAGATCATCAGTGGAGATCAAACTCCAGAAAGTCTATTGCCAGGTGAGCAAATGGAAGCGGATGAAGATGTAGACCCGCTCTTCGATCAAGTTGTTGAGCACGTGGTTCAATCACGTCGAGGTTCGGTTTCCGGTGTTCAGCGCCGATTTAAGATAGGTTACAACCGTGCCGCCCGTATTGTAGAGCAGCTTGAAGCGCAGGGCATCGTAAGTGCTCCGGGTCATAACGGTAACCGTGAAGTACTGGCACCTGCGCCACCAAAAGATTAATGAACTTGTTTTACTCACCTCAGTCCAACTGAGGTGAGTGGTTCTAATAATAGGTATCTGAATGAAAAAACTATTTTCAGCGAAACTTTTCTCTGCGCTTGTTTTAAGCTTTTCCCTCTTTTCTACCGCACACGCAGCATCTCCTAAAGATGAATTAAACAAACGCCTTTCTATGAATGATGGCTTCAGTGCGGATTTCTCTCAGCAGGTTATCAGCCCTGAAGGCGAAACGGTGATGGAAGGAGAAGGTACGGTTGAAATCGCTCGCCCAAGCCTGTTCCGTTGGAGTACAACATTCCCCGATGAGAACCTATTGGTCTCTGACGGTAAGACATTGTGGTACTACAGCCCATTCATCGAGCAAGTGAGCATCTACTGGCAAGAGCAAGCAACAGAGCAAACGCCATTTGTTTTGCTAACGCGTAACCGAGCAAGTGATTGGAATAACTACAAAATATCTCAAAAAGGTGACCAGTTCACTCTCATTCCTACCGCAGTAGACTCCACACAAGGTCAATTCCAGATTAATATTGATGCCAAAGGTGTGGTGAAAGGCTTCAACGTGGTTGAGCAAGACGGTCAAAAAGGTTTGTTCACCTTTAACAACGTGAAGCTGGGTAAACCAAAAGCAGACAGATTCACATTCACAATTCCAAAAGGTGTGGAAGTGGATGACCAAAGGAATTAATTGGTAGTGAGTAATTACACATTAGATTTCTCGGGGGACGAAGATTTTCGTCCCCTTGCTGCTCGTATGAGACCGGAAACGATCGAACAATACATCGGACAGCAGCACATTTTAGGCCCCGGTAAGCCACTGCGCCGTGCGCTAGAGGCGGGTCACATTCACTCTATGATCCTTTGGGGACCACCAGGCACAGGCAAAACGACATTAGCGGAAGTGGCTGCAAACTATGCCAATGCTGAAGTAGAGCGTGTGTCTGCGGTAACGTCTGGTGTGAAAGAAATCCGTGCTGCAATCGAGAAAGCACGTGAGAACAAAATGGCGGGCCGCCGCACCATCTTATTTGTGGATGAGGTGCATCGCTTCAACAAATCTCAACAAGACGCGTTTTTACCGCATATCGAAGATGGCACGGTTACCTTTATTGGTGCGACGACAGAAAACCCATCGTTTGAGTTAAACAACGCATTGCTGTCACGTGCACGTGTCTACAAGCTGACGTCTCTTGATAGAGATGAAATCTCACTGGCGCTGAACCAAGCGATCAGCGATAAAGAACGTGGCTTGGGCAATACACCTGCACACTTCGCTGATAACGTATTAGACCGCCTAGCAGAACTGGTAAACGGTGATGCTCGCATGTCTCTCAATTATCTTGAGCTGCTCTACGACATGGCAGAAGACAATGCGCAAGGTGAAAAAGAGATCACGCTTAAGTTGCTGGCTGAAGTGGCAGCGGAGAAAGTCTCTCGCTTCGATAACAAAGGTGATATCTGGTACGACTTAATCTCTGCGGTCCACAAATCCATTCGTGGTTCAAACCCGGACGCTGCGCTTTACTGGGCTGCACGTATGATTGCAGCGGGATGTGATCCTCTTTACATTGCCCGTCGATTACTTGCGATAGCATCGGAAGATGTCGGCAATGCGGACCCTAGAGCCATGCAAGTGGCACTATCCGCGTGGGACTGTTTTACGCGCGTTGGTCCAGCAGAAGGTGAACGTGCGATTGCTCAAGCTATTGTTTATCTCGCGTGCGCTCCAAAGAGTAATGCCGTTTACGTTGCTTGGAAACAAGCGCTAACGGATGCTCATAACTTACCTGAATATGAAGTGCCGCATCACCTTCGAAATGCGCCAACCAGTTTGATGAAAGACATGGGTTTTGGGGCTGAATATCGTTATGCTCACGATGAGCCTGGTGCTTACGCAGCCGGTGAGCAATATTTGCCGCCTGAAATGGGCGATCGTAGGTACTATCAGCCGACAAATCGTGGTCTAGAGACCAAAATCGGCGAAAAGTTAGATTACTTGGCTACTTTAGACGCAAATAGCCCACAAAAGCGCTATGAAAAGTAGGCGTTTTTGGATACATTTGTTCAGTAAATTTTTTTAACGCGTACGCTTGGAAAGTGCGCGTGATTTCACAACAAAAAGCATAGGATTAACAATGCTGGATTCTAAATTACTTCGTACAGAGCTGGATGAAACAGCTGCTAAACTGGCGCGTCGTGGCTTTAAGCTAGACGTAGATACTATTCGTAAACTTGAAGAACAACGTAAGTCCATTCAAGTAGAAGTAGAAAATTTACAATCCACACGTAACTCCATCTCCAAGCAAATCGGCCAAAAAATGGCGGCTGGCGACAAAGAAGGCGCAGAAGAGATCAAGAAACAAATCGGTACGCTAGGTAGCGATCTTGATGCGAAGAAAGTTGAACTTGAGCAAGTAATGGCTCAACTAGACGAATTCACGCTTTCTGTACCAAACATCCCAGCAGATGAAGTGCCAGATGGCAAAGATGAAAACGACAACATTGAAATCTCTCGTTGGGGTGAGCCAAAGTCTTACGACTTCGAACTGAAAGATCACGTTGACCTAGGCGAAATGGGTGACGGTCTAGACTTCGCAAGTGCTGTTAAGATCACTGGCGCACGTTTCATCGTGATGAAAGGCCAATTCGCTCGCCTACACCGTGCAATCGCTCAGTTCATGCTAGATCTTCACACTGAAGAGCACGGCTACACGGAAATGTATGTACCTTACCTAGTAAACTCTGATAGCCTATTCGGTACTGGTCAGCTTCCTAAGTTCGGTAAAGACCTTTTCCACACTGAGCCGCTAGTAGAAAAAGTAAACGACGAAGAGCCACGTAAACTGTCTCTAATTCCTACTGCAGAAGTGCCTGTAACGAACCTAGTTCGTGACACAATTTCTGACGAAGCGGATCTACCAATTAAGATGACAGCTCATACGCCATGTTTCCGTTCAGAAGCAGGTTCTTACGGTCGTGATACTCGTGGTCTGATTCGTATGCACCAGTTCGACAAAGTTGAGCTAGTACAAATCACTAAGCCAGAAGATTCAATGAACGCACTAGAAGAGCTAACAGGTCACGCTGAGAAAGTTCTACAACTTCTAGAGCTTCCTTACCGTAAAGTGGTTCTATGTACAGGTGACATGGGCTTCGGCGCTCGTAAGACTTACGACCTAGAAGTTTGGGTTCCTGCTCAAGAAACTTACCGTGAAATCTCTTCATGTTCTAACATGTGGGACTTCCAAGCTCGTCGTATGCAAGCGCGTTTCCGTCGTAAAGGCGAGAAGAAACCTGAGCTTGTACACACGCTAAACGGTTCTGGTCTTGCTGTAGGTCGTACAATGGTTGCTATCCTAGAAAACAACCAAGAAGCAGACGGCCGCATTGCAATCCCTACAGTACTTCAGAAGTACATGGCAGGCGCAACGCACATCGGTTAACTCATTAACCACTAGAACACCAAAACCCAGCCTCAGTGCTGGGTTTTTTGTTATCTGCGTCGAGTGAAAATACGTTGTTATGTAAATATTGGATGAGGTATTGCATAGTTGACCTAAATTATTGAAAACAATTCTTAATGATATTTTTCTAAGCTTTATTGGGCATGACAATCTCCTCCAAAATTTAAAAAGGAGGTACTTTCATGGCTTCAATAAGAATAAGCGGCTCTGTTGGCTTGGGTGGTAAAAATGTGGATGTTGATATTCGTACGGTACAAAGGTCTATTAACCAATTGCTTGGTTCTTTAAAGGGAGTAAAGGAGCTTAAAGTGGATGGGAAACTAGGCTCTAGACCGGAAAACTCCAAGACTGTCGCCGCAATTAAAGCTTTTCAGAAAAACCTTGTTGGGATGGCTCGTCCAGATGGAAGGATAGATGTGAATGGAAGAAGCCATCGTAAGCTAAATGAGTATTTAAAACGAACACCTGAGACTGCGGTGGCATATACGTTACCCTTGGTTGGCTCAAGAGATGCGTTGACGGACTTGGATTATAGCAAAGTAGCTGAAACTCTTGGATGCGAAGTCGCTGCTATTAAAGCTGTAGCTGAAGTTGAGAGCCGAGGAGAAGCCTACTTTAGCAATGGTAAGCCAAAGATTTTGTTTGAGGCTCATATATTTTCGAGACTCACTTCAAGAGCCTACGATAACAGTCATCCGAGTATTTCAAGTCGGCATTGGAATCGAAGTCTGTACGTTGGTGGTATCTCAGAATACGTACGTTTAAATAAAGCGATTGAACTGAATTCAAATGCAGCAATCCGCTCCGCATCTTGGGGACGTTTCCAAATTATGGGCTTTAATTTCAAGTTAGCTGGTCATGTTACCGCTGAATCCTTTGTTAAAGCTGTATTCGAGTCGGAGAAGAAACAACTTGAGGCTTTTGTTACGTTTATCCAAAAGTCTGGCTTAGGTGAACATATAAGAGATAAAAATTGGGCTGCCTTTGCTCGTGGTTACAATGGTTCTGAGTATCAGAAAAATCAATACGACGTCAAATTAGAAAAGGCTTACAAAAAATATGCTTCGATTAAAAATGCTGCGTAACATTTCTTTGCTTGGACTTATTTTTAGTTCATCTGCTTGTGCTTCCAGCCACACTAATACTGCGCTATTTAAGTGTGATGTTTCACATCCTAACCGTCTAGAAATATCAATAGAAAATATAAACAGTCAGGTTCTACTGTCGGAGCTTAATTTAGGGGGGAGCAGTATTGAAAGAACCTTAGTTATAAAGGACTTTAAATTAGACCAGTATCATCGAGCGTTGGTAGATGAGAAGTCACTGGAATTTAGTATTGGTGAGCGCGTCATATTAGTCAGTGAGTACTTTAGCGAGGAGTTTGGTGAGGTAGAGAAGATACTCAGTGTTACTTTGAGAGAGCCTGAGCAAACGCAGTACTTTGAATGTGAGGAAGGGAGTATGAGTAACCTTGCATTGCTTTTCCATGAGAGCGCCGAATAATCGATTACAGAGTAATTATTACTAAAACGTAATAGTGTTTTCGTATTTACCTTAATTATCTTGTTATTTGTAATCGATATAATCATCCACCTTACCACGGTAAGTAGATTTTCTCATTCAAGTAACGAGGAGGGCTTATGGCCGTAGGGTGGGCCAATGACGATAGCGTCAGCCAACAAATTCAAAACACAATAGACGACGAGATTTCCCGTGTTCGTGGCAGTATCGCAAGGGGTGAAAGCGCCCATTATTGCGATGAGTGTGGTGATGAGATCCCAGAGGCACGTCGTTTTGCTATGAAAGGCGTTCGTTTGTGTATCGAATGTCAGTCAACAATCGAATTGGTGTCTCAACGCCAAGCATTGTTCAATCGACGAGCGAGTAAAGACAGTCAACTCCGATAACTTTACTGTTCTAATAAATAATGAGACGGTTTGAGTCTCATACTCAAACCGTTTTCGTATTGAATTGGACTATGAAGCGAAGCAGTCTTTACGTTGCAACGCCGCATCAATCGCGTTAACTAGCTTCTCAATATCTTCCGGCTTGCTGATGAACGGCGGCATCATATAAATCAGTTTGCCAAATGGACGAATCCAAACTCCGTGTTCAACAAACAAGGCTTGGATGGTTTCCATATTCACAGGGCGATGCGTCTCCACTACGCCAATGGCACCTAGCCAACGGGTGTTTTTCACCAACTCGTATTCTTCAAGTTTTGGTAGTAACTCAGAAAACAGCGTTTCAATTTGTTGGGTTTGTTGCTGCCAATTACCTTGCTCAATCAATTCCAAACTTGCGGTGGCAACAGCACAGGCGAGTGGATTCCCCATAAAGGTTGGACCGTGCATAAAACAGCCTGCATCACCACCACAAACGGTGTCTGCTACGTGTTTGCTCGCCAGGGTCGCAGAGAGGGTCATGTAGCCGCCAGTGAGTGCTTTCCCGACACACAGAATGTCTGGTTGAATGTCTGCATGTTCGCAGGCAAACAACTTACCGGTACGACCAAATCCGGTAGCGATCTCATCTGCAATCAATAACAAGCCGTATTTGTCGCAAAGCCTACGCACGCCTTTGAGAAATTCTGGATGGTAGATGCGCATGCCGCCTGCGCCTTGAACAATAGGTTCTAGGATCACCGCAGCAAGTTCTTTATGGTGCGTCTCAATCTTGTGCTCGAAGTCGGTGAGGTCTTCTGGCTTCCATTCATCCCAATAACCACAAGTTGGTGACTCCGCAAAGATATGCTCAGGCAAAAAGCCTTTGTAGAGAGAGTGCATTGAGTTATCGGGATCGGTAACCGACATCGCCGCAAACGTATCGCCGTGATAACCGTGTCGCAAAGTAAGAAACTTCGGTCGGCGTTCGCCTTTTGCATGCCAATATTGCAGTGCCATTTTTAAGCTGACTTCTACGGCAACGGAGCCTGAATCGGCAAGGAATACATTTTCAAGATTACTTGGGGTTAGGGATAGCAACTTCTTACACAAACTGATTGCTGGCTGGTGGGTAATCCCGCCAAACATCACGTGAGAGACCTGATCGATTTGCTGGTGAGCGGCTTGATTTAAGTGCGGATGGTTATAGCCGTGGATCGTCGACCACCAAGAAGACATGCCGTCGACCAGCTCAGTACCGTCTTCCAATTTAATGTGAACACCATTTGCCGATGCTACTGGGTAGCAGGTCAGAGGTGTCAATGTCGAAGTGTAGGGATGCCAGATATGCTGGCGGTCGAAGGCGAGATCCATGTGCGATTCCAATAATAATTGAGGTTAAAAAATAAACAGATGTAAACTTTGTTATTTTGTGTTGTGTTGACAGTTTATCGAGACTCAGTAGACTGTCAACACAACAACAAAAGTGACTAAAGGAATACACGTGGAAGTTCGTCATAACTGGACGCATGCTGAAGTGCGCGATCTCATGGAAAAACCATTCATGGATCTCCTATTCGAAGCGCAGCTTGTACATCGTCAATATCAACAAACCAACCATGTTCAAGTAAGCACGCTTCTGTCGATTAAGACAGGTGCTTGTCCAGAAGATTGTAAGTACTGTCCTCAGAGTGCTCGTTACACCACAGACATCGAAAAAGAGCGTCTGATGGAAGTAGAACGCGTACTCGATGCTGCGCAAAAAGCCAAAAATGCTGGTTCAACTCGTTTCTGTATGGGCGCTGCATGGAAAAACCCTAAAGAGCGTGACATGCCGCATTTGACTGACATGATCAAAGGTGTGAAGGGCATGGGTTTAGAAACGTGTATGACATTAGGTATGTTGACACCAGATCAAGCAAAGCAATTGGCAACCGCAGGTCTGGATTACTACAACCACAACCTAGATACCTCACCTGAGTTCTACGGCAACATCATTACCACACGGACTTACCAAGACCGTTTAGATACTTTGTCTCACGTGCGTGATGCTGGCATGAAGATCTGTTCCGGTGGCATCATCGGCATGGGTGAAAGTGCAAACGACCGAGCTGGTTTGTTGGTTGAACTGGCTAACTTGCCGGTACACCCTGAAAGCGTTCCAATCAACATGCTCGTGAAGGTAAAGGGCACACCACTGGAAGAAGTGGATGATGTTGAGCCTTTCGATTTCATTCGCCTGATTGCGATTGCACGAATCATGATGCCTCAGTCAGCCGTTCGTTTATCCGCTGGCCGTGAAAACATGAACGAACAAATGCAAGCGCTGTGTTTTATGGCGGGTGCAAACTCCGTTTTCTATGGCTGCAAGCTTCTGACCACGCCAAACCCTTCTGAAGACAAAGATATGATGCTGTTCAACAAGCTCGGTATTAACAGCCAAGAGGTGTCTCAAAAGCCTGATGAAATCGAAGAAAACGAGTTACTCGATCGCGTCGTAGAGCGCGTTGCTGCCCGTCCGACAAAAGACGACCTTTTCTACGATGCCAGCGTTTAAATCTCGTATCGAGTCCGCTCTTGCTAAGCGTAAAACGCAAGGGTTGAATCGTTCTATGAATGTGGTGTTTGCCGGTAACCAGTCCGTTTTGGAGCACGAAGGCAAGCGCTACATTAATTTCTCAAGTAATGATTATTTGGGCTTGGCCAATGATCAAGCGCTCGTTCGTGCGTGGCAGCAAGGTTTAAGCGTATACGGCAGTGGCAGTGGAGCATCGCCAATGGTCACTGGCTTTAGTGCAGCACACAGCAATTTAGAAGCCGCACTAACTGAATGGTTGGGCTACGACAGAGCAATTCTGTTTGGTTCTGGATTCAGTGCTAATCAAGCCTTGTTGTTCACCTTGTTAGAAAAGTCAGACGTATTGATCCAAGACCGTTTGAATCATGCTTCATTGATAGAAGCGGGGGCGTTGTCACCAGCTAAGATGAAGCGCTTCAAACACAATGACATCGAGCACCTAAAGTCGCTGATTAATAGCGAAGACAACCATCTAGTTGTGACGGAAGGGGTATTCAGCATGGACGGTGACTGCGCGCCGCTCAGCGATATAGCTGAAGCCACTCGCAGTCATGATGCTTGGTTTGCTGTCGATGATGCTCATGGTATTGGCGTTCTTGGTCAATCCGGTGGTGGTTCTTGCGAGTTGGCAACGTTTAAACCCGAGATACTGATCGTTACTTTCGGCAAAGCGTTTGGTATGTCGGGCGCGGCTATTTTATGCGACCACGCAACGGGAGACTTTTTGACTCAGTTTGCTCGTCACCATGTGTATTCCACAGCGATGCCTCCGGCACAAGCCTATGCGCTAACGCATGCGGTTTCTATCGTTCAAGAGCAGTCTTGGCGACGTGAAAAGCTTTCAGAGCTTAGTGAAGTGTATCGAGACTGCCTCAGCGATCTGGAGGGCTTTGCTGAGACTCAGACTTCGATTAAGCCGTTTGTGATTGGTGAATCTGAACTGGCTTTGCAGGTTGCGAGCGCTTGTCGCCAAAACGGCATTTGGGTTACCGCTATTCGACCACCGACGGTGCCTAAAGGGACGTCTCGTCTTCGAATCACACTCACTGCCAATCACACTAATGAACAAGTTAAAACGCTTTCAATGGCATTGAAGCAAGCATTAGGAGCGCTGTAATGGATAATGCAACTACCGCATTAGCGCAAACGCTCGCGTTAGAGAGTTTCCATCAAGATAAAGACGCGATTGCCTCTTCGTTTGGTAAAGCAGCAGAAACATACGATAAACATGCGGCTTTTCAACGTGATGTCGGGCATCAGCTGCTTGATAAACTTCCTGAAAACTTGACGGGAAAACGTGTATTGGATTTAGGTTGTGGCACGGGTTATTTCTCCCAACTACTTCAACAACGCGGTGCGGAAGTAGTCTGCGGCGATATCTCTCAAGCCATGTTAGATAAAGCAGAGCAGCGTTGTGGTGCAGTACGAATGCATTACCAAGTTGCTGATGCTGAAAACTTACCATTTGACGATGATAGCTTCGATTACGTGTTTTCAAGTTTAGCGCTGCAATGGTGTACAGATTTAAGTTACCCACTAAAAGAAGTGCGCCGCGTGCTAAAAAATGGTGGGAAAGCGTGGTTCTCTACACTGGTTGATGGATCACTGTATGAGCTGCGTGCATCATGGGAAAAAATTGATGCATATCAACACGTCAATAACTTTCTAACGCTCAATCAGGTAAAAATTGCGTTAGCGCAATCTCGATGTGACAGCCATCAACTAGACTTGACCACCATCACAGTTTGGTACGACTCTGCATTTTCAGTTATGCGTGACCTCAAAGGTATAGGTGCAAATCACGTAAGCGGGCGCTCACACGGTTTAACTAGTCGCGAGACTTTGTTGCAAGTTGAGCATGCGTACCAAGCGTTTAAAAACGATCAAGGTCTTCTACCTGCAAGTTATCAGGTTTGTTTTGGAGTAATACATCTATGATTGATGCTTTTTTTATTGCTGGTACGGATACTGATGTTGGAAAGACGGTAGCGTCTAAAGCCATTTTGCAAGCGATTGCAGCAAAAGGACTAAATACTATTGGTTATAAGCCAGTGGCAGCAGGGAGTGACAAGACTGAAGCGGGATGGCGTAACTCTGATGCTTTACACTTACAAGACGCCGCAACACTCGATGTGGCCTATGATGATGTGAACCCATACGCTTTAGAGTTGCCTGCTTCTCCCCACATTGCAGCGAAGCATGAACATGTCGAAATAAGTTACGATGTTCTGAGTCAAAAACTGGCTCAACATAAGCAGCAAGCCGATGTTGTTCTCGTTGAAGGTGCTGGAGGCTGGCGTGTGCCAGTATCCGATACGGACTGTTTATCTACATGGGTAAAAGAAGAGCAGTTACCTGTTGTACTGGTGGTTGGCATTAAATTAGGCTGTTTGAGCCACGCTTTACTCACAGCGGAGAGTATTAAAGCGGATGGTTTGAATCTTGTTGGCTGGGTGGCAAACCGCGTCAACCCAGGCACAGAGCACTACGCTGACATTATCGAGATGCTAGAAGCACGTATCGATGCACCTAAGCTTGGGGAAATTCCATATATTCCAAGTGCTAAACGTAAAGAGCTAGGCAAGTACATTAATGTAGAGCCGTTGCTAAACACTGACTAATGGTGTTTAGGGTAAAAGACTAAAAAACCAAAGGGCTGCGCAATGCAGCCCTTTCTTGTTGGTGTAACCTAAAAAGTCAGATTACTTATCTTGGCTGAGCCCCATCAATGCTTGTTGTGTTTCTGCAACACGCTGAGACATATGATGATCGGTTGAAATACCAAGTTGTTGCTTTGCCTCGTCCTCTGAGATGCCTAGGTGACAACGCAGTAAATCAATAGCCATCTGATAGTCGTTAGTTTCTACCATGGTTTTTCCCTCAATACATGGAGTTTTTGAGCTCACCCAATGCACTTTTTGCAATGTACTTAGAGTGGCTCTGTTTTGTTCATCTCATTCGAATTTAGCATGTCCATGTAGCCGCACAATAAGACCAAAGTCTATAGCAGAGCTAACGTACTGTTTTTGGTCTATTAAAAAATTTCTAGCTAAGTTGCTAAGAGGTGATAGATTTAACACCAAGATCATCTATCAATAGATGATGGGTAGCTCAGAGCTTATTTTATCATTTTGATAAATGTATATGAACGGAGGTTCCAGCTCCTACCAAAGCATGTTTTGAAATCGCTTGAATCAAATATTTCAGTCCCGAAAACAAATGTTGCAATTTATTGCTTAACCTTGTTTTTATCGCGGATAGACTATATCTACAACGCACGGAACATGAAAATCAACGGAATTGGCTTTTATAGCGATTACCATTTGTTCCTTATAACAATCCGTTTTAAAAAAACGATAAGCTTCCTCGGAGAAAAGTAATGAAGCGAATTATGTTATTCCTAGCAACTAACCTAGCTGTCGTGCTAGTGCTTAGTGTTGTTCTGAATATTGTTTACGCTGTAACTGGAATGCAACCAGGCAGTCTGTCAGGTTTACTTGTAATGGCTGCTGTATTTGGTTTTGGTGGCGCATTTATTTCGTTGATGATGTCAAAGGGTATGGCGCTACGCTCGGTTGGTGGTATGGTCATTGAAAGCCCGCGCAACGAAACGGAGCATTGGTTAGTCGAAACTGTGGGTCGTCAAGCTCAACAAGTGGGTATTGGTATGCCAACGGTGGCTATTTATGATTCACCAGATATCAATGCATTTGCGACAGGTGCAAAGCGAGATGACTCTCTTGTCGCAGTTTCTACTGGTCTTTTACACAATATGACTCGTGATGAGGCAGAGGCAGTACTTGCACACGAAATGAGCCATATTTCAAATGGTGATATGGTCACGATGACGTTGATGCAAGGTGTCGTGAACACGTTTGTTATCTTCCTATCACGCTTTATTGCCAATATTGTGGCATCGAACGATGATGAAGAAGGCCAAGGTACAAATATGATGGTGTACTTTGGCGTATCCATGGTGCTTGAACTGGTATTTGGTTTCCTAGCTAGCTTCTTGACTATGTGGTACAGCCGTCATCGCGAATTCCACGCGGACGCAGGTGCAGCGCGCCTCGTTGGCAAAGAAAAAATGATTGCGGCTCTAGAGCGTTTGAAGGTGAGTCATGAATCTCAACTGGATGGCACCATGATGGCGTTTGGTATCAATGGCAAGCAGTCGCTGACTGAGCTACTAATGAGCCACCCTCCGCTAGATAAACGTATTGCAGCGTTGCGAGGCCAGCAATACTAATTGTTCCTACTTAAATAATTGTTAATCTGCTGAAAAGGCTTGGTTTTGACCAAGCCTTTTTTTTCGCCGATTGATCGCGTGCGAACTTCATCACGTACTACTTACAGAAACAAAGTTATACAAAATTATTTTTGTACAACTTTGGTGGAATGAACTATCTTGTACATATAATAATTTTGTACAACTTAATGGGCGTGTAGGAGTAAAAAATGGACATACAGTCTGTTGGCAATATCTATCAAAAGCTCAACAAAGCGAACTTACATCTACTTAAGGATATATATCACCAAGATGTAGTATTTGAGGACGCAGCGCATCGTTTAGAAGGATGGCCAGCACTTTCGGATTATTTCACCTCATTATATGCCAACGTCATCAGTTGTGATTTTGTAATCCATGAGCATCAACAAGTCGGAGATACAGGCTTCCTAACTTGGACAATGGACCTTCAGCATCCCAAACTTCAGAAGGGTGCGCCTATTCTCGTCAATGGTGTTTCGCACCTCAAATTTAGCGAAGGTCAGGTCATTTATCACCGAGACTATTTTGATCTCGGAGAGATGCTCTATGAGCATTTACCGTTACTTGGTTCAGTCGTTAAAACCATCAAGCAGAGGTTAGGACAATGAACAACACCATCTTAATCACAGGCGCCACCTCCGGAATAGGAAGACAGCTTGCGCTAGATTACGCGAACTCAGAATGGAATGTGATTGCTTGTGGTCGGAATCAAGATGTTCTTGCAGAACTGGAGGCAGTTTCTTCCAAAATTCATACACTGCAGTTTGATGTGACAAATTATGAGGAAACTCAGCAGGCTCTCTCCAATTTGCCCTTTACGCCAAACACATGGTTTTTTAACGCAGGCGATTGTGAGTACATGGATGAGGGAGTGGTCGACGCGAAACTCATGGCGCGTGTGATGAACGTAAATGTTGTCGGTGTTGCCAACTGCGTCGAAGGCTGCCAAGTGCATTTAGAGAGAGGGCACCGCATTGTTATTGTTGGCTCTATCGCATCAGAAGTGGCACTGCCTCGTGCTGAAGCTTACGGCGCGTCCAAAGCGGCAGTCAGTTATTTTGCACGCACGCTCGCCGTCGACTTGAAAAAGAAAGGGATCAAAGTGGTAACGGTGTTTCCTGGTTTTGTTGAAACGCCGTTGACTGACAAAAACGACTTCGAAATGCCAATGATCATTTCTACTCAGCAAGCGTCGGAATCTATCAGGAAGCAGTTAGCCGCCAACAAGACCTATATCTATTTCCCGGCGAGATTTACCAGTATTTTACGTTTTATCTCGTTACTTCCATACAGTTGGCAAGCTCGCCTAACTGCTAAACTCGTATCATAAGAAGGAATAAAAATGAAAACAGCAGGAAGAAAGAAGATAGCGATTGTGGGAACGGGAATCTCTGGCCTTACTTGTGGTTATTACTTGCATAAAGAACATGATGTAACGCTGTTTGAAGCGAACGATTACATCGGTGGCCATACTGCAACCGTTGATGTGAGCCTTGATGGTAAAGAATACGCGATAGATACTGGGTTCATCGTCTATAACGACCGTACGTACCCTAATTTCATTAAAATGATGAGCGAGATTGGCGTTGAAGGTCTGCCGACTCAAATGAGCTTCAGTGTCAGAAACGATGGGAACGGACTAGAGTACAACGGCCACACAGTGTCGACATTGTTTGCTCAAAAACGCAACTGGGCAAACCCTAAATTTTATCGATTTATCTTCGAGATACTTCGTTTCAATAAACTTGCCAAGCGCTTCGCTAGCGAGCAATCCTCGCACTCTCAGACGTTAGGTGAGTTCCTTGATGAACACAAATTCAGTGCTTTCTTTACCGATAACTACATTTTACCGATGGGTGCTGCGATTTGGTCGTCGACTTTAGCTGACATGCGCGCATTCCCTCTTATGTTCTTCTTACGTTTCTTCCTCAACCACGGTCTGCTAGATGTGACTAACCGGCCACAATGGTATGTGATTAAAGGTGGTTCACGATCATACATTCCACCATTGACCAAAGGCTTTGCCGAGAGTATTCGTCTTAATAGTCCTGTCGAAAAAGTGGTTCGCAACGAAAAAGGGGTTGGCGTTCAAGTTCGCGGAGAAACGCATTGGTTTGATGACGTTATCTTTGCTTGTCACAGTGATCAAGCAATGAGAATGCTAGAGGATATCAGCCCAATTGAGCAGGGAATCTTGGGGGATATGACATACCAAGCAAATGAAGTTGTTCTTCATACCGACTCTGCCGTACTACCAAAACGTAAGGCAGCATGGGCATCATGGAACTACCTATTGGAAGGCAGTGAAGAGGAACAGCAACGCCTCCCTTCGCTCACTTATAACATGAACATTCTTCAGCATATTCAATCAGAACATACGTTTTGTGTAACGTTGAACAGTACTGAGCAAATTAACTCAAATAAAGTCTTGCGTTCGTTCACTTATCATCATCCAGTATTCACCACTGAGTCTATTGCAGCGCAGCAGCGCAAAGATGAGATACAGGGCAAACAAAGTACCTGGTTCTGCGGCGCTTATTGGTACAACGGTTTTCATGAAGATGGCGTGCGTAGCGCGCTTGATGTTGTGAAAGAACTAGAAGAAAAGTACCGCGAACAAAATGTGGTTCCTTTCGAAAAAGGCGCAGCGTGATATGGATAGCCAAATGAACAGCCGATTGTTTATAGGCAACGTTCGTCACCGTCGATTCACGCCTGTGAATCATGAGTTGAACTACTCTTTATTTATGCCCGCCATCGATGTAGACGAGCTCGATGCTTTAGAGAAAAAAGTATGGGGTTTTGGTTCGCGTTGGTGGCATTGGGCTCGCTTCAAGCGCAGTGATTACATTGGTGAAGGCAGCGTCAAGTCGGCAGTGCACAGCAAAATTGAAGAACTGACAGGTGTTCGCTGTACCGGCAAGGTAATCGCAGTCTGTCACTTGCGTTATCTAGGGCTTTATTTCAGTCCCGTTAATTTCTACTACGTTTATAACACGGAAGGAGAATGGAAGTATCTCCTCGCAGAGGTGAGTAACACTCCTTGGAATGAACGACATTACTACGTGGTGTCAGCAGATAAAGAAGAAGAAAAGTTTGGTTGGGAACAAGTTAAAGCATTCCATGTTTCACCATTCAACCCGATTGACCAACTCTACCGCTGGAGAATTAAACCTTTGACAGACAAGTTGAATATTCATCTTGAATGTCACAAAGGAAAGAAACACTTTGATGCCACCATGGTTATGAAAGCCAAGCCACTTTCAAGCAAAACCTTATTGAGGTGTTTGATCGTTACACCAATACAAACGGTAAAAGTAATGGTTGGTATTTATTGGCACGCATTAAAACTTTGGGTGAAAGGCGCACCATTTTATTCTCATCCTAAATATTCAACGCATGAAGAAATAGAAGCCGATACTGAAAAAACAGACAAAAAAAATAAAAAGCACAAGGAGAATTCTGCATGTTAAATACTAGTTCTATGACATTGCCGCGTAAATTGACGACAACGCAAAAAGCGGCTCGCGGAGTTATTTTTCAATGTCTGCAAAAAATGGAAATCGGCTGCTTAACAGTTATTGAAAGTTTTAAGACGGAAACGACAGAGCGAAGCGAGCGTTTTAGTGCGCCAAATGGGGAGTACAGTGGTCAACCTGTTGTCGCTACTATAGAGGTAAAACATCCAGGCTTTTATTCACGGATCTTGCAGGGCGGCAGTATTGCTGCTGGTGAGGCTTATATGGATGGGTGGTGGGATAGCCCCGATTTAACCTCATTAATGAAACTGATGGCCCTTAACATGCGTGCTCTAGATAAACTCGAAGAGCAAGGCAGTTGGTTGACTAAAATACTGTACAAGTTCAGTCATTGGTCAAACAGAAATTCTGAAGAGAACTCACGTAAAAATATCCATGCGCATTACGACTTGGGTAACAACCTATACGAAGCGTTCCTTGATATCAATATGCTGTATTCGTCGGCGCTTTACAATCATGCGGATGACTCTCTAGAGCAGGCTCAAATCAACAAAATGGATCGTCTATGTCAGCAACTTGAGCTGAAGCCCACTGATCATGTTGTTGAAATTGGCACTGGGTGGGGCGCTATGGCGATTTACATGGCAGAACAATACGGTTGTCAGGTCACCACAACAACGATATCTGAAGAGCAACACGCGTACGCGGAGCAAAAAATCAAAGAGCGTGGCTTAGAAGATAAAATCACACTACTCAAAGAAGATTACCGTAACTTAACCGGCACTTATGACAAGCTCGTTTCTATTGAAATGATTGAAGCTGTGGGCAAACAATTCCTGCCTTCGTACATTAAGGTCTGTGAGTCTTTATTGAAGACTGGTGGCTTGATGGCGATTCAAGCGATTACGATTGCCGATCAGCGTTACGATTACTACAGTAACAACGTCGACTTTATCCAAAAGTACATTTTCCCGGGTGGTTTTTTACCGTCGGTAACCTCACTAACCCAAGCAACAACAAAGTACAGTGACTTAGTGACGCGAGACTTGTTCGATATTGGTTTGGACTACGCCAAGACGCTGAACGAATGGCACTTACGTTTTAATCGAGCAGAGAATGAAGTGCGCTCGTTTGGCTACGACGACCGCTTTGTGCGTATGTGGCGCTACTATTTGAGCTACTGTGAAGGTGGCTTTTTGGCTCGCACGATCAGTGCCGTTCACATGACGTTTCAACGCCCGTAGTTCGTTATGAAGGTGTTTCTTGCTTCGACATGGTTCCAACTCTGCTGGTTTGCAGCGGTGCTTGGAACCTATCAATGGCAATGGGTGACGTTATTCCTTACTTTGGCAACCCTACTATATTGTTTGAAAACTGACGCATCTTCGCTCAAAAGTATTGGTGTTATCGCCACGATTGGTCTCGTGCTTGATACATTAAATCAGCAATTTTCAATTTTCATGTTTGCCACTCAATGGTTACCCCTTTGGCTTTTGTGCCTTTGGATTCTGTTCGCCTGGTATGCCTATCAACTCAAGTCAATTTTGTACCGTTTCCCAAAAACCTACGTATCAATAGTAGGCGGACTCGGAGGAACAGCGAGCTACTTTGCTGGCTATAAGCTCCAAGCCGTTGAATTTGGATTTAGCACTGGCGCTACACTGGCAATGTTGTTTGTCGAATGGTGCGTCATGATGCTCTTGATACTCAAGGTGTACGGAAATGAAAAGCTTGAAGAGAGACTTAACTCAGAGACTGACTAGGCTGCTTGCGTTGGTAATAGTAACTGGCTCTTTTGCTCTGCAAGCTCAACCTGTTGGAAACAGCGAAGCTGCTAGCAACATTGCGAATTGGAAGGGATGGAAAACTGTTGGAGAAGCCCAACTTACTTGGTTCATCTTCGATATTTATCACTCAAGATTAAAAGCGCCTGATGGAAAGTTCATCGTAAGCGATGACGTATCGCCACATCCCCTTGCGTTGGAAATTAATTACAAGAGAGACATCAGTAAGCAACAGCTGCTTGATGTGACGGATGAGCAGTGGGCGAAATTGGGTTTTACGGACTCATATCGAAAAGCTTGGATCAGCGAGCTCGATCGTATGTTTCCTGATATTCAAAAAGGTGACGAGCTTACTTATCTAACAGATGGAAAATCTGGTCAGCTTTTTTATAAGCAGGTTGGGGACGTGCAAGTAAAGAACGTTGGCATCATTGAAGACGAACGAATGAACGATGCATTTTTGGCTATATGGTTATCACCCAACACAGAATTTCCGAAACTCCGAAAACAATTGATAGGGCAGGTTAGATAGTGTTTAAACGAATTTTTAAATCAGCGACTTTAGTGGCAGCTGTTTTTCTTTCGGCATGTTCCGCAGACATTGATAATTACCGCTCTTCTAAACCGACTTTTGACGTATTCGGTTATTTCGAAGGCGACATAAAGGCGTGGGGGATGGTGCAAGATTATACCGGACAGCAAACGCGTCGCTTTGAAGTCGATATAGTGGGTACTGTAGCGGGTGATACGCTGACGCTGGTGGAAGACTTCGTGTTTGATGACGGAGAGGTGGACCAGCGAATTTGGGTTATCACTAGATTAGAAGACGGTCGTTATGAAGGTAAGGCAGACGATATTATAGGTGTGGCAACAGGGGAAGAGCAGGGCAATGCGCTACAGTGGCAATATGACTTTGAGCTACAAATGGAGGATTCATCAGTGACGGTTGCTTTTGATGATTGGCTTTATCGTCAGGATGACAGACACGTTTTCAATCTAACGAAAATAAAAAAGTTTGGTGTGGAAGTAGGAACAATAACCTTGTTCTTCCAAAAGCTGCCATAACAAATGGGGCTGATCTTCAATTAATAATCCATTCCATATAACTAAAATTATTTTCTCCCGACCTAACTCTCCTAACTAAAAAAGGTTGACGCTTTCGCGTCAACCTTTTAAGTATCTGGTCGTTACAGGAGGATTACAGCTTATCTGTCAGCTCGATTGCTTGACCGATATAGTTCGCTGGTGTCATCTCTTTCAGACGTGCTTTCTCGTGCTCAGGAAGCTCAAGACCGTCGATGAAGTTACGCATTGCTTCGCCGTCTACACGCTTACCACGAGTTAGCTCTTTCAGCTTCTCGTATGGCTTCTCGATGCCGTAACGACGCATAACGGTTTGTACTGGCTCAGCTAGTACTTCCCAGTTCTTGTCTAGTTCAGCAAGAAGCGCTTCACGATTTACTTCTAGCTTGCTGATGCCTTTAAGTGTCGAAGTGTAAGCGATGATAGCGTAGCCAACACCAACACCAAGGTTACGTAGAACCGTTGAGTCAGTTAGGTCACGTTGCCAACGAGAGATAGGCAGTTTCTGTGCTAGGTGGCCGAATACAGCGTTCGCAAGACCTAGGTTACCTTCTGAGTTTTCAAAGTCGATTGGGTTAACTTTGTGAGGCATTGTTGAAGAACCGATCTCACCCGCAATAGTTTTTTGCTTGAAGTGGCCTAGTGCAATGTAACCCCAAACGTCACGGTCGAAGTCAATCAGGATAGTGTTGAAACGAGCGATAGCATCGAACAGCTCAGCGATGTAATCGTGCGGTTCGATTTGAGTTGTGTAAGGGTTCCAAGTTACGTCTAGAGACTCTGTGATGAACTCTTCAGAGAACTTGTGCCAATCTAGCTCTGGGTAAGCAGAAAGGTGTGCGTTGTAGTTACCTACTGCACCGTTGATTTTCGCTAGGATCTCAACGTTTTCGATTTGCTTGAATTGACGCTCCATACGGTACGCCACGTTAGCCATTTCTTTACCCATAGTAGATGGAGAAGCAGGCTGACCGTGTGTACGAGATAGAAGAGGAATGTCGCGGTATTCCACTGCTAGTGCTTTGATAGCGTCGATTAGGTTACGGATTTCTGGAAGAATCACGTTCTCACGCGCTTCTTTAAGCATTAGAGCGTGTGATGTGTTGTTGATGTCTTCAGAAGTACATGCGAAGTGGAAGAACTCGTTTACTGCGTGCAGTTCAGGAACGTCTGCTACTTTCTCTTTTAGGAAGTACTCAACCGCTTTTACGTCGTGGTTAGTTGTACGCTCGATCTCTTTGATACGGCGTGCATCTTCTTCAGAGAAGTTTGCAGCAAGGTCGTCTAGGAATTGGTTTGCTTCTGCGCTAAACGCTGGCACTTCTGCAATTTCAGCAGTAGCAGCAAGCTTTTGTAGCCAGCGGATTTCAACGATAGTACGGTACTTTAGTAGACCGTATTCACTGAAAATTTCGCGTAACGCAATTGTCTTGCTTCCGTAACGGCCGTCTACTGGTGAAACAGCAGTCAATGCTGACAGTTCCATGATGTTCTCCTGAATTGGGTTTCTAAATTTCGTGAGCTTTATACCAATAACTGTGGCAATTGTCACGAATATTGCGCAAACGTTTGCGCGAGATTTGTTTTAGTCGAAAAAAATGAGCTCGCGATAAACGCGAGCTGCTTATTTGATATTTTACTACAGACGAGCAAGAAGGATTTGTGCTTGCTCTACCATCTTCTTGCGCCCGAAGATTAGGTGGCGACGCTTACCACCAACTTGACGCCAAAGAACTGCACTACGAATGCCAGATAACAACAGCGCACGAACTTTGTGTTGGCTTGCCGTCTGCTGCAGTACAGATGGCGTGCCCGTTACTTGAATGCGTGGGCCAATAGGGCTAACGACATCCAGATAGATGCTCGCTAAATTGCTGATCATTTGATCGTCTAGTAGCTCAAAGTGCTCTGACTGACGCTTGGCCATTTGAATACGATCGCCAAGCTGAGACATAGCATCGTTACGAGAGCTTAACTTACGTTCTAACGCCATTAAACTAATAATGTAACGAGTAATTTCACTGCCTGATGGTGTGCTATCAATCCCTTTAACCAAGCATTCTAGGCCGAGCTTTAGATCGGCTTCGCGACCGAATACGCCAACTGTGTTAGCAGGGTTCGTGCTCAAAATAGCGTTGATTGATGTTTCAAAAGCATCTTGATCACAATGTCCGTTTCTCGCTACCTGTTGAACTAAAGCAACAGCTTGGCAAATCCCAGCGAAAGCGATAGTACGGTCATAAAGTGTATTCGCCACGTAACGACTCCTAAGCTTGAGAATATTTAATGCGTTGCTCGATGATGCCGCCACCTAGGCACACGTCACCTTTGTAGAACACTGCTGATTGACCTGGAGTTACAGCAATTTGTGGCTCGTCAAAGATAACTTTAATGTTTTCATCATCGATAGGGATGATTGTACAAGGAATATCTTCCTGACGGTAACGAGTTTTCACTGTGCACTTCATAACATCGCGAATTGGCTCACGATCTACCCAGTGAAGTTGTGATGCAAGTAGACCTTCTGATTTCAACATTGGATGGTCTTTACCTTGAACGGCAATCAAAACGTTACGTTCTAGATCTTTCTCACCAACGAACCATGGGTCCTCGTTACCACCGCCGCCTTTACGGCCACCGATGTGTAGACCTTTACGCTGACCAAGTGTGTGGTACATCAGGCCTTGGTGTTGACCAATCACTTCGCCTTCTGGAGTCTCGATATTACCAGGCTGAGCTGGAAGGTAGCGACCTAGGAATTCCGTAAACTTGCGTTCACCGATGAAACAAATACCAGTTGAATCTTTCTTCTTAGCAGTAATTAGGTCTTGTTCTTCCGCAATGCGGCGTACTTCTGGTTTCTCTAGGTCACCAACAGGGAATAGGCTACGCGCAATTTGCTCGTTGCTTAATGTGTACAGGAAGTAGCTTTGATCTTTGTTGCCATCTAGACCACGTAGCATCTGTGGTTTTTCACCGTTTTCTGGGAAAGAGCGACGCACATAGTGGCCCATTGCAATGTAATCAGCATCAAGTACTTCATCAGCGAATTCTAGGAATGCTTTGAACTTGATTTCTTTGTTACAAAGAATGTCAGGGTTCGGAGTACGGCCAGCTTTGTATTCAGCAAGGAAGTACTCAAATACGTTATCCCAGTATTCGGCAGCAAAGTTGATAGTGTGTAGGTGGATGCCTAGCTTGTCACATACTGCCTGAGCGTCAGCAAGATCTTCTGCCGCTGTACAATATTCTTCGTTGTCATCTTCTTCCCAGTTCTTCATGAAAAGGCCTTCTACTTGGTAGCCTTGCTGCTTTAGAAGATACGCGGAAACAGATGAATCAACGCCGCCGGACATACCGACGATGACTTTCTTTTGGCTGTTATCAGACATTACTAAACACCACTTAAATAAACGGGATGCAGATTCTATCAGAATCCACAGACCGGTGACAGATCCGAGATCGAAATCACAATTCGTTTCGCTGGATTTTTCTTCAACAAAGATTCGAACGAGTAATTTCGCAAGTATAGAAGAGGTATATATGGCATAGTTGGCCAAAATCCAAGAGGAAACACCAAATGACAGAAGAAAACCAATTTATGCAAGAAAGTGAGTTGATTGAAATTGTTGAAAATCAGCTCGAAGATGGCAACCCGCTTAAAGTAAAAGAAACCCTTATGCGTTTAATGATGACTGGCACACCACGTGAAGATGCGGTTGCGATGATGGCATGTGCGATGTCAATTGAGATTTTTGATGTGATGAAGAATGAAGGTGAGTTCAACCTAAAGCGTTATAGCGAGCACCTTGAGCAACTACCAGATCTCAGCTTTATGGAAGGTGAATAAGCCACCTAAAAGAAAAAAGTAGTCAGCAAACGTTTGCTATAATCGCTTTTATTGCTGCTTTATTATTAGCGGTATAGAATCCGCTCTCCTTTTCATCCCCTTACTCAGACTGACAATATGAAATTTCCTGGACAACGCAAATCGAAGCACTATTTTCCTGTTCATGCTCGTGACCCGCTGGTGAGCCAAGCACAAGAAAGCAAGAAGATGACGCGCACTCACATCATTGGTATTGACCAAACCTTGGTTGATATTGAAGCAAAAGTTACAACGGATGTGATTGAAAAGTACGGTCTGAGTAAAGGTCACTCTCTGGTTATCGATGACGAAAGAGCAGAAGAGTTATACCAGCAACTGAAAGAAGAGAACTTGATTACCAATGAGTATGCGGGCGGTACAATTGGTAACACGCTACATAACTACTCCGTGCTAGCGGATGATCGCTCCACACTACTTGGAGTGATGAGCCAGGATATTAAGATTGGCAGCTACGGTTACCGTTATCTTTGTAATACATCAAGCCGCATGGACTTGAACTACCTACAAGGTGTAGATGGTGCAATTGGCCGTTGTTTTGCTCTTATCACAGAAGACGGTGAACGTACTTTTGCTATCAGCGAAGGGCAAATGAACCAACTCCATCCTGATAGCATTCCAGAGAAAATCTTTAAAAATGCATCAGCACTTGTACTGACGTCATATCTAGTACGTTGCAAAGACGGCGACCCAATGCCGGAAGCAACAATGAAAGCGATTGAGTACGCGAAAAAGAATGATGTGCCTGTTGTTCTGACTTTAGGCACAAAGTTTGTTATTCAAGATGACCCTAAATATTGGCAAGAATTCATTAGAGATAACGTTTCAGTCGTTGCGATGAATGAAGATGAAGCAGAAGCACTGACGGGGGAATCTGATCCACTTGCTGCGTCTGATAAAACATTGGAGTGGGCTGATCTAGTATTGTGCACGGCGGGTCCTGTAGGTCTATTTATGGCTGGGTATACGGAAGATAGCGCGAAGCGCGAAACTTCTTTGCCATTACTTCCAGGGTCAATTGCTGAATTTAATCGTTATGAATTTAGTCGTCCGGCGAAAAAAGACTCATGCGAGACGCCAATAAAAGTGTACTCGCATATCTCGCCATATATGGGTGGTCCAGAAAAAATTAAGAATACAAATGGCGCAGGTGATGCCGCGTTATCTGCTGTTCTTCATGATATGGCAGCAAATAAATACCATAAAGAAAATGTGCCTAATTCAAGCAAGCACAGTAACGAGTATTTAACTTACTCTTCTTTTTCTCAAGTCTGCAAATACGCAAACCGTGCGAGCTACGAAGTTCTCGTGCAACATTCACCACGATTGTCGCGCGGACTTCCTGAGCGAGAAGATAGCCTAGAAGAAGCATACTGGGAACGTTAATACGAAGCGGTTTAATTAACTATTCTGTAACTAAAGTAAAAGGCGCATTAAGAAATGTGCCTTTTTTATTTGTAATGGTTTAAATAAAAAAGGCTCCCTATGGGAGCCTTTTAAAAATAGCACGGATCTAGATTAGGAACTCATCCAGAGATTTACCTGCATCAAGTTGCTCTTGAATCGCCGAAGGTGTACGACCTTGGCCAGTCCAAGTTTTCTCATTACCGTTTGAATCTGTGTATTTGTATTTAGCAGGGCGAGGTGCGCGCTTCGCTTTGCCTTTCGTCTTAGTTTCGCCAGATAGCGCAGTAATAAGTGCTTCTACATCAATACCGTCTTGAGCGATTTTCTCAGCAATCTCTGCAAGCTTAGCTTCTTGCTCTGCTTGTGCTGCGCGTTCTGCTTCTTCTGCTTCACGACGCTCATCTACGACAGTAGTGAGTTTATCTAGAGCTTCTTCCAATTGTTCTAGAGTCAGCTCACGAGAAAATGCACGAAGGCTACGGATATTTAGAAGGGTTTTAGTCAGCTCTGACATAACGATTCCTATTAAAAGGTTAATGTGTTGGGCACTTTTTATCGTTACGATTAAATAATGCCAATCTATAAATAAACAAAGAGTCCTTATATTTAACTTTATCTTTTCCTTATGTGCAAATGCTAAATCAAGATTTTGTTTAAATTTGACTATTTTTTAAAGCAATTAATATTATTACACTCGAAATAAATCATTATTAGATGAGAACTAAAATCAACAATCATTATTGTATAGAGAGAGTGACAGCTTGGTTTTTTATAAAAAAATTTGAGTTATTACTTAAAAATATGAAGCATCCATCTTTAATGGTGTGTCATATATCCTTAATTTATTGATATAAGATAAACCATGATATTTCTAAGGTAGTAATAATGTTTCATAAATAACATGATTGATGTGATTTCAGTTGCACAAAACTTATGGAATTAGGCAAGGTTTATAAATTATCTCAGCCATTATTTATTTGTTTAATTTAGTTTGATGTGTTGCATTGACTCTCATCATAAGTACAATGGCTGCCACCTGATGCAATATTGCAGACAATTTGTTGTTAATTTGTACAGTTAGTGGTTAATTGTTTGTTGTTGCCGTAGAGGCGCGGTCTCGAAGAGTAGCTATTATTGGGGTGATGCCAATGAATAATAGTGGAAGGCGAAGATTGCCGAAGTAAGTAACTCATCAAAGTTACTTGCTGGGGTTGTATCTGAAAGGAACAACACTGCCATAGTATATATTCACATTAAACTATGGAGCGCTACTGTAGGGTTGGGTGGAGTGTTCGCTTCCCTGTCGCTAAGTTCAACATGAGCACGTATCGTATGCTACGTGACTTGTCTGCAGTAGATCTCTAGCCAAACTTTGGTTTTTGAAGATCATGAATTTAATAGATTTTTCTAGTTCTCCTGTTTCATTATTGCCACCTATTGTCGCTTTGACTTTGGCGATTTTGACTCGACGTGTATTAGTTTCCTTGGGTGTAGGTATCGTGCTAGGTGCGGTGCTACTTAATAGCTGGTCTATCAGCGACACCGCAGGTTACGTCAGTTCTCAAGTTTCTTCTGTCTTTATTGAAGATGGCGGAATTAACACTTGGAACATGAGCATTGTTGGCTTCCTAATCTTATTAGGTATGACAACAGCTTTATTAACGCTATCTGGCGGTACTCGTGCTTTTGCTGAATGGGCACAATCTCGAGTGAAGAGTAAACGCGGCTCCAAACTTCTTGCCGCCTTTTTAGGCGTATTCATTTTTGTCGATGATTACTTTAATAGCCTTGCTGTTGGTGCGATCTCTCGCCCAGTAACCGATCGCTTTTATGTGTCTCGCGCTAAGCTTGCGTACATTCTAGACTCAACCGCTGCTCCAATGTGTGTAATTATGCCTGCTTCTAGCTGGGGTGCTTACATTATTACTATTATTGGCGGGATCTTAGTCTCACATGGGGTCACAGAGTATTCTGCTCTTGGCGCATATGTTCGTCTTATTCCAATGAACTTCTACGCCGTTTTTGCGCTGCTAATGGTGTTCGCTGTTGCGTGGTTTGGTCTTGATATTGGTAAAATGCGTGAGCATGAGATCTCTGCATCGCAAGGTCGTGGCTTTGATAAAGACAAAGAAAATGACTCGCAAGAAGCGCATGACCTAAACGAAGAGCTAGATATCCGTGAAAGTGAAAAGGGTAAAGTGTCAGATTTGATACTTCCTATCGTGACGCTGATTATCGCGACTATCGCTTCAATGCTTTACACGGGTGGCCAAGCATTGGCTGCTGATGGTAAGGAGTTTGCGCTTCTTGGTGCTTTTGAAAATACAGATGTAGGTACATCACTAATCTACGGTAGCTTGCTTGGCTTAGCAGTTGCACTGTTTACTGTTGTGAAGCAAGGTCTACCAATGGCTGAGATCGCACGTACACTTTGGATTGGTGCTAAGTCTATGTTTGGTGCGATTCTAATCTTAGTATTTGCCTGGACCATTGGTTCTGTTATCGGTGATATGAAGACTGGTACTTACCTTTCGACAATGGCGCAGGGCAATATCAACCCTCATTGGCTCCCAGTTATCCTATTCTTGTTGTCTGGCCTGATGGCGTTCTCAACAGGTACTTCATGGGGTACGTTCGGCATCATGCTTCCAATCGCTGGAGACATGGCTGGCGCAACAGACGTAGCGCTAATGCTACCGATGCTGAGTGCGGTTTTAGCTGGTGCGGTATTCGGTGACCATTGTTCACCAATCTCAGATACGACTATCTTGTCATCGACGGGTGCACGTTGTAACCACATTGATCACGTATCAACACAGCTACCTTATGCATTATCAGTCGCGCTTGTTTCATGCGTCGGCTTTATTGCCCTTGGTATGAGTGCTTCAATAGCGTTCTCGTTCATTGCAGCGTCGATAACATTCGTTATCGTTTGCGCTATTTTGTCATGGCTTTCAAAGTCTAAAATAGCGTCTTGCCAGAGTGCGTAATTCACTGATTTAAAAAGTAAATTTATAGGAGGCTTCGGCCTCCTTTTTTATTTGTATTATACAATTCGAATTTTTTTAAAATTAAGGGTTGAAAAAAGTAATCAGCTTGGTTAGTGTGGTTGGTAACAAAGCAAATGAGAAGAGCCTTGAAATAAGTATGCGTAATTTTGTAATGAACATTCATCACCATCATCACCCAATCTAGTCTTTCGGGCGATGTACGCATACCCGGGAGGCAGGAAACTCCCGGAGGTAAAATCAAAGTAAAAGCAGATTTTAAACCCTCGGGAGACTTCAATCTCCCGAGGGTTTTTTAGTTTTATTAGTTTGAAAAATACTTAGATATCAAAATCTTGCATAGGGACAAAGCAATGCAAACACAACGTTTAAGAATCGCAATTCAGAAAAAAGGTCGTCTTAGCAAAGAGAGTCAAGCTCTACTAAAACAGTGCGGCGTAAAGTTCAACGTAATGGGCGAGCGTTTAGTTGTCCATTCTGAAAATATGCCAATTGATTTACTCTTGGTTCGTGACGACGACATCCCAGGTTTAATTATGGATGGCGTGGTTGACCTTGGCTTTATTGGCGAAAATGAACTAGAAGAAGTTCGCCTTGACCGCAAAGCATTAGGTGAACCCTGCGAGTTTGTTCAGCTTCGTCGACTTGATTTTGGTGGCTGTCGTTTATCTATCGCAATCGACAAGGACGAAGAGTACAACGGTCCACAAGACTTAGCTGGCAAGCGTATTGCTACAACGTATCCTCAACTTCTAAAAGCGTACATGGATGAAGCCGGCGTTCCATTCTCTACATGTATGCTGACAGGCTCTGTAGAAGTTGCCCCTCGCGCGGGTCTCGCTGATGCTATCGCTGATTTGGTTTCTACAGGTGCAACACTGGAAGCGAACGGCCTTAAAGAAGCTGAAATTATCTTTAAATCAAAAGCGACATTGATTCAACGCACAGGTGAGTTCGACGCAGACAAAGTGGCGCTAATCGAAAAGCTGTTAACTCGCATGCAAGGCGTGCAGCAAGCGAAAGAATCTAAGTACATTATGCTTCACGCCCCAGCAGAGAAGTTAGATCAAATTAAAGCACTACTGCCAGGTGCTGAAGACCCAACTGTTCTTCCTCTTTCTGCAGATAAGCAGAAAATGGCTGTTCACTTAGTGAGTTCTGAAAACCTATTCTGGGAAACAATGGAACAGCTGAAAGAGTTGGGCGCAAGTTCAATTCTCGTTCTACCAATTGAAAAAATGATGGAGTAAGCATCATGAGAACAGTCGTTTGGCAATCATTAAGTGAGAATCAGCAAGACTCTATTTTGGAGCGCCCTGCTATTGCAGAAGGTGCCAATATCACCACTGCTGTGGCCGAAGTTATTGCTAAAGTTCGAGAAGAAGGTGACTCTGCTCTTATTGAGCTGACAGAAAAGTTTGACCGTGTTAAGCCTGAATCCATTCGTGTTTCTTCTCAGGAAATTAAGGCAGCGTCAGAGCGTTTGTCAGAGTCAATGAAGAGCGCACTAGAGCAAGCTTACGCCAATATTTCTAAGTTCCACAAAGCGCAAAAGCCGCAACCGCTCAAGGTGGAAACGCAGCCAGGTGTTCTTTGTGAACAAGTAACACGTCCAATTCAAAAAGTGGGTTTGTACATTCCTGGTGGCAGTGCGCCTTTGCCATCGACTGTTTTGATGCTCGGCGTTCCTGCAAAAATTGCAGGTTGTCGTAAAGTCGTTCTTTGTTCTCCACCGCCAATCGCTGATGAGATCCTTTATGTCGCGAAGCTGTGTGGCATTGATGAAGTGTACAACGTCGGTGGTGGCCAAGCAGTTGCTGCAATGGCTTATGGCACCGAGACTGTATCGAAAGTAGATAAGATCTTTGGTCCGGGCAACGCTTACGTGACCGAAGCAAAACGACAGGTTAGCAATGATTTCCGCGGTGCTGCGATTGATATGCCTGCAGGGCCGTCTGAAGTGCTTGTGATTGCCGATGAAACCGCAGATGCAGACTTTATCGCTGCGGATCTTTTGAGCCAAGCAGAGCACGGTCCTGATTCTCAAGTGGTACTTGTGACTCCTTCTCCTGTTATTGCGGATCAAGTGACAGATGCGGTTCAACGTCAGCTTAAGGAGCTATCTCGTGCGGACATCGCCGAGCAAGCATTGGCTTCAAGCTTGATCATCATTGCCGAGTCTCTTACTCAATCGGTTTCCATTTCGAATTACTACGGTCCTGAGCACTTAATTGTTCAGACTAAGAACCCACGCGAGCTTCTACCTCTATTAGATAACGCAGGTTCTATCTTTCTTGGTGATTGGTCGCCTGAATCAGCAGGTGATTACGCATCGGGCACCAACCACGTTCTTCCTACTTACGGTTACACACGCACGTATTCAAGCTTAGGCTTAGCGGACTTTTCGAAACGTATGACGGTTCAAGAACTGTCTGCTGATGGTCTAAAGAACCTTGCACCAACGGTGGTAACCATGGCGGAAGCAGAAGGTCTGGATGCGCACAAACGTGCAGTGACCATTCGCGTAGAAAAACTGGCAGCTAAGTAAGAGGATATTGAGATGGAAAAGCTAGCGCGCAAACAAGTCCAACAACTTACCCCTTATATGTCGGCTCGTCGAATTGGTGGTACCGGTGACGTATGGCTAAACGCCAACGAATCGCCATTCAATAATGAATACAAAACAGACTTCGCTCGTCTTAATCGTTACAGCGAATGTCAGCCTAAAGAACTGATTTCTGCTTACGCAGCCTATGCGGGTGTGAAACCAGAGCAAACACTAACATCTCGCGGAGCGGATGAAGGTATTGAACTATTGATTCGTGCTTTCTGTGAGCCGGGTGAAGATGCGATTCTTTACTGCCCACCGACTTACGGTATGTACGCCATCAGTGCAGAAACCATCGGTGTAGAGCGCAAAACCGTGCCGCTAACGTCAGATTGGCAACTAGACCTTGCAGGCATCGAAGCCAATCTGGATAACGTGAAACTGGTTTTTGTATGTTCGCCAAACAACCCAACAGGTAACTTGGTTAAGCGTGAGGACATTGTGTCTCTACTTGAGATGACCAAAGACCGTGCAATCGTGGTGATGGATGAAGCGTACATCGATTTTTGTCCAGAAGCGTCAACGGTAGACCTACTGGCGCAATACCCGAACCTTGCGATTTTGCGTACTCTGTCGAAAGCTTTCGCACTTGCTGGTCTGCGTTGTGGATTTACGCTTGCGAACGAAGAGCTGATTAATGTACTTCTTAAAGTTATCGCACCTTACCCAGTCCCGGTTCCAGTGGCAGAAATTGCGACTCAGGCGCTTTCGGAAGCTGGTTTAGCGCGAGCGAAGTTCCAAGTTCTTGATCTGAATGCAAACCGTGCTTACTTGCAAGTTGGCCTTTCAATGATTCCTGGTTTAGAAGTGTTTGAAGGGTGGGGGAACTACCTATTGGTGAAATTCCCAGATGGCGATGACCTTTTCAAAGCGGCTTGGGATACGGGCATTATTTTGCGTAACTCGCCAATTGAAAACTGTGTGCGTATCAGTGTGGGTAACCGTGACGAGTGCGAAAAAACGCTTGGATTTATCAGAAACTACTACGCATAAATAGAGACAGAATTTATCGCTCTCGCTCAATAGCGGGAGCGCCAAAAGAATAGCAATAAGGAAGTTCGAGTGAGCAAACAAAAAAAAATCCTCTTTATCGACCGTGATGGCACCTTAATTGTTGAGCCGCCGATTGATTTTCAAGTAGACCGTTTAGATAAACTAAAACTGGAGCCATTTGTTATCCCAAGCCTGTTGTCGTTGCAGGATGCAGGATACCGTCTAGTGATGGTCACGAACCAAGATGGTTTGGGTACCGACAGTTACCCACAAGAAGATTTTGATGCACCACACAACATGATGATGGAGATCTTTGAATCTCAAGGTGTGAAATTTGATGACGTGCTGATTTGTCCTCACTTTGATGAAGATAACTGTTCATGCCGTAAGCCTAAATTAGGCTTGGTAAAAGAGTATCTTCAAGGTGGCAAAGTAGATTTCCAAAACTCTGTTGTGATTGGCGATCGTCAAACCGATCTTCAACTTGCAGAAAACATGGCAATTCGTGGCATTCAATACAACCCAGAAACCATGGGTTGGAAACAGATCCTAAAAGATCTGACGGTGAAGGCGCGCGTAGCTGAAGTGGTTCGCACCACAAAAGAAACGGACATCAAAGTATTCGTTAATCTTGACGAGCAAGGCGGTAACGATATTTCCACAGGTCTTGGCTTTTTTGACCACATGCTGGATCAAATCGCGACGCACGGCGGGTTCCAGATGGTGTGCAAAGTGGAAGGTGACCTGCACATTGATGATCACCACACGGTAGAAGATACCGCTCTTGCGTTGGGTCAAGCGTTGAAAGAAGCACTGGGTGACAAGCGTGGTATTGGTCGCTTTGGCTTTAGCCTGCCAATGGATGAGTGTTTGGCACAATGCGCACTAGACCTATCAGGTCGTCCTTACCTTAAGTTCGACGCGCAATTCAGTCGTGAGCAAGTGGGTGATCTTTCAACAGAGATGGTGGTTCACTTCTTCCGTTCTCTGACTGACACCCTAGCGTGTACGCTGCACCTGTCTTCAGCGGGCAACAATGATCACCACATCATTGAAAGCTTGTTTAAAGCGTTTGGTCGTACTTTACGTCAAGCAATCAAAGTAGAAGGCACTGAGCTACCAAGTAGTAAAGGCGTGCTTTAAGGCGAATCTTAGCAAGGAGAAAAACAGTGACAGAACAGAAAGTTGTCATTATCGATACTGGCTGTGCCAACGTTTCTTCGGTGAAGTTTGCCATCGAACGCCTAGGTTATGACGTAACTATTTCAAAAGATCCACAAGTTGTATTGGCAGCTGACAAGCTATTTCTACCGGGAGTGGGGACTGCCAGTGAAGCGATGAAGAACCTAGAAGAGCGCGATCTTATCAGCTTGGTAAAACAGGTAGAAAAGCCTTTGCTAGGTATCTGTTTAGGCATGCAACTATTGGGCAAAGTGTCTCAAGAGAAAGGGCAGAAAGCCGACGAGTTGGTTGAGTGTCTTGGACTTTGTGATGGCGAAGTGAAGTTGCTACAAATCGGCGATTTACCGCTGCCGCATATGGGGTGGAACACAGTGTCTGCAAAAGCAGGTAACCCATTGTTCAAAGGCATTGAAGAAGGTGAGTACTTCTACTTTGTACACAGCTTTGCAATGCCAGTTGGGGATTACACGATTGCGGAATGTGAATACGGCAACCCGTTCACAGCAGCAGTACAAAGCGGTAACTATTACGGCGTGCAATTCCACCCTGAGCGTTCTTCAAAAGCGGGCGCGAAGCTTATTCAAAACTTCTTAGAATTATAAAAGGGATTTAGTGTGATTATTCCAGCTCTTGATTTAATTGAAGGACAGGTGGTTCGCCTTTATCAAGGTGATTACGGCCAAGTAACTGAGTATAAAGTCGATCCAGCAGAGCAGTTCAACTTGTACCACCAAGCGGGTGCTAGCTGGCTGCACTTAGTGGATTTAACTGGCGCGAAAGACACGACAGCACGCCAACTTGATTTAATTGCAAAGCTACTAGCAAGCACGCCAGCGAGCATCCAAATCGGTGGCGGAGTGCGCACAGAGCAAGACTTGATTGATCTGTTAGAAGCCGGGGCACAGCGTGTAGTAGTCGGTTCTACAGCAGTAAAACAGCCAGAGCTTGTGAAAGGTTGGATGGAAAAATACGGTGCAGAGAAAATCGTTCTCGCGCTAGACATCAACATCGATCAAGACGGCACACGTAAAGTAGCGATTTCTGGTTGGCAAGAAGACTCAGGCGTGACTATCGAAGCTCTGATCAACGATTACCTAACGGTAGGTCTACAACACGTGCTTTGTACCGACATTTCTCGTGACGGTACGCTAGAAGGCTCAAACGTTGAGCTTTACGTTGACCTATGCAAACAGTACCCACAAGTGCAGTTTCAATCTTCAGGTGGCATTGGCTCACTAGCAGATATCGAAGCGCTAAAAGGCAGCGGTGTGGCTGGTGTGATTGTTGGTCGTGCATTGTTAGATGGTAAGTTCACAGCAGAGGAGGCGTTTGCATGTTGGCAAAGCGAATAATTCCATGTCTTGATGTTCGTGATGGACAAGTGGTAAAGGGCGTTCAGTTCCGTAATCACGAGATCATTGGCGACATCGTTCCTCTGGCACAGCGTTATGCGGAAGAGGGCGCAGACGAGCTTGTGTTCTACGACATTACTGCTTCAAGTGATGGGCGTGTCGTTGACAAAAGTTGGGTCGCTCGCGTTGCTGAAGTGATTGATATTCCCTTCTGTGTCGCTGGTGGTATTAAATCAGCGGAAGATGCAGCGCGCATTCTTGAGTTTGGTGCAGACAAAGTGTCTATTAACTCACCTGCATTGGCTAACTCGCAACTGATTACTGACCTTGCTGATAAGTTTGGTGTGCAATGTATCGTCGTTGGTATCGATTCATACTACGACAAAGAGACCGGCAAGTATCAGGTTTACCAGTTTACTGGCGATGAAGAACGCACCAAAGCGACCCAATGGGAAACGCGTGATTGGGTGCAAGAAGTACAAAAACGCGGCGCTGGTGAAATCGTACTGAACATGATGAACCAAGACGGCGTACGTAACGGCTACGACATCGAACAACTGAATATGGTGCGCGAAGTATGTAATGTACCGCTGATTGCATCGGGTGGCGCGGGTGCTATGGAGCACTTTGCGGAAGCATACCAAAAAGCAAATGTGGATGGCGCGCTTGCCGCATCGGTATTCCACAAACAAGTCATCAATATTGGTGAACTAAAGCAGTATTTGAAACAACAAGGCATTGAGGTACGACTATGAGTGTGAAAGCCGCCGAAGTAAGTTCGCTAGTTGAGCGAATCAACTGGGAAAAGGTGGATGGTCTGGTACCTGCCATCGTACAAGATTTCCAATCAAGCCAAGTGCTGATGATGGGTTACATGAACCAAGATGCGTTGGCAAAAACGGGCGAAACGGGTCAAGTGACGTTTTTCTCTCGTACCAAGCAACGTCTTTGGACGAAAGGTGAGACTTCTGGCAACGTATTGCAACTAGTGAACATGCAGCTCGATTGCGACAACGATACGCTACTGGTGAAAGTGAATCCCATTGGTCCTACGTGTCACTTGGGTAACACAACTTGCTGGGATGTGGACCCTCAAGAGGAGTCACAAATGGTGTGGCTTCATCAACTTGAGCAGCTATTGGCTGCCCGCAAGAGTGCCGACCCAGATTCCTCTTATACTGCCAGTCTTTATGCCCGTGGCACCAAGCGTATTTCGCAAAAAGTGGGCGAAGAAGGCGTTGAAGTCGCGCTTGCGGCGACGTCGGGCGATAAGGCGGAGTTAGTGTGTGAATCTGCAGATTTGATTTATCACTTAATGGTATTGCTTCAAGACCAAGGCTTATCGATGAATGACGTAGTGAATAAACTGAAAGAGCGTCATAAGTAAGCTTGCGATAAGTGAAAGCCCCTATGCTCTCGAGCCTAGGGGCTTTTTACTTTAGTGTTCTTGATTCGGGGCAAAAACCAGCAACAGTGCTGGTGGCGATTAGATTCTGAATCACGCTCGTCCCTAGCTGTTCAGAATGACGGTATATTTTCTAATGGTACTTGCAGTAGAGTTATTTACTTCAAATAGGTACATATATTCACGTCACTCCAACGAACCTAGGCGAAGTCAAGAATCCAATTAAATCGAGCTCAATAAGCTAGGAGTGGATGATCTTACCCACAACACTTCTTAAATTTCTTACCGCTTCCACAGATACACGGGTCGTTACGACCTACTTTTAGGCTACTCACTGGTTGGTTTAGGCGAGGATCTTGTTCTGGTTCTTCTTCTAGCTCTTCTTCTGGAAACGTGCCGTCAATGTAGTACCAAAGCCCATTTTCTTTTACAAAGCGAGAACGCTCTGTCATGCAGTAGCGTTTGCCGTCTTCGTCAAAGTAAGCGTTGAATTCAACAAAACCTTCATTCTCGTTACAACCCGCTTCAGCTTTCACTACCTCAAGCTTGCACCAATCGCTGTCGATAGATTGGGCAATGCCTTCACGTTGCTCTTCTGCATTACAGCTTGGGTGGTATGTGTTCACCACGTAATCCACTAGACCTAACACATGCGCGCTGTAACGAGAGCGCATTAGCTGCTCCGGAGTGGTGACGTCAGCGTGGTTATTGTGGGCAATTTCACAACACTGTTGGTAGGTGCGGTTAGAGCCGCAAGGACAAGAAGAAGCCATAAAATGAAATCTCGATTAATTAAGCGGTAAAAACAAACAACCCCACATAAGTGAGGTCGCAGGTATTCTTTGGGGCATTATAGCCGTTTAGGGCGTTTGAGACAGCAGTTCTTGAGCCCATTCCGTCGATTGATTAAAAGCGTCTGCTAATTGAGGTTCGGTTAATTTAAGAACGGTGCAATATCGCTCGGCTAACTCCCAGTCCGCTTGTTCGTAGGCGATCGTCATCGAAAGTAAGTGACCAAGTACGCCTTTTCGACTGGTTAATGCGAGTTTTATATCTTCGTCAACGGGGATATCTTCAATGACATCCGAGAGCGGTTGATCGAGCAAAGATCCGAGCAAAGAAAACATGCCTGTCAAAAAAGCCTGCCCAGGGTCATACCTAGTGTTCATTTGACTAAGTAGCAGTTCACACATTCGTGCACGCTGAATCGCTAAAGAGTAAAGAGAGTCAGGTTTATCTTCTTGAACGGAGGCAATTGCAACTAAGGAAATAAAGCGTCGTAGTCGCTCTTCACCCAGATAAATAAGCGCCTGTCTGAACGATTTGATCTTAGTCGTTAATGTATAGCCTGAATTTACGTAAGTAAGCAGCTTGTATGACAGCGTCACATCAATCGAAAACAGACGTTCAACCTCATTGAAGTCGATGGGCTTATCTGCAATCTCTTTACAAAGTTGGATGACGGTAAGAAACGCGGGGTTCAACCGTTTTTTCTGGATCATCTCAGGTTTGCTAAAAAAATACCCTTGAAAATAGTTAAAACCGGCTTCTAGAGCTTGCTCAAACTCTTCATAGGTCTCTACCTTTTCCGCAAGAAAGTCGATTTTAAATGGGCTCAACGCCTGAATAAAAATGGCAGCTTTCTTGATCGGCACAAGTCTAATATCAAACTTGATCATGGAAACGTATGGAAGAAAACGCTTCCAAGCTTTCGTCGGAACAAAATCATCCAGAGCAATTTTGTACCCGCACTCATGAAGGTGCTTGATGGCTTCTAACAGTTCTTCTGTCGGTTCGCAGTCTTCAAGGACTTCAATGACGAGAGATTCTTTAGGAAACAAAGTTGGGACCAAGTTCACCAAGCTTTGATGCGGAAAGTTAACAAAGCCAAGTTTGTTTCCTAATGTGTTGTAATGCGTCGACAAAAAATGATCGGATAGCAGTCGACTAGTAGCCAGCTCTGGTTCTACTTCAGGGAAGGTATTTTTAGGGCCGTCTCGAAAGAGGAGTTCGTAACCTATGGTTCGTTTTTCTCTATCCAGAATCGGTTGGCGAGCTACGTAAGAATACTTCAATTAGGTACTTCGTTCTGTTTAACTTAGTATTATGATAATAGCGATTTTTTACAAAATATCTACGACTTGAGCGTGAATCTTCTACACGCTCTACATGCTTAACGCAAATTCTGTATGAACGGTCTCGTTTGCAGGTCAAAACTATCAGAATTTACTTTTAAAACTGAGCCTTGCGTATACCAATCCCCTAAAACAATTCGGGTCTTTTTAATGCCATCGACGTCAAAAAAATGTGTGTTCGGGCGATGTGTGTGACCATGAATCATTATGTTGACGCAGTTCTGAGACATCACTTTCTCGACCTCATTTTGGTTAACGTCCATGATATCTAATGACTTGCTCATTTTATCATCACGAATATCGGATTGAACTTTTGAGACAATTTTCTTCTTAATGAACCAAGGAATACGGTTAAACAACCATTGTAGCCATGGCTTGTGAACAGTTTTTCTAAACTCTTGGTATTTCACATCGTCAATGCAGAGCGTATCGCCATGTAGGATTACGGCTTTTTGACCATAAAGATCAATCGTGCAGACATCGTCGAGTAATGTCATACCGGTTTCTTTGCAAAAGCGTTTGCCGAGTAAAAAATCTCGATTGCCTTGGATGAAAAAAGTTGGCACACCCGCATCCGTCAGTGCTTTAAATTCTGCACGGATTTGGTCTGCAAAAGGGGTGTTGTCATCGTCACCAATCCAGAACTCAAACAGATCGCCGAGTACATAAAGTGCATCAGCTTTTGTTGCTTCTGTTCGCATGAACGTCACAAAACATTCCGTGATATCAGGACGTGATGGGGTAAGGTGAAGATCGGAAATAAATAATGTCGTCATAGAAATAAGGGGAAGCTATGCCTCCCCATTAACTTATCTTTTAAAAATAATTCCTAAGAATTACTCTTCAATTGTTGTACCAGTGATTACTACGTCTTCTAGAGGTACGTCTTGGTGCATGCCGTAAGAACCAGTGCTAACGCCTTTGATCTTATTTACGATGTCCATGCCTTCGATTACTTCACCGAACACACAGTAACCCCAACCGTCTAGGCTTTCGCTACGGAAGTCTAGGAATGTGTTGTTGTTTACGTTGATGAAGAACTGAGAGCTTGCTGAATGCGGCTCCATAGTACGTGCCATAGCAAGTGTACCCACTTTGTTGCTTAGGCCGTTGTTTGCTTCGTTCTTGATAGGTGCACGAGTCGCTTTTTCACGTAGACCAGACTCCATACCACCACCTTGGATCATGAAGCCGTCAATAACACGGTGGAAAAGCGTGTTGTCGTAGAAACCGTCGCGGCAGTACTGAAGGAAGTTTGCGCTTGTCTCTGGCGCTTTCTCTTCGTTTAGTTGAATCTTGATGTCACCAAAATTAGTGTGAAGGGTGATCATGCTACTTTCCTTTACTGTGTTGTGTTGAGCCCGAGATTCTAGCCTAAGTTCTAGTGCTTTAAAAACTCAGGAAGAGGAAATTCTTCGTTTTGTGCTTGAAGTTTAGCCGATTATCGTTTTATCGGTTAATTGCTATTACCTAACTAGGTTGGAGTTGATATACTCATCTTCTTTTATTCATTCACAATCATAGATAGAGATCATGTTAAAGATATATAACACACTCACAAGACAGAAAGAGGAATTCAAACCAATTACAGCTGGCAAAGTCGGTATGTATGTCTGTGGAGTTACCATCTACGATCTCTGTCACATTGGTCACGGTCGTACTTTCGTCTCTTTTGACGTTGTATCACGTTACCTTCGCTATTTGGGCTATGATCTGACGTTTGTACGTAACATCACAGATATCGACGATAAGATCATCAAACGTGCCGCAGAAAATGGTGAGTCTTGCGATTCATTGACTGAGCGTTTGATTGGTGAAATGCACGCTGATTTTGATGCGCTGAACATGAAACGTCCGGACGTTGAACCTCGTGCGACACAGTTTATTGCTGAAATCATCGAATTGGTTGAGAAGCTAATCGAGCGCGGTTTTGCATACGTTGCAGATAACGGTGACGTAATGTTTGAAGTGGGTAAGTTCAACGAATACGGCAAGCTTTCTAAGCAAGACCTTGATCAGCTTCAAGCTGGCGCGCGCGTTGATATCGAAACAGCAAAACGCAGCCCTCTAGACTTTGTACTTTGGAAGATGTCTAAGCCGGGTGAACCAACGTGGGAGTCACCATGGGGGCCTGGTCGTCCAGGTTGGCACATTGAGTGTTCAGCAATGAACTCTTCAATCCTAGGTAACCACTTCGACATTCACGGCGGTGGTTCTGACCTTCAGTTCCCACACCATGAAAATGAAATCGCACAATCATGCTGTGCACACGATACACAATACGTGAACACATGGATGCACAGCGGCATGGTAATGGTAGACCGTGAGAAGATGTCTAAATCTCTAGGTAACTTCTTTACTATCCGTGACGTTCTTGGTCACTACGATGCTGAAACAGTGCGTTACTTCCTAATGTCTGGTCACTACCGTAGCCAGTTAAACTACAGCGAAGATAACCTAAACCAAGCACGTGCTTCGCTTGAGCGCCTGTACACATCTCTACGTGGTTTGGATCTAAATGCTGCTCCTGCTGGTGGTGAAGAGTACGTATCTCGCTTTACAGCAGCGATGAACGATGACTTCAATACACCAGAAGCGTACTCAGTTCTGTTCGACATGGCGCGCGAAGTTAACCGCCTGAAGACAGAAAACCTAGAGAAAGCGAGCGAGCTAGGTGCGCTAATGCGTGAACTAGCTGACGTGATCGGTATTCTTCACCAAGATCCTGAAGCCTTCCTAAAAGGTGATGCGGGTAACGATGATGAAGTGGCTGAAATCGAAGCTCTGATCAAGCTGCGTAACGACTCTCGTGCTGCGAAAGATTGGGCGAATGCAGATATGGCTCGTGACAAGCTGACCGAAATGGGCATTGTTCTGGAAGATGGTCCAGAAGGCACAACGTGGCGTCGTAAGTAATTGAATTTTCATTTTTAAAGGGCTGATAATTCAGCCCTTTTATTTTCCATTTCCATAAATTAAAACTTTAACTTTAGGTAATGCTCTGTGGCTCAGATGTATTTCTATTACTCAGCAATGAATGCGGGTAAATCAACAACGCTTCTTCAATCCTCTTTCAACTATCAAGAACGCGGCATGACGCCAGTTATTTTTACGGCTGCGCTAGATGATCGTTTTGGTGTCGGTAAAGTGAGCTCTCGTATTGGTCTTCAATCTGACGCACATTTATTTCGTCAGGATACCAATTTGTATCAGGAGATCGCAGCTCTGAATGAGGTTGAAAAACGTCACTGTATTCTTGTTGATGAGTGTCAGTTCTTGTCGAAAGAACAAGTTTATCAACTTACTGAAGTCGTTGATAAGTTGCATATTCCAGTATTGTGTTACGGCCTTCGCACCGATTTTCTAGGCGAACTTTTTGAAGGCAGTAAGTATCTATTATCTTGGGCAGACAAGCTGGTTGAGCTCAAAACAATCTGCCATTGCGGCCGCAAAGCGAATATGGTTATTCGTACCGATGAACACGGCGTGGCAATTAAAGAAGGCGATCAAGTTGCGATCGGCGGTAACGATAAGTATGTCTCCGTATGCCGCCAACATTACAAAGAAGCGCTCGGTAAATAAGCCGTATTGATACAGAAAAGCCACCGAACTTGGTGGCTTTTTGTTGTCGGTTAGAAAAAGTTAGACTAAGTCAAAACCAAACCGCTCGAGTAAAACCTGGTAAGAAGATTCGACTTGCTGAGGGATGTTCTGCTCGGTTTGAAATCCTTTCTCTGGATAGCTTTTTACGCGAGAGAAATCTTCCATTAGTGCTTCTAGCACCATCATTAATGGCATGTCTTCATTAATGTATTCAAAAAATGGAAGAGCCGCAGAGCTTACTTGGAGCTGAGTGTAGGGTGACTGCCACTGTTTTTCAAATGTCGCGATTGCTCTACGCTCCATAAACGGTTTTTGTACCAGAATAAACGAGGAACACTGTTTTCCTTCCTCTTTTAATCGTTGCTCAGTAAAGCGAACATTTTCTCCACTGTTTGTGGATTCAGTTTCGAGCAAAATTGCTTCACTTGGAACGCCCGACATCTTTGCAATCTCGGCAAAGGTTTCTGCTTCGCTTTTTTCAAACAGTCCATCTGTGAAGCGACCTTCACCCCCTGAAAATACAATCAAAGGTGCCAACTTTTGGTGGTAGAGCTTGGCAGCGTGCTCCGCTACACGCACATCATTACTGCACATCACAAACAAACAGTCCGCAGGTTTCAGTTCATGTTTGAGTTGCATGTAATCCCAAAGCGTTTCTATATGTCTATAGAGTCTCATAGCGCATCCAAAGTTGAATTGAAGTGAAATCGATAACCAAGTGAGAGTAGTTTGTCAGCAAGAATACGCTTGTCAGCTTGCTCTGTGACGGGTGGAAGAGGTATCTCACTTCCGATTTTGTTTATGGCAGCTTGGTAGAACTCAGCCTTGCTGACAGTATGAGGTGTAGTAACGTTAATGACTTGGTTGCTTAAATTGCCTAAGGCAAATTTCGCAGCCGAGACAGCATCATCTTGATGAAGCATATTAGCTGGTGCTTTACGACTAACTTGTTGAAGCCTTGCTGCAAAGCGAGATGGGTGTCTATCTGGCCCGATTAATCCGCTACAACGTAGAATAACAAAGTTAATATTCGAGTCGATAACATGCTGCTCTGCTTGAAGCATAATACGTGCATTGTCAGAGAAATAAGGGCTTTCGGCTGCTAAAGAGAGTGACGCGTCAGCTTCTTCCATATCGGAAGCAAGGTTAGGGTAAACCGTGGTAGAGCTGATCATGAGAAGTTTTTCAACGTTGTTTTGCTTAGCTGCGTTGGCAAGTATTTGCCATTGCTGTGCATATTCTTGACCGCGTCCTTTACGAAATCCTGGAGGAAAAGCACCGATAACGTGCGTAATTTGATGCTGTTTGAGCAGCTCATCTAGCCGTGCTGTGGCGTTCAATTGATTGAAATCGAACAATGCGGAGTGAGTTAATGAGGTGGGTAACTCTTTTAATCGAGTTTGGCTACGACGAGTGACGACAACATAGTGTCCATCTTTCATCAATGTTTCTGCTAGCGGAGTTCCGAGCCAGCCTGCACCTACGATCAATGTATTTGCCATTTGGGTCTTCCTACTTACTTATGTCTGCCCGAATAGGTTGAGCAGTTCTGCTTTGGCTTGTTGATGGAGGGGATCTGAATGCCATTTCTGGTGCTGAATAAGGTCAACATTGACTTGCCAAGCCAGTTTTGTGAAATCATCCCCAACTTTTTTTAATGTATTAGGTGAATACGCGACTAAATGCTGTGGTAGAAAGCACCAACCAAACCCTTTATTCGCCAATTCCAACAAAATATAGTAGTTATCAGCGTACCAGATATCTGGGCTAAATGCTTGATTGAGACCACATGGCTCTGCACTTTTGGATCGTATGACCAATTGACGATGTTGTTTTAGTTGATCAATGTGAGTGATTTGCTGCTTTGCTAAAGGATGCGTTGAAGAGACATAGACATCAAATGCAATATTGCCAAGATTGGTGAAATCGATGTGCCTTGGCATTTGTAAATCACTCAAAATAATCCCAGTCGTGGCGCGTTCCGACTTAACCAATTCAATGATATCAGGGCTTGATGCCGTTAAGCATTCAACTTGTAAGTGTGGAAAGCGTAGCTCTAACTTCTTTAGCACATCCGGCAAGCGAGTCAGAGGAATCCCTTCATCAATAGCTAAGGCTAATTTGTTCGTTGGCGTGGAAAAGAGCTGCGATGCCCTATTGTTTAGGCGGTCGAGTTGGCTGATTGTTGCTTGTGCATAGGGTACGAGAGCGAGGCCATTCTCAGTTAATTTAGGGTACCTGCCTGATCGATCAAAAAGCTCAACGCCACAGTCGATCTCCATATTCATGATGTGCTGGCTCACTACAGATTGAGCTCGCCCCAGTTTTCTAGCTGCTCCTGAAAATGATCCTGCTTCTGATGTAGCAATAAAAGCTTGCAGTTGTTCGATGGTAAACATATCGCTTAAACCGATGGTATCTAACTTTTGGTTATCTAAATAATAGATAAAATTCTAAGCATTGAGTAGAACTATTTGGACAGAGAAATATGACTCGTAACGAACGAATTTTTCATGCAGTACTTTTTGAGTTAATCGCACTCGCGATTATTGTACCAGCGGCTTCATTGATCACTGGAAAGGGCTCTAGTGATCTTGCGTTGGTTGGGGTCGGGTTGAGCATGTATACCGTGCTATGGAACTACATCTACAACTTGTACTTTGATAAGTGGTTTGGTGACAATCGAGCTGAGCGAAGTTTAGCGATGCGGCTTGGACACACTATTGGTTTCGAGGGAGGATTAATCTTTATCTCTCTACCTGTGATTGCCTGGTTCTTAGAAATTACGCTTCTTCAAGCTCTAATGCTGGAAGCCGGCTTCCTCGTTTTCTTCCTATTTTATGCCACTGGTTTTAACTGGTTGTATGACAAGGTTCAACCATTTAGCAAAATGAAAAAGCGATTATTGCCGCAGGCATCGACAGGAAAAATATAGGACTAAAAAACGCCACCGAGTTCGGTGGCGTTTTTTGTTCAAATTACACAGACAAAACTCTTAAAATCTTATCTGCATGTTCTGCAACTTCAATGCCTTCGTCTGTTAGATAACCACCGTCAGGCTGTGTACAAAGTTGCTTCTCATATAGACGAGCAACGGCTGCCTGCATTTCTTCTGACGCGTCTGTATGAACTTTAATACCAGTTGCAGCACTACTTAGGTCGAACTGAAGAAGTAGATTCAATTCGGCGATATGTTCAGCTGAATATTTCATAAATGATTCCTTTGCGCTTTTTTTACCAAGCTAGTCTGAAAAGTAGCGTTGGGCAACATTCAACGACAAGAAGTGTTAAGTATGGCGCTATCAGGCTGATATAACGCAGGATCTTTGTTCGAAAGGCCGAATACTTGTTAAGTATCAATGATACTTACGGTAGCGAATGATAGGCGCTATTTATTGCTTGATCTCCCAATAACAACGATTTTAGTAAACACGCCAAATAGCACTTGAAAAAATAGGGAAATAGAGCGATTATCCGCGCCTCTTTAAATGTTTCTAAATGTTACACCAGAATGAACTTTAATCAGTTTGACTCACTATTACCGCCACAAGCTGCGGAACGCGCGGCTGAAGTGGGGGTAGGCAAAGCAACGAAAGCTCCAATCAAATCTTTTCTGCTCGCCATTTCTGCGGGGCTTCATATTGGTATTGCTTTCATCTTCTATACCACAGTAACGACAGGCGCAGGCGAGCTGCCTTGGGGCATTACACGACTCATTGGTGGTCTGGCATTTAGCCTTGGTTTGATTTTGGTGGTGGTTACTGGCGGCGAGCTTTTCACTAGCTCTGTACTGACACTAGTTGCGCGTGCGAGTGGAAAAATCTCTTGGCAAGCACTTATCAAAAACTGGTTGGTGGTTTACTTTGGCAATATGGTTGGGGCCATTTTGCTCGTGGCCTGTATGCTAGTTACCAAGCAATATATGTTTGATCATGGCCAAGTTGGTCTTAACGCGATGGCGATCTCCCAACACAAATTACATCATGGTTTCTTTGCTGCTGTTGCGCTTGGCATCATGTGTAACGTATTAGTTTGTATTGCAGTTTGGATGACGTTTAGTGGGCGAACATTGACAGATAAAATAGCGGTCATGATTTTGCCTGTGGCTATGTTCGTGTCGGCAGGTTTTGAGCACTGTATTGCGAACATGTTCCAAGTACCTATGGCGATTGGTATTAAGTACTTTGCGCCAGAAGCGTTTTGGCAAATGACAGGGGCAGATATTGCAAACTACGCGGACTTAAACATGATGGGGTTCATCGTAAACAACCTAATTCCTGTTACGATAGGAAACATTATTGGTGGTGGCGTATTTGTTGGCATGTGGTATTGGATGATTTATCTACGCGATGAAGATAACCATTTGCGATAAGTTTAGAAGATCACAAGAAAGGCGAACCAGATGGTTCGCCTTTCTTTTTACTTGTCTCTGCAAGTGTCAAATAAGTCGAGTCATGCTAAATCAACTCTTCGTTGATGCCAAAATCGGTTGGGAGCCAATGAGAAGTTACTTCCTTTGGTTCTTGAACGAGCCAATCCAGAGGTGCATCGGACAGGAGTTCATCGTAATTTTCTTTGATCATTAAGACATCCATGTACGTCTCTCCAAGTTTGTGGTCAATGCCTTTACTTTAAAATTAGAACATGTCAGTCACGTGATCAATGCATGACGATTCGATTGATCACTTATGTTGCTATGTTTCTGGTTGCGTATGGGTTTTGGGGGCTTATCCACATTTTCTGTGGATAACCTGTATCAAAGGTCGTGCGTATCTAAACTTGCAAAGAAAATTTCATAAAATTAGAGGCTTATATCAAAAAGAATTCTGCCTGACTTTTCATCTGAAAGCGTCTTGATGAGTGCTCGAAGAATAGTTGAGTTATTCAGTTATAAGTACGTTCGACTTGGCAACATGAGTTGTTTAACGGGCTTTACCCACAAGCGCCAACTAACCGTGAGTTTTGGTCGATTCGGGTTGCTCGATTTTTATCTTGATTCGGCCTTCTTTGGTTTGTACCCAGCGCAATGTCATTTCTAACGTTATGGTTACGGAGGCACTCAACATGACGAAAATAGCCAGCATAATTACTAACTGGTATTTAATCGCAACCATCGGGCTCGCGCCACCTAGAATTTGACCGGTCATCATACCCGGTAAGGTAACCAGCCCTGTAGTGGCCATAGAAGCTAAAGTCGGGGCAAGGGACTTTCTAAGAGCCTCCTGAATGAAGGGGAAGGATGCATAGCGAGGAGAGGCTCCAAGTGAGATAGCAGCCTCGTATTCTGATTGTCTCTGTTCAAAAGCCGTAAATAAATTCTGAAGAGCGATGATATTACCACTCAAGCTGTTACCCAATAACATACCAGCAAGTGGGATCATGTACTGCGCATTGTAAATAGGGGATGGTTGCACTAGGCCTGCTGTAATTGCAATCAGAAGTGGTATTAGACCACAGGTAAGGCCCGTTAGTAGCGGAAGCATAAGTGGCTTTTTAGGTAACTGAGCTTTTCCCGCAATTGAGCTGGCACCAATCAGTAGCATGATGGCAAGCCAAAGTATATTGACAAGTAAACTGTTTAATTGAAAAAGATATTCTAAATACACGCCAATCAATATGAGCTGAAATGTCATTCGGATAACACTGATTATCGTGTCTTTTGCTATCCCTAATTTGTAGCGGGCATTGATAAAGAAGGGGACCAATAAAATCAAACCAAACAGTGCCAGTTTGACCCAGCTTATATCCACCACGTTATCCATAATCGCTCCTTGAAAATACGCGAATAATTGTATCTAAGCCTCCCCTTTATATGAACCACTATGTGCACTTTTTGCTGTTCTTAAAGTAAACCTTGAGTGCTATTTTAGACATTAATACGCAGCATTCTGTTTACAAGTGGTTATCTTTTTCGGAGTTTTTAAGTCGATTTATGGCATGTTAATTACGATTTAAATGTGATCGATGTTTCTTAAATGTTGTTTATTTAACAACTCCTTAAAAGACTTATTTTGTCACATCTGTTCATGTTTTTTAATAAATAACATCAATCCATCATATCTCTGGATGAGCTCAAAAAAGTGTTGAATTACAAGGTCTGAGGTCGCTTATTTGATTGAACCCTACTATTAGTATGGTCTAACATTTTCCATTAGAGATTGTAAAAAACTTAAGCTTGGTTACGCGGGCTTTTCAATAACACTAGATACAAAATAGGCAAATGTATGAGTGATGTTAATAAAATTGAGAGTGGTGAAAAACGCTCCCTGGAGTGGAAGTCGTTCCTCTTCATTGCAGTTGTTCTCTTCCCAATTCTGAGTGTGGCCTTTGTTGGCGGCTACGGGTTCATCGTTTGGATGTTGCAAGTCTTCTTCTTTGGACCTCCAGGCGCGCACGGCATGTAAGCCAGTGAGCTCATAACCACACTTTTGAAAAGATTTTAAGAGAGCAAATAATGAAATCATTAATCATTAAACTGTGGCGTACTATGACGCGCCCAGCTGTACATATCAGCCTAGGTGTGCTGACTATGGGCGGCTTTATTGCTGGTGTTATCTTTTGGGGTGGCTTTAACACCGCTCTAGAAGCAACCAACACAGAAGAATTCTGTATTAGTTGTCACACAATGCGTGACAACGTGTACGTTGAGCTACAAGAAACGGTGCACTGGAAAAACCACTCTGGTGTTCGTGCTACCTGCCCTGATTGTCACGTTCCACATAACTGGACAGATAAGATCGCTCGTAAGATGCAAGCTTCTAAAGAAGTATTTGCACAAGTATTTGGCAACTACGACGAACCGGGTGTGTTCGAAGAGCGTCGTATCGAACTTGCTAAACACGAATGGGATCGTTTCTCGGCAAACAAATCTCTGGAGTGTAAAAACTGTCACAACTACGAATCGATGGATTTCGAGCAAATGTCTCCTACGGCTCGTATCCAAATGAAGCAAGCCGCTGAGAAAGATCAAAGCTGTGTTGACTGTCACAAGGGTATTGCGCACAACCTACCAGCAGGCATGGACAGCATTGGCGGTATCGTGGGTGATCTAGAGGGTATGACTTCTAACACGGATTACGGCGTTGGTCAGCAACTCGTGAGCGTTCGTCACCTACCAATTTACTTTGATGCGCAAGGCAGTAAAGAAGCTGGTCTTCTTAATCCTGCATCGACCGTTAAAGTTCTTGAAGACAAAGGCGAGTTTGTTGAGATCGAAATTGACGGTTGGCGCAAAGCAAAAGGTTTTGGTCGTGTAATTCAAGAAGACTTCGGTAAGAACATTGCGACTGCGTCTCTGATGAAAGAAGCAGCAACAGACAGCAACATTGTGACGACTGGTGAGAAAAAAGTGGATGAGCTAACAGGCCTTCCTTGGGAAAAAGTAGCGGCGAAAGTATGGATTAAGAAAGAGTCTATGCTGAACGACATCAATCCTGTTTGGGAAAAATCTCGTGAAGCCTACAAGACCAATTGTTCTGTATGTCACACTCAACCTGCGGAAGCGCACTTCGACGCGAACACCTGGCCAGGTATGTTCGACGGTATGTTGGCGTTCGTTAACCTAGATACAGACAGTGAAGCACTGATCTTGAAGTATCTACAGAAACACTCTTCAGATTATGCTGAAGGTCACCATTAATAAGCGTCGGATTGGAGTAATTTTAAATGGCTATTACACGAAGAAGTTTTCTTAAAGGTGTAGCAACCACAAGTGCAGCGTCAGTAATTGGTCCTAGCTTATTGGCATCCGCCTCTGCAAATGCCGTTGAGACGACAGGTACTTGGAAAGTAACCGGTTCTCATTGGGGCGCGTTCCGCGCCCACATCTACGCGGGTAAAGTTCAAGAGATCAAGCCGCTAGAGCTAGACAAAAACCCAACAGAAATGTTGAACGGCATTAAGGGTATTATCTACAGCCCTTCACGTGTTCGTTACCCAATGGTTCGTCTAGATTGGTTGAAGAAACATAAATACAGCGCGGATACTCGCGGTAACAACCGTTTCATCCGAGTAACTTGGGATGAAGCGCTAGACTTGTTCTACCGTGAGCTAGAACGTATTCAAAAAGACTACGGCCCATGGGCGCTGCATGCAGGTCAAACAGGTTGGAACCAAACGGGTTCGTTTAACAACTGTACTGCGCACATGCAACGTGCAGTAGGTATGCATGGCAACTTCATCACTAAAGTAGGTGACTACTCGACGGGTGCAGGTCAAACCATTATGCCGTACGTGCTAGGCTCAACCGAAGTTTATGCACAAGGTACGTCTTGGTCTGAGATCCTAGAAAACTCTGACAACATCGTTCTTTGGGCTAACGACCCAGTGAAAAACCTTCAAGTAGGTTGGAACTGTGAAACGCATGAGTCGTTTAAGTACCTTGCACAACTAAAAGAAAAAGTGGCGAAAGGTGAGATCAACGTTCTATCTGTAGACCCAGTGAAGAACAAAACTCAGCGCTACTTAGAGAACGATCACTTGTACATCAACCCGCTGACAGACGTAGCGTTCATGCTCGCTGTGGCACACGTGTTGTACAACGAAAACCTGTACGATAAGAAATTCATTGATACTTACTGTCTCGGCTTTGAAGAGTTCATTCAATACGTTCAAGGTAAGACAAAAGACAAAGTAGAGAAGACGCCTGAATGGGCAGCAGCGATTTGTGGCGTGAAAGCGGACAAGATCCGTGAATTCGCACGCATGCTAGTCAGCGGTCGTACACAGATCCTGATGGGTTGGTGTATCCAGCGTCAAGAGCACGGTGAGCAGCCATACTGGGCAGCGGCTGTGGTTGCTGCAATGGTTGGTCAAATCGGTCTACCTGGCGGTGGTATCTCTTACGGTCACCACTACTCAAGTATCGGTGTGCCTTCTACTGGTTTCGCGGGCCCTGGTGGTTTCCCTCGTAACCTTGACCAAGGTATGAAACCGAAGTGGGACAACAACGATTTTAACGGCTACAGTCGTACTATCCCAGTTGCACGTTGGATCGACTGTCTGCTAGAACCTGGCAAAGAGATCAACTACAACGGCGGTAAAGTGAAACTGCCAGACTTCAAGATGATGGTTATCTCGGGTTGTAACCCATGGCACCACCATCAAGATCGTAACCGCATGAAGAAAGCGTTCCGCAAACTTCAAACGGTTGTAACGATCGAGTTTGCTTGGACTGCGACATGTCGTTTCTCAGATATCGTTCTACCGGCGTGTACGCAATGGGAACGTAACGACATCGACGTATACGGTTCATACTCGAACAAAGGTCTGATTGCGATGCATCGCCTCGTTGATCCATTGTTCCAATCTAAGCCTGACTTCCAAATCATGAGTGAACTCACTCAGCGTTTTGGTCGCCGCGAAGAATACACTCGTGGTATGAGTGAGATGGAATGGATCGAAAGCCTTTACAACGATTGTAAAAAAGCGAACGAAGGTAAGTTTGAAATGCCAGAATTCAACGAGTTCTGGGAGAAGAGCGTACTAGACTTCGGTGAAGGTAAACCTTGGGTTCGTCATGCGGACTTCCGTAAAGACCCTGAGCTTAACCCATTAGGTACACCGTCTGGCTTCATCGAGATTACATCACGCAAGATCGGCCGTTACGGTTACGAACACTGTCAAGAGCACCCAATGTGGTTCGAAAAATCAGAGCGTTCACACGGTGGTCCTGGTTCAGATAAATACCCATTCTGGTTGCAGTCTTGCCACCCTGATAAGCGTCTTCACTCTCAAATGTGTGAGTCTGAAGAGTTCCGCGCGACTTACGCGGTACAAGGTCGTGAGCCGGTTTACATCAACCCAGCGGATGCCAAAGCAAAAGGCATCAAAGATGGTGATTTGGTACGTGTATTCAACGGTCGTGGTCAGCTATTAGCTGGTGCTGTTTTGACTGACAGCTACCCACGTGGCGTTATTCGTATCGAAGAAGGTGCATGGTACGGTCCTCTAAACGAGAAAGAAGGCGCAATCTGTACCTACGGTGATCCTAACACGCTAACGCAAGACATCGGTTCTTCTGAGCTTGCACAGGCGACTTCTGCGAACACATGTATCGTAGACTTCGAGAAGTTCACAGGTAAAGTGCCGCCAGTCACTTCATTTGGTGGTCCGATCGAAGTTGCTTAATTAGTGCAGTTTGCATAAATCCAAATACCAGCCTCAGGGCTGGTATTTTTTTATCAAAATTTCAGTGAGCGTTGTCTCAATAGTAACTTCATAACGTTAAACGAGACTGGTATTCGTGATGATGGTAACGAATTGGGTGAGACAAGCAGGAGATAATGCGCCAAGCTAAACAATAATAATTAAGTGAGTAGACTCTTTATGGCTCAGAGCATTCAATTAGCAAATCACACTGAGATCACTGTGAATAACAATGACTTCCAAGTTGAAGTCGAGGGTAATCAATTACATTTTTCTTTTGCTGGTCTTCACAATAAAACCTTTACCGACCGTGAAGTGTTATTCGAAATGCCGTTTTTGTACGAGCACGAGGCCGACGTAATTGGGGATGGTTTTCAAATGTTGGCGCAAACGGCGGGAACGATCAATCACCCCGTTGATATTGGTCGCTGCCCAGACAATAATCCTTCTTATCGAATCTACCCTAAAGATGCCCCTAAGCGTTATTACAACTATTTAGTGGTGGAAGGTTCAGCGGGCTACACATTATTTGGCTTCACATCATGTCATCGCTTTGCAGGCTATTTTGATGTTGTGCTGCGTGATGGGCATTGGGTTTTATCAGCCGCAATTGATGGTGAGTTGACTCAAGTGGCGGATTGGGAAAGTAATCAACTTGAATCCGTGGCGGTACTCTGTGGTCAATCGCTGTCCGAGCTTTATCAAACCTATGGCGAGATGATTGCAAAGCATCATCCTGCTCGCCAAGGTGTGACACAAGATGCGCCTGTTGGTTGGTGTTCGTGGTACGCGTACTACGCAGACGTGACAGAGCAAAACATCATGCAGAACGTGGATTGCATGCAAGATAAGCTCGAAGACCTAGAGTGGGTACTTCTGGATGATGGCTATCAAGCCTTTATGGGCGATTGGTTAACCCCATCAGATAAGTTTTCTGGTGGCGTAAAAGAGCTCATTCATAATATCCGTGCAAAAGGAAAAAAGCCGGCAATTTGGATGGCGCCTTTCATTGCACAGCCTGAGTCGGAGATCTTCAAACAGCATCCAGATTGGTTTGTTCGCCACAAGGATGGTGGCTTACTTAAAGCAGAAGATGTCACATACGGTGGTTGGCGATGCACGCCTTGGTACATACTCGATACCTCAACCCCAGAAGTACAAGACCATCTGACGAATATAGTCTCTGTCATGAGACAAGAGTGGGGCGTTGAGTTGTTCAAGCTAGACGCGAACTATTGGGGCACCTTAAAAGGTGTGCGTAAACAATCTGGTATTACAGGCGTTGAGGCGTATCGCTTAGGAATGGAAGCGATTGCCAAAGGCGCTGGTGATGCGTGGCTTTTAGGTTGCAACGCGCCAATGTGGCCATCTCTGGGACTTGTGGATGCAATGCGTGTTTCTGACGATGTAGAGCGTCATAGTCGTCGATTCGAGCAGATAGCCAGAGAAACCTTTTACCGTAGTTGGCAGCACCGAAAACTGTGGCAAATTGATCCGGATTGCGCCACGTTCACTTCATTAGCTAATCAATCTGCATCCAGAGAAGAGTATGAATTTCATCGCACGGTGTTATTAGCGAGTGGTGGTTTGCTGCTGTCTGGTGACCCGCTCCCTGAGATTACGCCGTTTGCTAAGAAGACACTGGCTAAGCTCATGTTACGTCAACAACGTAACCAGCAATCTGCAAAGTTTACCGCTTTGAGTTTAAATCACGCGTTTTTAAAACTAACGACGAAGAATGACCTCCATTGTTTGTTTAATTATGCGAGTTACGGAGCGATGGAATTTACGCTGACGTCTGATCAACCGGTGGACTGGTATGATTACTGGACAGGCGAAAAGCTAAACCAAGAACCTTGCCAGTTGTTAATGGTGAGCGTGGATAAAGGGCTCAATGCGAAAGCGATCGTTACAGCATAACGTGAAGTAAATCGCCCAATACCAAGATCAAGAAAGGAGCCTATTGCGGCTCCTTTCTCGTTTGATGCTCTGAGCGTTAGAACTCGAATAAAAAGTAATACCCGTATCCAACAATAAACGCAGGAATGGACGAGTAAATAGTCGCGACCAAAGCAGCTTTCGGTGCCATTGCAATGGCGGGGAATAGGGCGTCACCATCGTTAGAAATCGCATTTGCCAATTGCGCCGAAAGTGGCGCTGCACCAGAGATGTACAGGCTAGTGACTAAAATTTGCGGACCACAACCAGGTAGCATACCAATGGCTAAGCCAGCTAATGGCATCCATATCCCCCAATGAGAAAAGGTTTCTACGAGGTCGATTCCAGAAAAATAGGTCGTCAGTTCAAACGCCAGAAAAGCGACGATCACCCAAGCACTGACGAAGTTTGTGTCTTGAGCCGCTTTTTGAATTGGATGCGAGTCCACAATTTTTTCATCTTCAGAGACCGTTGACTGATAATCGCCGAGCTCTTTTGTCATAGCCCACAACGACATTGTGATCACCGCGAAGATAGCGCCCAGCCATTCAATGGTGTTGGCTTTCAAAGATAGCAACTGATTAATATCTATTTGGAAAGACATTAACACAGCAACGACACTAGCAGGCACAATAAGCCATTTCCAAAATGCGCCTTGTAGATTGATTGCACGTTGTTCAAGAGGCGTGTGTCGGTCTGTCTGGTGTTGGCAACAAGCATGTGTCTGAGGTGCTTCTTTTGGTTCTGGTCGCAGAAAGTTATCAGCATGAAAAGCATTAACGACTAACCCTGAAAGAGTACCCACGATAATGCCTAATCCAACCACGCCTAATCCAACACTTGGTTTGGCGGCCAGAAGTAAAAAGGCAGCGTCACCCATTGTTGAAGTAAGTACCGCGACAATCGCACCAAATCCCACTCGGCCACTAATAAATTGCGTTGTCACAACAATAGCGCCACCACAGCCAGGCAAAGCACCCAATAAAGAAGCAAAGAAAACCTGATGATTACGCGAGCGATGGTAGAGCTCGGTAATTCGATTGGTTTTCGACATAAAGTTTGAAAGATAATGATAAATAGCCAATGTGGCAGCAACATAGCATGACACTGCCCAGAATGAGTCGGATAGCGTCTGTACGGCTACGTCACGTGTATTTTCGTTGCCTAGCAAAATGAGCATGACGATAGGGATCAGCAATCGCTTATAAGCTAAACGAAACTGAGTAGGCTGAAACAACTGTTGTGCAGAGTGTAATAATTGGGTCGCGTTCATCGTTTACTCAAATGCAAATAGGAATAATTATCATTATATGTAAATGAGATTTATTCGCAATAGCATTGTGAACTTTTCTTCGTGTCAAACTCTCTGAAATCAGGTAAAGTATCGGCCTTTGTGAGCAAACACGCCCTAATTAACTGTATTAGGCGGCGTATAAAATTGACTTGAATAGGAAGAAACATGATTCTAGTTGTAGGTCATAAGAACCCAGACAGTGACAGTATTTGTAGTGCACTCGTTGCAACTGAACTTCTAAAAGCGCGTGGCGTTGAAGCTATGCCAATTCGCCAAGGCGAAATCAACCGTGAAACTCAGCACATCCTAGAAGTTGCTGGCGCTGAAGTTCCTGAGCTTCGCACATCAGTTGCGGGTGAGACCGTTTGGCTAGTAGATTACTCAGATCTAGCACAAGCACCAGACGATATCGCAGAAGCTGAAATTGCGGGTATTGTTGACCACCACCGTCTAGGTGACGTGATGACAGTAAACCCAATGGAAGCATGGATCTGGCCTGTTGGTTGTACCAACACTGTTCTATTCAACATGTTCAAGATTGAAGGTCACGCGATTACTCCACAAATTGCTAAGCTAATGATGTCAGCAATTCTATCTGACACAGTAGGTTTTGCTTCTCCAACTTGTACACAAAAAGACAAAGATGCCGTTGCTGAACTAGCGGCAATCGCAGACGTACAAGATGTTGACGCGTTCACTAAAGATCTTCTAATTGCTAAAACAAACATCGAAGGTCTATCAGCGGCTGAGCTTGTTGAGAAAGACCTTAAAGGTTACCCATTCAACGGTCGTGACGTAGTGGTTGGTCAGGTTGAACTTGCAACTCTTGAGCAAGTTGACGGTATGATCGAAGCACTAGAAGCAGACCTAGAATCTCGTTGTGAGAAAGATAACTTAGCGTTCGCTGCCGTAATGCTAACAGACATCACGACTGCTCAAACTCGTCTTCTATACAAAGGTGAGTGGGCTGAGAAGCTTGTTAAGCACGAAAAAGACGGCATGTTAATGATGGAAAACACGCTAAGCCGTAAGAAGCAAGGTTGGCCTTGGCTTCAAACTGAACTAGCTTAATTTTCTAGCATATACTTTAAATGCCCGCTTAGCTGCGGGCATTTTTCTATGGGAAATAGGAGACGAATATGTCTGAGCAACTGACCCAAGAGCAGATGGATACCATTAATCGCTACAATGAAGAGCAACGTTTAAAGTACTGCGTAAAAGAGATAGTCGCGAATCGTAAGGTTTGGATTCTGAAAGACGAACATGGCTGTGTCATGCTAAATACAGAAGATGATGATTGTGTACCAGTATGGCCAAACGAAGAGTTTGCTTTGCAATGGGCGAATGGTGATTGGGAAGATTGCGAGCCAGAAGCGATCTCTCTAAACAAGTGGCACAGCCGTTGGACCTCTGGTCTAGAGGATGACGAGCTATCGATTGTTGTATTTCCAAATCAAAATGAAGAAGGGGTCGTATTGTTTCCTGACGAGTTTGATTTTGAACTACGCAAACAAGCGAGCCGCCGTTAGTTTTTTGATTAGTCCCCATGCAATAAAGAAGCCTGCGTTAAAGCAGGCTTCTTTACATTTGCACGATTACATTTTTGATAAGCTATTTTGTTTGATGGCTTGGCGCTTTATAAAAGTGGCTTTCGACTAGTCTTTGAGTAATAGGATGCTCGGGATGAGTCAGTACTTGGTTGGTCTCGCCAAACTCGACCACTTCACCTTCATGCATCACCATCACTTTATCAGTAATATGCTTAACAATGCCAATGTGCTGAGACACGTACACAAATGACAATCCCATCTCTTCTTGCAACTCGAGGAATAAGTTAATGATCTGCGAGCGCATTGCCATATCCAAACCGTTTAACGCCTCATCAGCGACAATGATGGAAGGTTGAAGAATAAGTGCACGAGCCAAACATACGCGCTGTTTTTGACCGGCAGCTAGCATTTGTGGATAAAAATAGGCGTGCTCAGGCAGCAATCCTACGCGGAGCAGGGTGTTCTTTACACGCTGCATGCGCGCATCTGGCGGCATGTTGGTATTTCGCTTTAGCGGACCTTCTAAAATACGACCAATCTGGATACGTGGGTTTAACGATGTGTTTGGATCTTGGAAAATCATGCGGATGAGCTTGCAGCGTGTCGCGTAATCTTTGTGCTCCAATCGTTCGCCATTCACACGGATCTCTCCGGAGCTTGGTTCAACAACGCCAGCAAGCATACGAGCTAGTGTGGATTTTCCTGACCCGTTTTGACCAATAAAACCAATAGTTTGCCCTGGCTCTAAAGTAAAGCTTACCGGTTTTACTGCCTCATTAACCTGGCGTTTGAACAGACGGGAGCGCGTAACAAATTGCTTCGATAAATTATCGACTTCAAGTAACGCACTCATGACTTTTTCTCCGTGTTCAATGGAAAGTGGCAGTTAAATTTATGATTCTTAATTCGTCTGGTGTGTGGAATTTCTACACATTGTTTCTGCGCATATGGGCAACGTGGTCCGAGGCGACAACCGATAGGTAGATGCTGCAATGGCGGAATCGAGCCCGGTAGGGATTGGAGTTTTTGCTTGTGTGGTACCCAATCATTAAAGTCAGGCATCGCTTTAAGCAAGGCATCGGTGTACGGGTGCTTGGGTGCCGCAATGATTTTACTGGTATCGGCAGACTCCACCGACTGACCACAATACATTACCGTAATACGTCCTGCCCACTGTGTTATGGTCGCTAAGTCGTGGCCGATAAGCAGAATGGTTGTGTTATTAAGTTGGTTCATGCGGCTCAACAGACGCAAGATTTGCGATTGGGTAATCGGGTCTAAGTCGTTGGTTGGTTCATCTGCTATCAGCAATTTAGGTTTGGTCGCAATCGCCATGGCAATCATGACCTTTTGACACTCACCATCAGTCAGTTCATAAGGGTAGCTACCCATTAAACGCTTGTGATCTTTAATACCCACTTTATGCAAAAGCGCGATGGCCTGTTTTTTACGCCATTTAAATCGCTCCCACCATTTCCCTTCAAATGCGCGAGATGGAATGGATTCAATCAATTGACGCCCGACTTCCTCTGAAGGGTCAAGACAAGTTGAAGGCTCTTGGAAAATCATCGCAATATCACGAGCAATGACGCGCCGACGCTCTTTTGGCGTAAGCTGAAGCAAGTCAATATTGCCAAGGCGCATACGGTCAGCGGTGATGCGCCAGTTATCTTTACTTACCCCGACAATCGCTTTTGCAACTAAGCTTTTTCCAGAGCCAGACTCACCTACAAGACCACGAATTTCGCCTTCGTTCAAAGTTAGGCTCATTCGGTCAACGGCTTTGACCAACCCTTGAGGTGTTTCGATCTCAATGGTCAAATGTCGAATATCTAACAACGGCATTATTCGATCCCCGCATTAAGCGCTTGACGTACACCTTCACCTACTAAGTTTAGGGTAATAACAGTAAACATGATGGTCAGGCCGGGTAGGGTTACTGTCCAAGGTGCAATATAAATAAGCTCGACAGAGTCACCTAATATTGCTCCCCACTCGGTGCTTGGGGCCTGTGCACCTAGGCCAAGAAAACCCAGTGCCGTAATATCTAAAATCGCAGCAGAGAGCGCGAGTGTGATTTCAGCGGCAATGACCGTCAGAATGTTAGGAAGAATTGAACTCCACAGTAAGTAGAAATCATTAGCGCCATCAAGGCGTGCTGCCATTATGTAGTCTTTTTCAACTTCGGTGTGGACTGCGATATAAACGGAGCGAATAAAACGCGGAATCAAAGCCAAGCAGATTGCGAGTAAAATATTGAACCCACCAAAGCCTAGTAATGCCACAAAAATGATTGCTAATAAGAGCGACGGGATCGACATGACGGTATCGAGCAAGTGGTTGAGAGTACTCGACAGTAAGCCTTTCGTCATACCTGCCAATACGCCAATTAAACAGCCTACAACGGCAGCAATTGCGGTGATGGCGACAGCAGCGCCAAATGTTAGCTGAGAGCCCATAATCAGGCGCGAAAGAATATCTCTACCTAAGTCATCGGTCCCCAAAAAGTAATCAACCGTTCCTGCTGGGGCCCATGATGGCGGCACAAGCAACTCACCTGACTGTGCTTGGGCGTCAAATGGTGCAAGTAGGGGGGCAAAAATGGTAATAAGGACGATAAACACCAAGCACCACAAGCCAAACATGGCTAGTCCGTTGGCGCGGTAGCTTCGCCAAAAACGCTCAAACTGTGTTGGAATGCGCTCTTCCTGATAAACGTTATTTGTTAGCATACCATTCCTTTCGAACTAAAGGGTTAATCATCGCGCCAATCAAATCCGAGAGTATGTTAGCGGTAAGAACCAAAGTCGCAAGTACCATCACGCCAGCTTGGATAGATGCATAGTCTTGGCTTGCTAGCGCATCTAAAAGCCAACGACCAATACCTGGCCAGTTAAAAATAGACTCCGTGATGATAGCTAAGGTAATCATACTCGAAAGTTGAACACCAACTTTGGGAATGATAGGCGGTATCGCATTCCGCAATACATGTTGAGTTACGATTTCGCGGTTCGAAAGACCTTTGATTCTCGCTGCACGGATGTAGTTTTGGCTCATCACTTCCGCTACCGAGGAGCGCATTAGTCCGACAACCTGGGTGGTTGGAGCCAAAGCGAGCACCAAACATGGCAGTACCATATGCTCAATAACGCTTTGCAGTGCGTGAGCGCGGTATTCGCCTTTCGCCATGAATGCGTCGATAATGGCAAACCCGGTTACATGATCAATTTCGTAAAGTAAATCATACCGTCCCGCAACGGGAAAGAGTTGGTATTCCAATGAAAAGACCATGATAAGTAGCAGAGCTACCCAAAAAATTGGGGCGGAATAACCAGACATCGACATGAATGAAATGCTGGTGTCGAGCCATTTACCTTGCTTCATCCCAGCCACGGTTCCAAGTGGAATACCGATCAAAAGGGACACCAAAAAGGCAAAAAAGCACAGTTCCAAAGTGGCAGGGAATACGACGGCGAGCTCGTCATAAATCGCGTTGCCGTTTTTACTTATGCCAAAATCAAGCTGAGAAAGGTTGATTAAGTAAGTTTGCCAACCAGACCAAAAATCAACGTTTGCCCAGTGCGAGAGAGGGTCAAGGCGAAGCAGAGAAAAACCCACTAATGTAAGGATCATCAAAGTGATGATAAATAGGTTAAAGCGTCGAACGGTATACCAAAACATCAGTGAATTCTCTCAACTCTATCAAACGGTTGGGCATTGAAAGGGCTTGATTTGAAGCCTGTCAGCGATTTGTCGTGCACACGGAACTGCACGCCATGCGCCAGAGGAATAACCGGGAACTCTTGATTCAAAATGTTCTGTGCTTGGCGATATAGGTTCAAACGGTAACGCGGTTCTTGAGTTTCTAACGCCAAATCGAGCAAGAAATCGAAGTCATCGTTACACCACATGGACACGTTAAGTCCAACGCGGTCAGACTCGCAAGATAATAAAGGGCGGAAAAAGTTGTCAGGATCCCCGGTATCACCAATCCAACCAGTTAAAAGTAAATCGATATCGTTGATGTTCTCCAAATCCACACGTTCAAACCTATCATCGGTCAGTAGCGTTAATTTAACCCCAATATCGGCAAAATTCGCTTGGATTAACTCCGCAGTCTTACGAGGGCTTGGGTTAAAAGCACGTGGTTCAAGTGGTACCCACATGGTCAATTCTAGGCCGTCTTCGTAGCCTGCATCTCGAAGTAGTGCCAATGCATAATTCCGGTCATAACGAATTTTTACGCTGTCTTTTTGATAAGCCCATGAATTTGGTGGTAGCAAGGTATAAGCTTGGGAGCCAGTTCCGTAGTAAACCGAATCTAAAATATTTTGACGGTTGATCGCTAAGTTAAGAGCTTGGCGAACTCGAGCATCACTCAGCGCGGTGGTTTCTGTGTTTATCGCAATAAAGGAAACGTTGTTAGCTGGTGTAGCCGTCAGCTCAAGGTTGTCATTTTCTTGAATGACAGGTATTTGGCTCGAAATAGGTGAAGAGAGTACGTCACACTCGTTTCTTAAAAGTTTAGCTAATGTACCCGTGCCTCTGTGAGAGATATCGAACACCACTTGTTCCATTTTTGCTGGTGACTTCCAGTAATTAGAATGACGCTCTAATCGAATCAAATCGTTCACTTGGTACTCTTTTAATTGATAAGGGCCGGTACCGATAGGAAGTTGGTCGATTTCTTCTTTATGATCTTTTGCTGCCAATTGCTGTCCATACTCCGCAGACAAGATAACCGCATGGCTGGTGGCAATATTGGCCAAGAAAGAAAAGTTTGGCTGAGATAACGTAAACCTTACCGTATGCTCATCTATTGCAACCACGTCTTGGAGTAGGTTTTGAAAATCTAACCCTGCAAACCATGGATAAAAACCACCACCTACTTGGTGAAAAGGATGGTCTACATCGATGATTCGCTTGAAGCTAAATACCACATCTTTTGCATTCAATGGGCGAGTGGGTGTGAACCAAGGCGTGGTTTGGAATTTAACACCACGTTTAAGCTTAAACGTGTATTCCGTCCCTGATTCATTTACTGACCAACTCTCGGCGATGCTTGCCACGGGCTGATGTGATTTAGGATCGAGCGTGAGCAGCGTATCGTACAGCTGCGGGCTCAGAGCCTCTGCGGTAATACCGCTATCAATAAGCTGAGGGTTAAACGTGGTCGGCTTACCTTGCCCGCAAAACACAAAGCCAGCTTTGCGAATATCATTGTGGTCAATTTCATCGCCACAAGCGGTCAGTAGGCTAATCCCAATAAGGCTCAGCGATAATCTTATAAAAGCATTCATAATATGAAATGTTCATTGGATCTTGCTCGTTTCGTTTGATCTTACTCTTTCAAAGCTAACAAGCGAAAATGATCTCGCTAATTTATCACCTTTGTGAACTCGCTCCAAACATAAAATCCATACACTGTAAGGTGTTATGCCATAAATGCATGCGAATTAGAGCGCAGTCACGAGCTCGTGTATTGATTGAGTACTCTCGGTCAAGTTAGCTTTGTCCGACCAAACCATATTTTCTAACCATCCCTCGTAATTGGTGATAGCTCAAGCCAAGTAGCTCGGCTGCTTGTCGTTGATTAAACTTGGCTTCTTCCAATGCACGATTGAGTAAATGGATATCTTGTTCCTCTTGCCATTGTTTATAGTCTAGAGGGAATTGGATGGTGTTGCTTGATGCTTCCTCTTCTTGTTGCTCTGCTTGTTTTGCACTATGGCCAAGCGCGCTGTGCCAAACCGTTTCAAAAGGATTGAAAACCAGTTCATCAATTGGGTGAGCATTCAGACCATGTTGGTAAATCGCACGTTCAATCACGTTTTTTAGTTCGCGGACGTTACCGGGCCATTCATATTCAATAAGCGACTGCTGCGCTTTTGGGGTAAAACCGACAAAGTATTCCAGTTGCAGTTCACGACACATTTTCATCGCGTAGTGCTCTGCTAAAGAGAGAATGTCTTCTTTGCGCTCGCGAAGAGGCGGTAACATAATGACATCGAAGGCTAGCCTGTCGAGCAGATCTGCACGAAAATCACCTTGCTCTGCTAATTTTGGTAGGTCGGCATTGGTTGCACAAACAAGTCGAACATCCGCATTGAGAGCGGTATGACCGCCAACTCGCTCATATTCACCATATTCAATGACACGTAATAGCTTTTCTTGAACTAAAAGTGGTGCGGTTGCCAGTTCGTCAAGAAACAAAGTACCGCCCTCGGCACGCTCGAAACGCCCTTTATGCTTACCTTTAGAGCCCGTGAAGGAGCCGGATTCATGTCCAAACAATTCGGAATCTATTAGCCCTTCGCTTAATGTCGCACAGTTGAGTGATAGTAGTGGTTTATCCCAACGTCTTGATAAATAATGCAAACGCTGAGCGATGAGTTCTTTACCCGTACCTCGTTCACCAATGATGAGGACAGGGCGCTCAATGGGTGCAAGTTGTGATACTTTATCTAGTACAGCGAGAAAAGCAGGTGATTCACCAATCAGGTTTTGCTTCATAAAGTCCTTCTTATTTAACAGCCGAGCCATGATTTAGAGATAGAGTTGGTAAATTTCACCAACAGTTGGTGAAAAACATCATAGCACAATAGTGTGTAACGACAACAAAATGAATAACGCTCTGATTTAAAAGAAAATTATAAGTTGGCACGTTACTTGTTATATATTCAGGGAGACACAAGGTTAATCACCACCTTGTCGAGTTTTAATAGGAAAAAAGAGGAGTTCCGTTATGGGTATTTTTTCTCGATTTGCAGATATCGTTAACTCAAACATCAGTGCATTACTGGACAAGGCGGAAGATCCTGAAAAAATGATCCGTCTTATCATTCAAGAAATGGAAGACACACTTGTTGAAGTGCGTACTAACTCGGCTAAAGCGATTGCAGACAAGAAAGAGTTGGCTCGTAAGGTTGAAACGTTAGAAGAGCAAATTGGCGAATGGGGTCAAAAAGCGAGCTTAGCATTAGTTAAAGAGCGCGAAGATCTAGCTCGTGCAGCATTAATTGAAAAGCAAAAGCTAGAGCAAGTAATTAAAGGCCTCCACACTGAGCAAACCTTAGTGGAAGAAACGATCGATAAGCTTACTGGCGAGATTGGTAAGTTGGAAAGCAAAATTGCTGAAACGCGCGCAAAACAGCAAGCACTAGCAATTCGTAACCAAACTGCATCTAACCGTCGTGATGTACAAAAACACCTGCACACTAGCCGTACTAATGAAGCGATGGCGAAATTTGAGCAGTACTCACGTAAAGTGGATGAAATGGAAGCGGAAGCAGACCTATATGCTCAAACTGGTAATGCTAAATCGCTAGAACAAGAGTTTGCAGAGTTGCAGGCACAAGACGAAATTGAAAAAGAGTTGGCAAAACTGAAAGAACAGATGTCATCGAAAGATAAATAAGAAAGGAGCCATTTATGTCGGCATTTTTTATAGCAGGACCAGTGATTGTCTTTTTAATCTTTGTCGCTCCACTATGGCTCTTCTTACACTATCGCAGCAAACGCAAAACAGATAGTGCACTGTCGAGCCAAGATTTAGAGCGCCTTCAGGTACTATCTGAAAAAGCGGAAGCGATGCAGTCCCGAGTTGATACATTGGAGCGCATCTTGGATGCTGAGTCACCAACATGGAGACGAAAGTATGAATAATCGAGAACTGTATCGTGATCCAGTAAATGGCAAAATCTCCGGTGTTTGCGCCGGAATTGCCAACTACTTTGGTGCAGAAGTTTGGTTGATTCGTATTGTAGTGATTTCTGCAGCGCTGTTAGGTGGTACGTTTTTGGTATTGTTAGCGTACATCGCGATGGCGTTTATGTTAGAAAAGCAACCAGTAACGTATTCTGAAAATATCAGAGCGCAGCAAGAGCATACGCTCAAAAGTAAGCCTTGGCAGAAAGGGCAAAGCCCTGATCAACTGCTCAGTGTGTTGGAAAGGGATTTTGACCGTCTTGATGGCAAAATTCGTAACATGGAAGCTTATGTTACGTCTGATACATATAGGGTGAACAGAGAATTCAGTAAGCTCTAGGCATTTTGTATCCAAAGAAGATTTAACTGAAGCAGGCATAAAGCCTGCTTTTTTATCACAAATTACTAATTTTAAAGCACTATTAATCTTTTCTGCTCTGGAAGTTCGTTCAAAATTCATCTACTTTAAAAATAATCCCCCAATTTTTATGGATGAATGTAATGAGAAAATTGCTCATTCCTATTGCCATCTCGGCTGTCTTGTCGGGGTGCGGTAAAGAACTTCCTCCTGTTCCTGAACCTGAATCACGCCCTGCTAAGCTATTTACAGTATCTGTTGGCAATGCCCAGTTTGAGCGACATTTTCCTGCCACGACGGAAGCTGGCGATAGAGCAGTACTGACATTTCGAGTTCCTGGGCTTCTTCAAACGATAGAAGTGAATGAAGGTCAAGTCGTTAGTAAAGGTGATGTTTTGGCGTCATTAAAACCAGATGAATATTCTCTGCTCGAACAGCAAGCTCGGGCAAATTTTTTGCTCGCAGATGTGCAATACAAGCGATACCAAAAGCTACGTAAAGACCAAGTAGTATCTGAGCAAGATTTTGATGAGGCAAAAGCGAATCACAACTCGGCAAAAGCTCAATGGAATCAAGCAAAGGCAAACTTAAGGTATACCAAACTTGTCGCGCCATATGATGGCACCATTTCGTACATTCCAGCAGAAAACCATGAATATGTTGCCGCGAAAGAAGGGGTGATGAATATTCAGTCCAACCAACTCCTCAAAGTGATATTCCAAATCCCAGACTATCTTCTAAATCGTTACACGCAGGGGAGCGATGTCTCTGCCAGAATGATATTTGATGCGTTCCCCGAGCAAGCCTTTGACTTAACCTTTCAGGAAATCGATACAGAGGCCGATCCTAAAACGGGCAGTTACAAAGTCACGATGGTCATGGAGCGACCAGCAGAAATAGGCCTTTTGCCGGGAATGTCTGGCAATGCTTACCTCCTGTCCAAAAGTGCAGGAGCGACAAAGATTCCTAACTCCGCGTTGCTAGAAGAGAACGGCAAAACATACGTTTGGCGTGTCGATGAGCAAGGCATTGTGTCCAAAGCCGCAATTGAGATGAATGACAAAAATCAAGTGTTAGCCGGGCTTAGCGATGGCGACCAAATCATTATCTCGGGTGTCAGTGTAATTGAACCCGGAATTAAGGTAAGAGCGTGGATTAAGGAAAGAGGGCTGTAATATGAAAGGAATCATCTCTCTAGCGACTATACTTTCAACGCTTTTTCTCGTCGGCTGTGGGGATAAGGCGCCAGAAAAAGAGCTCGAAACGCCACGAGTTAGGGTTACGTCATTAGCGGGAAACAAGGTGGACGACAACTTGTACTTCCCTGCGGTTGCGAATGCAGCGGATCGCTCTCATTTGAGCTTCAGAGTCGCAGGAGAAGTCAGCCGCATCATGGTAAAAGAGGGCGACAAAGTCACGAAGGGTGATGTTATTGCAACGCTAGATCCCACTGACTATGAGTTGGATGTAGATAATGCGAGTGCGCGTTTTTCTGTTGTCGACAGTCAGTATCGCCGCTCACGCCCTTTGGTTGATAAAGGCCTATTAGCTAAGTCTCAGTTTGATGAAATTGCAGCACAACGACAAATCGCCTTAGCTGAGCTTCAGTTAGCCAAACTTCGTCTATCATTTACTGCCTTAAAAGCGCCCGTGGATGGGATTATTTCGCGAGTTAATATCGACCAATTCGAAAATGTTCAAGTCGGACAGCATATCGTTAATATTCACAGCTTGGAGCGAGTCGAAGTGTTGATTCAGCTTCCTGACCGCCTCTATGTGAACCAACCGCCAACGGAAGAAAGGCTTACCGCGATCAAAGCATTAGTGCGCGTGCCCAGTGGTAACGAATATAACGCGACGGTAAAAGAATTTACGACTGAGCCCGATCCAACAACAGGTACGTTTACTGTCACACTGTCGCTTCCTATGCCGGAAGAAGAGTACATCCTAGATGGTATGGCTGTTGAGGTAACTTCTAAAGACGAGAATGTTGGGCTTGATCTCAACCTAGGAATTAATGTTCCTATCGAAGCCATTTTTAATGCGGATGGTGACGAGCTGGGGCGCGAAAACAAATTTGTTTGGGTACTGAATGACGACAATACGGTATCGCGCAAACAGGTGCGAGCAGGTAAGGCATCTAAAACGTCCATTCAAATCCTTGATGGTCTCATGCTCAAAGACAAAGTCGTGATTGCCGGTGTTTCTCGATTAAGGGATGGCATGAAAGTGGAAGTGATACAGGAAATGGCTACGCAGGAGGTCGGTCTATGAGCGATCTTAATAAATCAGTGCCTCAAAGTGATGATGATGTGACCGGTATTGCTGCGTACTTCATCCGAAATCGCGTCATCAGTTGGATGGTCGCACTGATATTTTTGATTGGTGGTATCGCCGCATTCTTTGGTTTAGGGCGTCTTGAGGACCCTGCTTTTACTATTAAAGATGCGATGGTAGTGACCTCTTACCCTGGTGCGACACCGCAACAAGTCGAAGAAGAAGTGACGTACCCAATCGAAAAAGCGATTCAGCAGCTTACTTATGTTGATGAAGTAAATTCGATTTCTAGCCGGGGATTATCTCAAATCACGGTCACGATGAAGAACAATTATGGCCCTGATGATCTACCACAAATTTGGGATGAGTTGCGCCGTAAAGTGAACGACCTTAAAGGGACGTTGCCTCCAGGTGTGAATGAACCTCAAGTGATCGATGATTTTGGTGATGTTTACGGGATTTTGTTAGCGGTGACTGGCGACGGTTATAGCTATAAAGAGCTACTGGATTACGTCGATTACTTACGCCGAGAGCTCGAACTGGTTGATGGCGTGAGTAAAGTTTCGGTATCCGGGCAACAACAAGAACAAGTTTTCATCGAAGTATCGATGAAAAAGCTGAGCAGTATAGGTCTTGCTCCGGATACCGTGTTTAATCTTCTTTCGACGCAAAACGTGGTTTCTGACGCAGGAGCGATCAGAATTGGTGACGAGTACATCAGAATTCAGCCGACTGGCGAGTTCCAGAGTGTGGAGGAGCTGGGTGATTTGTTAATTACTGAGTCGGGCGCCCAGGGGCTCATTTTCTTGAAAGATGTGGCGGAAATAAAACGCGGGTATGTAGAAGTACCGAGTAATGTTATTAATTTTAACGGCAGCCTTGCACTGAACGTGGGTGTTTCTTTTGCTGAAGGCGTCAATGTGGTTGAAGTCGGAAAAGCTTTTGATCATCGCCTTGCCGAGCTAAAGTATCAACAACCTGTCGGTATCGAAATCTCGGAAATTTACAGTCAGCCTAAAGAGGTGGATAAATCGGTTAGCGGTTTTGTTGTCAGCTTGGCTCAAGCTGTCGGTATCGTCATTATCGTACTTCTGTTCTTTATGGGGCTACGTTCAGGTCTGCTTATCGGTTTAATTTTACTGCTGACGGTGTTGGGTACGTTCATTTTCATGAAGTATCTCGCGATAGATTTACAGCGGATTTCATTAGGTGCCTTGGTTATCGCGTTGGGTATGCTGGTGGACAATGCAATCGTCGTGGTTGAGGGGATTTTGATTGGTACTCAAAAAGGGCGAACTCGACTCCAAGCAGCGACCGACATTGTTACGCAAACAAAGTGGCCATTACTTGGGGCAACAGTGATTGCGGTAACTGCATTTGCGCCAATTGGACTGTCTGAAGACTCGACGGGCGAATACTGTGGCACTTTATTTACGGTTCTGCTGATCTCTTTAATGTTGAGCTGGTTTACCGCTATCTCGTTGACACCATTCTTTGCTGACATCTTCTTTAAAGGCCAGAAGATTAAACAAGGTGAAGGGGAAGAAAATGATCCATATAACGGGGTTATTTTCGTTATTTATAAAAAGTTTCTTCAGTTTTGTATGCGTCGTGCTTGGTTTACCGTTGTGGTGCTGATTGCGGGATTAGCGGCAAGTGTTTACGGGTTCACCTTTGTGAAGCAAGCGTTTTTCCCATCTTCGACAACGCCGATTTTTCAGTTAGATGTATGGATGCCAGAAGGAACTGATATTCGAGCAACTAACACAACGCTTAAAGAGTTAGAAAGTTGGTTAGCTAAGCAAGAGCATGTTGACCATATCACGACGACCGCGGGTAAAGGCTTACAGCGCTTCATGTTAACGTACGCGCCAGAGAAAAGTTATGCGGCTTATGGTGAGATAACCACTCGTATGGAAAATTACGAAGCGTTAAAACCATTAATGGCGAAGTTTCGAGAGTATTTAAAAGCCAACTACCCAGAAATCAATTACAAGCTCAAACAGATTGAGTTAGGCCCTGGTGGTGGTGCAAAAATTGAAGCTCGCATTATTGGCTCAGATCCAACCGTCCTTCGTACGATAGCCGCTCAGGTCAAGGACATCATGTACGCCGACCCTCAGGCAACAAATATCAGGCATGATTGGCGTGAACGAACCCAAGTTCTTGAACCTCAGTTTAACGAGAGTCAGGCACGTCGCTATGGCATTACCAAATCAGATGTCGATGACTTCTTGTCCATGTCATTCTCTGGAATGACGATAGGCCTTTACCGAGACGGCACGACGCTCATGCCTATCGTGGCTCGTTTACCTGAAGATGAACGTATTGATATTCGTAACATTGAAGGCATGAAAATATGGAGTCCAGCACAGAGTGAGTTTATCCCACTTCAACAAGTCACAATGGGTTACGACATGCGTTGGGAGGATCCTATCATCGTACGTAAGAACCGTAAGCGTATGCTCACTGTGATGGCAGACCCTGATATTCTAGGTGAAGAAACCGCATCGACATTGCAAAAACGCTTACAGCCCCAAATCGAAGCGATTCAATTACCACCAGGTTATTCCTTAGAGTGGGGTGGTGAATACGAATCTTCAGGTGATGCTCAAGAGTCACTGTTTACTACTATGCCAATGGGGTACTTGTTCATGTTCTTGATCACTGTATTCCTATTTAACTCTATCAAAGAGCCACTCATTGTTTGGCTTACCGTACCGCTGGCGTTAATTGGCGTCACCACTGGTTTGTTGGCACTCAACACGCCGTTTGGTTTTATGGCATTGCTCGGCTTCTTAAGCTTATCGGGAATGGTGCTCAAAAATGGCATCGTATTACTGGACCAAATTGAAATTGAAATGAAGTCCGGTAAAGAGGCTTATGACGCGGTCGTTGATGCTGCGGTAAGTCGCGTCCGTCCCGTTTGTATGGCTGCTATCACGACGATCCTTGGTATGATCCCACTGTTGCCAGATATTTTCTTCAAACCAATGGCGGTTACGATTATGTTTGGTTTGGGTTTTGCGACAGTCCTGACACTGATTGTCGTGCCAGTGTTGTATCGTTTGTTCCATAAAGTGGCAGTACCGAAACAGGCTTAGTGCTACTGATATAACGATAAAAAATATCGCGCCTCTAGCTCATCAGTTAGAGGCGCTTTTTAAGGAAGAATAATGACAGAACAAAAAACGTGTGCGTGGGCGATGAATCACCCATTAGAGCGCGAATATCATGATTCCGAATGGGGCGTGCCAGTATATGACGACCAAGTCCTGTTTGAATTTATTACTTTGGAAGGTGCGCAAGCTGGTCTTAGTTGGATCACCATCCTTAAAAAGCGCGAAGGTTACAGAGAAGCGTTCGAGAATTACGATCTAGATGCGTTGGAACAAAGAAATGAAGAACGCGCTGAATACATCGTGGAAAACTTCGATGTTGTAAGGCATCGCGGAAAGATTAACTCGGTTTTCAGTAATGCCAAAGCGGCCAAAGCGTTAATTGCTGAATACGGAAGTTTATCAGACGCGTTGTGGCAGTTCGTGGACGGCGAACCAATCATTAATCAATGGCAACATATGAGTGACGTGCCAGTTTCGACAGAGCAATCCAAAGCCATGAGTAAATTCCTAAAAAAGAAAGGCTTCAAGTTTGTCGGTGAAACCATCTGTTATGCTTTCATGCAAGCCGTCGGCATGGTGGATGACCATATCGTTGGATGTCCTAAAAAGCAGAATAAGTAACGTTTGGCGATTAAGCTAATGTTGTTAGTTCTGGCTATCATGAATACGTTCCAAAGCTTCGATTCGACGCCATTGAGTGGCATCGAAGCTTTGTTTTCTTAAAGCAATGATTTCTGACTGTTTTTCGTCTTGCCCTAGAAAATCTCTATTCAGAATATTTTGACGCTGCTTTAAGTAAGTGGCGAGTTGAGTCTCAAATGATTCTCTTTGCTCATCAAGTTTTTGCAGCCTCTGCGCTCCGGCATCTCCTACCAGAGCAACACGGGCGATGTACTTGTCTTGTGAATCAAGCTGAGAAGCTTGCTCGAGCTGCTTTGCTAATGCGTTATTGCGTTCACTTTCTCGTATGTAATCCGGTTGTTCTGATAACGCTTGATTGAGAAGGTGTTCTTGACTCTCGATATCCGATGCCTGTGTTTTAATCGTCAGCTTTTCTAAAGCAAGTTGGCGAAGTCGGTTTTCTTCGTCAAACAATTGGGTTATCTGCGCCTCGCTAAAGTATTGAAGCTGTAAGTTCAGTATTGCTTCATTCAGCATGGTTAACTGTTCAAGCGTTAGGTGATTGTGCTCAAAAGGCTCTAATGCAGAGAGTGCTTGCTTGTAGGAAAGGTAGGTTTGAAAAAGTTTGGCATCAATATTCAGAGTTTGCTTTGCTAAAGTGTCATCATTGACTTCCGCTTTGATCGTATCGAGATCTTCTTCGCCCAGCCGGCTAAGAGAATATTCGAAGAAATCTTTTGGGGAAGAGACATCGGCGGCTATATCTTGCTGAGATGGCGAATGGTTAGAGGTTATCTCTTGTTGTTTGTCGCTTTGCAACAGAGAAAGCGCTCCCACGCCAAATATCGAGAGCAGGATAAAAGTGGTGAGAGCGACTTTCTTCATTGTGATGACCTCTTATAAACCTTGAAGTTTGAGACGATTTGCATGTTGGCGATAAAGCGTGACTGGATCGGTTTCAAAAAGATGATGAATACCGAGTAGACCGTTAATTTCATCCAAATGGTTCATTTGATAATCATCACGTATGACTTTGCCTAAATGTGTGCTGCACGCACCAACTAAGCCATCATTCGGCCCATCAAAGGCTAAGCCAAGTACCATCATGGCAGCGTCAGTCGGATCGAAAACGTTTGTAAAAGTGGATGATCCGGTCCATGAGTAGTAATAAACGCCATTTGAAGCTAGCAAGTCGCCATTACCACATTCACTGGTAGGGACTCCCTCTGGGTAGTGCTGGTTAAACGCCAATGATCCTTCCGTGGTCAAGGCTGCTAATGAGGCTAAAGGGTCTTGGTCGAGATCAGAACCACCTGATAGAAGATTAATAAGAGTGGTTAAACCTTGCGCCAGTTTTACCGCGAGCTGCTCACTCCCCGAACCCTCAGATACGGTGCCACGAACTAAATCGGCTACTTTAGACCCTTTATTAACGCCTCCTATACTCGTAACTGATGCGACTAGGTCAGGACGGACAGAGGCAACATAGCGCGTTGTTGGACCACCATGACTGTGACCAATGAGATTGACTTTCTCTGCGCCTGTAGCTGCAAGTAAGGTTTCTACTTGAGCAAGCAGTTGCTCCCCTCGAACTTCGCTGCTATTGGTCGCGGATACCTGTGCAACATAAACTTTAGCACCATCTTTTGTTAAGGAATGTGGTATTCCGAAAAAGTAATCAACGCCTGCCAGGGTATCAAAACCAAACAAACCGTGAACCAAGACAATCGGATACTTGGTTTGGGTATAACCTGTTGCAGCGTATACGGAGGTTATTGGGACGGTAACTAAGGTAAAAAGCATTAGCGCTATAAATTTGAGTTTCAAAACTATCTCCTTGTGGTATGACCTCTTATGAATGATAAAAAGTAGGAGAGAAACTCTAAATTTGAAAAGCCTATTTATGGCACATTATTTCATTCTGTGACTGCTCAATTGAAAAACAACACAAATGATTAACATTAATTAATGGTTCGGGCGAATGTTAGTTAATTCTAATTAAGTCAGAGGGTTATAAAAATGCCCCGCAAGGCAGGGCGATTCAATCATTGTTATAGGGAGGCTTCTTTTTCAAGCATTAAGGCATTATAACGCGCAAAACCAGCCTCTAAATCAGCGATCAAGTCATTTACGTCTTCTAAGCCAATATGAATACGAACCAAAGTACCTTCAAAGTGTGGGTGAGCTACGGTTCTCAGGCTGTTAAAGCTCTTAGGTTCGTTAGCTAGAATGAGGCTTTCATAACCGCCCCAAGAGTAACCCATACTGAAGTATTTCATACCATCAAGCAGAGCCGTCGTCGCTTTTGGATAAGACGTTTTGAGAACAAATGAAAACAAGCCGTTTCCACCTGTGAAGTCTCGTTTGAAAAACTCATGGCCAGGGCTTGTTTCTAAAGCTGGATGGCGGACATGATCAACTTCTGGGCGAGAAGCGAGCCACTGAGCGACTTTTAAACTGCTTTCTGCGTGCTGTCTTAGGCGAACATCCAACGTGCGAATACCTCGAAGACCTAGGTATGCGTCGTCAGGAGAAACGCACTGACCCATCAGGTAGCTTTGTTCACGAAGCTGATCCCAATACTTTTCAGAAGCCACAGCAGTACCTAGCATGACATCTGAATGTCCAACGATATACTTAGTCGCCGCTTGAATGGAAATGTCTACGCCATGCTCGAAAGGAGAGAAGTTCACGCCAGCTCCCCATGTGTTGTCTAGCATCACGATGATATCTTGCTCATGGGCAATGTGCGCTAATGTAGGTACATCTTGGACTTCCATGGTTATTGAACCAGGAGACTCTAAGAAAAGGACTTTGGTATTCGGCTGAATCAAGTCTCGGATACCTTCACCGATCATTGGGTCATAATAGGTGGTTTCGATGCCCATTTTCTTCATGATGATGTTACAAAAGTCACGAGTTGGTTCGTAACAAGTGTCCACCATTAGAATGTGATCGCCAGTTTCAACGAAAGAGAGGATGGCGTTTGAAATTGCTGCCGTTCCACAAGGGTAAAGCGCGCAACCAGCTCCACCTTCAATCTCAACCATTGCGTCTTGGAAAGCAAAGTGCGTGTTGGTGCCTCGGCGACCATAAAACAACGTTTTGTTTGCACGATTAATGGTGGCTTGGTTCTTTTCTGCAACGGTATTGAATACCACAGTTGAAGCGCGTTGAACGGGTGGGTTTACAACACCATTTGTCCACTTTTTATCGCGGCCAGCGGTAATGAGTTTGGTTTTTTTTCCCTCTGACATAAAAGTTCCCTGTCTTAAATATTGCGGTTTTGAATATTTAAAACATGGACGACGTAGGTTATGCAAGGGAAAAGTCAACTATCAGCCAATAACAGCCAAGATGAACAGGTAATGATGTCGAGAGGTATCGTGTAGATAGGGAGCTAAAAGAACAAACCTCCAGCAGGATGCATGTAGCGCTGGAGGTTTTTTAGCCTGTGTATTTGAGGTATTAGAGGAGTGGATTGAAGAGATAGAACACTCGCTCTAAGAACCGAGAAAATAGGCTCCTTTTCTCCCATTCTTCCAATACAACAGTGTGAGATTGCTTAATATAGCTATCTTGTAACCAAGACATTTGCTTGGTGAACTCTTCGTCATCAACGGCGAGGGTCACTTCGAAGTTCAGCCACAAGCTGCGCATATCCATGTTTACGGTGCCAACTAAACAAAATTGGTCGTCAATTACGACAGATTTTGTATGCAGCAAACCACCATAAAACTCATAAATCTTGACCCCTGCACTCAAGAGCTCACTATAAAAAGCGCGTGACGCCCATTGCACCATCATAGAGTCATTTTTATGTGGAATAATGAGTTCAACGTCAATGCCTCGTTGTGCTGTCATCTTTAACGTTTCGAGTAAATCAGCATTGGGCACGAAATATGGTGTTGTGATTCGTACCGAGCGATTGGCTTGGTTTATTGCCAATGTTAATACTTGATAGATCAGATATTCCGGCATACCTGGGCCAGAAGGCACAACCTGAATAGGGTGTTGGAATTCACTCTCATCGATCTTGCATTCAGGTAGTCTTGGTAAATGACGTTCGCCAGTTTCGACTTCCCAATCCCAACAGTGGATGGCACTCAATACGTTTACCGTTGGTCCCGTAATGCGAACCATGATGTCCACCCAATGCCCGACGCCACTGTTTTGCTTGAAGTAAGCCGGGTCAACCAGGTTCATTGAACCGGTATAAGCAATTTCATCATCAATTACGATGATCTTGCGATGTTGGCGAAGATCAAGACGACGTAAGAAAATACGCCACATCTTCACTTCTAGCGCTTGAATAACTTCAATTCCAGCATCCTGCATCATTCGATACCAAGGACTTCTGAAAAAACGTGGACTACCTGCTGAATCGAGCAATAGCTTGACATCTACGCCGCGTTTAGCCGCTTGAATAAGCGCAGAAGCGACAGAGTCAGCCAAACCACCCGGATGCCAAATGTAGAATACCATTCGAATACTGCTCTGCGCGTTTTCGATGTCTTCAATAATGGAATGCAAAATCTCATTAGGTGACTGTTGCAGCGACAATGTATTACCGCTCAATGCGGGAAGACCAAGGCGGTTGTTACAAAGTTCATCAATTCGGTAGATGTGCCTTCCCATCGTTTCTGGGTTGTGCGCGTTACAGTCGTTAAGCTGACTGAACCACTTCTCGAATGGTGTAAACATCTCTTTCGCACGTTCGGCTCGCTTTCTGCCTAAGTTCAGTTCACCGAAGAGGAAATAACATGCGACACCCAGAACGGGAAGGATATAAATGATCATTAGCCAAGCTAAAGACACGCTCACTGCACGGCGCTTTAAAACGACACGAATGGTCACACCTGCGACCAGTAACCAATATAGCCCGATGCCAGCTAAAGTAAGAAAGTGATAAAACTTGTCCATATACGCTCAGAGTAATATGCCCTTCTAGGATATTAAGCATAAAAGTGGGTTGGGGGAATAGATTTCCCATTTAGACGTGGGATTGACCTTATATGAGGAACGAATTTCATAACAGCTGATTCTGTTATTTTAATGTGAAAAATAAGGTCATTCTTTAACTTTTGAACAAAAAAGCAGCATTTAACCTGCGTAACTCGACACTTGTGCGATAAATGTACTTTTTTGGGGTTCCAATTTTAAAGGGGAGCTGCTTTACTTTCTAGATATAGTGCGTCGAACGCTTATTTTATAAGTGTACAATAATTTTTACATAAACTTTTTAGACGCCTATCTCTATGCATACACAACAAACTAATTTTGGAGAAAAAGCGTGGCTACAACTAATACAGCAGCACCACGTGATACGTGGGGGTCTAAACTAGGCTTCGTAATGGCAGCAGCGGGTTCCGCTGTCGGTTTAGGCAATATATGGAAATTCCCTTACACAGCAGGTGAGAGTGGCGGCGGTGCATTCGTTGCTATCTATCTTATCTTTGTAATTTTTATCGGCTTTAGCGTGATGCTGACAGAGTTCGCTATTGGTCGTAAGACAGGTCTTTCTGCCGTAGGTGCATTCAAAACAACTGACCGACGCTGGACGTTCACTGGCGTTATGGGAGTTTTCAGTGGTCTTTTGATCATGGGCTTCTACCCTGTGGTTGGTGGTTGGGCATTGGCCTACATCTTTAAAGTGGGTGGTGGTCTACTCAGCGCGCCAGAAGCAATTGGCGACAGTTTTGGCGGTTTCATCTCAGATCCGATTCAACCTTTAATGTGGATGGGTGTTTACCTGTTCCTTAACGTCATGATCGTGATGAAAGGGATTTCGGGTGGTATTGAGAAAGCCGGTAAGGTTCTGATGCCGCTTCTGTTCTTAATCCTAATCGTTGTTTCTGTTAAGGGCTTAATGCTGCCAGGTGCAATGGCTGGCCTTGAGTTCTTATTCATGCCGGACTTTTCTAAAGTCGACAGCAACGTGGTTCTTGCTGCACTAGGACAGGCGTTCTTCTCACTTAGCTTAGGTATGGGTTGTATGATGACGTACGGTTCTTACCTGAAGAAGAAAGAGAATCTAGTTCAAACAACCGGTATGGTTACAGCGATGGATACTGGTGTCGCGATTCTTGCTGGTGTTGCTATGTTCCCAGCAATGTTTGCCTTTGGCATGGAGCCTGCAGCAGGCCCTGGTCTTGTATTCGTTGTCGTTCCTCAGCTATTTGCTGAAATGGGCGGAGTGATTGGGTTGCTATTCGCGTTGCTATTTTTCATCGGTTTGACGGTGGCGGCATTAACTTCTTCAGTATCACTATTGGAAGTTGTCGTGTCTTACCTAATCGACGAGAAAGGCATGAAGCGCTCTAACGCAGTTCTGTCTGCAAGCGCAGTTATGGCGGCATTATGTATTTTTGCGTCACTATCGTTAGGTGGAATGGGACCAACGCTGTTTGGTACCGGTGCCTTTGATATCTTCGACTTGCTAACGGACAAAATCTTCCTAGCGGTTGGTGGTATGTTGGTTTGTATCTTTGCTGGATGGCGCCTAAGCCGTGCTGAGCTAGAAAAAGAGATCACTAATGACGGCGAAGTATCCTTCCCGCTATTTGGATTGTGGTACAACCTAGTTAAATACCTGATTCCTGTTGCGATTGCTATTGTTGCCTTCATGGGGATTAAGTCTGGCTTTGATAGTGGTAAAGGTGAAATCATGCTGCTGGGTATCGCAATCATTGGTCTTGCTGGTATTTTCTCTAGAAAGCTCTAGCTCAGGCCTTAGGGCAAGCCTCGATAGCTTTGTCCGATAACTTATGTATACTGCTGGCTCCAAACGTGGAGCCAGTTTTTTTATGTTCGATATTCTACATACCCATCCCGATTTTCTGATCATCAATAAGCATCCCAACGTCTCTGTTCATAAAGACGATGGCGACACAATGCTGCTGCAAGAAGTGGCTAAGCAGAGTGGTGATGAGCAGCTTTATCTTATCCATCGCTTGGATAAAATGACATCGGGTATTCTGCTCCTCGGACGCAACGCCAAAGCGGCTAGTGCGTTATCGCAAGCTTTTGCTGACCGCCAAGTGGAAAAGTTCTATCTGGCGATTGGCTCTAAAAAGCCGAAAAAGAAACAAGGTTTGGTCGTTGGTGATATGGAGCGTTCGCGCCGTTCATCATGGAAGCTGGTCAACAGCAAAAATAACCCAGCCGTCACCCAGTTTTTCTCTCTTGCGGCAGAGCCCGGAGAGCGCCTATTTTTATGTAAGCCACACACTGGTAAAACGCATCAAATCCGCGTGGCATTAAAATCGGTTGGCTCAGGTATTGTTGGCGACCCGATTTACAATGCAGGCAATGAGGCTGATCGCGGTTATCTGCATGCATTTTCACTTTGCTTCCAATACCGAGATGAGCAATATCGCTTTGTTTGCGACCCACGAGAATACCAAGTGCTGGGTAACAAATGGCTCAGTGAAATAGTCTCTCAGGGTTTGGATACTTGGCTTTCCCCTTGGGAACTGAACTGGCCTACGATCAAATAACCGTCACAAAGAAAACTAATAAGAGAACTCGATGCAAGCATCACAACTTCCGCTGTTCTTTCAGCATCTAGAAACCGAGCTCGCGCAAGCTCCTAACGAAATTCGTCGACTGTTTCATGGTCGTGGCCGTCGTTTTGAGGGCCTAGAGCAAATCACCTGTGATTGGTTACAAGGTCAGGTGATTATCAACTTGTTTAAAGAAGTCGACGACGCGTTTCTCGCTGAGCTGAAAAACGGCCTCAATGCGTTGGCACAATCACCACTGTGGGCAGACAAGCAAGGTCGCACTATGGTTCTTCAGCACCGTTATGCCGATGGTGCGCCTTCAGAAGTGCTTGTCGGTGAATTAGACGCTCGCCCTGTCGTTGAAGAAAGCGGTTTGAAATACCAATTGGATATTGGCCGCAATCAAAACTTCGGTCTGTTTTTGGACATGCGCTACGGTCGTGATTGGGTACGGGAAAATGCGAAGCATAAAAACGTGCTTAACTTGTTTGCTTACACGTGTGGCTTTTCTGTCGCTGCCATTGCGGGTGGCGCAGATAAAGTGGTTAACGTCGACATGGCAAAAGCGTCGCTGTCTAAAGGTCGTGAGAACCACAAGCTAAATGGTCATAACATCAACCAGGTAAGCTTTATGGGGCACGATATCTTTAAATCGTGGGGTAAGATTAAGAAATCTGGTCAGTATGACTTGATTATCATCGATCCGCCTTCATTCCAGAAAGGCAGCTTTGCGCTGACTAAAGATTACAAAAAGATTTTACGTCGGTTGCCGGATTTGTTGGCAGACGGTGGTCAAGTGATGGCATGTGTGAACTCGCCATCTGTGACAAGCGACTTCTTGATTGAAAGCATGAAAGAAGAAGCGCCAGAGTTGACATTCCGTGAGCGTCTGGATAACCCACCAGAGTTTATGGACGTAGACAGCGAAGCAGCATTGAAAGTGTTGCTGTTTAGCGAGAAGCAATGACGACGAAACGAAAGTTGTACCTATCTATAATACCAGCCGTTTGAGTAAGGCTGGCATCTCCGCGATACCCCGTCAATCTGAATAGCGAGACGCGAGTGTGATTCAGAGTCTATTATCAGAGTGAGTTATTCCTAACACGCTGATATTAGATTCCTGACCTCGCCTAGGCTCGTCGGAATGACGGGAAACAATAAAAGATCGATACCAGCAGCATTAACCGATCTGCACTTCAAGATCCGCTTCGATGGTTGATGAGCAGGCGAGCACATAGCCTTGTTCAATTTCTTCTTGCGTCAATGTTTCTAGGCTGGTGGAAGAGACGTTGCCTTTACGAACCTTGCATTTGCACGAGCCACAAATCCCGCTTCGACAAGCGACGATTAATGGTAAACCTGCGCTTTCGAGCACATCGGCCAGTACCTGACCTTTTTGAGCATCGATGCTTTGAGCAAAATCAGGAACAGAAACGTTAACCGTCTCATCGGAGACCGATGATTCTGCGCCAGTCGCTGGCGTAAAACTCTCTTGGTAGAAGTTCGTCATGTCAAAACCAAGGTCATTCAAATAGCCGTGAACATCTTGCATAAACTGGCTTGGACCACACAGGTAAACGGTGCGCTGTTTGAAATCAGGAACAAGCTCTTTAAGCCAGTCGGCATTCAAACGACCTTGTGGATGCGATGTTCCTTCGCGGTTTTTCAGCAACAACTTTAAATTGAAGTTGGGATACACAGCGTCTAACGTTTCTAGCTGATCGTAGTAAATCGTCTCTTCTGGGCTGCGTGCAATATGAAGAAATGCGATGTCCACATCGTTGTCGTTTTCATCTTGATTACTCAGCCAGTGTTTTGCCATCGAAAATACGGGCGTGACGCCGCAACCTGCACTGATAAGCAAGGCTTTTGTTTCGCCATCACGTAACACGGGTGGATGGTCGATGCAGTTAAATTCGCCTGCTGGTGGTAATGCTTGAACAGTATCACCGAGCAGCAGCGAATCAACGATGTAGTTCGATACTTTACCGCCAGATACTCGTTTGATGGTGAGTTGAAGGTGATCGTCTTCATTGATCGAGCTGATTGAATAGGCACGAAACTCCATTTTTCCATCAATTTCGACGCCCAAGTTAATAAACTGGCCAGGCTTAAACTGAAACAGAAGTGATTCGGTTAGTTCGGCCAATTTTATGCTGACGGTGTCGTGTGTTTCGAAGTATTTGTCGATGCAACGGAGTGTGACGGGTTGGTTACCTTGCCATTCAAAAAACATAACAATCTCTTTGGTTGTGGCTATTTTTGGTTCGAAATAGATAGCGCCTCCGCGTAAGGAGGCGCGTAACAAGCAAGTTTATTAAGCTGCTAGGATGGCTTTTAGATCATCCTGAACATTGCCAATACTGCGCATATCGAACTTCTCTTGGATGATGGCGATTAGGTTTGGCGTTAGGAATGCCGGTGCAGTAGGGCCTGTGTAAATGCCTTTCACGCCCAATGCAAATAGCGTTAGCAAGATAACGATCGCTTTTTGCTCGAACCAAGAAAGCACAAGCGTGAGTGGTAGTTCATTGATATCACAGTCAAACTCTTTCGCCAGTGCAAGTGCAAGCTGGATTGCAGAGTAAGCATCGTTACATTGGCCCACATCCAATAGGCGAGGGATGCCGTTGATATCTCCGAACGTATTCTTATTGAAGCGGAACTTACCACACGCCAAGGTCAGGATTAGCGTGTCTTCTGGTGCTTCAGCCGTAAAATCGGTGTAGTAGCTACGTTCCGCTTTATCACCATCACAACCGCCGACTAGGAAGAAGTGCTTGATGTTGCCTTGCTTCACTTGGTCGATAACCGCAGGGGCGGCGTTCATCAGTGCATTTCGACCAAAACCAACCGTGATGTGGTGTTCGATTTCATTGTGTTGGAAACCATCTTGCGCTAGAGCACATTCAATCACTTGGCTAAAATCATCGCCTTCGATGTGAGCAACACCAGGCCAGCCAACAATACTACGCGTGAATAAACGGTCTGCGTATTGACCCACATTTGGATTCAACAAGCAGTTTGACGTCATTACGATTGCGCCAGGGAAGTTTGCGAATTCTTTCTGCTGGTTTTGCCATGCGCTGCCGTAGTTGCCGACAAGATGAGGGTATTTCTTCAGCTCAGGGTAGCCGTGTGCAGGTAGCATTTCACCGTTGGTGTAAACGTTAATGCCTTTGCCTTCAGTCTGTTGCAGGATTTTTTCTAGGTCATGCAAATCATGGCCAGAAACAAGAATACATTTGCCTTTTACTGGCTTGACGTTCACCGTGGTTGGTTCTGGATGGCCGAAGGTCATTGTTTCACCTTGGTCGAGCATTTCCATCACTTTGTAGTTCATCAGGCCGATGCGCATTGAGCAATCAAGTAGTTCACCAAGATCTTCAGGGTCTGTACCCAACCACGCCATGATTTCATGGTATTCGGCATAGATATCGTTGTTGGTTTGCTCAAGAACACGTGCGTGCTCCATGTATGCTGCGGCACCCTTAAGGCCGTATAGGCAAAGTAAGCGTAGGCCAATAACATCTTCATGTACTTGGTCCTTACCACGGTTAACCGCGACTTGAGGAGCAAAAGCTAAGATTGCTTCTGCGCTATTTGGTAGCTCAAAGTGAGCAACAACAGGGATGTCAGCAACTTCGGTATCGGCGAGTGTTGCAGCAGACATTACTTGCTCTTTTAGCAATGCTTTGTACGTTGCCGCTTGAGAAGTTAGCTCTAGGACACGTTCAGGGTCAAAGTTTACGTTCGTCAATGTAGAGAAAAATGCCTTTGGTGCCCATTGGTTGATTTCATCGTTAATGATGTTGAATTCAAGTGCTTTTGATGCCCAAAAAGAAACCCCTTGCAGTGTGTAAACCAACACGTCTTGAAGGTCAGATACTTCAGAAGTTTTACCACACATACCTTGTGCAAAAGAACAACCTTTAACAGCAGGGGTTTGAATTGTCTGTTCACATTGAATACAGAACATATTGGGTTCTCCAGTGATTGTTTTAATAGTCGTGATGTTGACCACTAGAGAGCAGAATGCGTGCCAATTATTATCCTGTTGATTTTTAATGATTTTATTTGTTTTTGATAGGGCGAGTGATGTAATTAAGACAACGTAAATGATGTCTTAATTACATCAGCTTCTTGTGGTTGGTTATTTATTGATCCCGAGCTTTTTACCCATTCGATATAAGTTCCCGCGATCCATTTGCAAAAACTCCGCTGCTTTTGCCCAAACGCCACCAGTTTGGCTTAAAGCATGTTCAATTAAATCACGTTGATAGCTTTCTATCAGTTCTCGCATTGGTTGGCTTTCTTTGGGTAAATAATGCGATGTGTTTTTTACATCACCGAGAGCCAATGAGGTGTCGAAATGGTTAAGCATGATCGTGCTTGCGCCTTGTTGAATGGCGTGCAAAGCCGCGCGCGTTAAAGTATGTTCGAGCTCGCGCACGTTTCCGTACCAAGGTGAAGATTCCAATTGAGTCAACACTTTAGGATGAACGTGCAGATTGGGTGCATTGAATTGTTGGCGTACTTTTTCCAACAAATATCCTGCTAAAACGGGAATATCCCCGTCACGGGCACGCAGTGGGGGGACTTGGATTGGGAACACGTTCAAACGGTGGAAAAGGTCAGCTCGAAACGTGCCAGATTCGACCTCTTTTTCTAATTGTCGATTGGTCGCGGCGATGATGCGCACATTGACCATCAAATGCTGATCGCTACCTACACGTTGCAGCTCGCCTTGCTGAATTACGCGCAGCAATTTTGCTTGCAAAATCAAAGGCAGTTCGCCCACTTCATCAAGGAAAATCGTTCCACCGTCTGCCAGTTCAAACTTACCGGCACGGTGGCTATTAGCACCTGTAAATGCGCCTTTGACATGGCCAAACAGTTCACTCTCAGCCAGACCTTCAGGCAGGGCCGCACAGTTGACGTAAATCATCGGCTTATCGCTACGATGAGATTGCGCGTGTACCGAGTGCGCGACCAGTTCTTTACCAGTTCCGGTTTCTCCTAAGATAAGTACCGCGTAATCTGATTGAGCAACAGTCGCAATGTTGTTTCGTAACTGGTTGATCTGCGGACTCAAACCCACCATTTCGCCATGTTGAGAACGGGCTTGCTGGATAAGGGTTTGAGTGACGCTTTTTTGCTTCTGGTTTTGCGCTTTGAGCGCTTTTAACTGAGCAATGTTACGCAATGTCGCAGCGGTCAAAGCCGCAAAGGTTTCGATAGCGACAGGATCGATGCCATCAAACGCGCCCACCGTTAGTGCATCCATCGTTAGTGCGCCAACAAGTTGGCCTTCGACATACAAGCTAAAGCCCATGCAATCGTGAACATCAATGCATTGGTCTTCAGTTAATAGTGTGCCGTCGAAAGGATCCGGCAGTGAACAATCGGCATCGAAACGCACCGGTTCACGGCTATGAATAATGGCATCTAAGCGAGGGTGCGCCTTGGGGAAATAGCGACGACCTAAGACCGAGCTGGATAAGCCTTTTACCGCGACAGGAGTTAGAAACCCATCCTCATCGAAGATAAACAGGCAGCTCGCATCACATGGGAATACTTGCGCGACCCCATCAATGAGATTTTGATATTGCTGCTCGTGAGAGCGATTTGAGCTGAGGTTTAGCGCGATATTAAGGAGTACGTGGTCAACAGTCGGAGTCATAACAAGCCCAAAGTTATCTGGAATGGGCTCATGCTAGCAACTTGATGTCATTTGAACATCGAAAGGTGTGGGAGATTGATGTTCCATTGACGACGATCAAGTTTGATACGAAAAGAAATGCGCAAGTTAACAAGCCAGTGATGTAAGCTTGCGCGGGTTAGGTGTTTGAATTAAAGCAGGCCAAAGGTTTGGTTCGTCCGAATTAACGAGGAACGACTCTAGCGTCATTACCAGAAACATTGATTTGGACCGCTTGGCCTGGTTGGAAAATCATGTTTGGATTTGCTTCTTGAACAATAGAGATAATCTTTCCGTCCTCTAAACGAATGGTCAGATTCACGCCATTTCTTTTCGCGGTTGCTTCAGCCGCTTTGCTGCCTGCATAGCCACCCAATAGACCACCACCAATGGCAGCGATATCCGAACCAGAACCGCCCCCAACTTTTGAGCCTAAGATCCCGCCCACGGCAGCACCAGCGATGGTGCCAATGGCATTGGATTGGGTAGAGGCATCAATGGTTACGGGTTCTACTTTTTCTACTGTGCCGTAGTAAACCTGCTGAACTTTGCGAGTGTCGGATGAGCCGTATGCATCTCCGTACGGGTTAGGTGAGCTACAGCCGCCAAGCACGAGCGCACAAGTAATGGTGAGCAACATGCCTAAATTGATCTGTTTTTTCATATAGCCTCCGAATGGTTTCTTCATTCAGAGAGTATATACCCCAATTTAACCTGCGTTTTGGTGCTTTATAAAACAGTGGCTTAGCGGCCTGTCCCTTAAGGAAACGCGATTGTCTAAGCAGTATTAATGATCGTTAAGCGTATGAAACCCTGAATAAATACGTGTAAAAGTAGTAAACCAGCATGCCGCGCCAAAGATATACGCGATGACGGCAAAGTGTTGCGGTAGCAAACAAAATAAAACCAAGCAGCCAATGGTTTCTGTACCTTCGGTTAAGCCGCTCATGTAGTAAAGCGATTTGTTTTTATATACCGGATTATCGATGCCTTGTTTTCCTGCCATGATGGCAAAAGCCAAAAAGCTACTACCAGTGCCGATGAAGGAAAAAATCAAAAATGCGCCTGCAACGGCATTGTGCTCTGGGTTGGCAAGCACAAAGCCAAAAGGAATCAACGAATAGAACAAAAAATCTAAGCTGATATCAAGAAAGCCACCCGCATCGGTAATGCCTTGAATCCTTGCCAGTGCACCGTCTAACCCATCACAGATTCTGTTCAGCAAAATAAACAGCAACGCCAACAAGTACTGTTCGGCGATCAAAGCAGGCAGGGCAAAACAGCCAAGCACAAAACCAAATACTGTCGTCTGATTTGCGGTGATGCCACATTTATCGATATATGTCGCACTGAGTGCCAGCGGTTTGCGGATGAGCTTTATACTCAGGCTATCAAGCATGATTTTTCTCCCACGGCCAGTTTAGGCAGCGGCTGCCATCAGGGATATCATCTTCATCGTGCGTTACCATCAAAGTAGGAATGTTCGCTTGCTGCAATTGTTCGACCACCCAATTGCGAAATTGTACACGCAGGTCTTTATCCAACTTGCTATAGGGCTCATCAAGTAGCGCAACTTTCGGCTTTGCTAGCAGCATACGAGTCAATGAAATACGGGCGCGTTGCCCTCCCGAAATTTGGTCAGGAAAGGACTCTGCTAGTTTGGTCAATGAAATGTTCTTCAGTGCTTGCATAGCGTGAGCTTTACGCTCTTCACCTTTGATTGAGTTTGGTAGCGCGAAGGCAAGGTTCTCCCACACCGTTAAATGAGGGAAGAGCAAATCTTCTTGGAATAGAATACCGACCTGACGCTTATGGGCAGGGAGGGCATCCAACTTTTCGTTATCAAGCGTAATGGATCCAGAGTAGTTGAACTCGGCGGATAGGTGCCCGGCAATGGCATCCAACAAAGTGGATTTACCACAACCGCTAGGCCCCATCAGGGTAACGATTTCACCTTTTTCTACGGTCATGTTGAACGCTGAAAAAAGCGCGTCGCCATTGGTTTTACGGATGGCGAGGTTTTCGAGACAAAGACTCATTCAGTAGTAAACCTTTTATAGACAAGCGGCGATACTTCCTGTGCAAGTGGCTAAGCAGTATCGCAAAAGAAAAGAACAAGAATGGCAGCAGAGCTTGCCAAATGGCGTAAATAGCGGTGACACGTCGGTCAAAACCACTGGATAGTGCAACGGCTTCGGTTGTGATGGTGCTAATGCGCCCAGCCCCTAGCACCAATGTTGGTAGGTATTGCGCCAGGCTGACACTAATACCGACAGCCCACGCGAATGCAATTGCAGGCAGGAGGATTGGCAGTTTCACTTTTAACCAAGCTTGCATCGGTGATTTACCCAAGCTGAGTGCGACGCGAGTTAAGCCGTTATCGAAGCTGCGCCACGGACCGTCTAGCGAGAGGTAAATAAATGGGAACGCAAAGAATACATGCGCCCAACATACCCAAAAGAAATACGCATTACTGTTTAAGTACAGCGTCACTACTTGCATACCGAATAGCACGGATAGCTGAGGAATCAGCATTGGGATGGCGATGATGTAACCGGGCACCTGCCAGCGATAACGGAGACGATACTCATGTGCTATTAAAGCAAGAACTAGCGCGACAGTCGCGCTGATTAGGGCGATTGACATACTTTGTTCTAGAGTCCCTAGAATACTGTGCCATTCGTATTCCCAAAAACGCAGGCTGTAACGGCTTGGGAGCAAATCTGGAAAGCGCCAACGTTGGGCAAAGCTCCACAGCACCATGAGTGGAATCATTAGAAGTGCAAGTAGCGCGACCAGTGAAAATAGGGTTTTACCGGGTAAACGAAACCCTTTTCGACCAGAGTACTGCCAGCGTTTGAAGCCTTTGGTAATACACCATTCCATTAAGCGTGCAAATCCAATCAAAAGGCTTGCGATCGCAAACAGTATTACTGCGCCAGCGGCCGCTCTTGGTAGGAGCGATAAATCTGGATCGTTAAACCATTGCCATACCAAAACCGCAAACGTCGGCGGGTTGGTGGGGCCAATAATCAGGGCGACATCGACAACGGACAAACTGTAAGCCAATACCGCCAGCATTGGAAAGCGCAGTTTTGCTATCCACTGTGGGAACACGCATTTCCACCACGCTTGCGCCGAACTGTAGCCCATCGAATGACTGACTTTTTCAATCTTATCGACTTTCAATTGCTGAAGAATTGGAATACTCATCAACAATAAAAACGGCACTTCTTTAATCGCAAGCATGATGATCAAACCGAGTGCGTGCGGATCTTTAATCAGCAATGCTAAGTCATTCACCGTTTGTGCATTCGGGTCGTAACCAAACAGTTGGTTGAGAACCCTAACGCCCATACCAGTTGGGGCAAACAAGAACGCAAAGCCAATCGCAAACGCTACGTGCGGCATGGCAAGAAGTGGCGAGAGGCTTACTTCAATTTTTCGCCAAAACTTGCTACCCCAAGAGGCTTGCAAAATCGCAAATGTGATCAAGCAAGCCAAGTAGCTACTGAAAATGGCAGAGTAGAAAGTAAGCCCGATGGATGTCCAAACACCCTCCCAATCAAAAACAGCGTTAAAGCCATCTAAAGAAAAGTGGTGCAAGCCGATAGGAGGCACATAACCGAGCGCAGAGACAACCACTCCAAGTAGTCCCGGAATGGTAGGCAAAATATAAACTGCGATAATGACTAAATACAGCGCTCTTAACATGGATTCTTACTAATTCCCGTAGCGTTTCAACCATTCTTTTTCTAACGCCGCTTGCCAACTTGGATGTGGCTCAGCGATAGATTTGAATTGTTGAGTGTTTTTGGCCGAACCAGTTAGGTATTGGTTGCTTAGTACCGAAGGGTCGCCCCAGATGTTTAGGTTACCTTTGCGAGACTGTGCTTCAGGGCTCAATAAAAAGTTTATCGCAACTTGTGCACCAGCACTGGCATTTGCGTTCCAAGGAATCGCTAAAAAGTGGATATTTGAGAGTGCTCCTGCGTCCATTGCGTACGCTTTGGTGCTCTCTGCAAGATTACCGCTCGACTGCGCAGAGAAAACCGCGTTCGGGTTAAAGGTAATCGCCAGGTCAGTCTGACCATCATCTAGTAGCTGAAGGGTTTCTGCTGTACCACCTGGAAACTGCTTACCACCGCGCCAAGCGACTTTATGGAACTCATCTAGATAAGACCACAGCGGTTGAGTGACTTGCTCAAACGTGTTATCGGTAACTGGTTGTTGCAGCTCAGGGGCGTTGTTAGACAGTTCAATGAGTAATGCTTTGATAAAGCTTGTGCCATGAAACTCTGGTGGTCGAGGGTAAGTCAGGCGATTCGGGAACGCTTTTGCATAGCTCAGCATTTCTGCGAATGATTTTGGAGGGTTATGGAGGGTTTGCTCGTCATGGATAAACACTAATTGTCCTACTCCCCAAGGTGCTTCTAGACCTTCTGTTGGCTCGGAGAAGTCCACATCAATTGGTAGAGATTTATCCACATATTGCCAGCTTGGCAAACCTTCGACAAAAGGACCAAATAGCAATTGGTTATCCTTCATTGATTTGAAGTTTTCGCCATTGATCCAAACCATATCAACACTACCACCGCTGTTTTTGCCTGCTGCTTTTTCTGCGATAAGTCGAGTAGTGGTCTCAGAAATATCAGTTACTTTAACGTGGTTTAGCGTCACGTTATAACGTGATTTTAGCTCTCTACTCGCCCACTGTATGTAGCGATTAATTTCTTGGCTCCCGCCCCAAGCATGAAAGTAGACGGATTGCCCGTCGGCTTGCTGTTCGATTTTTTGCCATTCGCTATTCACTGATGAATCGGCAAAAGAAGGTGTCGCAAAAGTCGTGGCTAAAATGCCAATGCTGCTGAGTAGCTTTTTCATATCTATTCCGTGTTATGTCTTTTGGTGCTTGCTTTCGTTTCTATTGATGTTTTCGCAAGTCGTTCCGCTCTGTTACAAGGATAGTAATTCATCTCTCTCTATTATCAATGCCAATCCCAAACGGAATCACTCATTGATTCAAAGAATTACTCTCAATGTGAAGCAAAACGAAGAAAGGACAAATTTGGTGTCATTTTAGGAGCGGACCGTTTGTTTGAGGATATTCTTTCAAGTAATTGAAAATTATTGTCCCCAGAGATATGAATAGGCTGTTTTACAGAGCAAAATTGATGTCTAAAGCATGGAATTGAGGGCGAAAAGAGAAAGAAAGTTGGCCATTTAAATGACTTTAGCATGCATGACTAACGATTCATCGATATAAAAAAGCAGCCGTCTGGCTGCTTTCAAAATACTATTTGGTTTACTTAGTTGGGATTAGTTTACCCAGTCACGTAGTGTAAACGTCAATTCGTGATCGGCACTTTTCAGAACAAGACCATCTTTAGTTAGCGTGATATCGCTCCAGTTAGATAGTGTTTGTGTCATTGCGTTTTCGATCTTCATTTGATCTTCCATACACATCTTCATGGTCATGCCCATTTTTTCGATGCGTAGTTGGTTGTTTTTCAGCTCGGCTTGACCGAAGAAGTTGTTACAACCTGCGTTGCCGTTTGCGGTTAGATTTTCACCGATTTCTAGGCGAGCAGCTTTTTGGTGTTCGTCTAGAACGATATTTTTGCCATCAACTTGAACAAGTTCCCAGTTGTGGTGCTGCAAATCTTGAGCCGTTATTTCTTTCACATCATCACCGTTGCTAGCACAAGCAGTCATAAGAACAGGGAGAGAGATTGCTGTAACTAACGTTTTTAGGCTAAGCTTCATTTTATAGACTCCGTTTTTATAAACGCGGTAAGTATAAGTAATAAAACACTGTTTTTGTCAGCATAAGGTTATGGTTTCGTATGTTTTTGACATAACGAAGTATATAGCAGATTTTGTTGCTGACTAATCTTCTCATTATTTAAACTAGGCCAATACGCCCTAATATGGAAAGAGCGGTTTTAGTATGGAGCAACTGGAGTTTTTTACTGTCCCAAGCCCTTGTGTTGGAGTATGTACCTCCGATGAAAAAGGGTATTGCAAGGGGTGTATGAGAAAGAGAGAGGAAAGGTTTAATTGGCTTAACTTAACCCCCGCTCAGCAGTTGCACGTTATTAAGTTGTGTCGTCAAAGGTACAGAAGAAAGATGTTGGCGGGGAAGACGAAGCCAGAACAGCTTCAAGATGAGTCATCGCCTCAACAAGACTTATTCTAGAACTCTTGTTCAATCAATGGGTTTACGCTTTCGGTTCTGATTAGGCTTTTACATATTCCCGGTCCGGCAAGGTGTCCTTTAAGAACCGGGAATCTCCTATCCATTTTCCCTATAGAGCGGTAATTGGCGTTATTTCATCGACCAACGGTCGCTAACCCAGCCTCCCGCTTGTTCGTCGAAGTGATTTCCTGAAAATCGATGATTGAATTCAACATCTAATTTACTTGTTGGGCGTTCATCCATCAGTTGATGAATATATCTCGCCATAGGATCCGTACAAGCTTCACGCTCTCTACGGGTAACTACTTCTTTGATCATTTGGAGTCTGTAGCTATTGCTGGCTCGTTTCATTTTTGACCTCCAGAACTCGATGGCAGCAGTTTGAACACATTGACGTCCAGATCGCTGCTCATTAGTGTGCGCGTGGAGGCACATCACCATCGTTTGAAGTCCAAAGACAAATTGTTTGAGAGCAGTGTTTGTAACGCCATTCACATCTTTCTCAGAATCATTGACTATGCGATTAAAAATGTTTCGCGAAATTTAGCCGATGAACCTGCATATTTAAAAGACCTTATCAAACATAGAAGCCCAACACAGGGGCGTCAATAACACAAATGAACAATTTTTGAACATATTGTGAAGGTGGAGAGTTTTCAGTAATTTATCGAAAATAAAAAACCGAAGCACAAAGCTTCGGTTTTAAGGAAAGCCCTGACGAAATTGCTTGTAAAAGCTCTTAGCGCCAGGGGTAAGGTGTTGAGTATTAGCTACCAGTTGCAGGACAACCTTTTACTGGTTGGCCATTACTGAAGTACTTGATGTTCTCTAAGTTCTTGTTGTAGTTATCCGCAGAGATTTGTGGGTTGTTTACGAAGAACTCGCGCAAAACGTATGCATCGGTTAGCTGTGTAGATTGAACATCGATAATTGGATAGTTATCGCCACCAGCAGCACTGAAGCTGATTACAGAGAATGTGTACGTTGCGTCTAGATCGAAGCCTTTATTGTTAATATCGGTAATGGTTACTGAGCCAGCATCACAATTTACATCTAAAGTGATGTTATCTAGTTGAGCGTAAGCACCAGACCCTGCAGATTTCGTCGCAACCACGTCTAGGTATTCTTTAACTTCTTTACCTGTCATAGTTGCTTTAGTCACGAAGTTACCAAATGGCTGAACCGTTAGTACGTCACGGTAAGTGATATCACCATCTTGGATTGAATCACGCACGCCGCCAGAGTTCATCACACCAAAGTCAGCATTTACCGTTTTGTAAGTACGGTATGCCTCGCCGAGTAGGTGACCTAGGTTAGTTTGTTGAGAGCGAACTACGTTACGATCACCTTCTAACTTACCCGTCGTATTAGAAATCTTCTCATCTAATAACTCTTGACCTTGTTGTTGGTATGGCAGTAGTAACGCTTTTACTGTTGCATCTTGTTGAATTCGTTCACCGATAACTTCATCGTTTTCGTCTAGAAGGTTTACAGGAATCAGTGCGTAGTTTGCTAAGTGAAGCTTGCCGTCGTAGTATTCGAAGTCTGCACGACCCACATATTTACCCCACTCATGCGCTTGCATAATCCAAGTACCTTTTTGTTGGTCTGGGGCACAATCATCCCCAGGTTTGAAATCAGCATACTCATTGGTACCTGGTTCCATACATACAGGGTTTTGCGAGTGACCACCGATGATAGCGTTTAGCTGTCCTTCTTCAAGAGAGCGAGCGAGTTTAACGTCACCTGGTGCTTCACTACCGTTTTTGCCATCTTCGTAGTGACCCATGTGCGTCGTTGCAAATACTAGGTCTACCTTTTCGTTCTCTTCGATTTCATTCAGTACCTTTTTGATTTCTACTTGAGGGTCTTCGAAGTGGATGTTTGATACGTTGTCTGGATTGACTAGCTTCGCAGTGTCTTGCGTTGTTAGACCAATAACAGCGATCTTAAGGCCGTTGATAGTAAATACTTTGTAAGGGTCGAAGTAACGCTCGTTTGTATCTTTTTTATAGATATTCGCAGCCAGCATAGGGAAGTCAGCTAGCTCGGCTTGCATATCGAGAATATCTAGTGAGTTATCAAATTCGTGGTTACCGACAGCCATTGCATCGTAACCAAGTAGGTTCATCCCTACGAAGTCTGGAACCGCATCTTGCATGTCTGATTCTGGTACGCCGGTATTAATATCACCGCCAGATAGCAGAATGGTTTCACCGCCTTTTGCTTCGACTTCTGCGCGGATAGATTCGATTAAAGTGTGACGCGCAGCCATGCCGTATTCGCCGTCGCTGTTATGCCAAAAGCGACCATGGTTATCGTTAGTGTGGAGAACGGTGAACTTAGTACAAGAATCTGCAGTCTCGCAGGTTACTGGAGAATTGTCGCTGTCTGAGCCGCATCCTGCTAGCGCAGCGCCCACTGCCACTACCAAAAGAGATTTGGAAAACTTCATAAGGGATCCTTTCTTTGTGATTTTGTTATTGTTACGGCGTGAAATATACGGAATTAATGTGAAACTTTAGTGATCTATCTCTTATTTATACTTCTATCGGAGAAATGAATTAATAAGCCTGCAAACTACGTCTATAAATAAACAGAATTGGTATTTAGTATTTATTTTATATAGCTAGCTCTATTTTTTGTGAGGTAGTTAATTGAATGTGTGTTGTTTGTGTGAATCAATGCGCATTTTTGCGAAGTATTACGCTGATTTTGGTGATAATTTTGCCAAGTTTATGTTTTCCCTAATAGGTATGACACAAATCGTTATAAATTTTCGCTCTAATGATGAGGGGCTCGGTTTGTATGCATAATGAACAGCACAGAATTGAAACTCATTTGATTATGGCTTTATTCTGCCTAACTCTATCAAAAATTGTATTTATCTCTTTACTATAATTGCGATCGTTTAGAAACCTTATGCTTTAGGCATCGTTTATTTATCCTCATCCGATACCTTATCGTGCTTATTCCGCATTTGACACTCGAGTGTTTAAACAAATAGATTCAACCTAATGAGTCAAAATGAAAAGTAAATAATGGATCGTTCTTCTTCGAATATTATGATGTGAACTATCATTTAATTAATGAAAATGAAATGGATTAATGTAAAGCGTTGCGACTGTAGCTGTTATCTTTGAGCTTTGGTTTAAAGGGTAGGGTTAAAAGAATTTGTAAGTGGTGAACGCTAATAAAGGATGCTTATGAGATACACAGTAAGGGACGCACTCAAAAAGGAAGCAGCCCAAATCGCCAAGATACACGTTGATTCTTGGCAGGTGGCGTATAAAGGATTAATGCCAAAGAGCTACATAGAGCAGTTTACGATTGAGCGTCGAGAAAGGATGTGGGCACGAGTGATGACGGAGCAACTGGCCCAATTGATCGTAGTTGAGAGGCAAGGAGAAATTGTTGGCTTTTTAAGTTACGAGTTACCTAACCACACCAGCGAAGATAAAACGGCATTAGTGACATGTTGCTACGTTACGCCGCTACATTATGGGCAAGGAGCAGGAAGTGCACTGTTAGATGAGTTAGAGACACGTTTGCTCTCTACGTCAGTTATGCAGATCAGTTTGAAAGCACTGGATACTAATCAACAGGGGCTTAACTTTTACAAGAAGTGTGGTTTTGTGCGTACTGGAGAGGAAGAGTCGGAAGTGATTGAGAGTATGACGCTGACCGATCTCACTTTAGTGAAGTATATTGCCCGCTCATAAATCAAATGCTATATGCTAAATATAGTAAAACCCCGGAGGTGGTAAGACTCCGGGGTTTTGAAATTTTTTAGATGTCTCGGTTGGTAAGTCCGATTATCTTTTATGCAAAAGGTTTGGATTTAATCCGATTAATTCCTTGGTAGGGAATTAGATGCGGATGAAGTCCATGTGTTCAACTTTTGGCTTGAACGCGTGACGTTGAACGTCTTGTGGCTTAACTTTAACTTCTTTGCCATCGATAACTAGAACGATGCCTTCGTAGAATTCAGGCTTGTCCATTTGGTTTACGATGTCGTCGTGGTTAAGAACGATAGCTACTGCTGCTTCTTCACCGCCGTATACAACTGCAGGGAATTTGCCAGCGTGACGTAGGCGGCGGCTCGCACCTTTACCTAGTTCAGTACGTACTACTGCTTCGAATTTCATAGTATTTACTCTCAAATTAGTAAAAATCAAATGTTCACAATCAACAATGCGACCTTGTTGTTCGTGGTAAAGCTTGAAACAGGAACTGTTCAAGCGAGCGCGGATACTATCATTCCAATTATAAATGGGCAACCCAAATCGTATCCAAATCAACAAAAAGGTATGATTTAGCGGGGTGGAAGGCTATCCCTTTTAACGCTTTGCTTGGATTTTGTTCACATCGACTTCATTTTCATCGGTTTACTGATCATGGTCCGAAAAACAAAGTTTATGTGTTATATGCTTTATGTTCGGCTGAGATGTAAGACTAAAGATGCTTTTAATCCACCTAAAGCGCTTGTATCCAATGTTAACTGACCTCGGTAACTGTGTGCCATTTCACTGACTATGTTTAGACCAAGACCTGAGCCAGGGGTTGTTTCATCCAATCTAACTCCTCTCTTGATTACTTGACTCAGTTTCTCTTTAGGGATGCCTGGCCCATCATCTTCAATAATGATGTGTATATTTTCCTTATCCTGAGAGGAGTGCACACGAATCATGCTGTTGGCCCACTTATAGCCATTTTCTAGCAAGTTACCTAGCATTTCATCGAGATCGGTCTGCTCTACTGCTACATTCAGCTCTGAATCAAGTTCATTAATTAAGGTAATGCTTCGGCTCGCATACACTTTATCAAACGCCATTGAGATAGCATCCACACGATCTGCTGGGTTCGACTTCACTGATAATATGTTCATCGATCCGGCCATACGGGCACGACCCAAATGGTAATCGATATGGTCTTGTATTTGATTGATTGGAGCTCTGAGACGGGATTGTGCCTCAGGTTCTAACGTCTGAACTTCATTTTTTAGAACAGAAAGTGGCGTTTTAAGTGCATGAGATAGGTTACCTGCATGATTGCGAGCTCTCTCTAGTAATTCTTGGTAATGGAACAGCAGAGCGTTGAGGTCGAAGATTAGAGGAGAAATCTCTTTTGGGTAGGTTTCTTCTAGACTCTTTTTATTACCAGACTTCAGCTCGGCTAATTCTTTTTGTAGCTTTGTAAGCGGACTCAATGACCAAGCAATTTGCAGTAAAATGACGGTAAGTACGCCCGCGAATAATAAACCCAAAATAAGCCAAAGTTGGCCGATTAACGTTTGAAGGGTATTTTTAATGGGCTCTTCGTCAATACCAATAATAATGTGAATAGGACCATCGTAATCAGGAAGATACAGTGCTTTTTCTAGCGTAATTAGTTTTTCGCCTCTTGCTCCATACGCATCTTTATCCAAACCTTTGTATTCGATTTTTTTGTCCCACAACGAACGAGAACGTTCGAGGCTTGCCTCTGTAGAGGCACTCCAATACAAACCACTGTAAGGTCGGTTAAATCGAGGGTCTGATAGCTGAGCTGCGAGTGAAAGATGCCCGGTGTTATCGACTTCTAACTGTGCTGCGACTTCATCCATAAAAATGCTGAGCTGTGAGCGAGTGTCATCAACCATATAGTTGTAGACCTGCGTCGGTATCGTCACACCAGCGGCGAGGATCATTGCCGTTAACCAAACGATCGCCGCTAAAACGAGGCGACTTTTGATACTCAGTCGTTTTATTGCGTTCAACGGTAGCCTGTTTCTATTCGGCATTTAATTGGTATCCCAACCCTCGGACAGTTTTGATGATCTTTGGTGCGATTTTTTTGCGAATTCGGCCGATAAAAACTTCGATTGTGTTGGAGTCACGATCAAAGTCTTGTTTGTAAATGTGCTCGACGAGTTCGGTTCGAGAAATCACTTTTTCCGGGTTATGCATAAAGTAAGCGACCACTTTATACTCTAGCGCCGTCAAGCTTACCGCTTGCCCTTGCCACATGACTTTAGAAGTGCGTGTATCCAAGCTCAAGTCGCCAATTTGCATCACAGGAGAGGCATTACCAGAGGCTCTTCGAAGCTGTGCACGAATACGAGCGATAAGCTCAACCATTTCAAATGGTTTAGTTAGGTAATCGTCTGCACCTGCGTTTAAGCCTTCAACTCGCTGCGTTAGGGTGTCGCGAGCGCTTAAAATCACGACAGGAGTATTAATGTTTTCATCTCGGATGCCTTTTAGGACGGTAAGACCATCCAGTTTTGGCAAGCCGAGGTCGAGAACAATGGCGTCCCATTCTTCCGAAGTCGCGCGATACAGAGCGTCTATGCCATCTTGGGACAATTCTGGTACCCAGCCGGTACTTTCTAATGTTTCGATGATTTGCTCGCCTAAACGAGGATCATCTTCAACAACAAGTATTTTCATATTGATGATTCTTATTATGTTTGGATTTTTATCGAAGTAAGTTACGCATCGTGTCTGGATTACGCATTAGACAAGTTTAGTTGTTTTGCGGCTTTAACGCTTTGTTAAAGCTGCGACCTTTGATCTCAAGCATTTCCAGCGTGGCGGCGTCGTACTCAACTTTCAGGACGCTATTGTTGTACAGAATTTTCAATTCATACACCCAAGCATCATCATCTTCTTCAAGCTCGACCTTGATGATGCGGCCGTATAAGTCGTTTTCTACTGCGGCGTAAAGTTCCGAAAATGGTCGTATATATCCTTGTTGAACCGCGCGGTAGACCTCATCTTGATCTTCATCGAATTCGATGCGTGTTCCTGGCTTTTCGACATCTTGCACGATGGCGTGGCCATTTTGTGATGTGTACTCGTTGTCATGCTTGGCAAAACTTGGTGCACACATGAATGTCGCAATAAGGCCGAAAAGTAATGCAGAATGTAGAGAAGTCGTTGCTTTATACATAGTCAAACCTTTTCTGGAGCGTTAGCCGCAGTATATCGGATATAGATGAACAGAGAGTGAATCAGCTAATTAAGTTTTGCCATGTGTTGTGGATGTTATTTCAACTCATCTTCAAAAATTTTATCTCGCAGCTTCCAAAAGCGACCAGATTTTCTAGCAATAACAAACTGAGGCAAACGGAAACGATGTTGATTAGCGACAACGCGTGTCGGTGAAGCCTCTTCAAAAGGACGATGCTTGTCTGCTAAGTGGGGGCGTACGAACTGATCTTTAAACGTTTGTTTTTGTTTTTTGGTACTCAATGTCCAAAACTCATGAACTAACGCATTGCCTTCGCCTTGGTATGGTTCACCAGAATACGTCACCTTTAGCTGAGATTTACCATCACTGGACTTAAATACAGATAGGTCCATTTCTGTGCATTCAAAGATTAATGCATCTTTGAGATTAAGGGCTTCTTTTAGCTTTTTATCTGGGTCTACGAGCGTCGCATCACACTCATGACAAATTCGTGCAGCGATATCGTTGTCCGCACCACATTCACCGCAGTATTTGGCACGAAAACGGTAGCCACAGTGTTCACGTTCGCCTGTGTCTTCATCTTCAAAGTAACCTTGGCAACGTCTGCCAAAATGTTCAACCAAGAAACCGTTACTATCCAACTTACCCCAGAAGTTGTTATTGAATCCGCAAGCCGGGCAAGGAATCGTGATAATTTCACTGTCAGAGTCTGGTTTAGGATCACCGACTTCAGGTTGGTATAAATCGTAGCTGTTGCCTGCGTAATCAAGCACTAAACATTCTGATTTTCCGTCTGATAAGCGTAATCCTCGTCCTACTATCTGTTGGTACAGACTGACTGACTCTGTTGGTCGCAAAATCGCGATTAAATCGACATGCGGCGCATCAAACCCGGTTGTCAGTACCGAAACATTGACTAAGTATTTTATTTGACGATTCTTGAACGCTTGGATGATCGCATCGCGCTCCGGCGTAGGTGTATCACCAATGACGATTTCAGTTTCGCCTTCTGGCAATAAACTGTGTATCTCCTGTGCGTGTCGAACAGTTGCAGCGAAGATCATGACACCTTGACGCTCTTTCGCATATTGCATGATTTGCTCAACAATTTGTGGAGTCGCACGTTTGGCTTTATCGATCACCATGTCCATTTCTGCTTCTTTGTAGCGTCCGGTGTTAGCGGGCTTCAGCTGAGAGAAGTCGTAAGACAAAACGGGGGCATCCATCATGCGGGCTGGAGTGAGGAAGTTTTCGTCGAGCAAGTAACGGATCGGCAGTTCGAAAATACAATCGCGGAAGAATCGAGGCTCTTCGGTTCGCACTTGACCTCGGGTGTGATACTGATAAATCCAGCCCATTCCTAAACGATAGGGCGTTGCAGTTAGTCCCAGCACCTTAATGCCAGGGTTCAGTTCTCGTAAGTGAGTAATAACTTTTTGGTAGCTGCTGTTTTTGTCATCTGGCACACGATGGCACTCATCAATAACGAGCAGAGAAAACTGGTTTTTGAACGAATCTAAGTTACGTACGACCGATTGAACCGAAGCAAACACGACTTGCTGGTCAGTTTCTTTTCGTCCCAATCCTGCTGAGAAGATAGAACCTTTTAAACCATAACCTTCATACTTCGCGTGGTTTTGCTCGACCAGTTCTTTTACGTGGGCGAGGACTAACACTCGTCCTTTCGCAAGGCGAGCAAGTTCTGCGATCACCAAGCTTTTTCCTGCACCGGTTGGCAGCACGATCACTGCTGGTGTCGAGTGTTTACGAAAGTAATGAATAACGGCTTTAACCGAGTCGGCTTGATAAGGACGAAGTGTGTACATGAAAATATGTGAAATTGCTCAACTATTCGAACGAGGAACGCTATAATACCTGACTTTTATACCCAAGTGACCTTTAAACCAAGATTTAGAGATCACTTGGGTATAATTCAATGAGGTATTCATGCGTTTAGATAAATATTTGTGTGACGCTCTGGGTGCAACACGCAAACAGGCAACAAAGATCATCAAAAGTGGAGACATCACCGTTGACGGTGAGGTTCAAAAAAGTGGTGCATTTAAAGTACCTAAAGGTGCGGAAGTGATGTGGGAAGACCGTGTTATTGGTGCTCCTGGTCCTCGTTACATTATGTTGTATAAGCCTGCTGACTTTGTTTGTTCACATGAAGATGGCTACAACCAAACTGCATTCGCATTGCTTGATGAGCCTAAAATTGAAAACCTTCACTTTGCGGGCCGATTAGATGTCGACACAACTGGTTTAGTGTTGATTACGGATGATGGTAAGTGGTCTCACCGTATTACCTCACCTAAGCATAAGTGTGAGAAAACGTACCGTGTTTGGCTCGTCGATGCTATTCAGCCAGATTACGCGGAAAAGCTCGAACAAGGCATCATTTTGCGCAATGAATCAGAAGCAACATTGCCCGCTCGTTTGGAAATCGTGAACGAGGCCGAGAATGAAGTATTGTTAACTATCGTGGAAGGTAAGTATCACCAAGTGAAACGTATGTTCGCGGCGTTAGGAAATAAAGTTGAGTACTTACATCGTGAGCGTATTGGTTCTATCGAACTTGATGAGGCACTAGAACCAGGTGATTATCGCTACCTCACGCAAGAAGAAATTGATTCTATTTGGAATTAATTGTCAGCATGGGAAATTCTTTAGTTCCTAATAGGAACTAGTCTTTTGGTAGGAATTGGCTCAAAATAAATTTTCCTACCAAAATTAGTGCCTAGACAATTCCGGTGTGCTTACTCATCTCAGTGATATGCCTTTGCATTTAGCTGATGCATGCATACTCTTATTGCAAAGCCTTCGGCTACGGTGAATGGAATGATGGTGTCAACGCCATCATTTTTACTGCATTGTGTTTGTTTCCCATAAACACATTTCGCTTTCACATGCTTTTCTATGTCGAGTTCGTCAAGGTCACACCTTGGTACATATTTGCCCTTATGATTCTCGAACGTTGGATAGAACAGGTTTTTGGCTTCTACATTCAGCGATATGAGAACTTCCGTTATTTTCACTTTGTTCTGCAAGTATTGACGGTAGGGCTCCAACAAGAGGTAAAAGAATGACAGAAAAAGCTCAAAGTGCTCCGCAATCCCAAATCAGTTTTCTATTGTTTCTGGTACTAGGAGCGATTGGTGCTTTGACGCCTTTGGCGATCGATATGTATTTGCCTGCGATGCCGACAATTGCGAAAGATTTGGGGGTCGCGCCTGGCGCGGTTCAGATTACGTTGACGGCTTATACCGCGGGTTTTGCGATCGGCCAGTTAATTCACGGGCCGCTTGCCGATAGCTTTGGTCGCAGACCTGTGTTGATTTTAGGCGTACTTTTCTTCGGCTTGGCTGCTGTTGTGAGTGCGACAACAAATGGCATTGATGCGCTGACCTATGTACGTACGGCACAAGGTTTTGCTGGCGCGGCAGCGGCGGTCATTATCCAAGCTGTCGTGCGTGACATGTTTGACCGTGAAGACTTTGCACGCGCAATGTCCTTCGTTACTCTGGTCATTACTATTGCGCCGTTGGTGGCACCGATGATCGGTGGTCATCTCGCGATTTGGTTTGGTTGGCGTTCCATTTTTTGGGTATTAGCTATTTTCGCTGTAGTTGTGATTTTTCTCGTACTTTGGAAAATCCCTGAAACGTTACAGCCTGAAAATCGTCAGCCTCTTCGTTTCCGCACGACGCTGAGAAACTACGCCAGATTATGCTCCAATCCTGAAGCGATCGGTTTGATGCTCTCAGGTGCGTTTTCATTTTCCGGAATGTTTGCATTTTTGACGGCGGGTTCGTTTGTTTATATTGATTTATATGGTGTTCGACCAGACCACTTTGGTTACCTATTTGGTTTGAACATTGTGGCGATGATCATCATGACCAGTATTAATGGTCGCTTGGTGAAGAAAGTTGGTTCCCATGCCATGCTTCGTTTTGGGTTGTTCGTGCAACTTTTGGCGGGGATTGGTTTATTCGTAAGTTGGTTAATGGACTTCGGATTATGGGGCATTGTGCCTTTTGTTGTGCTGTTTATCGGTACATTGTCGACGATAGGTAGTAACGCGATGGCGCTGCTTTTAAGTGGTTACCCATCAATGGCGGGTACGGCGTCGTCTCTAGCGGGGACATTAAGATTCGGTATCGGTTCATTGGTTGGTGCGCTGGTGGCATCACTGCCCGGGAATGTTGCTTGGCCGATGATCATCGTGATGTTTGCTTGTTCTGTGCTTTCAGCACTGTTTTATTGGACTTTAGGAAGAAAGGCGTAATGTCGAATTACACCAAAGAAATTCAAAACTTGGTTAACTCAGCACTTGAAGAGTTAGATCAAGAGCATCGCTCAGGTAAGTTAGCCAATGCCCCTGTTGCGAATAACCATTATTTAGTGCGTTGGGTAACAAAGGCGCTAAAATCACAACGTTTCGGACGTACGGTAGGCGATGACTTAACGCGTTGGCAAAAAGCAGGTCGCTCAAAGGGGAACGATGCTGGTTTGTTGTTTATCTTTAAACGTATTTCTGCTTTTTATGCGCAATTCTTCCCTGAAGGTGAAGACTCCAAAGTGTTCAAAGATTCAGATATTGAGTCTTTTCTTGATTTGATGGAGCAAGCAGGCTGGGAAGTCTCGACGTCTGAGCAACTGATTGGGTGCGGCAAAGTACAAATCTTCACTGAAGGTCAAAACTCTTTAGCGTTATGTGCAGACCAATGCGAAAGCTGTTTTGATGGCGAGTTGCTCGTCAAGCCAATGAGTTGGTTTGTGCGTGGCAATCATGCTGAGTTTGTTGAGAAAGCAGCGCAAGCGGGCTTTATGGTTCATAAGGTAACAGACTACAAATCGATGGTGAAATACCATGGCGAGTACCTTATTTTTCCAGCAAACGAAGGCAACCAGTTAGCCGAAATTCCACTCTCGTTCAAAGCTGACTAAAGTGACATTTTGAGTGTTTAGAAGCCCCTGTTATTGGGGCTTTTTGTTTTCTAAACGGTTTGCTTCTTTCGCGATGGCTTTGACCATGCCTTTAAATATGAAGAGATGGGCTGGCATCATTGCAAACCAATAAAGCAGCCCAAGAAACCCTTGCGGGTGCCACCAGGCGGTAATATCCAGCTCTCGTTCGTCACCGAGATCTTTGATGGTAATTTCTAAACGCCCAAGGCCTGGGCCTTTCATACCAAAAAACAGTGAAAGAAACTGATTATTATCGCAGCGAATCACTTTCCAAGAGTCAATAAAATCACCGACTTTGAGATCTGGTCCAGGAGGAGAAACGCGAATCGGTTTTCCGCCACCAAAAAAGATATCGAGCCATTCACGTGTACGCCACAAGATGTTGGCAAAGTAATAACCTTTTTCGCGACTCCCGATCTTTTGCGCCACTTTCCATAATGCCGCAGCGGAGGCTTGAGTTTTAATGCTCGCTCCAGCTTGTTTTGGGTAATAGCCATATCCTGGTTGCCATCGACGAAGCGCTGCGGGTTCAAACCCCCAGACATTACTGCGTACAAATGTGCCTTCATCTTGAATGGTATCAGTTACCGCTTGCTCGTAGCTGATCAGCGTTTGAGGAAATCTTTCTTCAATCGCTTTGGAGTCTGCAATGTAGTCGTGCTCTAAGCCCGCAAGTAATGCTTTACCGATACTAGTTGGCACTGAGGTAACTAAACCTAGCCAGTACGATGCCATTTTCGGAGTAAGTAGCGGGGTCGACCACAACCGATACGGCTTGTTCGTGATTCGGCAAATGACTTTGAACTGTTCGCGGTAGCTAAGTGTATCTGGCCCACCAACTTCATAAATGTGACTTTCTTCTGGAGAGGGGGCTTCTGCTAACTTCAATAAATAGTGGTTGAGATTGGGCAAGGCAATAGGGTTCGCTTTTGAGTCGACCCATTTAGGCGCGATCAAAATAGGTAAGTTGTAGACAAAGTCACGCATGATTTCGAAAGCGGCAGAGCCGGGGCCGATGATAACGCCAGCACGCAATTCAGTTACTGGAACACCAGACTGTCGAATTATTTTTCCCGTGGCTTTACGAGCGGCTAAATGGCGAGAGTTTCCGGTTTGAGGTTGAATGGCACTCAAATAGATAACATGCTCGACGGAGCTTTGTTCCAACGCATATTTGAAGTTCAAAGCAAGGTTTAGTTCGTACTCAACAAAGTCATCACCTTGAGCCATCCCGTGCACGAGAAAAAATACTAAATCAAAATCGCTCACTACAGCCTTCGTGGTCTCTGCGTCAGCCAAGTCGAGATACCTTAACGTTAAATTAGGGTGAGGCTGAGTTCTTGACTCTAAATAATCAATATGTCGCGCCGCTGCTGTGACGGCGTAACCTTTATCTAAAAGTAACGGAAGAAGTTGAGAGCCAATGTAACCCGAGGCGCCTAGTACCAACACCTTTTTCATTATCTGTCCTTTTATCGTTGGTGGAATAAACACCACAGAGTATAATCATGAGACACTTTCCCCATTCTATCAATAAGTTGTCGTTGGAGCGCTTGTGACTTTTCTTTCTCAACTCTCAATACACGCAGATAAAGCATTCTTACGTCGTTTATTTGCAATCGCGTTACCAATTACACTGCAAAGCATGATGTTTTCTAGCCGAAGCCTCGTCGATGTTCTTATGCTTGGTCAACTTGGTGAAGCTGAAATTGCCGCTGTTGGAGTTGCTGCGCGCGCGACTTTCGTCACCACCATTATGTTAGTTGGGGTGACAACGGGCGGTGCGTTGTTAACCGCTCAATATTGGGGGGCTGGCGATAAAGTTGGGGTGCGTCGCAGTACCGCTTTAACATGGATGATCGCAATTATGTTTGCTGCGATTGCTATTGCTTTGTTTGTTGTTTTTCCACAGCCCATCATGAGTTTGACTACCGATTCACAAGAAGTGATTGAATTAGGGGCCAGCTATCTCATTATTTCGTCGGTTAGCATGTTTGCTGTTGCATGTGTGGCCAGTATGTCGGTGGGCCTAAGGGCGATGCACCAACCAGGCTTAAGCACTTTTTTTAGTGGTATAGGCATTTTATCTAATGTGTTTCTTAACTGGGTTTTAATTTTTGGTCAATTAGGCTTTCCTGCTCTGGGTATTACGGGAGCAGCGATCGCAACGGTAATCAGTGGCGCGATCGAAGTAGGTTGCCTGTTTGGTTATCTATGGTTGAAAAAACACATAATCGCATTTGGTTGGGATGATATACGCGCAGGATTGGTCTTAGATAAAATTACGCGCTTCTTGAGCCTCTCTTTGCCAACCACATTTAACTTCTTGGCGTGGGCTGGTGGGCTGTTTGCTTATCACGCCATCATGGGGCAAGCAGGCGTACAAGGTTTGGCGGCACTTTCCGTAATGACACCTGTTGAGTCGATCGCATTGGCGATGATGATTGGCTTATCGAATGCGGCTGCAGTTCTAGTCGGGAACCAGCTCGGCGCTCGTAATTTTGAACCCGTTTATTATCAAGCATGGGCTACGGTCATTTTGAATGTGCTTATCGCATTTGTGGTCGCCGTCTTGTTGGTAGTGTCAAATCAATGGATCCTTAATGCGTTTAGTGCACTGACAACAGACACTCGCGAGCTAGCTGAACAGTTTATGGTGATTCTTGCGTTGGGTGTCGTGCTACGCTCGGTGCCGATGATGGCGATTGTTGGTGTATTACGTGCGGGCGGTGATGTTAAGTTTTGTTTGTATCAAGACATCTTGGCGCAGTGGGTGATCGGGATTCCACTCGCAGCATTTGCAGCGATTTATCTCAATTGGGACCCACAATGGGTTTACTTACTCTTTTTGACGGAAGAAGTTGTGAAGTGGGCGATTTGCTTGCCAAGAATGGTTAGCCGAAAATGGATGAAAAACCTGATTGGCCAGTAAGGAGGAACAGAGTTTATTTTGGCTGCAAAAATCTGCTCAAAACGTCAACAAAATTAGCAACAGAAAGTGAATCGAGTTGCATTTGTACTTCCATAGTGTGATCAAGCATTCAAAATACTTTCTACTAACAGGATTTTAGTGTAGATTCTGATCCCAATTTTTAAACACCATCCGAGCGGCATAATCAATGTTAAAACTGTCAGACCTATGTAAAGGCTATGTAGACGGGGGAGAGTTTCACCCTGTATTACAAGGGGCAGAATTAACATTGCAGCAAGGTGACCAAGTCGCTCTGATGGGAGAAAGTGGTTCGGGTAAAAGTACTCTGCTGAATTTAATCGCCGGATTAGATACTGCTGATTCTGGTGAAGTGCAGTTTCCAAATTTTGCTATGCATGAAGCACCGGAGCATTTAAGAACCCTTTATCGCCGCAACAATATTGGTAATATCTTCCAACAATTCAACCTGCTTCCTACACTTAATATTGCCGACAATATTCGTTTTTGTCGTCAGTTAAAAGGTCTGCCGGAAGATAAAGAGTTGTGGCGTCAAATTCTTTCTGCTTTGGACTTAATGCCATTGCTAGGACGTTATCCGGAAGAGGCGTCTGGTGGTCAGCAACAACGTGCGGCGATTGCTCGCGCCCTTTATATGGAACCCAAAATCCTGCTTGCTGATGAGCCAACTGGTAGCCTAGACGAGCGAAACGCAGAAGCAGTAATGCGCTTATTAACGAGTCTCGCTCGCCAATTGGAGTGTACTTTGCTGTTAGTGACGCACAGTGAAAAAGTGGCCGCCCATATGGAAGGAAAGATTCGACTTCAAGGAGGGCAGCTACATGTTATGGCCCGTAGTTAAGGCACTACTCGGTCATTACCGTCGTTACCCTCTACAAATTATTCTTGTCTGGCTGGGATTAACTTTAGGCGTGTCCCTCCTTGTTGGTGTTACTTCTATCAACCAGCATGCAAAACAAAGTTATGCAACTGGGGAAAAACTTTTCTCCAATCCTTTGCCATACCGAATCCGAACGAAGCACTCTGCCAATAAAATTCCTCAAGGTTTCTATATTCAGTTACGTCGAGCTGGGTTCAACCAATGTGCACCGTTTGACGTGCTTCATCTAGATGCCAAGACCGATATGAGCCTGATGTTGGTGGGGATAGATCCTGTCGCGATGATCCCACTACAACAAGGAAAATCGCTAGGTGAGATGCCTGTTTTATCACTAATGAAGCCTCCTTATCCTATTCTTGTTAGTCAAGATTTGGCCGCTTACATGAGTTGGAAGGATGGGGATTTCATTGAGATGAATGATGGAAGCCGTCTTGGGCCTATTCAAGTAGATAAGGACAAGATGCTTTCGGGTACTCGGCTGGTTACTGATATATCGTTGTTGCGTATGCTCAAGCGGAGCTCAGGTTTGTCTGCGATTTCTTGTGGTGAAATGCCAGAGGAAAAGCTAATAGCACTGAAAAACATGCTGCCAAACGGAATGACGCTCGTTAGGAATACGCGTACAGAGCTTGAGTCGCTAACTAACGCATTCCATATGAATCTCACCGCGATGGGAATGCTGTCGTTTTTGGTCGGGTTGTTTATTTTTTATCAAGCGATGTCTCTGTCTTTCATCCAGCGACAACGTTTGGTAGGTATTTTGAGACAGACTGGTGTTAACGGAACACAGTTAGCGCAAGCTTTATTACTAGAGTTGTCTTTGCTCGTCTTTATTGCGTGGGCGTGTGGTAACTTTTTTGGCTTGATCTTAGCAAATGAACTTATCCCAGCAGTGTCTTCGAGCCTGAGTGATTTGTATGATGCCAACGTAGGCTTAACCATAGGATGGTCATGGCAATCTAGCTTATACAGTCTAATCATGGCAGCGATGGGTGCGTTGATATCGTGTCTGTGGCCATTAATCCGTTTGTTGAAGTCACAACCAATCCGCCTTTCTTCTCGACTGTCGCTAATGCGATTTGCTGGAAGAGAGTTCTCTTGGCAGGCGCTTGCGGCATGTGCGTTTTGTGTCGCTGCAATAGCGGTATATCAGGCGCCGAAAACACAAGAAACCGGCTTTGCTATTATTGCGCTGATGTTGGTTAGTGTGGCGTTGTTTATGCCATTTATTATGTGGCATATGTTCCAAAGTTTTTCTTATACCATGCGATGGGTTCGTGTCCGTTGGTTTTTTGCTGATGCAGCAGCCAGCATGAGCTACCGCGGTGTGGCTACGATGGCGTTTATGTTAGCGCTGGCGGCAAACATTGGTGTAGAAACAATGGTCGGAAGCTTTCGAGATACAACCGATAAGTGGCTAAATCAGCGATTAGCGGCTGATGTGTACATCTATCCGACCAACAATTCAGCCGCTAGGATGAGCGCATGGCTCCAGAATCAGCCAGAGGTGAACTCGGTTTGGTGGCGCTGGGAAAAAGATATGCCGACCGAGCATGGTGCTCTGCAAGTTGTGAGTACGGGCTCTTCTGAAGGTGAGTTAGACTCACTTACCGTCAAGTTAGGTGTCCCAAATTACTGGTATCAACTGCACGCTACCAAGAGCTTAATGGTCAGTGAGTCGATGGCCTTGAAGCTGGATATCCGCCCTGGCGATTTCATTAACTTGCAAGAACCGCTTGGTGGTGATTGGCAAGTCGTAGGCGTTTACTACGATTATGGAAACCCATATAACCAGGTGATGATGTCGCACCGGAATTGGCTGTATGCATTTGCAGGTACGGGTAATGTTGGTCTTGGCGTAGTATTAAAAGATAACGTCAATGGAGAAGGGCTGAAAAATCGCTTAGAGAATGTATTCCGTCTCCCGCAAGATCGTGTGTTTGATAACGGTAATATTTATAGCCAAGCAATGAGAGTGTTTGATCATACCTTTGCGATAGCAGGAACCTTGGGCAATATCACGCTGATTATTGCCGTGTTTGGTTTATTCTTTGCGACGTTGGCTGGAGAACTTTCACGGCAGCGGCATTTTTCCTTATTAAGGTGCATGGGTGTGTCCGGAAAAGAACTTGTCGTATTAGGTGGTTTGCAGCTATTCGTCTTCGGAGCCATTTCTGCGATTATTGCAGTGCCGCTCGGCTTGGCGCTCGCACATTTGATCGTTGATATTATCATTAAGCAATCATTTGGCTGGTCTCTAGAGCTTCAAACGATTCCATGGGAGTATGCTCAAACCATTGCTTGGGCGATGCTTGCCATCATGGTTGCTGGCGCATTGCCAGTTATTAGAATGATCAAAAGTACACCGATGAAGTCATTAAGGGACGCGTTGTAATGAAAAAAATGGGCTCTAAAAAACGCTTGTTGGTTTCAACGCTCATTGTTGTTACGTTCGCTTTTCTGACTGGGGCTGCTTTTTACTCAACTTTTTGGTTAGAGGCGACAGCAACACGAGAAGGCGAACTTGATTCTATCTTAACGCGTGAAAATCAAACGATTTTCGAGCCTGTACTACCTAATGAGCATGTCTCTTTACCCTCAGACTTTCGCTTTCATCCCGAGTATCAGCATGAATGGTGGCACTACTTTGCGAAACTAAAAGATGAGCAAGGCAAGATCTACAATGTTCAATGGAGCTATTTCAGGGTTGCGACGGACGAGCGAGAAACCAGCGGTTGGCAGAACCCTCAATTGTACATTTCACATGTTGTCGTCAGTCATGGCTCGCATGTATGGAAAGAGCAACGGGTAGCTAGAGGTGGGATAGGCCAAGCTGGTATGATCAATCGTCCTTTCAGGTTATGGATTGATAATTGGACTTGGCGATCACTCGGTGCGACGCCTTTCCCGGGCAACTTGAATGTGAATACTGATACGTTTGGACTTGAGCTCAATACCATGACAAGCGGCCCCTTTGTGGTGAATGGAGACAAAGGCTTCCAAGTTAAACATGCGTTGCAATCTGTTGCTTCTTTCAGCTTCAGTGCTCCATTTTTAAAAGTAAAAGGCAGCTTAAGCTTAAATGGTAAGCGATTCTCAGTGACGGGTTCTGCTTGGGCGCAAAAAGAGTGGGGCAGCGGCTTAATTGGTGAGGGGCAACAAGGCTGGGATTGGTTTGTTTTCAATTTAGATGATGGTCGAGCATTAACTGTTAGCCGTTATCGTCACCATGGGCAAACACCGCACGTGTTTGGCACGTTGTCGACACGCTCAGGTAAAGTCATCAACCTCTCAGACGATGATATCAGTATTGAGCCAATGCAAGTGACCAGTTTATCCAATGGAAGAAGGTTACCTTTGCAGTGGATTATCAATATTCCGAAGCATCAAATTAACTTGACTACCCGCATTATCAAGTCAGATATGTGGCTATCCTTTGTAATACCTTACTGGGAAGGGCCTACTTTAGCTTCCGGCTCCAATGAAGCTTGGGGCTTTATGCAGCTGACAGGCTATTGAGTTGTGAAGAAAACCACCCCCTGCGGGTGGTTTTTTAGTGCGCGAAGCTTCCTGGCTTTTTCTCAAAAGTACGGGGTTATCATGATGGTACAAGCCGTGTTATGCTGATTTTCTCATCATCTTGATAAATATTTGGTGCGACAAGTACAAATACGATCTCCGATCAAAATTGAGTGTCATGTTGGAAAATACGATGTATAGTAAACTTAACATCGAAAAAACCGAAGTTTATACTCTGAAGAAGCGATTATTCTAAAGTTTTCGACAGCTATACACTCTTATCACTCTTTGTTAATCGTTTATTAAGATAATAAATATAAGGACGAAACCATGAACGATGTCATTCGTGACTTTTTCAAAATGGAATCAGCAGGTGGTATTCTTCTTGTAATTGCAGCGGCAATTGCGATGACCATTGCTAACTCACCGCTGGGCGAAACTTATCAATCTGTACTGCATACTTATGTATTCGGTATGTCAGTTTCTCACTGGATTAATGATGGCCTAATGGCTGTTTTTTTCTTACTTATTGGCCTTGAAGTGAAGCGAGAGCTACTTGAAGGAGCGCTAAAATCAAAAGAAACCGCAATTTTCCCTGCGATTGCAGCGGTTGGTGGTATGTTAGCCCCTGCTCTTATTTACGTTGCGTTTAATGCTAACGAGCCAGAGGCGGTTTCTGGCTGGGCCATTCCAGCTGCGACGGATATTGCATTTGCTCTAGGTATCATGGCGCTACTAGGTAAGCGCGTACCAGTAAGCCTTAAAGTGTTTTTGTTAGCTCTCGCTATCATCGACGATTTAGGCGTGGTTGTTATTATTGCACTGTTTTACACAGGTGATCTTTCTAGCATGGCGCTGCTTGTTGGCTTCATCATGACTGGTGTCCTGTTCATGTTGAATGCGAAGGAAGTAACGAAACTGACGCCATACATGATAGTCGGCGCGATCTTATGGTTTGCGGTACTTAAATCTGGTGTTCACGCAACACTTGCAGGCGTAGTGATCGGCTTTGCTATTCCTCTTAAGGGTAAACAGGGCGAACATTCCCCACTTAAGCACATGGAGCATGCACTTCATCCATACGTGGCATTTGGTATCTTACCTCTATTCGCATTTGCAAATGCGGGGATTTCGCTAGAAGGCGTATCGATGTCAGGCCTAACTTCAATGCTGCCATTAGGTATTGCTTTGGGGCTACTGGTTGGTAAGCCTCTAGGTATCTTCACCTTTAGTTGGGCTGCTGTGAAAATGGGTGTAGCTAAGCTACCGGAAGGCATTAACTTCAAGCATATCTTTGCGGTATCTGTGTTGTGTGGTATCGGTTTTACAATGTCTATATTCATTTCCTCTTTAGCGTTTGGAAATGTAAGCCCTGAGTTTGATACCTATGCTCGACTAGGTATCTTAATGGGCTCGACGACAGCCGCGTTACTTGGCTACGCGTTACTGCACTTTTCTTTGCCTAAGAAAGCGCAAGCGTAAGATACACACTGTTTAGTAAAGCCTCCCATTCGGGAGGCTTTTTTATGTCTGCAGATCGGCACATCAACCACTTCAGGCTGGTTACTTTTGTGACCAACTAAGGTCTAGCTTATGGAGTTGGGGCAAATCATCGAAAGAGGCGCTTGGTAAATCTACAGGCGAAAAAAAGCCCAGCCGAAAATTTGACTGGGCGGATACAAACATAGGAGTTAATAAGAAAAAAGCAGCAACGTAACAATTAGATGGAAACAAGTTTGACGGCCAGTGAAACTTCAAATGCCCTAACTGTTACGTATATTCAGACCGAGCCTTTTCCAAACAGTTCCATTTTTTTTTCAAAAAATTTCTACTTAATGCTTTCTAGCTTCTTACACACCCGAAAGTAATAGAAAAATCGAGATGGATTACCAACTTGGCGAAGTTACTAACTTCTGTGTTTCTCATTTTATCTCCCCTAGAACCGAAGATGTATTTCATTCTCTCGTCGCTCACTCCGAGCCGCCAAGGCTATTGTTAGCGTTTCAATTGCGATGGACTGAGAAATTTGATCGTTTTCTTCTGACAAGCTTCACTGGAGTATTCGATTGAATTTCAAAAGATTAGATCACACCTTTTATTGTCTGGTCAGACCAATTGGTTAAAGTGTGATGTTAATCATTTGTTAATCTGAAGTTTCGGGAGTATATTTTCAAACAGTTGTTTAATACGAGTGATTAAAATGGCCCCGAGAACATCAACAAAAGAAAAAATACTCGATGTCGCAGAAGGACTCTTTGCTGAACATGGCTTTAATGATACTTCGCTAAGAACGATAACAGGTAAAGCTAACGTTAACCTAGCATCGGTAAACTATCACTTTGGCGATAAAAAAACGCTGGTTAGAGCGGTTTTAGATAGGTATTTAGAAGCACTAATGCCGAGCATTAAGACTTCATTAATTGAGTTAAACACGCGCGATAGCTACAACATGGACGATGTCTTTGAGTCATTGCGATTACCTTTACGTACATTAAATGATGTACGCCCAAATGGTACTGCGCTATTTATGTTGTTAATTGGCCGCGGTTATACAGACGTTCAAGGTCATCTACGCTGGTTCATTACCACCAGATACGAAGAGGTACTGAACCTTTTCACTTTCTCGATAATGAAGGCGAACCCGGAACTATGTGAAGAACAGTTGTTTTGGCGACTGCACTTCACGTTAGGAACCTGTGTATTTACGATGGCTTCAAGCCAAGCTCTTTCGGAGCTGGCAGAAAGTAAGTTTGAAAAGGAAGTCGATGTGAAATCTGTCGTCGATTTACTGATTCCATATTTGTCAGCAGGAATGTCAGCAAAGCAGTTGGCATAAGACAAATAAGAAAGTTAAACCAATAATAAGATTATACCCCGAGCGGTTACGTGAACAAAAGGATCTGAACTATGAGCTCTCTACGAAGAAAATGGATTAGTGACCCGGCTTTTAAAGTGTTCAAAAAAGTATTGCCACCTCTGTCTAGCACCGAGAAAGAGGCGATGGAAGCGGGCAGTGTATGGTGGGATGCCGAACTATTCTCAGGCAAGCCAAACTTCACAACATTACATCATTATCCAACGCCTACACTGACGGCAGAAGAGCAGTCATTTATGGATAATGAGCTTGAGACCCTGCTAGAAATGCTTGATGACCAGAAGATTGTCAAAGAAGACAGGGATTTACCGCCTGAAGTATGGGAGTACCTACGTAAAGAGCGATTTTTCTCTTTGATCATCTCGAAAGCATATGGTGGTCGTGAATTTTCCGCTTTGGCGAACTCAACCATTGTTTCTCGTATTGCGACTCGAAGTATCAGTACCGCGGTATCGGTAATGGTACCGAACTCTCTTGGCCCTGGTGAGCTGCTATCGCACTATGGTACGCAAGAGCAAAAAGATTACTGGTTGCCTCGTTTAGCTGATGGTACAGACATCCCTTGTTTCGCCCTAACTGGCCCTGAAGCGGGTTCTGATGCAGGTGGCATACCTGATCAAGGCGTGGTTTGTTACGGCACCCATGAAGGCAAAGAAGTGCTTGGCGTGCGAGTTAGTTGGAATAAACGCTACATCACGCTTGCGCCAGTTGCGACAGTGCTCGGGTTAGCGTTTAAACTGCAGGATCCTGAAGGGCTACTTGGTGACAAGAAAGAGGTTGGCATTACATGTGCGTTGATTCCCGCTGACCATGAAGGTGTCGAGATAGGCGAGCGCCATGATCCTCTGGGGTCTGCGTTCATGAATGGCCCAACTCGTGGTGAAGATGTCTTCATCCCTATGGACTGGTTGATCGGTGGCGCTGATTACGCAGGTAAAGGTTGGCGTATGCTGGTTGAGTGTCTTTCTGCTGGTCGTGGTATCTCTCTTCCAGCGCTTGGCACAGCGATTGGTCACCTTACTACACGTACAACAGGTGCTTATGCTTACGTGCGTAAACAGTTTGGAATGTCGATCGGTAAGTTTGAAGGTGTTGCAGAAGCAATGGGGCGCATTGGTGGTCTTACTTACCTACTAGAAGCGACGCGTACGCTAACGACGACTTCTCTCGATATGAAAGAAAAACCTGGGATTGTAACCGCGATTGCCAAGTACCACATGACGGAAATCGCGCGTACCATTCTAAATGATTCGTTTGATATCCATGCGGGTCGTGCGATTCAAGATGGCCCAATGAACTATCTTGCTAAACATTACCTTGGTATCCCGGTTGCTATCACCGTTGAAGGCGCGAATATTCTGACTCGTAACCTGATGATTTTTGGTCAAGGTGCGACTCGATGTCACCCATATGTTCTAAAAGAAATGGAAGCAGCGGCGAATCCAGATTCTGAACAAGGTGCGAAAGAATTTGACAACTTACTCTTTAAACACATCAAGCACGCGCTCGGTAATACATTCGGTGCATTTGGTGCAGCACTAACTGGTTCTCGATTTGTTAACGCGCACATGAGTGGCCCAACGCAGCAATACTACAAAGACATTACTCGTCTCAGTCGTGCACTTGCAGTAAGTGCAGACCTTGCGATGTTAACCTTAGGTGGAGACTTGAAGCGTAAAGAAATGATCTCCGCACGTTTGGGTGATGGATTAAGCTATCTATACATGGCATCTGCTGCCTTGAAAAAGTATGAAGATGAAGGCCGTCAACAAGGCGATCTAGACTTCGTTCATTACGCTGTTCAACACTGTTTGTATAACGCTTCTAAGTCATTAAATGAGGCTTACACCAACTTCCCTGTGAAATACGTTGGCGGTGTGCTTAAGGGGCTATTGTTCCCGCTTGGTAATCATTTCAATAAGCCAAGTGATGAGCTGTGTGTGAATTTGGCTGAAGCGATGATGACGCCAGGCGCGCAACGTGATCGCCTCACGCATCTGTGCTACATCGGAAAATCAGAGGATGACAGCGTAGGCTTAATGGAGAATGCATTCCTTGCAATGTACGACATTAAACCTTTGGAGCGTAAACTTATGAAGGCTGCGAAGGATGGTAAAGTGGCTCGTAAAGGTTTGCTGCATGACCGTTTGCAGCAAGCATTTGAAGCAGGCGTGTTAACTGAGCAAGAAATTGATCAAATCATGGCTGCAGATAAATTGCGCTACAAGGCGATTCAAGTTGACCACTTTAGTCATGACTTTTCTGAAGTGCGAACTCATAGCCCAAAAAAGTCGCAGTTGAATCCGGCGGCATAATAGACAACTAATGTTAAGAAAAGCACCTCAATGAGGTGCTTTTTTGTATTATTGGGGAGTGGATGGTGGGATAGTGCTCCAACCACTTGCCTTTTAAGAGCATTTTTACAGAAATTAGATGCGAAATCCCAACGAAACTTTTATCCTAACAAGGTTTTTTAAAGGAAGTTGAATATGATCATCAAACCTAGAATTCGTGGATTTATCTGTACTACAACGCACCCTGTTGGTTGTGAAGCTAACGTAAAAGAACAAATTGCGTACACCAAAGCGCAAGGTCCAATCAAAAACGCACCTAAGCGTGTTCTTGTTGTTGGTGCATCAAGTGGCTACGGTCTATCTTCTCGTATCGCTGCGGCATTTGGTGGCGGTGCATCAACTATCGGTGTTTTCTTCGAAAAAGAAGGTACTGAGAAGAAACCAGGTACAGCAGGTTTTTACAATGCCGCTGCTTTTGAAAAGCTAGCGCGTGAAGAAGGTCTGTACGCAAAAAGCTTAAACGGCGACGCTTTCTCAAATGAAGCGAAACAGAAAACTATCGAGCTGATCAAAGAAGACTTAGGTCAAATCGATATGGTGGTTTACTCACTGGCATCTCCAGTACGTAAAATGCCAGAAACTGGTGAATTAGTTCGTTCATCTCTTAAACCTATCGGTGAAACTTACACATCAACGGCTGTTGATACCAACAAAGATGTGATCATCGAAGCTAGCGTTGAGCCTGCAACAGAAGAAGAAATCAAAGACACTGTCACGGTAATGGGCGGTGAAGATTGGGAACTTTGGATTAATGCGTTGTCTGATGCTGGTGTTCTTGCTGAAGGTTGTAAGACCGTCGCGTACAGCTACATTGGTACTGAGCTAACTTGGCCAATTTATTGGGATGGTGCACTAGGTAAAGCAAAAATGGACCTAGACCGTGCAGCGAAAGCGCTAAACGACAAGTTAGCAGCAACAGGCGGCAGTGCCAATGTTGCGGTACTTAAATCTGTGGTAACTCAGGCGAGTTCTGCAATTCCTGTTATGCCACTGTACATCGCAATGGTATTCAAGAAAATGCGCGAAGAAGGTGTACACGAAGGCTGTATGGAACAAATCTACCGTATGTTCAGCCAACGTCTATACAAAGAAGACGGTAGCGCGGCAGAAGTTGATGAGATGAACCGCCTACGTCTGGATGACTGGGAACTTCGTGACGACATTCAGCAGCACTGTCGTGAGCTATGGCCTCAAATTACGACTGAGAATCTAAAAGAGCTGACTGACTACGTTGAGTACAAAGAAGAGTTCTTGAAACTATTTGGTTTCGGCGTTGAAGGCGTAGATTACGAAGCGGATGTGAATCCAGCAGTTGAAGCAGACTTCATTCAAATCTAATCGAATCACAGACTAGATAACCAATAAACAAAAGGCGCTCATTGGGCGCCTTTTTGTGTTTCACAGTCAAAGTGAGTATTAACTTAGTATTATCAGAATCGTACCAGCTAGCGTCATTAAAATATTTGCAATCGCATAGGTACCCGCATAACCAAGGGCTGGGATGGTGGACTTAGCGTAGTCGTTAACGACATCCATAGCTGGAGCGCAAGTACGGGCGCCAATAATGGCACCGAAGAGCAGGGCACGGTTCATCTTGAGTACGTGTGCGCCAACTAAGTAAGCCAGAACCACAGGCACAACACTGACAATAAATGCCAAACCAATGACTTTTGGTCCTACTTGCGTTAGGTGCTCGAACATCTTTCCACCTGCACTTAGACCAATTCCCACCATAAAGAACATTAACCCTAGATCTTTGACCATATTCAGCGCCCCTTGTGGGACATAACCGAAAGTAGGGTGATTTGCTCGTAAGAAACCAAGCGTAATACCGGACAACAGAAGACCCACCGCATTACCCAAACTGAAAGACACCTGACCGAACGTCATTGTGATGAGGCCAAACAGAATACCCAAAATAAAGAAGCTACAAAAAGCGAGCAAATCGGCCATTTGACTGTGGATCGAGATGAAGCCGATTTTTTCCGCCAGTCCATGTACTCGGCTTTTCTCGCCGCTCACTTGAAGGACGTCACCTTTAGCGAGCACAATGTCTAAGTCCATAGGCATTTCAATCTGAGCGCGAACTACGCGGTTTAAGAAACAGCCAAACTCAGACAAATTCAAATCCGATAAACGCTTACCAGCGATAGCGTCACTTTTTACGACGATTTCTTCTTCAACGATGCGCAAATCAAGCAAGTTACGGTCGAATACTTCTTTACCATTACGGAAGCTAGGGTCTAAGCGAGCATGGCTGTCAGGGAAGCCAACCAGTGCAATTTCATCTCCCTCTTGCAAGATAGCATCACCATCTGGGTGGGCGAGAATACCATTGCGACGGATTCGTTCAATGTAACAGCCAGTTTGACGATAAATACCCAGTTCTCGCAAGTTTTTACCATCAGTCCAGTCAATTAGCTCTGGGCCCACTCGGTAAGCTCGAATAATGGGTAAATACACTTTTCTCTGGCTTGAATTTCCAAGGCCACGCTCTTGTGCGATTTGCTGCGCGGAATCAGAAAGGTTTTGTTTTTGCAGTTTTGGCAACAATTTAGCAAACATGATCATGCTAATTAAGCCGACCAGATAAGCCATCGCGTAGCCTACGGATAGATTTTCTAATACCAGAGAAAATTCCATATTCCGCGGTATAGTCGCAAGGCCAGAGTTAAGAGCATCTTGTGCACCAACCAGTACTGGCGTTGCGGTCAATGCGCCTGCCATCATACCGGCGGATAAGCCAAAATCGAGGCCGAAATAGTGACTCAAGCCATACGTTAAGCTGACCGCAGACACGAGAACAGTCATGCTTAAAATAAAATAATGCTTACCATCTCTGAAGAATATACCAAAAAAGTTTGGTCCAGCTTCAATGCCAACGCAGTAGATAAACAGCATAAAGCCAATGGTTAAAGCTTCTGCATTAAATGAGAAACCAAGGTGGCCCATTACCAAAGAGGTAATAAGAACGCCAATAGAGTTGCCTAATTGTAATTTGCCAAATCGAATTTTTCCGATGGCAAGGCCAATGGCTAATACGACGAAGATTAGAAGGATAGGGTTTTGCTCGAGAAGGTATACGACGTCTATGTTCACTGTGTGGCTCGGTAGAGTGTGTGCCAAAAAAGATTAAGAACTGTGAATTGTAACTAAATATAGCAAAAAGATAAGTGAATTTTTTTAGGTTTTACCATTAGTTGACTTAACGTAATAACCAGCTGAAAAATAATAAAAAAGCCGCATGAAGCGGCTTTTTTAAAAACAGTCTTTATTACTCGTCAAATAGACCTAGGTGCTCTTTCGCGTATGCTTCGAACTCGTCGCAGCCACCGATGTGCTCTTGGTCGATAAAGATCTGAGGAACGGTTTCAACTGGTTTACCAACTGTTTTCTCAAGATCTGCTTTAGAAATACCTTCAGCGTGAATATCAACGTAACGGTAGTTGAAGTCATCACGTTTTGCTTTTAGCGTTTCTGCGTGCTCTTTTGCACGAACACAGAAAGGACATGCAGGGCGACCAAAGATAACAACGAACATAATCTTATTTCTCCTAAATCTATTCTTTTTTGAAAGCGTACAAAACATAGCGGCTGAGTGCGCTTTCTTTTGTTGGAGTAACTATGCCCGATCCAGATACGGAAATAAAGCGGCAATTACCTCTTGGTTCTATAGGTGAAATCTATCGAATAAAAACTAAACGCGTGTTCTTATTTTACGGCTCTGAAGTATGTGAAGTGACGCATAAAAAACATACATTCTAAAGGGTTAATGATGGCAAGGTGGAATTGGTCAATTTTTTTTGTTTAAAAAAATAGCAATCTATTTTGGCTATACGCAAATAACTTCAACTCTAACATAAGTGTTAAATCAGAGGGCGAGAGGTTATTTGGGTATATTCTTTTGGGAGGGTGTGTATGTTTCAGTTTATGACTGCAACAAGGATTATATTTGGTGAAGGTGCACTTCAATCTTCATTATCCGTTATTAACCAATTTGGCTACAGTGTTTTGCTGGTCACTGGGCAGGATACCCAACGAGCCGCCCCCATTATCCAATATCTTAAAGCTCAAAATATGCGTTACCAGCACGTAGCTATCGTTGGTGAACCATACATCACGATGGTAGAAGAGACCGCAGTGCTCGGTAGAAAATTCCAACCTGATATGGTGGTTGCGATAGGTGGTGGCAGCGTCATCGATATGGGCAAAGCCTTAGCTGCCATTATTCCCAATCAAGGCAATGTTTACGATTACGTAGAAGTGGTAGGAAGAAGCGTCCCTTTAAAAGCAAAGCCTCTTCATTTTATTGCGATTCCTACGACAGCAAGCACCGGTTCAGAAGTGACCAGAAATGCTGTGCTGAAATCTGGACAAGATAAAGTGAAAGTGAGTCTTCGAAGCCCTGATATGCTCGCAGACGTTGCCATTGTAGACCCGACACTTACTTACGGGACCGACCAATACACATCTGGACGTGGCGCAATGGATGCGTTCACTCATTTAATGGAAGCGTATGTGTGTGGTGAGCCAAACCCTCTTACTGATATGGTCTGCGAAGAGGGGCTACGCCGTTTAAGCCGTTCAGTGATTGCCGCTTGTAAGCAAGATAATCATAAGGCGCGCTCTGATTTATCGTTCGCTGCATTGCTTGGTGGTATGGCGATTACTAATGCCAAATTAGGTGCTGCTCATGGGTTAGCATCGGCGTTAGGAGGCAAGTTAGACGCCCCCCATAGCGTTATTACGGCTCGCCTAGCTCCGCACGTGATGCAGGAGAACATTAACGCTGCTAAACTCGCGGGTAGGAATGATGTGATAAGTCGTTATCGTAAGCTGGCCCAATTAGTCACTGAGCGAGTAAATGCTAACGAACACGATGGAATTCTTTGGGTAAATATGGTGCTAGATAAGTTAGCGTTACCGCTACTGGCTCAATTTGGAGTATGCGAAACCTCTTTTGAGCAAGTGGCGAATGATGCGCTTAAATCAATGGCAATCAAAGGGAATCCTTTACCTCTTAATCAGGAACGTTTGATACACATATTGCAGCAAGTCTGTGATTGTAGTGGAGAGTGTGTAGCAGAGAGTGCACAACATGTCAGTTCTGTTGAAGTACTGGAATCAAGAACGGACTTATCGAGTGTCAACGACTTAGGGTGATTGCTCCCTTAGCAGCATTAAAACAAAAGGGGAGCCTTGAGCTCCCCTAGATAAAGTATTGACTAAGCTTTAGTGCTTAGTACTGGCTTAGTTTGTCATAGCGACTGTCTTTCAACGCATCTTTTACGCGTTTTAGGTTCTCACGGAAACCTGTACCACGGCGAAGAGTGAAGCCAGTTGCTAGCACATCAATCACTGTCATTTGTACAACCCGGCTTGCCATTGGCATGTAAACGTCGGTATCTTCTGGAATATCGAGCGTGATGGCCAGCGAGCTTGCCGTTTCTAGAGGAGAATCCTTCGCTGTAATCGCAATAACCGTTGCGCCATTTTCACGAGCAAGGTTCGCTATTTCTACCTGACTCTTTGTTCGACCGGTATGAGAAATAAGAACCACAACATCATTATCACTGCAGTTGATACAACTCATGCGCTGCATAACAATATCTTCAAAACAAGTAATTGGAATATTAAAGCGAATAAACTTGTTTTGTGCGTCTCGGGCAACAGAAGATGATGCACCAAGGCCAAAGAATGAAATGCGCTTCGCTTGCGTTAGCAAATCGACCGCACGGTTCACTTGCATTGGATCTAGGCTATTTTTCGCGACATCTAAACAGGCCATCGTCGATTCGAAAATCTTATGGGTGTACGCGTCTGGGCCATCGTCTTCTTCCACATTACGGTTAACGTAAGGGGTGCCGTTTGCTAGGCTCTGTGCCAAGTGAAGCTTAAAATCTGGAAAGCCCTTGGTGTCCAGACGACGACAGAAGCGGTTTACAGTGGGCTCACTAACGTCAGCCATTTTAGCCAGCGTTGCAATGCTTGAATGAATTGCAGTTTGTGGAGACGCCATAATTACTTCCGCAACTTTGCGCTCTGACTTACTGAAATTCTCCAGGTTTTTTTGAATTTTTTCTAATGTATTCATAGTGTTCACGAGGGTATAGAGAACAACTCGCTGGCTCTGCTAACGAAAGGAAACACGAAGATTCCGGAGTAGAGTGGGGCGTTAACGAAAACAACCAGCGCCATAGAATCAGTATAAACCTGATCTTCAATCAGTCTAAACCAATAACGGGTACTATTTAGTGAGAATTTGACAGGCCTCAAACAAAATGTTGTAAAAACTACAGAATTGGATGTGTAAACGAAGTTTTGTTGCGCTAGTCGCACGATAATGATGTTTGAGTTACATCAAAACGAAAAAAAATTTCAAATTGATGTAACTTGATCTGGCCGTTAAGACGATTGAATATCAACAACCAGCTGCTGAATTCTTTTCATCAAATTTGGTGCTTGCTTGGCGATTTCGCGTTGTTCATCAAGCACTGAGCTCAAAATTTCTTTTGTGGTCAGTGGATTTGCCAAAACCACTCTAAACACTATCGTATTCATGCGTTGCCATTGGTCTGGGTTCAGTCTTGTACGTGAAACGAACGATTTGCCCGTTTCGCGCTGACGCTTTTGAATAAACTGTGTTAACTCATTGATCAGCTCATTCAGTTGTTCTTTTTGTGAGCCTTCTGCTTGTGCTAATGCTTCACGGATGAATGGCGGCAAATAACGGTATGTGAGCAGACAAAGCTCTGGTTCAGAAACTAATTCGAAATCATCTTGCTGTTTGATTAAATCCGCAAAGTAGCGAGCTTTTTCAATGCTTTGGTCAATAAGAAGCTCATAACCTGGGCGACTTATGATGTGCATTGCGGCGTAGACCAACATCGCCATACCCGAACGTGAACCTTCTAATGTATGGCTGCCTAGGTCTTTTGAACCTTTGCGCAATATATATTGAGCGTGATGTTCTATGGATTTCATTGCGTCAGGGTCTTTGAACAGAACCATACCAGCGCCCATCGGGATGTAGAGCTGCTTGTGCGCATCAATAGTTACTGAGTCTGCCATTTCCACACCTTTAAGAAGGTGACGGTGATGGTTAGACATAAGTGTTGCGCCACCCCATGCGGCATCTACATGGAAGTGACAGCCGTGAGCTTGGCAGACTTCAGCGATTTCAGGCAATGGATCAACATTACCTGTCTCTGTTGTGCCTGCCACACCAATAACAGCAATAGGCTTGATATTTTGTTTTTCGAGCTCAACAATTTTCGCTTTCAGGTCGTTGACAATAATACGGTTGTTGGCATCGGTTTTAACCGCAACCAAGCCCTCTTGGCCTAGCCCTAATACATCGGCTGCTTTCTTAAGGGAGTAGTGACCACGCTCAGACACTAGCACCGCTAAGCCATCATAGCCATAGTGCTTCATGGCTTTAAAAAGGCCTTCCTTCTCAACGCCTTTAAATGAGCCATTGGCTCTTAACGCTTTGTTACGTGCTACCCAAAGCGCAGTGATATTGGCAATGGTGCCGCCGGAACAAAATGCGCCTAATGAGTGGTTTGCACTGTGCATCCACTGATTGTAAAACGTATCATTCTGACCATATATCAAGCGATGCAGCATACCCAAAACTTGACGCTCAAGTGGCGTAAAGGCTTTGGAAGTCTCTATTTTTACCAGGTTTTGGTTTAAGGCGATCATGATCTTTGACAGTGGCATCAAGAAATAAGGCAGTGCCGATGTCATATGACCAATGAAGCTTGGTGAAGATGTGTGAACTGAGTGCGACACCAAAGTGTCGAGTAAGTGCTCTGTATGATCTGACACGAACTCTGGCTGCTCAGGAATCTGAGCAGAAGAAAAGTCTTTTTCGATTTCGCGTAAAGGCTTTTCTTCTGCCACGATGTGTTCACGAAGAAATTGATTTAGATTTCGCGAGAGGCTCTCGTCAATTTTAGTTAACGTTGAGTCCGGACCTTCTGGGACAGTGAAGATCTTTAGCAAGCTCTCAAAGCTAACATCAGCGGTTTTTTGTTCCTTAACCATAGCAAAGAATCTTTGTAGTTATTTTGGTAATGCGAGCGGCACAATCTAAACTAAAACGGGCGCAAAGTCCCGTTTTAATTGTTGAAACCCAAGTTGTAGAAATGAAAATTTTAGGTGAAGGTTACGATATTCACATTAAAAAATTCTAGATTGAGTACGTTAAAACACTCTGATGTTATCGAATGCTAATCAACGACTAATGCGAGCAATCTTAGTCACATTTCTGCTTTTCAATCTTTTCTATTGACTGATTGTACTTATTAAGTGCGGTATCAATTTGTTGGGGATGACTAAGCAGATCAGCGAATGCTGAACGAAGCTCGTAGTTTTTTGGGTGGTTAGTTGATTGACGGTCGCTAAATGTCTGTTTTGCAACTTCACCTAACTTATCGCTTCGGGTCGCTAACTGCTTAACGTCATGTTGCTCTAGTTTTAACCATGCTTCGATTGGCTGTTCCGTCGCAACGCGGCTAGGGTCGTTCTCTAGAAAGTAGTGAACCGCTTCGCGGTTTAATTCAAAGTGATGTTTACGTCCATCCAAGAACCATTGACTAACTTCTTTCAGATCTGGATATTGGGTAACCGTCAAATCAACAAGATCTTGATACCACTGTAGTGAGGCATCGACGTAGCCATCGTATTTGCTAGCAAGACATTGTTGATCTGCGGCAAGCGTAAAAGTTGAGCTTGTAGCGAGGAGCGCTGCAACGACAAAGCGTTTCATTCTTCTTCCTTCTGGTTGTTATCCCTTTATTAACGCAATGCACATCAGTTGATGTTTCTCCCTTCTTTCTATTTGGTCGTGACAAATCGTTGGGCTGAATGACGAAAAGAAAGAGGGGGCTTGCCAAAAAATATTGACCACTTTGACGTTAACTGGGTATTTAAATTTTTGCCGTATTGTAATGGATGTTAAAGCGAAAACCTGAGATCTAGCTAGCAAGTGATACAAAGAAAAGCATCATAACTGGTACCAATAAACTCAAAATAAAGCCGCTTACGATAGCAACAGGAACACAACGCACACCACCGGTGGTTTGAATAACGGGTAGGGTGAAGTCCATTGCTGTTGCACCGGCGTAACCAATTGCGGTGCACGGATAGCTACGAATAAAGAGAGGAATGGCAACCAGTGCGACTAGCTCTCTCATCAATTCAATCAAGAACGACGCGCCACCAAATACCGGACCAAAAGCGTCACCCATTAAAATACCTGCGAGTGAATACCAGCCAAAACCTGAAGCCATTGCGAGTGCTTGATAAAGAGGAAGATCCAAAAGCACCGCTGCAAGAAGGCCACCAAGCATACATGTTGCGATGACAACAGCCGCAATGGCCATTCCTTGTTTATTTAATAGGATTTGACGCAGAGTAAGTCCACTATTGCGCAGCTGAATACCAATAAAAAATAGAAGTAGAAAGAGTATCCATTCGCTTGCTGTATCTACCCAACTCAAATCAATGGGTAACAGCAGGCCAACCACTAACCCTCCGCCAACGACCACGATAAGCTTAACTGACTCTAAAGCCATCGAAGATAACGGTAGCTTCTTTTGATTCTGATTGGTCTGGAGTGGAATAATTTTATCAATAATAGGCAGAGCCAACAGGTTGCAGGCACTTAGACACAAAAAAAACGTACTCGCATAGAGGAGAATACTTTGTAAGTTGCTGCTTAAATTATCGAGCGCCGCCAAACTAAGACCCATCAACGACAAAATGACGTAAATAAGGTAGGACGTTGACTGATTGATCTTCTCCAATAACGAAGATCGAGATATAGGAATTAGATACCCCACCACAAGCGGAGCGAAAATAAATAGCATCCCTGAAAACATAAAGCTCAATGATTCCTTTTTGAGATAACATCAACACGCATAAATCAAATTATCTATCGGTTGAAATTAAAGACATTTCACCACACACAGCTCAGCCTTGAGCGAATCGTTTTATCACGGATAAGGTATTATCAGAAAGCGATAAATTACAAACCGCTAGCATTGAGTACAGCTCGGATTTGATCATTGAAGTCAGTATCACTCATGTTACTAAGTTCATACAAGACTTCTGCACCAGTTAAGTTGAATTCAACTTCATGTTCGTCAATGCGTTCATCGTGATTGCGGAACATCAATAAATGATGCGCAATTCTAGCGATGTCGAGATAACTCACTTCTGGTCGCGTTAATTCGTATTTTTCGTTTGAGGATACTTCTCTGAAGTCGTTGTCAAATCCCCAACGCTCAAGCACTAGTTTACTTGTGGCAGAACAACGTGTTTGGAAGATTTGCAATGCAATATCTGGGTCTAAGTAATTACCCCTATCTAAGTACAAGTGGTACTCATTAATTAGGCAAAATAACCCAATATCGGCTAATAGACCGACCAATAACGCCTTTTCTTGCTCTAGATGGCCATAAGTGCCTGGCTCGTGGCTACGAAACGATTGAACCAACATCACCATGACGGCACCGAGCTCACGCGATATCGCCGCACTCTTCACCAAGATGGCATTGCATTCTTTAGTGAGATTAACTGAGTGTTTAAGTTGCTCAATCGCTTGTGCGGTAACAATATCACGTACACGAAGTATTCCGAGACGAGATACCGCTGTAGTTAAGTCGTTGCAGGTGATATTTCTGCGATTAAAAATCACAGAGTTAGCGACTCGTAAAACGACTGCTGCTAATCCGGGATCTTCCAATAAACAGTTAGCAACATCGGCAATCGTGGTGTGTTCTTCGACACATAACTGCTGAATTTTAAGCACGACATCAGGAATAGGAGGTAACGAAATCTTACCCGTGGCGATGGACTGTTCTACCAGCTGAGCAAACTCGGATTCCAGTGCGTTTATAAGCTTATCTTTATTATTTGGCAGCCAAAAAAATGATAAATGTTCCATTGTGACGCTGTACTTGAGATCTTTCGTACAGTGTACCCTTACAGCGTATTCTTTATCAATTAAATGCGTATTATGTGCCCGTAATTGCCAGCGAGATCATAATGATGGCGCGTTTTAGGCATGCTATGCGTCAAAAAAATATCACCACACGAACAATAAGTGTGAAACTAATCACGTATGCAGAATTTATACTTTTTTATATGTGACCTATGTCCTAACTTATTTTTCAACGTTAAGTATGATTAAGCAAGTTGGTGAGCACAACTCACAAAAATATCGCCAACAAATCGACATTTATAATTCGCTATAAGCTGCTGTTTATCTGGTGACATCGCTAATCGGGGTAATTTATTCAGATTAAAGAGGTCAATGGACATGACAGACCAAGCTTTTTTTAAATATGTACGCACCTTCAGTGAGTACCAAAAACGTTCTATGTTCGGTGGTATTGGTTTATTCACCGATGATGCTATGTTTGCGCTTGTCAGCAATGATTGCTGCTACTTACGTGGTGGTAATGGACTAGATGAAGTGTTTACTCAACTGAGCTGTGAGAAGTATAAGCACGTCAAAAAACAGACGACGGCAACCGTAAATTATTATGATGTAACCGATTTATTCGAATCCGGATATGTAGGGCTTGATGAACTGGTACAGAAATCAATTGAATACTCAATTAAGGAACGGAAATATCAAAAGTCCTCTGCCAGTAGACGCTTAAGAGACTTACCCAACATGCAACTAACCCTTGAACGTATGGTCAAGAAAGCCGGTGTTGATGACGTAGAAACCTTTTTAGAACTTGGACCTGTAAAAGTCTTCAACAAAGTTAAAACGGCTTACGGTAATGATGTTGATGTAAAGCTACTGTGGAAATTTGCTGGTGCAACTGATGGCATACATTGGAAACTGATCCAAGAGCCGCGTAAAAAACAGTTATTGGCACTGTGTGACTAAGCGAAGCTGATCGCACAATGATTGACTCGTTTCGATGGAGTTAGCGGGTCGTAAAGGCAAGTGTGAAAAGCGGAAAAAGGACGTTGAAGTTTTTTACCACTTCATTGAGTTAGTCATTAAATTAGACAAAAAAACCGAGGCAGAGACCTCGGTTTTTGTTTTTTTAATTTGCTCTTTTCTTACAGCACAAATCTTAAAACTTAAAACGCGTAGTGAACATTACCTGATCACCGTAAAAATCGTTGATACGTGCTTCAGCACCCAAAGAGAAAAGCTCTGTTGAGTGGAATCGAGCGTAGGCAGATCCAGTCCAATCGTCATCGTTATCGATAGAAACGTAGCCGACTTTGCCGCCTACTTCTAATTGAGGGCCTAACCATTGGCGAACACCTAAGTTAAGCTCCATACCAACATCTGTGCTGCTCTCATTCGAAGGTTGTACAACGCGCATTAGCATTTCACCAGTAAGATCTGCCCAGTTGTTTAGCGGAGAATGGAAGCCAAAGCCTGCAGCTGAGTCAAAATCACTTTCAAACTCAGAGTCAATACGAGCAATAACATGCGCGTTCGGGTGAATTGATTTGCTGAATCCAGCACCAAATGTCACAGGACTTGCGCCAATACGTGCTTCGAAATAGTCGTAGCTAAAGTTGCTCATAGTTGCTGGCGCATTGCGATCGTTTGCAGCTAGGGCATGGCTTGATGCCACTAGTAAGGCAGCGGCTAATAGTGTTTTACGCATAACTAACGATAAACCTTGTTCATTATTTCCATGGATTCAAGCAACCACTTGAACCGTAATCTGATTTGTCCGACATCATAATAAAAAGGAAGGTCGACGACCAACAAAAATGTGTCGATGTTTTGTCAATTAACTTAATAGTTCCTTGGTTTAAGCAAAAACTACGCCATATACGTAGTGTCCGAGAATTTTACTCGGACAAGTAACGATGTTTTTCTAACCTCATTCGACTATGCGAGGTTAGGTGGTGCAATGAGCATCGTTGAGTTCAAGTTAGAACTAAACACTTTATTACTCGCCAAAGCTTGCTCTTCTATCTGCCATGGCGTTGAGGATTGCCTCAGAATCAAGGATTTGAGTCCAGGATAGCAGGTTATCATCATTCTCAATCACAAACGCGGTAAGCTGAGACACGATTGCTTTTCTCAATGCTTCACCTTTCCAAGGTTTGGCAATGTAATAATCGAGACTCGCGTTATTTACGGCTTCTACGGTGTCTTCCAAACCAGCTTGTCCTGTGAGTAAAACTTTGCGCGCTGCTTTTGTGTCACCATTTTGACTGAGTTCGATTAAGAAGCTGATCCCAGTTTGTTCCGGCATAATGTGGTCACATAAAATGAGCGCAAGCTGAACTTCTTCTTCCGCCATCTCCTCAATCACTTGCCGAGCTTCAGTCACCGATTCCGCTCCTTCGACGACAAAGTTCTCCTCGAAGGGAGCAAGATCTTGGAGCACGCTATCCAAGACTTCTCGTTCGTCATCGACACATAAAATTAAATACTTGGTCATGTTTCATCTCCTTTTTCGATGACTGGTAACCAGACTGTCATTCTTGTGAACTTGTCGAGCTCTGATTCGACGTCAATCCATCCCTTATGTGCTGTCACGATTTGCTGGCAGATGGACAGCCCAATGCCTAAACCAAAGTTGCCTTCTTTTTTTGTGGTGAAGTTCAGCTCGAAAATGGCATCTCTTTGCGATTCAGGAATGCCACACCCATTATCTTCAAACGAGATAACGGCGTAATGTGTATGATCTTTTTCTGCAAGACGTGTTTGTATTTTTAAAACGCCTTTTTCCGGAAATGCATCAATGGCGTTAGAGACCAAATTCGTCCATACCTGTTGGAGTGCGATTGGTTGACAAAGGATAGGAGGTAAATCCGCATAATCAGTGGAAACCTGATGCATTTTTAGTTTGTTTTCGAAGATCACCAAGGTGTCTTCAATGCCCTCATGAATATCGGCATAGTGCAAGGTTTCATCATCTGACCGAGCATATCCTTTCAGGCTTTTTACCATATCAGCAATTCGTGCTGCACAGACATTAATTGAGCGAAGTGTAGAACCTGCTTTGTGGTATTGCTCAAGTGTATTGAGGGCATGATAAGACGCTTGCTGCTTTCTCGTTAGTTGGGTAAGTAGCTCTTGATCGGACTCTAATCCAAGGTTCACCACTTTTTTTGCCAATGCTCGGTCTGGAAGAGTATGGCTAAGCGCTTTTACGCGTGATCTGAGCTCGGCGGTTGAAGCGGGTTTTGAGGTTTGCGCTTTGCTCAGTAATTCAATGCCTTTGGTTTGTATATCGGAACTTGGCGCATCGTTAAGTAATCGTTCTAGCGTATGCGTTAAATTCTCTACGCCCCTCAATATCGCGGCTACTGGATTGTTTAGTTCGTGGGCTACTCCCGCAACCAATTGACCAAGCATCGCCATTTTTTCTCTTTCAATGAGCTGCTGGTGGGCTGATTCTAAAGATTCGAGCGTTTTTTGAAGTTGCAGTTTGGTGTTGATGCTTCTTTGCAATCGGCGGTTGAAGTGGCGTAAAAGCAAGTTTGTAAAAAGAGGCAGTAAGTTTGAGTCGCTTTGCATCACTTTATTGAATACGTTGCGATCGAGTTTGATAACTTCTGTTTTGGTTAGTGTTAGAGCTGTCGAGAAAGAACATTCCCCAGTAACAAACGACATGCCTCCGACAATATTCCCTTTGTTATGGCGTACAACCTCTCGCTGCATGCCTTGCTCATCGCGCTTGTACAGAGCCACTTCACCTTCGGTGATAAACCACAAAAAGCAATTTGGCTCGCCTTCCACGGTTAATAAGTGTTCAGGTGAGTATGTACGGCACGCTCTTGTTTCGTCATTATCTTTGAAAAATTGTTGGAGAGCGGAGATCACTTGCTCGGCTAACTCGGCATCAGACATCGAGTGGTAGTCGTGTAAGAATCCGGCTTGATAATGGCTCATCTGGTTATTGATGTGCGCTCGCAACAAGCTGTGATGATCCAATATCTGACTGTAACTTAGCAGGTCTTCTTTACCGTTTCGCAATATAAATTGGGTCAGCTCTTTTTGCACTGTGTTAAATAAGACGTAATCTGGCAAAGGTTTAGTGAGGCAGTGGTCGAGCCTGCCCTCATTAACGGCAGTGAGAATTGCCTCTATATCAGACGAGCAGCTAATAAGAATTTTTCTTGCTTGCTCGGTATGTGGCATCCGGTCTAAACCAATAAGAAAATCCACGCCGTTAAAATGAGCGTGATGGCTCGCTATAACTAAAGCAACAGTCTGTTCTCTTTCTTCTAGATACTCTAAAGCGCTTTGAGCCTCTTCTATCGATTCGACAGAAAAAATATCAAACTTACTTGAGAAGGCAGACAGCTCCAATCGAAACTGTTCAGCACTGATTGGGTTGTTGTCGAGACACAACACAGCATAACGATTCACAGATGTTTTAGCTCCGGTTAAAACTTCGCCACGCAAACTTTAACAATAAAAGGACATGATGAGTGGGAGCCAAGTATGATTCCTGATTAATGGACTAGAATAAGCATCAATAGTCTGATTTGTCTCAATGTTTTCTCCGCAGGTGGTTTGGGGTAGACTGACCGAAAATATCTAATAAGTGACGTTATGCAAAATCTTAAAAAAATCGGCGCCATTGGTGGTGCTATCTCATTAGCGCTGTGTTGGCCATTGGCTGTCGGACAAATTGGTCAGTCCATCATTGAAGATGGTATTACCAATATGAATGATGAAATGATTAAAGGCGAAGTGGTCGAGTATCAGCGTGGCTATTTGTCTTCAGTCGTGCTGACTCGTTATTCAGTTGTTGATCCTGAGCTTAAAACGCAGTTAGAGCGTGATGGTATGCCAACGACGTTTGACGTAACCAGTGATGTTAGCCACGGTCTAACAAGCCTAACAGCAGATTCAAAATTGGTGGACAATGACTTTTTGCCTCTCACGATGCATAGCCAGACTCAACTAAATGGCAATACAGTATTTATCCTCGACCTAGATAGTTGGCATTATCGTAACGAAGCGCAAGGTGTTTCTGTTTCTACAAGCCCTGCAAAAGTAACAGGTGATGTGACGGTATTGGGTGATCTCAATTACCAAGTTTCTGTTCCTTCTGTTCAAGTGGATTTTGAAAACGGTGAAGAGCTTCATCTGAATGCATTGACAGGGCAAGGTAAAGGAAAGCAAGCAAAAGGCTACTGGTTAGGCGAGCAGTCTTTCTCTCTAGAGAAGCTAGATGTGGTTGATGCGAACTTAACGCCTATCTTTTTGATTGAAAATGCGAGCTACCGTGGTAACACTACGATGAGTGAGTCTGGTGATAAGCTGAACAGTCAATTAAACCTAGATGCTAAGAAATTACGTTTAACTGATGGGACGGATGTCGATAACTTTAAGTTGGATTTCTCAATTGCAGATGTGGATAGCCAGTCTTTTGATCAAATTATGTCTATCTATCAAAGCTCTCCTATGTTAGATGAGCAGGAAATTGCGAGCTTATTGCCGCATGTCGATACGCTGTTTAGCAAAGGTTTTGATTTATCCGTGAACGAGCTTTCACTCGCGTTCGGTGACGGCAAGTTCCACAATGAGTGGCAACTATCCATCCCTGAAGGTACTGAGCATATTTCTCAAGATCCAATGAAGTTGGTGACGGCCACTACTGGTGAACTTAGCACTTACTTCTCTGATGAATTAGTAACGCATTACCCATTTATTCAAGAAGGGATTGATGAGCTCCTTATTATGGAGTTGATCGAAAAAGTAGAGGGCGGTTATCAATTAAAAGCAGAAATTGGTGAAGGCAAATTGAAGTTCGAAAATGGGCATGAGTTCCCATTGGTGGCTCTACTTATGCCTGCTTTGATGCAACAACAGTAATTCGTGTTGTTGCGAATTTGTTCCAATTCAACGCTTAGTCTTTAAAAAGAGGTCGTAAGACCTCTTTTCTTGTTTTTATCACTGCGAAAACGTGATATTAATTTCGTAATATTTACATAGCAGGAGCAATGAGCATCATGGAACAAAATACGGACAACGTATTTAACTTCAGTGCAGGGCCAGCAGGTCTGCCTAAAGCAGTTATGCAGCAAGCACAACAGGAACTAATCGATTGGCAAGGTCTTGGCACTTCGGTCATGGAAATCAGCCACCGAAGCAAAGAGTTCATCAAAGTTGCAGAAGAAGCCGAGCAGGATTTACGTGATCTTCTGAATATTCCGGACAACTATAAAGTGCTGTTCTGCCAAGGTGGTGCTCGTGCTCAGTTTGCTGCTGTTCCTCTAAACTTACTTGGTGATGCCGATACGGCAACTTACATCGATGGTGGTTATTGGGCTGAAAGCGCGGTAGCTGAAGCGAAAAAATACTGCGAACCAGACGTGTTTGATGCAAAAACAGAAATCAACGGGAAAGTCGCGGTTCTACCTGCAAGTGAATGGAAAATTGCTCCAGAAGCGGCTTACGTTCACTTCTGTCCAAATGAGACCATTGATGGTATTGAGATTAACGATCTTCCTATCACCGACAAACCGATTGTTGCTGACATGTCTTCGACAATTCTTTCTCGTGAAATCGATGTGTCTAAATACGGTGTGATTTACGCGGGCGCTCAGAAAAATATTGGTCCTTCCGGCATTGCTATTGCTATCGTGCGCGATGATTTATTAGGTATGGCGAAGCAGGTACTACCAAGTATTTTGGATTACACTGTTTTGGCAGAAAAAGAATCAATGTTCAACACACCACCAACCTTTGCATGGTACCTGTCTGGTCTTGTTTTCAAATGGCTGAAGGCACAGGGTGGAGTAAAAGCAATTGAGCAAGTGAACCGCGCTAAAGCCGCGCTACTGTATGATTACATCGATCAGTCTGATTTCTACCGTAATGGCGTGCACTCAGCAAACCGTTCTTTGATGAACGTGCCATTTCAACTTGCTAAGCCTGAACTGGATGCAACCTTCCTTGAGCTAGCAGACTCTAAAGGGCTGAAAGCGCTAAAAGGTCATCGAGCAGTTGGTGGTATGCGAGCATCCATTTATAACGCAATGCCGCTAGAAGGCGTTCAAGCGTTAGTAGACTTCATGCAAGAGTTTGAGAAAAACTACGCGTAAGCTCAAACTGATAGTTGTTCTCCAAAGCGTCGCTATTGCGGCGCTTTTGTTTATCTCAACTCACATCATTCCAGGAAGGTAAAATGACCAAGGCAAATATTGAAGCGCTGACTAAGCAGTTCCCACTCTTGGCAGCACTTATTGATCTTGAAGAGGTTTGTTGGTTCAACCCCCATATCACTTCCTTGGAGGAAGGCTTACCTCATGTCGGGTTAGATGAAAAAGATATTCAAGCGGCGAGTGAACGGCTAACACGATTTGCGCCTTATTTGATGAAAGCGTTTCCCGAAACGGAAACGTCGCGTGGCGTTATTGAGTCCGCAGTGGTGGATATTCCCAATATGAAAGTGCGTTTGGAGCAGCAATACGACACGCCAATATTGGGCCATTTAATGCTCAAAAAAGACAGTCATTTGCCAATTTCTGGTTCGATCAAAGCGAGAGGTGGTATTTATGAAGTGCTCACTCATGCAGAAAAGTTGGCGTTTGATGCCGGCTTGCTCTGTGAAAGCGATGATTACAGCAAATTGTTCAGCAATGAGTTTCGGCAGTTTTTTAAGCAGTACAGTATTGCGGTTGGCTCAACCGGCAATCTTGGTATGTCCATCGGCATCATGAGTGCGAAGCTGGGTTTTTCAGTTTCAGTCCACATGTCTGCGGATGCGCGGGAATGGAAGAAAAATAAGCTCCGGTCGCATGGTGTTAATGTCGTAGAGCACCAAGAAGATTATGGTATTGCTGTCGAGCAAGGTCGTAAAGAGGCAGAAAAAGATCCCAACTGTTTCTTTATCGATGATGAAAACTCACGGACGCTGTTTCTAGGTTACTCTGTTGCGGGTGAGCGTCTTAAGCAGCAATTTGATGACTTGGGAATCGTGGTTGATGAGCATCATCCATTGTTTGTTTATCTTCCTTGTGGTGTTGGCGGCGGGCCTGGTGGCGTGGCATTTGGCTTGAAGGTAGCATTTGGCGAGCATGTCCACTGTATTTTCGCAGAGCCAACGCACTCACCGTGCATGCTGTTGGGCGTACATACAGGCTTGCATGACGATATTTCGGTACAAGATTTGGGTATCGATAACATCACCGCAGCTGATGGTTTGGCAGTCGGGCGTGCCTCGGGATTTGTCGGAAGAGCGATGGAAAGGCTACTTGATGGTTTTTACACCATTGATGACGCTCGTATGTATCACCACTTGGGTGAGTTAAGTGAACTGGAAGGTATTAATCTAGAGCCTTCTGCATTAGCCGGTATGATTGGTGCAGTGCACGTCTCGAATAACCATGCTTACCAGTCTCGAATGAAATTTGACGAAGAAAAACTCAAAAACGCAACACATCTTGTTTGGGCAACAGGTGGGGGCATGGTTCCGGAAGATGAAATGGCGGCTTATCTCAAAAAATCTGGTCGGTAAATCAGCACTGTATACGTGCTTAATTAGGTAACTAATAATACAGGAATAACAAAAGGGCTCATCATTTGATGAGCCCTTTTAGTCACTGAAAATCGAATTATAGAGATTGTAATAGCTGGTAGTAACGACCTTTTTGAGCGAGTAGCGTTGGATGGTCGCCTTGCTCGATGATCTCACCTTGTTCCATCAAACAGATGCTATCCATACTTTCTAGCTCTATCAGTCGGTGTGTAATGAATACTACTGTCTTATTAGCAAAGTGTTCATTGAAAAGCGCCATCACTTTTTGTTCCGTACGCTTATCGAGGCCTTCAGTCGGTTCATCTAAGAGTAGGATTGGGGCATCACGTAGCAATGCTCGAGCAATGCCGATTCGACGTTTCTCACCGCCAGATAACTGACGACCGCCGTCGCCTAACCAAGCGTCTAACCCCGGCTCTTCAAGAAGTCCGCCAAGCTCGACTTTTTGTAAAATAGTAGACAGTTGCTCATCACTTGCATCCGGAGCGGCCATGAGTAAGTTGTCACGTAGTGTCCCGTTTAGTACATCTACGCGTTGACTGACCACAGTCATTGCTGCTCGCAGGTCCGACTCGCTCCAATCTTGCAGTTTTGTACCACCGATTCGAACTTCACCTTGGTTAACATCCCAGTAGCGGCAAAGAAGCTGAATCAGTGTTGATTTACCTGAACCTGTTTGACCTACAATTGCAGTTTTAGTGCCCAACGGTAGTGAGAGTGACAAGTCTTTCAGCACCTTTTGCTGACCGTCAGGGTAAGTAAAATCTATGTTGTCGAATTCAATGTCTAACGTTGTGTCTTTATGTTTCGACTGCTCAGGGAAGACAACGTCAGGTTCAGCCAAAATTACTTCATTTAAACGACGAGCAGAGGTCAACGTTTGACCGAGATACTGGAATGCGCCCGCGATAGGCATCAGAATCTCAAAGCTCGCCATGGTTGCAAACGCAAACAGCGCAATCCAAGGATCAGGAGCACGACCACCTACGCCGTCTGCAGCAAACCAAAGCATCACAACCAGTGTAATGCCGTTCACCAGCATAAGCAGGCCTGAAGCCATGCCCGTTAAATTCGCGTTCACAAATTGGTTAGACAGCAACTGCTTCTGCTTCTCTAGAATGAGATTACGATAACGTTCTTCTGCTCCAAAGATACTCAGTTCACTGTAGCCTTGAAGCCAGTCCAGTGTCGCCACTCGCAATTGCGCTTTATGATGAGTGAGATTCTCGCCATTATTTTTACCCAGTTTATAGAACAGCACTGGCCATACAAACAACATGACGGTAAGAATCGAGCCAAGCAGTAGGGCGAGATGCCAATCAAAGAACGCCAGGACAGCCGTTAAACTCAATATGCCAAAAATACCAATCACGACAGGGCTGATAAGTCGAAGGTATACGTGATCCATCGCATCTACGTCCGCTACTAAGCGGTTGAGCAGATCGGCATCACGCATCGTAGAAACACGACCCGGAATCAGTGGTGCAAGTTTCTTAAAGAAGAAGATACGTAGATCGGTAAGCAGCTTGAACGTTGCATTGTGGCTAACGACACGTTCTCCCCATCGACCTGCGGTTCGAGCCATTGCAGCGCCGCGTACCCCGGCACCTGGTAACATGTAGTTAAAGGTCTCACGAGCAACCGTCAAGCCTGCCACCGCTGCGGCTGAAATAAACCAACCTGATAGCGTTAATAAGCCAATAGACGCCGCTAAGGTCAGAAATGCCAGTAGCATACCTAGCGAAAGACCAAACCAGTGTTTTTTATAGAGTTTTAGATAAGGGAGTAAATCACGCATCTAAGTTCCCCTTGTCTGTTTCACGTTGTGCGAGGTTCGCTTCCAACATGTCTTTAAATAAGCCATCTTCTGTCGACAGTGTGGCGTAATCACCACGTTGAACAATCTGGCCGTCCTGCATAACAAGAATTTGCGATACGTTTTGTAAAGGCGCAAGTTGGTGAGTAATCATCAAATTCGTTGTGGCATGCGCATACTTGTTAATGCCTTCCATCACGAGTTTTTCACTGCGAGCATCTAAGCTTGCGGTTGGTTCATCTAATAACCAAAAACGACCATTTTGTAGCATGGCGCGAGCCAGTGCTAAACGCTGCGCTTGGCCGACAGATAAACCACCAGAACGATCAGATATCGGATAATCCAACCCATGCATTTCAACAAATTCAGCAGCGTGAGAGTCATTCAACACAGAATGTACGTCTGCATCCTGAATATTGTGCTTACCTAGTGTGATGTTATCTCGAATGCTACCGTGTAATAGCATCGGGTTTTGACCAATCCAGCTTACTGCCTCTCGCCATGTGGCTAGATCCAGTTGCGACAATTCACAACCATTAATCTTCAAGCTACCTTGATAAGGCATGAAACCGAGGATGGTGTTTACCAAACTTGTTTTACCTGCACCACTTGGTCCAACCAAAGCGGTACTTTTGTTGGCTTCAAGAGAGAAGGATAGGGGACCTGCGAGCTGCTTACCTTCCGGACTAAAAATGGTTAACTGGTCCGCTTCAATATGGATAGGGCTGTTTTTATCTAACGCTTGGGTACCATCTTTGATTTGATCGACTTCTAAATCCAGAAACTCGACAATGCTTTCTGCTGCGCCAACCGCTTGCTGTTTCGCATGATAGAACGTGCCCAAATCACGTAATGGCTGATAAAACTCTGGAGCAAGAATCAGAATGAACAAACCAGCAAAGAGCGTAACACCTGTGCCGTAGTAGCCGAAGTCCAGCTCCCCGATATAACTAAAGCCAAAGTAGACAGCGGTAATTGCGATAGAAATGGAAGTGAAAAACTCTAACACCGCAGAAGACAGAAACGCGATTTTCAGAACGTCCATGGTACGAGTACGAAAGACTTCTGAAGCACCCTTTAGCGTCTCAGTTTCAGATTTTGTTCTATCGAATAAGCGAATGGTTGTCATTGCTTGCAAGCGGTCATAAAAGTGACCCGACAAACGCTGCATCGCTTTAAAGTTTTTACGGTTTGCTTCTGCGGCTTTCATCCCAACCAGTGCCATGAAAATAGGCACCAGTGGTGCAGTGACCAGGAAGATCAAGCCTGCTGCCCAGTTTACTGGGAATACGACAACCAAAATGATGAAAGGCACTAGTACCGATAATGACATTTGAGGCAAGTAGCGTGAGAAGAAATCTTGCATATCTTCTACCTGCTCTAAGATGAGCGTTGCCCAACTGCCAGCAGGTTTGCCTTTGATGTAAGCTGGCCCAAGTTTATGAACTTTATCTAAAATGAGTTGGCGAATATAAACTCGAATTTGCTCCCCGCAACGGTAACCGGCAAGCTCTCGACCCCAGGTACAAGCAGCTCGACCGATAACCGTGCCACCGAGCCCAACAAAATGCCAAATGAGGTCGGCTTTGTCGACTTGGTCAATGATTAACTGGTGCAGAATGGAGGCGAGCAGGGCTGCTTGAGCCAATAAAAACACGCTTGAAAGTACGCCTAGGCCTATCGCAATCATAAGCCAGCGCTTGGCTAACTTACTTTGTTGCTTCAGCCACTTATTCAAGCTGCTTTGCTTTTTCTTATCCATCGTGAAGGCTTAATGATAATTGTTTTAATGAGGCGGTAGTATACAAAAGAAAACCCAGCGGGAATACCGCTGGGCTTTAAGGATATGACACAAATGTGAAAAGTTATTTGTCACCAAGTGAGTCTAAGAAACGTTCAGCATCTAATGCAGCCATACAACCTGTACCTGCAGAGGTGATCGCTTGACGGTAGTTGTGGTCCATTACGTCGCCAGCTGCAAATACACCTTCGATACTAGTTTGTGTTGCGTTGCCTTCAAGACCTGATTGAACGATGATGTAGCCATCTTTCATGTCTACTTGGCCTTCAAAGATTTGTGTGTTTGGCTGGTGGCCAATTGCGATGAATGCACCCATTACATCGATATCTTCTGTCGCACCGCTGTTCACGTCTTTAATGCGGACGCCCGTTACGCCCATATCGTCTCCCAGTACTTCATCGAGAGTGCGATCGGTATGAAGAACGATATTACCGCTTTCAACTTTATCCATCAGACGTTTCACAAGGATCTTCTCTGCGCGGAATGAATCGCGGCGGTGGATCAGGTGAACTTCTGACGCAATGTTAGATAGGTATAGCGCTTCTTCAACAGCCGTGTTACCACCGCCCACAACTGCAACTTTCTGATTACGGTAGAAGAAACCGTCACAGGTTGCACAAGCAGAAACGCCGCGACCTTTAAATGCTTCTTCAGACTCAAGGCCAAGGTATTTTGCTGATGCGCCGGTAGATATGATTAAGGCATCACAAGTGTACTCACCTGAGTCGCCTTTTAAACGAAATGGGCGTTGTGATAGCTCTACTTCATTGATGTGATCAAATACGATTTCAGTTTCGAAACGCTCGGCGTGTTCTTTCATGCGATCCATCAATGCTGGACCTGTCAGTCCCTCAGCATCGCCTGGCCAGTTTTCAACTTCAGTTGTGGTGGTTAGCTGACCACCTTGTTGCATTCCCGTCACAAGCACAGGGTTTAAGTTTGCACGCGCTGCGTAGACGGCAGCTGTGTATCCTGCAGGACCAGAACCAAGAATTAATAATTTACAGTGTTTTACGTCGCTCATTATGGCTCCAAAAAGGGCGTAACATTTCCCTCGATTGTATGGAAATTCTTAGTGCTTTAAAAGCATAAACAACGATTGTGATCGAATAATTGGTTATAGATTAGAACCCACTAAATATTGATTGAGAACGTTGACTTCTAGCATAAAATTCTATTCGTAGTGGAGAAGTCTAGTTTCAAATATTGTCAAAGCGTAAAACTGAAACATGGCTCTGTTTTTGTGGTTTGGTTTGGTTTGTTATGTTGTTTTCGTCGTTTTGTTGAAGCTATCAACGTTAAAAGCTGGTAATTGCAGAATATTTGCGTAACCTAGTGTGTAAATTAAATGTTAATTAATGTGCCTCATTAAAGGAGCAAATGATGTTACATTCACGTGAGAATACTCTACATTTAACACAGCTCAGCATGGCAGCAATTGAGCAGCTTTCCCCATCGTTTGAAGAACTGCCTCGTACCGAACATGCAGATGGTCAGTATCGACTACGACGTTATTCTGTGGTTGGTTTTGATAACGGCAAAGTCATCGACTTAAATAAAAATAGCTTTGTTCAATCCTCTGATATCAACCGATTTCAAGGTGATGTTGTAAGACAATTCGAGCCAATTGAGAAGGATATTCTTACCAGCGATGGATTTCGAGAAATGTGTGAATTGTTTGTCAATGCGAATCATCTGCCAAACGGTCAAGAAATAGAAATTCACCAAATCCGTATCAGGGCACTGGAAGAAGAAACCCAAGTAGCACCTGAAGGTGTGCACCAAGACGGTTTTGATCACATTGCAATGGTTGGTGTGGGACGCCATAACATCATCGGTGGCGACATCATGCTGTACAGCAGCCATAACCAAGCCCCATTTTTCCGTAAAGTGCTAGAAACCGGAGAGGTCGCAATCTTGGCTGATAGCAAGCTGTGGCATAACGCGTGCCCAATCCGCTCTGTTATTGATGACGAAGCGGGCCATATGGATGTATTTGTACTCACTGCTACGGATAAGCGTAATGAACTTCAATCTTAATCAGATCAGAGAGCAATTTCCGGCGTTGGCTCAATACCACAACGACAAGCCCGTGACGTTTTTTGATGGTCCAGGTGGCTCACAAGTGCCTCAACCAGTACTAGACAGCATGGTTGGGTATTTAGGTCGTTTCAACGCTAACTTAGGCGGGCATTATTTTTCTAGCCAAGTGACCGTTGACGTAATGCAAAATGCGCGTGAGTCGGCTCAGGCGCTACTTAATGCCCCTTCATCTGGCAATATTGTCTTCGGTGCCAATATGACCTCACTAACCTTTCAGCTTAGTCGCGCGATTAGTCGAGATTGGCAAGCAGGAGATGAGATCATTGTTTCCGCTTTGGATCACTATTCAAATGTATCCAGCTGGCAGCAAGCGGCAGAAGATAAAGGCGTTACGGTTCATCAAGTTCGTATCAACGAAGAAGATTGTACGCTGGATATGGAGCATTTAAGCCGCCTTCTTTCTGATAAAACGCGCCTTGTCGCTGTGACTTATGCATCGAACACGACGGGTTCTATTGTGGATGTACAGCAAGTAGTCAGCATGGCGCACAATGTTGGGGCACAAGTTTATGTGGATGCCGTCCATTATGCGCCTCATCATTTGGTTGATGTTCAAGCGTTAGGTTGTGACTTTTTAGCTTGCTCAGCTTACAAGTTTTTCGGACCGCACGTTGGTATTGCTTACATAGCCGATCAGTGGCTCCACAGTATTCGCCCTTACAAAGTCGAGCCTGCCACTAATATAGGCCCTGGTCGATTTGAAACAGGAACGCAAAGTTTTGAAGGTCTTGCTGGTGTCGTTTCTGCGGTTGAGTATCTGGCTCAATTTGGTGAAGTCGGTTTACCTCTTCGCCAACGGTTGGAGCAAAGCTACCAACTGTATGAACAACATGAGCAGCGCTTGAGTGAGCGTTTCTTACAGCGTTTGAATGCATTAGATGGTGTCAATCTATTCGGTATCGCAAAGGAAGATAGCCAACTCCGCACGCCAACTTTTGCGCTAACGTTTGACCGATATTCTCCAGAGTTCATCGCGAAAACACTGGGTGAACATAACATTTGTGTATGGAATGGTCACTTTTATGCGTTGGGCTTAGTTCGTCAACTTGGTTTAGAAGAATCGGGTGGTGTAGTGCGAATTGGTTGTATGCATTACAATACAATAGAAGAAGTCGATATGTTATTCGATGTGCTAGAAAGCATCCTTGACGCATAACTAACGATTTCTTCCTAATAGAAAAACAAAAGCTCGAGTCAAACTCGAGCTTTTTTCGTTTTTATTTGAATCAACGCGTTTTACAAGCGATTACTCACTAACTTCAACTTCATAGGAAGTGAATTTTCTTACATTAATAACGCCAGTATCAAAGATGAGGTATTGACCTTTAATGCCTTGCAAAGTGCCAGTAACAACCGGGTTTTTATCGAAGTTATGCGAAGTGATCTTCGTTGGGTGCTGTTGTACCGGGTAGCTAAGGTCGGTAATGCTTTCGTTTAATACTTCAATGGCATCTTCGCCGAATTGCTGTTTTATCTCGGCAATTTTCTCTTCGACTAAAGGCAATAGCTCAGCAAAACGGTCCTGCAATGCCATAGGTTCACCGTCACCTTTAAGCAGTGTGCGCCAATTGGTCTTGTCTGCGATATGTTTCGCCAGTTCAACTTCAATTAAACCGGAGATATGGCGAGTTTTTACTTTAAAAATTGGCAAGCCCTGAGTCGCGCCTTGGTCAATCCAACGAGTCGGGATTTGAGTATGACGAGTAATACCAACTTTTAAGCTGGATGTGTTGGACAGGTAGACAAAGTGATCCACCATGCAATTCTCTTCACCCCATTGTGGTTCGCGACAAGTCCCTTGATCGTAGTGGCAGGTCTCTGGCTTCATGATACACATGTCGCAGCTTGCTAGCTTTTTCATGCATACAAAACAGTGGCCTTGCGAATAACTCTTTTTCGTTTTCTTTCCACATGAGCAACAAAAAATATTGCCAGTGTGAGTCAGTGTGAGCGTTTTACCCAGAAACGGAGTTAAGTCGATTTCTTCCTCACCGACAGGAAGACGGTAGTTGACGGCACCGTCCAGAGAAGCACGCATTTTGTTTAGCGTGCCAGTTGCAATTAATGACATGACATTACTCATTATTGTGTTTTTGCACAGTATATACTGAAGTGGAGAAGAGATGCAGGGTTGACAGGAGCTTTAAAGTAAATGTCTTGCACTAAATTATTATGCATCGTGTTTTATTTTCTAAAAATTATGGCTGTGAAATGCTTCGCAAATAGAAGTTGAGCTGCACTTTTTAGAAATTTTAAAACGTGATAACGGTTCAAAATCCGTTACTATGTGTCGAAACTAAGAATTGAATGAGAAAGTGATTTTATTTCTTGATAAATCACCTTGATTTCATTTTTTGAAATTATTGAACCTCACGTATTGCATATAATCTCAGCAGGTCACTTGCCCATGAAGTGGATCCATAACTTTATCTTTGCTCTTTCTATTTGCACTATCAGTTTGGTTGCCCTTTATAGTGTGCTTGGCGATACGCGAAAGCTGACCATTACACCTGAGCATTTCAATATCTATGCAACTAAAGATGCCAGTGAAGGAGGTGTGAGTGAGGCTGATATCACATACGATCGGCAAAGCCTAGTTCTTAGCTGTGAACTAAAGCAGAGCTCGTATGCTTGGCCTTACTGCGGAATCTCGGTTTATACCGATTCAGCAACGCCAACACAGGGTATTGACCTTTCCAACTACCATACGATTCGATTGAAGGTGCGATATGAAGAGGCAGGAATAGGGGCTAACCCTAGCCACGACCTACGTTTGTATCTTCGCAATTATAATTCTGAGTATTCCAAGCCGGACGACGAGTACACCATTAAATATAATGGCATGCAGTTTTCTCCGTCGGGTTCGATCGATATTGTCGAAATTCCGATTAAAAATCTTCAGGTGATGACCTGGTGGTTAGCAGATAACGGAGTCGCGATTGAGCACTCTGCACCTGAATTTTCAAACATCACACGTATTGATATTGCAACTGGGTCTGGTGCGGCACTTGGTAAACATAGAATTGTGATTGATAAAATTGAGTTTGAAGGCGCTTACCTTGCGCAAGAAACATTGTTGTATGCATTATTACTCTCTTGGATGGCGCTTGGACTGGCTTTTTCACTGCATGAGTTACGAAAAAATAGAGTGGCTTATGAAAAAGCGCAAAAGCGTCACCGTCATTTGGAAAAGGTGAATGATACTTTGCGAGCTCAAAACTATGAGTTTGCAGAGTTAGCGCATCGAGATGCTTTGACGGGCACGATGAACCGATATGCTGTGCAACACTGGCTGGAACAACAATCTCGTCAGGTTCGCTGGGGGCATAACACCTTCAGTATTCTCTATTTGGACTTGGATAAGTTTAAAAAGGTGAACGACAAATTTGGGCACCAAATGGGGGATGACATATTGCGCGAATTTGTCATGGTGGTAGCGACTTCTATTTACTCAGACGATCGACTCGTTCGTTGGGGCGGCGAAGAGTTTGTCGTATTTTGCCCTGATACCAATATTGAACAAGCGTTAGAGAAGGCAGAAATGATTCGCAAAAATGTGGAGGATCATTTGTGGGTGCACGGTGAATCATTAACTTGCAGTATTGGCGTTGCCCAAATGCAGAATGAACGCGTCTCAGAAACCATGGCGAGAGCTGACGAAGTGTTGTATCAGGCGAAGCGCAATGGTCGCAACCGAGTGGAAGCTCATTATGGTTTACTTGCTTGCGAAAAGAAGCAAGCCTGATAGCCGTTCACTTAAAGGAAAGAAAAAAGGTGGCCAACTGGCCACCAAGAGGGAAACTGCTGAACACCACTTGGGGGGGAGTTTGGGTTATCGATACGATTACCGTGAGCAGCAGTGTAGTGCTAATCGAACTTGCTATTTTTACCAGAACAACCAAGCGAAAAGCGTTAGTGCAGCAATACAGGCAATGTTTAATACGAAACCAATTCGCATCATTTCTTTTTGCTTGATATGACCCGTACCGAACACAATCGCGTTTGGAGGTGTTGCAACTGGTAACATAAATGCACAAGATGCAGCGACGGCAATCAGTGCAGAAAGAATAACCGGAGACATGCCTAAGGCTTCTGCAATGGTCGCAAATACAGGGACAAGTAGTGCAGCACTGGCGGTGTTACTCGCAAACTCAGTTAAGAAGACAACAAAAGCAACCACTGCAAGAATCGTTAAGAGAATACCAGCTTGCTCAAGGAAGCCTGACAAGCTATGAGCCAAAAATACGCTTGTTCCGGTTGTTTTTAGGACGTTACTCAAACAGATACCACCACCAAATAGGATTAACACACCCCAGTCGGTTGTTTTCTCGATATCTTTCCACTCGACGGCGCGAGAAGCACCAAGTAGAAGGATGGCGCCAATAGCTACAAGAGTATCGAACTTCGCGAAGCCACCCAGCATAGCGTTAATAGGCTTACTGAATATCCACAACGTCACGGTCAGTAAGAAAATCGCCAACGTAATCATTTTGCCGTTTGTCCATTCGACTGGTTGATGGTCAAGGTCAAACTTGTGGCTAAGGTCAGGCTTAGTCATCGTGTACAATACGAGGATAGCGATTGGCATTAATACTAGGGAAATAGGTACACCAAACTTCATCCATTCAGTGAAGCTTAGGCCAACTTCAGCGGCTGCAATTGCGTTTGGTGGGCTACCAACCAGTGTTGCAATACCACCAATTGAAGCACTGTAAGCTATACCGAGTAGAACAAACAAAAAGGTGTTGTGGTTTTTCTTGGCGTCTAGCTTTGTCATCACACCCAGCACAAGCGGTAACATCATCGCGGCGGTGGCGGTGTTTGAAATCCACATTGACAGGCCAGCACTCACACCAAATAGCATGAATACAGCGACAGACATTTTTCCTCTTGCCAGCAATAGTACTTTATCTGCAATAGCTTGATCTAACTTTTGTTTATGTAGAGCCGCAGCTAGTGCAAAACCACCCAAAAATAGAAAAATGATGGAGTTGGAAAAGTTATTCAGTGCGGTTTGAGTGTTGAACACACCCAAAAATACCGCAAGTAGTGGTATGAGCAGCGCGGTAATGCTGACGTGAATCGCTTCGGTTAGCCACAGAATAGCAACAAAAACTAAGATGCTCAGGCCGGTTACTACTTGTGGTTCAAAGGGTAAGGTATTAAACAAGATAATGAACAATAGGATATTCGCGTTCAAAATCATGCTGTTGCGAGTGAAGAACCAATTCTTCAATGTCACAGCGAGTGCGGTCATGGGTAGTGCTCCTTTTGCATTGCCTTTTGTCGGTTTTTTTATGGCAAAGTAACTGACTTGTAGTTATTTATTGATGAAATGTTACTTTGAATGCGAAAAAGAGTTTTGCCTGAATCGTAGAGCAAATTAGAAAGTGTGATGTTGAGAATTGGAAATGGGTAGAAAACTACCCATTTGTTTTATAGAAATGTTACTAGGCTTGTGAGCCACGTTATTCCTCTATTCGACGGGGACTTGAAGAGGCTCGTTAGCTGCTTTATTTGGCTCTTTTACTGCGACGATAGGTTCTTGAGGGCCAAGAAACTTAGGCTGCGTATTGATAATGTACAGGTCTAAAAACGCTTTCACACGGGCTAGCAGTTCTCGAACACGCATCGATGTTTTTTGCTTGTTGGCCGTCGGCCCTGCTACCGCGAGACATTGCGCATCAATGCTGTAAGCATCAGCGATGAACAGTGCGCGTTCACAGTGAAAGCGCTGAGTCACAATCAGAAATCGCTCCGAAGCAAAAATTTTTTTCGCTCGTACAATCGAATCTAAGGTACGAAAGCCAGCATAATCAAGGTGAATCACTTCTTCAGGCACGCCTGCTTTAAGTAAGTCGCGTTTCATTGTCCACGGTTCGTTGTATGAACGGTGGGCGTTATCACCACTCAATAAAAACTGTTTTACTTTGCCTTGGTTGTAAAGCTCAATCGCCGCATTAATGCGATGAGTGTAGTAAGTGTTGAGGATCTTTCCGATGTACTTACTGGTACCAAGAACTACGGCAACCTCATGTTGAGGGATTTGCTCGTATTCAGTGAAAATGCTCTCTTTGGCTTGTAAAACCACCCATCGGTCGATGGCAATAACAGAAACAAGCAGACTAAGTGCAGAGATCGACAAAATCAAAGCAAATCGCTTCCAGGAAAATTTCAGCTTCCACTTTGATCTTATGCGAGAAAACAACAAAACGTTTTATATCCTTAACTAAAAATGTAGTTCTCATCATATCTGATAGAAACAAAAAGAGAGAAGCCCATTTATGCCAAAATCTGGTTAGGATGATAAAAAAATAAAAGCCCCTACATGGTAGGGGCTAATTATTAAACGAATTGTCTCAAGCTTAGAACGCAGTGCGTTTGTAGCGGCGGTAAACAGGTTGCCAGAACGACTGTTCAATTGCCACGTTCAATGCTTCATCAGTAATTTCTAATGCGACACCTTGTTCAATTGCCTTTTTACCAACGGCAAATGCGATTTTTTTCGATACTAAGTGGATTTCTTCCAGTGGTGGAAGTAGTGCACCACGACCGTTGATTGCTAGAGGAGAACATGTTGCTAGCGCGCGACTTGATTCCATTAGCATCTCGTCAGTGACACGTTTTGCATTGACAGCAAGTACACCAAGGCCAATGCCTGGGAAGATGTAGCTGTTGTTACATTGTGCAATAGGGTAAGTGCGACCTTCATGAACCACTGGCTCAAATGGGCTACCTGTTGCAACCAGTGCTTCACCATTTGTCCAACGAATGATGTCGTTCGGTGTCGCTTCCACGCGGCTTGTTGGGTTCGACAGTGGGAAGACAATCGGACGCTTACAGTGTTTATGCATTTCTTCGATGACTTCTTGGCTAAATAGGCCAGGCGCACCAGAAACACCAATTAATACCGTTGGCTTGGCGTTACGCATAACATCGAGTAGTGAGAAGCCATTTCCTTCATTTTCCCACTCTTTCGTATTGGTATGCTTTTGCACCAAGCGTTGTTGGAAATCAAGAAGGTTAGGCATGCCTTCTTGTAACAGACCCCAACGGTCAACCATGTAAACTTGTGAGCGAGCTTGCTCGTCAGAAATTCCTTCCGATACCATTTGTGCGATGATCGCTTCTGCGATACCACAACCAGCAGACCCTGCGCCTAGGAAGGTAATACGTTGTTTAGAAAGCTGAGTTCCTGCTGCTTTACAAGCTGCAAGTAGGGAACCAACAGTAACAGCTGCAGTACCCTGAATATCATCATTGAAGCAACACACGCGGTCTTTGTAACGCTCTAGAAGAGGCATCGCATTTTTCTGAGCAAAGTCTTCGAACTGGATCAAAGCATCAGGCCAACGGCGCTGTACCGCTTGGATAAACTCTTCTACAAATGCATCGTATTCTGCACCCGTAATACGAGGATGACGCCAACCCATGTACATCGGATCAGCTAAGCGTTGCGGGTTATTGGTACCCACATCAAGAACGATTGGTAGCGTGTAAGCAGGGCTGATACCACCACACGCGGTATATAGTGACAGTTTACCGATTGGAATACCCATGCCGCCGATACCTTGGTCACCCAAGCCAAGGATACGTTCGCCATCTGTCACAACAATCACTTTAACGTTGTGGTTTGCTGCGTTGTTCAGCAAGTCGTCAATACGGTCACGGTTCGGGTATGAAATGAACAGACCGCGACCACGACGGTAAATGTTAGAGAAGTTTTCACATGCTGCGCCAACAGTCGGCGTGTAGATGATAGGCATCATCTCAGAAATGTGATTTTGCACTAGGCGGTAATACAATGTTTCGTTGGTGTCTTGGATGTTACGCAGATAAATGTGCTTATCCATATCGCTTTCGAAACTTTTGTATTGCTGGTAGGCACGTTCCACCTGCTCTTGGATAGTTTCGGTCGACTCTGGAAGCAGACCTTCTAAGTTGAATGAACTACGTTCTTCAGCAGAGAATGCACTGCCTTTGTTCAAAAGAGGGGTTGCTAAAAGAGCCGGACCCGCATATGGAATATATAGTGGGCGTTTATCGTTGTTCATTGGGTGCCTTATGTAGGGTTGAAGGATGCGCACCAAATTTTAACGGGTTCACTATTTAGTTGTAAACATGCGTTGATGCACATCAATGTAATGTCGCAAAAAAATTCAGATACCGACGAAAATATCGGCAATATTGGTTGTTTAGAGATACCTAAAGCAGGATTTTTTTACTTGGGTATAATGTTTTGCATCATCAAATCAAATCCAATTTCTATGTTTCAACTACCTATCGACAGCCTGCAAGCCGAGTTTGACCATCATGTAAGCCTTAACCATCTTGTGGTGGAAGCCGAAACCGGGTCGGGTAAATCTACCCGCTTGCCCATGTGGGCGGCAAAACACGGACGCGTTCTGGTTATTGAACCACGTCGAATTGCTTGTACCTCGCTGGCTGAATTTCTTGCGGAGCAATCTGGAGGGCCAATAGGTCGCAAAGTCGGTTACGCGATCAAGCTTCATGCCTACTTTGATGAAAAAACCGAAGTTGTATTTGTGACTCCGGGGGTTGCACTGCGTTGGTTTTCGGAAAACAAGCTAGCAGACTTTGATGTCGTGATAGTGGACGAATTTCACGAGCGACGCTGGGATATTGATCTATTAACCGCCATTTTGAAGCAAGAAAATCAACATCGATTGATCGTCACTTCCGCTACCTTAGAAGGCGAAAAGCTTGCTCGTTACCTGAATGCTAAGCGCCTGAGTTCGGAGGGACGTTGCTTTCCAGTCACGGTGACACATCGTTCCACAGACAGCCGCTATTTACCGAACAAAAAGGGATGTGAACAGGAAGTTGTCGGAGCGGTAAAAGAAGCACTGGAAGATGAAGACGGCGATATTCTTGTTTTTCTCCCAGGACGTAAAGAGATCGCCCAATGCGCGCAGATGCTACAAAGTAGCAGTGATGTCATGGTGGTTAAACTTCATGCCTCGGTCAGTGATGAAGAACGACATCGTGCGCTGACGGTACAAAAGCAACGGAAAGTCGTATTGGCAACCAACGTCGCGGAAACCTCTCTGACCATTCCTAATATCCGTGTGGTAATCGATAGTGGTTTAGAGCGCAGAACTGTACAACGAAATGGACGTACAGCACTGACATTAACCAACATTTCTAAGGCCAGTGCCGCGCAGCGAATGGGGCGAGCAGGTCGCGTTACCGAAGGGGCTTGTATTCGTCTATATGGTGAGCACGCGCCTTTAGAGTTGGTGACACCTCCAGAATTACACAGAGAAGAGCTCGTCGAGCCCATGCTGGCAGCGGCTTGTTGTGGGTACCGTCTTTCAACACTCGATTTTCTCGACTCAATTCCTCCAAAGTCGCTAGAGGCATCTCATTCGACGTTGTTATCTATGGAAGCGATTGATGAGGATGGCAATGTCACGCAGCATGGTAGAAAAGTATATCCACTACCCATTGATGCACTGTTTGCCGATCTCGTTACCAGAATTCAAGCGAAGCCAGAGAAGGAAGCAATGATTGATTTGGCTGCCGCCTTATCTGTGCCTGCGCAGCTCTATCAGCGACAAAGTGGTGAAGTTGCTGAGCTTCTATCTCAAGAGGAGCCATACGGATGTGATGTCTCTTTGTTGATCCGTTTGGTTCGGGGGGAGCGACTTCCGGGCATTGTCATTGATGCCAGCGCACTCGAAGAGGCACAAGGTTTAGCGAAACAAATGCGAGAAGTATTTGAATTACCGGAACTTGACGTTGCCTCTCGATATAAACGTGAAGCGCTCTTTTTCTCCATCGCCTCATTGCACCCTGAGCTTGTGTTTGTCCGACGAGCTCGTCGAAGGGATGCTCTAGGAAATGGCGTAGTCGAGATGCTGGTTGGGCGTAACAGCCGCTTTCCTGACAAAGAAGAAGCGGCAATCGTGCTAGATAGCCATAGCGTGCCAGGACGAGGCGTTAAGCAAACACTGAACCTCGCATCGGTTATGATGCCTATCCCGCTGACATTATTACGCGAACTTGAATTTGGGGAGTGGCAACAAGGTGAGACTAATTATGAAGAAGAGACGCCAAGAGCAACAATGCACTTGGTCTACGCCGGGCGAACAATCTGTACTGAACATCAAGCGTTAAAAGGTGATGTTGCTGTTCAGTCTATTGTCGAAATGATAGAAGACGAGACACTGTTACCAGGTTTTGCTTCTCAAAGAAAACAGCAAATCCAACACTGGAAACTCTACAACGCATTGGGCCTTAATGTCGAAGGAGAAGAGGTTAACGACTTGGCCTCCTTGACATTTTCTAGCTGGTTAAAGGATCAGTTGGAAACATTAGGCGTTGAAAACATCGATGATATGGCGTTGTTTGAACCAGAAGACTTAACATTTAACGGTGTTCCAGAATGGGAATACGACGATTTCGCGGAGCAGTACCCTTTAGAACTTTCGCTGCCAGAACTCCAACTAGATGTCGAGTATTACGCGTCTCGCAAGCTGGTACAGGTCGTTTATCGAGAGGGAAACCGAAAGGGAGACCCGAAGCGTTGGGAGCTGCCACGTTGGGCGGGTTGGAAGATACAGTATAAAAAGGCCAGTCGAGTGATTGATGTGAAGTAGGTCGGCGGATGACGTTGTGACAAGAATTGATATTTTCTTGGTGAATCTATAATGATTTCATATTGATAGCGTTACTTGCGTGTTGTTTTTAGTTTCTTAATTGAAATATTAATCAATTGAATGCTTATATATGGCGAAGCTGTACATCAGTTGTTACAAAGCTGGTTTTAATATTTCCTTTTGTATGTAAATTAGGGCATAAAAGACGAATGTTTTATATCCCATTGCTATATCAAAACAGTTGAACGATATTTGGTATATCTCATTTTCGAGTGTCGGGGGCATAGAATGGATCAACAAGGAAAGACGTGCATTGAATTCGACTACACTAGCTTTTTAGGAGCGACAGGTAGTAAAAAATGGACCTTTTTAGAGGCATTTGCCACCATCGCGCCTATTTTCGGTTTGATGTGGAAACAGAACATTGCGGAATTGCGCAAGCCTGAAGATCGGTTGTGGGATGCCGCATTAAAATCGATGTCTTCTCGTAAAAGTGATGAATCCAATTTGGTCCGCTTAACCCAGCTAGCTAAACATGAAGGGATCAATGAATTGCGAGTCGTTATGCCATATTCGCTCGATGTTCAGCAAATCGAGTACATAGAATCTCGCAGTCAGTTGAAGGTGGACACGTCAGAACAAGATGTTCTTAACATCAAGTTTTAGGCTGAGTATTTCCACTTCATCGATGTACTACTTAACAATAGTGCAATGAAAAGCGACCTCAAAGTAGGTCGCTTTTTTATTTTGAGGTTTTTGTCACAGGTCTTAGGAAGTGTGATGAATATAGAGTATTTGCACTTAAATTAACAAAAATGTAACGTTTGGAAATGCAATTGTCATAACTAGCTTCTAACTTTGTGTTTTTAGGACAAATTATCGACTAAGTGGTTGGTACTGTAAGTTCGAATTAACGTCCCTTATTGGCACACAAGGATGATTGAGTCACCACGTCATTTGGGCATAAAAACAAACACAATAAGAAAGGAAGTCAATATGTCTTTGTCTCGTCGAGACTTTATGAAAGCTGCCTCTTCAACGGCGATTGTTACCGGGCTGGTGGGCTGTGGTAGCGATGCTAGTGAATCTGTTGCGGTTACCTTTGAGCACGGAGTGGCGAGTGGAGATCCTACTCAAACACAAGTAATCATTTGGACTCGTGTTACAACCTCAGCGAGCTACGCAGATGTAAGCTGGCAAGTTTCATCTAACGAAAATTTTACTGATATCGTGCAAAGTGGCACTTTTGCCACAGACACGAGCCGAGATTTCACGGTAAAAGTCGATGTTCAAAATCTCAACGCAAATTCTCGCTACTACTATCGATTCATGGTTGGAGATGTCACTAGCGAAGTCGGGCAAACTCAAACATTACCAGAGGGTGGTGTAGAAAAGGCATCCATGGCCGTTGTTTCTTGCGCAAACTATCCTGCTGGTTATTTCCATGTGTATCGAGAGATCTTAAATCAACATGAGCAAGAACCGTTTGATGTGGTACTTCATCTCGGTGATTACATTTATGAGTATGGGGCTGGTGGCTACGCTAGTGAAGATGCTGAGGCACTAGGGCGAGAGCCAAGCAAAGGCACTGAATGCATTACCTTAGATGATTACCGAAAACGGTATGTGCAATATCGCCAAGATGCTGATCTGCAAGCGTTACATGCGAGCCTACCAATGATTGCAGTCTGGGATGACCATGAGCTTGCAAATGATAGTTGGAAAAATGGTGCGGAAAACCATCAAGAAGAGGAAGGCAGCTTTAATGATCGTCGTGCAGCTGCGGCTGCCGCTTGGACAGAATGGTTGCCCGTTCGTGAAAACACTTTCTCAAACATGCTGATTTACCGTCAGTTTTCGTTTGGAAGTTTAGTCAATTTGATGATGCTCGACACGCGACTTGTGGGGCGTGATAAACCGTTGGATTATTTCTCGCTCAGCTCACCAACGATGGAAGCTATTGGCGGTTTAGTTGCTCAGTCGCGCAGTCAAGACCGAGAGCTGTTAGGCGCTGACCAACTCGCTTGGCTGATGGATGCGTTCAGTACGCACGACGCAACTTGGAATGTGCTAGGGCAACAAGTGTTAATGTCTCGTATGGAGTTGCCAAGTTCGGTTATGACCGCGATGTTTCAATTGTTTACTGCCACTGAAGAACAAAAAACAGAGGCGTTATTAGCAGTAAACTCTGCGATTACGGGTTATCTCTCTGACCCAAGTTTAGATACCATTGCTTTGCCATATAACCTAGATGCATGGGATGGTTACTACGTTGAGCGAGAGAACGTTTATCAACTGGCCAAAGCCAGCAGTGGTAACTTTGTCTGTTTGGCAGGAGATACGCACAACGCATGGGCAAGTGAGCTTAAAGACGTATCTAAGCATCCTATCGGGGTAGAGTTTGCGACTAGCTCTGTGAGTTCCCCTGGGTTAGAGGCCTACCTCGCGTTAGACCCTGTTGCGATCGCTCAAATGGAATACACGCTGCCGCACTTAGTGTCAGAATTACAGTGGGCAGACATCAAACAGCGTGGCTTTATGCGCGTTACTTTTACGCCCGACAAGGCAGAGTCGACCTGGTATTTCGTATCAACGATTAAAGACAAAACATATCAGGTGACGACCAAGTCAGCCTCTACAACAGATGGCACTACGTTAAATATCGGCTAAACTGAGCCTAATACGAAAAAAGTCCGCAAGCTAGTGCGGACTTTTTATTGGAAAGCATTTAGCAATCTAGCGACAGTGCTAGTCAATCAATCCGTATTCTTTGCTCAGAACTTCGATGATTTCCGCTTTCGGATTCTCACTCAAATGAATCGGCTTGCCTGTAATCTTCTCGGCAATACCAATGTAGGTGCTCGAAATCGCCATCAAAGATTCGACGGGTAAAGCATTATCACGAGCGAGTGCTTCACGCTCTGGCATACGTTCTTTGTTTAGCAAGATATCTGGGTCAGGGAAGTGGTTAAGTAGGAACTGGCGGAAACCTTCTTTTGAGTTCTCTACGATGTGACCTGCTTGGTACTCTTTAGCATCCCATATACGAGACGAGTCTGGTGTACCCACTTCATCCATGTAAATCAGCTTTTCATTGCCAGCAGCATCATGAACATAACCAAATTCGAATTTGGTATCGACAAAGATTTGGTCGATTTCTTCTAACGCTTGGCTGATAACGTTAAAGCCTTCTTTCAGCAATTTTTCGTAGAGTGCGATATCGTCAGCGCTTGAGAAGTTAAATGCTTCGTAGTTGTCTACGATGTTTTGACGAGTAATATTTACGTCATCCGCTTCTGGCACACCGGGAATGCCTTTTAGAATGCCTTTTGTGGATGGGGTCATTAGCAACTCTGGCAGTGCTTTGTCTTTTCCTAACCCTTCAGGAAGTTGGATTCCACAAAACTCGCGCTCGCCATTTGCGTAAGCGCGCCACATCGAACCCGTGATGTATTTGCGGCAGATGGCTTCGATTTTTACCGGTTTGGCTTTTTGTACAATCCAAACAAAAGGGTGAGGAATGTCTAGAATATGGCTATCTGCTAAGCCATTTTCTTTGAACAGTTTGAACCAGTGATTAGAAATCGCATTAAGCGCAGCCCCTTTACCCGGGACACCATTAAGACCACCTTCAGCATGCCAAATACAATCGAATGCAGAGATTCGGTCGCTAATCACCATGATAGCCAAAGGCGCATCTGGAGCGACATCGTATCCTTTTTCTTTGATCAGTCGGGCGCTGTCTTCTTCAGTTAACCAGTAAACTGAACGAACTTTTCCACTATGAACGGGTTTATGGGTGCGAATTGGCAGGTCGTCATTGACGGCAAGTACTTGATTAGCAAGGCTCATTGCGACATTCCTATCATCTTAATCAAACGTCAGAAAGAGAAGATATTCAGCAAAATGTGGGCGCTGAATAAATCGAATGTGGGCATCATACCAGAACTATTTTAACTCGCCAGAGAAAAAGCAAACGTTTGCTTGTTTTCTTTAATACAAAAAAATGCCCCCTTAAAAAGGAGGCGAGATGCAGGATGGATAACGTCGAACTTATTAGTGGTACTTATTAACTCTGCCTTCGACGAAAAAGACTTCACACTGATAGCGCTGCGCCATGTCGCGCAACATAGATTGATTCATAAGTGCAATTTTATTTGATGCAACAACAGCACTGGCATTGCCTGATCGGATGGCTTTGATCACGATCTCGACTTCTGAAAGCTGTTGAGAGGGCTTCATTTGAATAACGTTTTTACAGCAAATATTAGAAGCAGTGAGTTGTTCAAAGTCTGGACGAGGGCAGTCTGCTGTAAACAAAATCCATTGTTTCTGCTGCGATAAAACAGCCAGCTTAGATAGAAGCTGATCCGAAACGGCCATGGGCTTAGTTGCTTGTGCCAATACGTTGTAACGAGAGTATGTATGAGATTGACTTTGTAACTGCATCTTACTGTTCCTTTATACATGCTGTATGTGTATACAGTAGTTTGTTTTGGTGACCTGATCAACCAGTTTCTCAAAAGTTATTTGCGGTTTTTTGAGAAGGAAATAAAAGGATTTGATTCTAAGTAATTGAATTTATGTGGTTGTTTTTCATTTTTGATATGTCTAACATCAATTTAAAAATGTGAGGTGAGTAGAAAACTGGACGAGAGACATACAGGGGTTTACTACTGTATATACAGGTGTTTTTCACGGACAATGGTTTGTATACAGTGGGAGAGGGCTGATAACCGATGCGACGTGCTATGTAAGATAGGAGGGAATACGAGATAGAGATTGGAAATAGGGCTTGGCCGATCAAAAAAGCGCCTTAAAAGGCGCCTTTGAAAATCAGTTCCGTTGATTCCGTCTTGCTTAGCTCGCTCGTTGCAAGCGTTCGCGCATTTGTAATTCGCCTTGGTTAAATAGGCGCACGTCGATTTTCGCCATATCGTAGCAAGCTTTACATGAGTAGTGGTGCTTGCCATCTAAATAATCGTGACGAGTTACAAGGCTAGGTTTTTTACACCAATCACAGGTGCCTTCTTCAGTGAACATTGATTTTCTCCCCACCTAGATTAATTTGAGTCGTTAGGTGTTATTTTGCGCCGGGCATTATGGCATAAAAGCGCGACTTAAGTTAAATGTCTGTTAATTTGTTTGAGAGGGAGATCGATTGCGGCGCTTGATTATATAGGTCTAAAAGCATGCTAGCCAAAGTATCCTGACCTATTTTTACTGTTTTGTAACATTTTGTGAGACGAGCTTAAAGGCATGATTGAGTCGCTTCATTTCTTCTTCACTGCCTCTTGTGTCAGGATGATAAAGCTTTGATAGCTGTCTATAGCGTAGCTTGATTGCTTGTAAATCAGGGATGTGTTGTGGTGTGTAGCCAAACATAGCACACGCGACGCTTAGCTTATGGTTCTCTGCCTGGGTTTTGGATTTCTTAAACTCTTTGAATACTTTCTCTAGCTGGCGTTTCAGTTGCTTGTTCGTAAACTCTAGCTCTTTTATTTTTTTCGCCATTCGTTGATTTTGGCTTTCCTCTTTGGCTTCAAGCGCTTTTCTATTCTGCTTAAGTTTCTTGATTACGAGAAAACTTAAGCCGCTGATGATGAGTATCGCCGCTAGCCAGATCAGCCATAAAAACTGCGAGTGTTCTACTTTGGGGTTTGCAACTGTGCTTTTCTCTTCCTGTGCTTGCTCAGCCTTTTTATCGAGCGACTTTATTTGCGAGACTTGTTTAGCTCGCAGTTGGTTGAAGCGCTGCTCTAACAGTTGATTATAAGCTTGTTCTGCTGCTGGATTATGCTGAGAAGCCATTTGATACAAGGCTTCAGTCAATTGAGAAGTTGTGACCTTATCTGGATTGCGCTGAATAAAATCGGCGAGAAGAAAGCCACGATCGGTTGGGTCATTGAGTGCGATAGAGGTTAGCCAATATAACGCTTGTGTTTCATTTTTTTCGCCATTTATCCCTTTAGCAAAGTCGTTCGCGAGCTGTTTTTGTGCAGGGAGGTAACCTTGGTTGGCGGATTGCTCTAGCCAGTAGCGCGTTTCTGGTGAGGCTTCAGCTTCGTTTGATGCCAATAGTTGTTGTGCGTACTCGTATTGTTCGATGGGGTCATTTGGAGCTTGAGAGGCAAGTGAGTAGCCAGAAAAGCTGAGGCTAAATAAGCAGAGTAGGGCAGACGTTTTGACAGACATTAATATGTCAGGCCTAACGATAATGGTTAGGCCTGCTCCGGTAATTTTTTATTATTACCGTTATGGTGCAACCAAATTACTTCAGTGGCAAGATCTGGATTTCAACACGACGGTTGCACGCACGACCTTCAGAAGTTTGGTTTGAGCAAATTGGGTTACGTTCGCCGTAGCCGCGTGCAATTGCACGACCAGGTGCAACGTTTTGAGATACTAGGAATTGACGTACGGACTCTGCACGGCGCTCTGACAACGTTTGGTTGTATGACTCACTACCTGTGCTATCCGTGTAACCGTCAATAACGAGACTGGTATCTGGGTACTCAACTAGGATGCGAGCAACACCGCGTAGAGTGTTATGGATACTAGCATCAAGCTGGTAAGAGCTTGAAGAGAAGCCGATACCGTTTTCCATACGCAGTAAAAGCTGATTTTCACCAACACGCTGAACTTGTACGCCAGAGTTTAGCAAAGCGCGACGTAATTCCGCTTCTTGTTGGTCAAAGTAGTAACCAACGCCAGCGCCAGTCGCTCCGCCTGCGGCTGCACCAATGAGTGCATGCTGACGACGTTCTTTAGCATCATCACCCGTTGCTAGGCCGATTGCTGCGCCAGCGATCGCACCAATAAGCGCGCCTTGCGTGGTGGAGTTAGTTTCGTATTCACCCGTTGTTGCATTTTGGCGTTGAGTGGCTTGACAGCCAGTAAGAGCTAGCACTAGAGCTAGTGCAATAGGCATCTTTTTCAAGGGAAAATCTCCGTATAAAACTGAGGCGAAACCATGCCTCATAATGGGATGCGAATTATGAATAAACAAGCATTAATATTTGTTATGAGAAAGTAAGATTGATAAGAGTTTTTGTAAGAAAATTCCTATCAATACTGCCAAAGCTCTCAAAGTAAGCCCTATAGACATCGAAGTCATGGGTGCTTATGTGAATCCTTTACTATTCTGGCTATTTCGATGAATCGCCCAACATTTTGCGTGCTTGTTCGCCGCCCACTCCACGGTTAACTGAAACCTTTCTACCTTTCTTTAAGCCCACTTCGTAGTCTTCAGTTAGGTTTTTCATCGCTTCTTTCAATTGCTTCTTGAACGTTTCGCGGTCAATGTTTTGGAATTCTTTATCAATATAGTCATTAATTTTATTGGCCGACTCTTCATCTGGAGAAATAATTGGCAATTTTTCAATCGCGCCTTCCACCCAGCCAGATACAAATGAGTTCACACGGCGAGTCACTTCCTGAGAAGAGGTGCCGGTGCCAGCAAAGCTGTTTCGGAATTGTCCGGTACTTTCGTTCATCTCGCGATAAACAATATCGAAAGCAAATGCAGCAAAAATAGCGCGATCTGCTTCACCGATAAATTCGACACGTTTGAGCCCTTTGTGATTCAACAATACTGCTTCGACACCGAATTTTGTGTTAATGCCGCGAATCACTCGCAATATGGTAGAACTGATGTTCGCTGGTAGCAGATGAGAAGATTGTGTTTTTCCCATTCTGATGAACTCAATATCGTCTTTATCGAGACCATATTTAAGCATGAGGCGATGTGCCATTTTGATAGCATTGGCAGCCTCATTAACATTAGCGGAATTGCCCAGTTCTAAGCACTTGGCGATTTTTTTCAGAGCTTTTTGTTTATCCATCGACAACCAGTAACGAAAGCAGAAAATTTATGAAGTCAGATATATTACCTTTTTTGACATAAAAACGAAATACAAGGTGGGACTGAAGATAATTTCTGCACATAAAAAGAAGCCTCGCATTAAGCGAGGCTGGCGTTTTAGTTCGTCGTAATCAGTATGAAGCCGTACTTGTGTCTAAGAAGCCATTCTTCATTAAGATTCGTTAGAATTACAACCCGAGCTGGTTGAGCAAGTCATCGGCATCATCGTTTGATCCCGACGATTTAGATTCTTTCTCAGCCAACTGTTTACGTGTTGCCTCTAAAATGTCGTCTGGGTTTTCGTCTTCAGCAACTTCAAACTCTTCCAGTTGGATGAACTCAGTTTTATCCATTGCTAGCTCGAGATAGAAAATATTGTTGTTTTCGGTGGAGAACGTCACTCTGCGCGCTTGAGGGCGGTCAAGGTTGGTATCAACTTGTAAGATAACTTGCTTATTCAGCGCCAGCATTTTTGGTTGGTTTTGTGTGATGTTCGTTTGCAGGTCTTTACGAATTTTATTAGTGAAGTCTCCGACCAGTTGATTCATGAGTTCACCCAGAACATCGCCTACCTCGTCAGAAGTATGAGATATTGCCAGTTCTTCTTCTGGCATGCCCATATTACGCATGTAGTTGGTGTAGATCTCCAGTGCGGCTTTTGCCGTAAAATTAATCACAACTAGCCCGGTAAATCCGCCATCAAACAGAACAAAACAGCCAAAATCTGGTTTGAGGCTAGTCTTGTGGATTTTTTGCACCATTGCTGAATAATTTACTTGAGAAGATGTCGCCGAAGTAAGTACGCCAGAAACAGACTGGCAAAGTTTGAGAAGGATATCTTCAGTGGTCACAATTTTATTTTTTTTCATTCTGAAAACTCATCTAGAAACGCGATTCGTTCCCCAATGTAAGGCATCAAGCGTGAAAAAATAAAGCATAAGTTTAATTATTGTATCGAGATTCTGATTTGCTCGTCTTTTTAAATGTTGTAAAGTGACGAAATTCAAAGAATATTACTTCACTAACTCTTTTGTGGTGTTTTTTCGCTTAGCGCCAATTTGTATGAGAAGTGAGCAAATGATTACACAACCCGCAGCTGATCGGATCAGCGTCGTAGGGGCAGGAAGCAAATGTTACCAAGATTACACTCGCAAACTGATGTCGATCCTCTTGTTCTTAGTTTTCTGAAAGAGCTTGAGCACGCCGGATTCACTGGTGATATCGAAAGCCAATATTCAAGTCGACTAGCGGTTGCCACTGACAACAGTGTTTACCAGCAACTTCCTCAGTCTGTCGTTCATCCCAAAACGACAGAAGATGTTTCTCTCCTCGGGAAACTGAGCAATAAAGAAAAGTACGAACGAATTACCTTTTCACCTCGTGGTGGCGGCACGGGGACCAATGGTCAGTCGCTAACCAAAGGTATTGTGGTGGATATGTCTCGCCACATGAACAAAGTGCTTGAGATTAATGAGAAAGAAGGCTGGGTTCGTGTACAAACTGGTGTAGTGAAAGACCAGTTAAATGACGCAGTTCGCCCTTATGGCTACTTCTTCTCTCCAGACTTATCTACCAGTAACCGTGCAACGATTGGCGGCATGGTCAACACCGATGCTTCTGGTCAAGGTTCTCTGAAATACGGGAAAACATCCGATCATGTTTTGTCGCTACAAGCGGTGTTTGCTGATGGCTCAGTTTTAGAATCAGATCTGTCCAACGGCTACCCAAAAGAAGGCGAGTTTGCTGCCAAGGCGCTACGAGTAACGGAATCCGTATGTCGTGAAAAACGCCAGCAGATCGTAGATAAGTTTCCTCCTCTTAACCGATTTTTAACGGGCTACGATTTAAAAAATGCCTTGAATGAAGACGACGACCGTTTCGATATCACACGAGTACTGTGCGGCGCGGAAGGTTCATTGGCATTTATTACCGAAGCAAAGCTTAACCTGACGCCAATTCCGAAAGCACGTACTTTGGTTAACGTTAAATACAACAGCTTTGATTCTGCACTGCGTAATGCACCGTTTATGGTAGAGGCGAAAGCGCTGTCTGTAGAAACCGTTGACTCAAAAGTGCTTAATCTCGCGAAGCAAGATATCGTTTGGCACACCGTGAGCGATTTACTTACCGATGTTCCAAATAAAGAGATGCTTGGCATCAATATGGTGGAATACGCAGGTCAGGACGAAGAGGAAGTTGCTGCTCAGGTTGCAGCGTTGACCGCCAAGCTCGATACCATGTTGGAAACAGAAGAAGCGGGCATTATCGGCTACCAAGTTTGTAATGATGTAGCGAGCATTGGGCGTATTTACAACATGCGTAAAAAAGCGGTGGGTTTGTTAGGCGCAGCAAAAGGTCGTGCTAAACCGGTCGCATTCGCTGAAGATACCTGTGTGCCACCAGAAAACCTGGCGGACTTTATTGTAGAGTTTCGAGAGCTGTTAGACAGCAAGTCTCTGAATTACGGCATGTTTGGTCACGTCGATGCTGGGGTGCTTCACGTACGTCCTGCGTTGGATTTGTGTGACCCGCACCAAGAAGCATTGATGCACGAAGTGTCTGATGAAGTGGTCAAGCTGGTGGCGAAATACGGTGGTTTGATGTGGGGTGAACACGGCAAAGGTTTCCGTTCAGAATATGGCCCTGAGTTTTTCGGCGACGAGTTGTTTACTGAACTGAGACGTGTGAAAGCGGCATTCGATCCACACAACAAAATGAACCCGGGCAAAATCTGTACACCGCTGGATAGTGATGCAGAGCTTGTCAAAGTTACCGATACCAAACGTGGTTACTATGACCGTCAGATTGACGTTCAAGTACGTGACAGCTTTAAACAAGCGATGGAATGTAACGGTAACGGTTTGTGTTTTAACTACGATACTAGCTCGCCAATGTGTCCATCGATGAAAGTAACAGCCGATCGTCGTCATTCACCGAAAGGTCGTGCGGGTTTGGTTCGCGAGTGGTTGCGTCAGCTCACTGAACAAGGCATTGATATCCTTGACTTAGAAAAGCAAACGCTAGAAAACAGAACATCAATCAAAACCATGATTGACCGTGTACGTCATTCTATCAATCGTCGTCACGAATACGATTTCTCCCACGAAGTGTATGAAGCGATGAATGGTTGTTTGGCGTGTAAAGCATGTGCGAGCCAGTGTCCGATTAAAGTCGATGTTCCGAGTTTTCGCTCACGCTTTTTAAACATCTATCACTCTCGTTATCAACGTCCTGCAAAAGACTATCTGGTTGCGAACATTGAGACTATGCTGCCGATGATGGCAAAAGCGCCAGGTGTCGTAAATGGTGTTTTGAAGCAGTCGTGGGTGAAAAGTTTAACGGCATCTACGGTCGGGTATGTCGATGCGCCGTTGTTATCAGTACCCACCTTGAAACAACGAGTAGAGTCGCTGACAACGCCTTATGATCTGCAAGCGCTCAGTGGTTTGTCTTCGTCTGAAAAGAGCAAGCATGTTTTAATTGTTCAAGACCCATTCACTAGTTACTACGACGCTGATGTCGTTGAAGACTTCGTTAAGTTATTGAAAAAGCTGGGTATGAATCCGGTGCTTCTGCCGTTTAAGCCGAATGGTAAAGCACAACACATTAAAGGGTTTTTACGTCAGTTTAAGGACACAGCAGCCGACACAGCGAAGTTCTTGGCGATGGTAGCGGATCTGGATATTCCATTAGTTGGCGTCGATCCTGCTTTGGTGCTGTGTTATCGAGATGAATACGCTGAAGTGCTTGGCAGTAAGCGAGGTAATTTCGATGTACTAACAGCCCACGAATGGCTTTACCCAAGACTAGAAGCGTTTGAAAGCGGAGAGCATAAGGCGCAGGAACCTTGGTATCTGTTTGCGCACTGTACTGAGAAAACCAAAATGCCAAATGCGGAAAAAGAGTGGGGCGCTATTTTTGCTCACTTTGGTGCAGTTTTGAATACGGTACCTGTTGGTTGTTGTGGTATGGCGGGTACGTTTGGTCATGAGGTTGATAAGTTGTCGATGTCGAAAGATATTTACAATTTAAGCTGGAAGCCAAGCTTAGATAAGTTGGATAACGAGAGATGTTTGATTACAGGCTATTCTTGCCGCAGCCAAGTGAAACGCTTTGAAGGAACGAAGCCCAAGCATCCCGTTCAGGCATTGTTAACTTTGTTGTAATCGGACTAGATCAAGCCCAGTTTTACTGGGCTTTTTAGAAACCGTATTTAGACCCTTTCAAAGGATATGAATCTTGAGAAAACTTGAACTCAAAGTCCCACCTGGTGTGGTGTTTTTGCTAGTCATACTTTTGATGTACGGACTTAAAGTTTTGACGCCGAGCATGAACATTCGAGTACCCTTTGTTGAATTTGTAGTAGGTGTATTAACTTTGTTGTCTGGCTACATGGGCATTGCTGGCGTGTATGAATTTCGCAAAGTAAAAACCACAGTGAACCCAGTAAAACCTGAAGCGGCATCTTCTGTTGTAAGAACTGGTGTGTTTGCCTTTTCACGCAACCCTATGTACATGGCATTATTGCTTCTAATCATAGCAACTGGTTTGTGGTGGCAGCACTTGAGTGTGGTGCTTTGTGGCGTGATATTTGTCAGTTATATGAATCGGTTTCAAATCAAGCCTGAGGAACGCGTTTTAGAGCGATTGTTTGGTGAAGAGTATGTGGATTATAAAAACCATGTTCGTCGTTGGCTCTAAGCATTGCGTTTAGTTTTGTTTGGATGAGACATAAAAAGAAAGCCCAACGGTCGACGTTGGGCTTTCTTTTAGTAAACACGTTTTTTGTGCGCTTCTGATAGGGCAGTCTACTAGGCTGCCTTAACGAACTTTGCTAGGAATGCATCCTTACGTTCATTAAAGCGGCGTACAAGGTCATCAACCGCTTCTTGGTCATATGGCTTCAAGCCACTTGCAACCATGCGCTTAATACCTTTACCAACGACTTCACCGTCTTCTTTAAACGCAAAGTTTAAGGTGACTACACCTCGTTTTCCTTCTACGTCGAATGTTGCGCCAGTGAAATCCACCTCTGGATGCGTAAGGTCTAAGCGTGAAAATTCGACTTCCATGCTTTCATAAATAACTAATGGACGCTGGCAGTTGATCATCATTTGCTTCTCTTCCATAAGAGGAACCATGATGTGAGGGAAGTTCATACCAGAAAATTGCACGTAATTTGTCACTACATGCTCAATAAATGCCGGATCGTGGTTAGTTTCACCTTCACGGGACATGTGTAAGTATTCTTTACCTGCCTCGTCAACAACAGCGCTTTCTTTGTCACACTTATTTTCAATATGAAGTGCTACACCATCGTTTACCATGCCAGAGAAGTTAAAACGCATCTTTTGGCTAACGCCTTCTTTACTGAGAAGCACAGCGAAAAGTAAATCCCCAGGGACACAAAAGCGTTTGTTGTCTTCATCATGAATTGGGTTGTAGTCACCTGCGACACGTTTTGCAAAGTGGCTTGCTTGTTCGCGAGTGAACTGAAACTGGTGATTAGTGTTTGAAAAATAAGGTGTTAGAAACATAATTTTTACGTAGTAACCAAAACTGTGTGGGATTATATGCGAATATCTGCGTAGCAATGGTCCATCCAGTGAAAACTTCACCGTATCCTAACAATAAGACACTATTTCGGCGGATAAACCGTTAAAAACGCATACTTTAGCAACGCTTTTATTTGTGAAAACAATAAACAACGACCTTTTCGCTCGCCTATCTTGTAAAGTATAGCCATCAAAGTAGACAGGCGTTCATAAATAGTGCCATCAATATGTTTAATCGTATATAAAAAGGCTCCACGCAGAACGTAGAGCCTTCAAGTCATTATCTGTTTATTCGATGAAATCCAGTTATGCTTGGTTATTGAACACTTGGTAACAAGCTCTCTGGCATGAGCGTGTTGTGAATAGCCAGCTTAAGCAGAGTATTTGCCTGTTCAATGTCTGGAGCAAAGTAGCGATCTTTATCGTAGAACGATACTTTTTCACGCAACATTTGTTTCGCAATCTCAATACGCTCAGAGGACTTGTTTGGCGCTCTAAAGTCTAGGCCTTGTGCTGCTGAGAGGTATTCGACAGCCAGAATACCGCGAGTGTTTTCGCCCATTTCTTTCAATCTGCGAGCCGCGAATGTTGCCATTGAGACGTGATCTTCTTGGTTTGCAGATGTTGGCAAGCTGTCTACTGACGCTGGGTGAGCGAGTGTTTTGTTTTCACTTGCTAACGCAGCGGAGGTAACCTGAGCAATCATGAAACCAGAGTTCACACCACCATTGTCGACTAAGAACGGTGGCAGTTTTGATAGCGCGCTATCGATAAGTAATGCCATACGACGTTCAGACAAGCTGCCGATCTCGGCAATCGCAAGTGCTAGGTTGTCGGCTGCCATTGCAACAGGCTCCGCGTGGAAGTTACCGCCAGAGATGATGTCACCATCTTCAGCAAACACCAACGGGTTATCTGATACGGAATTCGCTTCTACTTGTAGTACTTCCGCCGCATTGCGGATTTGCTGTAAACACGCACCCATCACTTGAGGCTGACAGCGCAAAGAATACGGGTCTTGTACTTTTTCACAGTTAGTGTGCGAATCACCTATTTCACTCGATGTGTCTAACAAATGACGGTATGCGAGTGCTGCGTCCATTTGGCTGCGATGACCACGTACACGGTGAATGCGCGGATCGAATGGACGTCGGCTGCCGAGAGCGGCTTCAACAGACATTGCACCACAAACGGTTGCTGACGCGAAAAGGTCTTCCGCGATAAACAGGCCTTCCAATGCGAACGCTGTGGATGCCTGAGTCCCATTTAGTAGCGCTAAGCCTTCTTTTGGCGCCAGAGTGATAGGCTCTAGACCTGCGATTTTTAAAGCTTCTTGCCCGGAAATGATATTACCGTTGTGGCGAGCTTGTCCTTCTCCCAGTAATACTGTGCTCATATGGGCTAGAGGAGCTAAGTCACCTGATGCGCCAACAGAGCCCTTTTTAGGTACGCAAGGGTAAACTTGTGCGTTGACTAGGTCGGTCAGCATATTAATGACTTTTAGGCGAATCCCAGAAAAGCCACGAGACAGACTATTGATTTTTAATACCATCATCAGACGAACCGTTTCATCTGACATAAACTCACCGATACCTGCCGCATGAGAGAGAACGATACTGCGTTGCAGTGTTTCTAAATCTTCTGGTGCTATTCGTGTGTTAGCCAATAGCCCAAAACCAGTGTTAATTCCGTAAACCGTTCGATCTTCCGCGATGACTCGGTCTACGACCTGTGTGCTTTCTTCAATGGCCGGAATGGCTTCAGGATCCAAAGTAAGGTTGACTGGTGAACGGCTCACTTGGCGTAGTTCGTTTAAGCTAATATGACCTGGCTTTAGCGCTAAATTTAACATCTCTTTCATCCTTACTTGAGCTTCTTCAGTTCTTCGTTGAGCATTGGCAAATCTAGCCCTTGCTCTGCTGCACATTGTTTAGCGATATCGTATCCCGCATCAGCATGACGCATCACGCCTGTTGCTGGGTCGTTATGCAGCACGCGGGCAATACGTTGTGAGGCATCTTCACTGCCGTCACAGCAGATAACCATACCTGAGTGTTGCGAGAAGCCCATACCTACGCCACCGCCGTGGTGCAGTGAAACCCAAGTTGCGCCGCCCGCCGTGTTGAGTAGCGCGTTTAATAATGGCCAGTCTGATACGGCGTCAGAACCGTCCATCATACCTTCGGTTTCACGGTTCGGGCTTGCTACAGAGCCAGAGTCTAAGTGATCTCGACCAATGACAACGGGCGCTTTAAGTTCGCCATTTTTCACCATTTCGTTGAATGCTTGACCAAGACGCTCACGATCTTTAAGACCAACCCAGCAAATACGCGCAGGTAAACCTTGGAACTGGATGCGTTCGCGAGCCATATCTAGCCAGTTATGTAAGTGCGGATTATCTGGAATTAGCTCTTTTACTTTTTGGTCGGTTTTATAAATGTCCTCAGGATCGCCAGAGAGAGCAGCCCAACGGAAAGGACCGATACCTTCACAGAATAGAGGACGAATGTAGGCTGGAACGAAGCCAGGGAAATCAAATGCGTTTTCTACGCCTTCTTCCAAGGCCATCTGGCGGATGTTGTTACCGTAGTCGAGTGTTGCGGCGCCGCGATTTTGCAGCTCTAACATCGCTTGAACTTGCACAGCCATGGATTTTTTCGCTGCTTTTACGACCATTGCTTCATCTTGCAAACGCATTTCTGCTGCGTGAGACATGCTCCAGCCTTGTGGTAAATAGCCATTGAGCGGGTCGTGTGCAGACGTTTGGTCTGTTACTACATCAGGCGTGATATTACGTTCTACCAGCTCAGAGAAAACGTCTGCTGCATTACCTAGTAGACCAACCGATACTGGTGTGTCTGACTCTTTAATGATAGCTAGCGCTTCATCTAAAGAAGTCGCTTTCTTATCGACATAGCCTGTACGTAGGCGGTAATCGATACGTGACTCATCACACTCTACTGCAATCATGGAGAAGCCCGCCATTGTACCAGCGAGAGGTTGAGCACCACCCATGCCACCGAGACCACCTGTTAGAATCCAACGGCCCTTTGCTTCACCGTCAAAGTGTTTTTTTGCAACAGATACGAACGTTTCGTATGTGCCTTGTACGATACCTTGCGAGCCAATGTATATCCAGCTGCCAGCGGTCATTTGGCCGTACATCATCAAGCCTTGTTTATCGAGCTCGTTGAAGTGTTCCCAGTTTGCCCAATGCGGAACAAGGTTTGAGTTTGCGATAAGCACGCGTGGAGCATTTTTATGAGTAGGGAAAACACCAACAGGCTTGCCTGATTGAACTAAAAGCGTTTGGTCATCTTCGAGTCTTTCAAGTACTTCAACAATCTTGTCGTAACATTCCCAGTTTCGCGCTGCTCGGCCAATGCCGCCATATACAACCAGTGAATGTGGATGTTCTGCAACATCAGGATCAAGGTTGTTCATCAGCATACGAAGAGGGGCTTCGGTTAGCCAAGATTTTGCGCGCAGTTTATCTCCGTGAGGTGCACGAATTGTTCTGCTTGTATCAAGTCGTGGATCTTGTCCCTGGCGCTGTGTCATTTCAGACTCCTTTAGTTTCTCGTGATGACCAAGTACTTGCTTGGTCGTAATAATCAGTGGCATCTGGGATGCATTATGGTTTGTGCTGTTTTTCCGCCATTGCGTTGGCGATATCCCAACACAAACGGGCAGCTAATCGTGCTGTTTGACTATCGACGTCATAATTTGGGTTGTATTCGGCGATATCAGCCAGCATTAACTTATTTTTGTAATGAAGAATTCGATCTAAAAAGGGTGCAATAGTGTCGTAACTCACTCCCCGAGCTGCTGGTGCGCTGACTCCAGGTGCGGTTGCGGCAGGAAATACATCCAGATCAATGGTCAAATAGAGGTAGTCACAGTCGTCAATAAAATGCTGAAGCTGAGTTAAGTGATAACTGTGGTTTAGGTAGCAGAGCTGATTGTCCTCTACATACCAAACATTTAACGCATCTGCTTTTTCAAATAGCGCTTTAGTGTTGCTACTGCGGCTTACACCAATACAAGCGTAATGAAAGTCCCAATCGTTGCGTTGGCAAAAATGATGAATTTGGTTGAAGGGGGTGCCAGAGCTTGGTCTTATGTCGGTGAGGTTGCTCTCAAATGCGCGCAAATCGAAATGAGCATCGAAATTAATAATGCCGATTTTAGGCTTCTTCTCTGGATGGTGCGCTTTAAAATATTCCGCTAAGCCGGAAAACGAGGCCCACGCAATCTCATGCCCACCACCTAGCACGATGACTGGCGTATGGGGCAGTGCGCTTGAAATGGTTGCTGCACATAGAGCTTGGCTCTCTTCCAGTAAGTCGTCTTCACACACCACAGTACCTAAGTCATATAGTGGTGCGTCTTGGTGCCATGCTAAATTAGCGAGTGCTCGTCGGATTAAGTCTGGCGCTTTTTTCGCGCCAATGCGTCCTTTGTTTCTCGCAACGCCAGCGTCGGTAGCAAAACCGAGTAATGAGACGCCATGCGCAACGGCACTCAACTCATCTGCTTTTTGGCGTTGAACAACGTGATGAATTCGCTGACCAAGCTTGCCGTCCTCGGCATCATGACGGCCTTGCCAATGAAATAGGGGAGAATGTAGGTCGAATTGAGACATATTATTGGCCTCCGTGTGAAATGTATTCACCATTTACTATACGACCTACCAGACGTTTTGCTCCGACTTGATAGCTTAAATCCGCAGGGCTTTCGACATCCCATATAGAGAAGTCCGCATCAAACCCTACTTTGATTTCGCCACGTGAGTTTTGATAACCCAGAGCTTTGGCTGCATGTTGCGTTACACCACGCAGTGCTTCTTGCGGTGTAAGGCGAAATAGCGTGCACGCCATATTCAGCATGAGTGTGAGATCAGAAAATGGTGATGTACCTGGGTTGACGTCCGTAGCAATTGCCATCGGCACGTTATGCTCTCTCAACAACTCAATCGGTGGTAACTGAGTTTCTCTTAGAAAATAAAAAGCGCCAGGCAATAGAGTGGCGACGGTGTTTGATCGAGCAAGTGCTTTAACACCTTGCTCATCTAAAAACTCGATGTGATCCGCTGACAGACCGTTGTATTGCGCAGTGAGGGCTGTACCACCGAGATTAGAAAGTTGCTCAGTATGCCCTTTAACCTTTAAGCCGTGGCGTTTTGCAGCTACAAACACTTTTTCTGTTTGTTCAAGATTGAAACCAATCGATTCACAAAAAACATCGACACTCGTAGCTAATTCTTCCTTTGCGACAACAGGGATTATGTCCTGACAAATGTGCTCAATATAATCATCTGCACGACCTTGGAACTCTGGCGGAATGGCGTGAGCGGCGAGAAGTGTAGTCGTGATTTTAACTTTGCGCTCTTGTTCAAGCATTTTGGCTGCACGGAGCATTTTTACTTCATCATTCAGTGTCAATCCGTAGCCTGATTTCACTTCGACAGAAGTGACGCCGCTCGCGAGTAGCCCGTCTAAACGTGGCAACGCTAACTCAACTAACTGCGCTTCGGTTGCTGAACGCGTCGCATGCACCGTTGAAAGTATCCCACCGCCTTGTTTGGAAATTTCTTGATATGGCACGCCGCTTAAGCGCATTTCAAATTCGTTGGCACGATTGCCCGCGTAAATAAGATGAGTGTGGCAGTCGATCAAACCTGGCAGAACTAACTTGCCTTGAAGGTCGATACTCTGAGCGTAATGTTGGGCAGACAGCAGAGACTCGGTTTGCGGTTCGTCTTCACCAATTGCACAGGTGCTGATCGCAACGATTTTTCCAGATTGAATGCCAATACGAGCAGGAGACGTTGGCAGATAACCGCGCTCTCCCGACTGCATGGTGACCAGACGTGCGTTTTCAATCAGCAAATCCATGTTTGTGTCCCTGTGTTTATTTGTATCATTAAATGTATATACAAATAAATAGAGCAAAATAAGAACACTGACAAGATTGATGTTGCTAAAATGTGATCAAAACGTAGATCTAGAGAACCAATCTTGCCCTTAAATGAGCACTTTTGAGCTCAGCTTATATTTGTTACCAGGGTGATAAAGTAGGGCGGTACTGACTAACTTATCTTGGCTCCACGTTCTGCGATTCAAGAGAAGGCAAGGCTCATTGGCTTGCATTTTTAAGTCTTGCTTAATACGGCTTTCAGGCACAATTGCCTCTACAGTATGTTCTATCGCGCTGAGTGGGCAATTATCTGACAGGTATTGATTTGGAGTGATTTGTGTGAAGTCTTGATTTAAATAACTCGGGGCATATTGGCTATTCACCCAGCGGAGCTCCAATTGAATCGGCGTTTGGTCTTCATAGTGAATAATTTCACTGTAAAACACTGTCGTGCCTAGCATAACGCCGAGTTTTATCGCAATGTTGTCATCTGCTTTTATGGCAATCTGTTTGAGCACTTTACTGCCATACTTTCGCCCTCTATCGCTGACTTCTTCGGCAATGTTTCGAATGTCTAGCAGGGGAGATTCTGACTTTTCACCAGGATCACACACGAACGTGCCTAAGCGTGGGCGACGTTGTAATCGGCCCTCATTTACTAAATCCCGAATTGCTTTGTTCACTGTCATTCTACTGACACCAAATTGCTCGGTAAGCTCAATCTCGGTGGCGATGCGATGACCAACTACCCACTCTCCAGCATCAATTTTATCCAGGATAAATTGTTTAATTTGAATGTAGAGTGGTGCAGACATAATGATTTCCCTTTATTTGACTATACAAATACTGCTTAATTTAGGTACAAATTGCAAACATTTCTCGACGAATGTACCGCTTAGTGACCGAACAATCCTATTGCAGAGCTGAATGACTCTTGCTGTTGAGCATTATTTGGATTGATGATTGAATTCAAACATTTTCTTGTGGTCTATTGCTTGCACAGCAGAAAACAATTGTGTAAACAAACGATTATTAGAAGAAAAGTCGTTAAAAAAGGAAAAGTATGTTTAAAAAATTGAAAGCATCACTGGGGATCGGCTCTGCAAAAGTAGATACCATTTTGGACGAAATGAGCGTGTTTCAAGGAGCGACGCTGAAAGGGCATGTTCATGTCAAAGGCGGAGACGTCGAACAACAAATTGATGCTATTACGATTAAATTGAACACGGAAATGAAAGTCGAAGTGGATGATAGCGTAAGTTATCAAACCTTCACTATCGATCAATTGAAAGCAGTTGACCCTTTTGTGATTCAACCTAATGAAGAAAAGCAGGTTCCGTTTGAGCTAAAACTGCATGACGAAACACCAATTACTGCGGTTAGCGCACTTAAGAATCAATGTCATGTTTGGGTCGAGACGACGTTAGATATTGATTTTGCAATTGATCCGCGTGACCGTGACTATATTGAAGTGAAACCACTACCAGTAGCATCTCGGGTTATTCAAGCGATCGAGCAAGCTGGCTTCACTATGGTTAAAGCCGATGTTGAAAAAGGCTTTTTGCGCGGTGGCTCGTTTGCCTCTCGCTCTGGTATTTATCAAGAGCTAGAGTTCCGTAACAGCGGCTTTATCTCATCAAAAGAAATTGAGCTCTCTTTTATTCTGGAAGGGCAGGTCATGCATTGTTTGGCAGAGATTGACCGTTCGCTCAGCTTGGCTGGTGACCAATATCGCTCGTTTACGTTGCAGATCAATGCAACCGATGCTCAAGTCGCAGCCGCAGTTGCACCAACGCTAAATCTATAGCTCTCATCACCTTGATGAAAATATGTACCGATATCCTATTGTGAAAGCGATATCGGTACTGTTATCCATGTTTCTTGCGTTCTCTACGGCTAAAAACTCAAGCGCTGAATTTTCCATTAGATATCGATAGCCCAATACCAGTTCATTAGAGGCATCAGCAAACTCTGTGGGTCCTTCTGTTGACCCTTGATACCAATGATATTCCAACATCAGGTGATGGTTATCTTCTAAGGCATAACGGTACCCACCCGCAATGGCAATCGTATTATGTCGATAGGGCAGATCGAGCAAGGCACGGTCATCCGAGCGAAAAGTCATGCCAATCATCGAATAAAATGCATGAGCATCACTTAAGTAGCTGTAGTTTAATTGGAAGCCTTGCTCGAAACTGCTACCTTGAAAAGTGCCGTGAGCCACATCGTTAAAATACAAACTGCCGCCAATCGATAGGCCGTGATGTTCATTTTGGAACACTTGATACTGTAAGTAAGTAGATAGGTTATTGGCCAGTGTTTGTCCTTCGAAATCATCTTCAAGCACATCATATTGCGGCATTGAAATGTAAAAACGATCTCTGTCTACTTTATCCCGCCCATTTTGTCCGATACCGAAAAGTTTATGGAAGCTTTTCGTCAGTCCATCTAAATGGTTGTCAGCGGCAAAGACCCATCGATAGTTGAGCTCCAACTGCCAACGGTTGCTGACTTGCCATTTGCTGCCTAATTCGATTTGATTGTGGTAATAATCCAGTGCGTATTCATCAGTATGAGCCCAAACACTTGCCACGGTTCCTGAACCATAGGCTTCGACAAAACCATAGGGCAGACTATGTCCTGAACGCAGTATGTTGGTGTGACTAACCACTTGCATTGGGGATTGTGCGTAAGAACGCAGCGGGCCATATAAGTCATTTGATGCGAAGGCTTGCAAAGAACATATCGAGGTGCTTAGAAGCACCATAAAGCGCGATTTGAAATAGACCATGATGAATACCTACATACAAACTACTCTATAAAACAACTATATACCTAAATCGCACGTTGAGCTCTCGCCCAGCGTGTTAGGCTTTGTATCGGTTCACACGTAATAGGGGATATTGTAATTTGTTGTGTAAGTTCATTGAGGGGCAATTCCATTCATCAGCTATGCGGTCTCTTAAAAAAGCATGATCAGATTGTCGTGACGGGTCTGCGGTTAAGTTCTTATGACAAAACAAAATCGCGCTTTGCATTCTAAATGTGAGCTAGGTACAATCCCATTTTCGATAACGGTCCGGTATTCGTGTTACCGAGAGGCCTTTATTGACTCTCAACTATTTTCAACAAATAGCTTCTAATTTGAATAACATGTGTTGCTTGGTGTGCAACACCACTGTAAAGGACATAGCATGCCTATTATTACTCTTCCTGACGGCAGTCAGCGTCAATTTGACAACCCAGTTTCTACTATGGAAGTTGCGCAATCGATCGGTCCTGGTCTTGCAAAAGCAACTATCGCTGGTCGTGTAAACGGTAACCGCGTTGATGCGTGTGATCTAATTGAAGAAGACGCAAGCCTTGAAATCATCACAGTTAAAGATGAAGTAGACGGTCTAGAAATCGTTCGTCACTCTTGTGCTCACCTTCTTGGTCACGCTCTTAAGCAGCTTTACCCTCAAGCTAAAATGGCGATCGGTCCAACCATCGACAATGGCTTCTACTACGATATCGACTTAGACGAATCTCTAACGCAAGAAGATCTTGAAAAGATTGAAAAGCGTATGAAAGAGCTAGCGAAAACCAAGTACGAAGTGGTTAAGAAAAAAGTAAGCTGGCAGGAAGCGCGTGATACGTTTGAATCACGTGGCGAACCATACAAAGTTGAAATCCTAGACGAAAACGTATCTCGTGATGATCGTCCAGGCCTTTACCACCATGAAGAATACATCGACATGTGTCGTGGTCCTCACGTTCCTAATATGAGCTTCTGTCAACACTTCACTTTGCTGAATGTTGCAGGTGCTTACTGGCGTGGTAACAGCGACAACAAAATGCTTCAACGTATCTACGGTACGGCTTTCCACGACAAGAAAGCACTGAAAGCGCACCTAACTCGCCTAGAAGAAGCGGCGAAGCGTGATCACCGTAAGATTGGTAAGCAACTAGACCTATTCCACATGCAGCAAGAAGCACCGGGTATGGTGTTCTGGCATCACAATGGTTGGTCTATCTTCCGTGATCTAGAAGTCTTCATCCGCGCTAAGCTAGATGAGTACGGTTACCAAGAAGTGAAAGGTCCACTTATGATGGACCGTGTTCTTTGGGAACGCTCTGGGCACTGGGACAAATACGCTGATGCAATGTTCACAACTTCTTCTGAGAACCGTGAATACGCGATTAAGCCAATGAACTGTCCAGGTCACGTACAGATCTTCAACCAAGGTCTAAAATCGTACCGCGACCTACCGCTACGTATGGCTGAGTTTGGCTCATGTCACCGTAACGAACCATCTGGTGCACTACACGGTATTATGCGTGTACGTGGCTTTACTCAGGATGACGCTCACATTTTCTGTACTGAGAGCCAAATTCAAGAAGAAGTAACAAACTGTATCAAGATGGTGTACGATACGTACCAAACATTTGGTTTCGACAACATCGTAGTGAAACTGTCTACTCGTCCAGAGAAACGTGTAGGTTCAGATGAAATCTGGGATCAATCTGAAGAAGCATTGAAGCAGTCTCTTGAATCGATGGATATCCCATACGAAATTCAAGAAGGCGAGGGTGCGTTCTACGGTCCTAAGATTGAATTCACACTATACGATTGTCTAGACCGTGCGTGGCAGTGTGGTACTGTCCAGCTAGACTTCAACCTACCAGGTCGCTTAGGTGCAACTTATGTAGGTGAAAACAATGAACGTCTTGTACCGGTAATGATTCACCGTGCGATTCTAGGTTCACTAGAGCGCTTCATCGGTATCCTTATCGAAGAATATGCTGGTTTCTTCCCAACTTGGTTGGCGCCAGAACAAGCAGTTCTTATGAACATTACTGATAAACAGTCAGGTTATGTTCAAGAAATAGTACAAAAACTACAAAAAAGTGGAATTAGAGCTAAAGCGGACTTGAGAAATGAGAAGATTGGCTTTAAAATCCGCGAACATACTTTGAAGCGTGTACCGTATATGCTTGTTGTTGGTGACCAAGAAATGGAAGCTGGCGAAATTGCAGTGCGTACTCGTAAAGGTAAAGATCTTGGTAAATTTAAAGTGGATGATTTTATTGCATACATCCAAGACGAGATCTCTAGCCGTAAGCTCAATCTGGAGGAATAAGCTATTAAAGGCGGAAGACGTGGCCAACAGCCGGTAAAACAAAACCCGCACCGTATCAACGGTGAAATTCGTGGTATTCGTGAAGTTCGACTAACAGGCGCTGACGGTGAATCAGTTGGTGTTGTATCGATTCAAGAAGCCATTGCAGCTGCTGAAGAAGCTGGTATGGATCTCGTTGAGATCAGTCCTAACGCCGAGCCACCTGTTTGTCGTGTGATGGACTATGGTAAGTTCCTCTTCGAGAAGAGCAAAACTGCTAAAGAGCAGAAGAAGAAGCAAAAGCAGGTCCAGATCAAGGAAGTAAAATTCCGTCCTGGAACTGATATTGGAGACTATCAGGTAAAACTACGCAACCTGACGCGTTTCCTTGAAGAAGGCAACAAAGTGAAAGTAACAATTCGCTTCCGTGGCCGAGAGATGGCACACCAAGACATTGGTGTTGACGTTCTAAATCGTCTTAAGGAAGATACTGCAGAAATTGCTGTAGTTGAATCTTTCCCTAAGAAGATTGAAGGTCGCCAGATGATCATGGTGCTAGCCCCTAAAAAGAAGTAATTAACGGCTCATCAAGTAATTAAAACCTAGCCGCTTTCCTTTCGATAAAGGCATAACGGTTGGGTTTTGTTCGCCCTAATTACGTTGTTTATTAAACCTACTCAATGCGGAGTTATTCATCATGCCTAAGATGAAAACCAACAAAGGTGCTGCTAAGCGTTTTAAGAAAACTGCTGGTGGTATTAAGTACAAGCACGCTACAAAACGTCACATCCTGACTAAGCGTACTACTAAGAACAAGCGTCAACTACGTCCAAATGCAATCCTTCCAAAATGTGAAGTGGCTGCAGTAATCCGTATGTTGCCATACGCTTAATTCTTTTTAGTTATCAATCGTTTAGTTTAGGAGAAGCATAATGCCTCGCGTAAAACGTGGTGTACAAGCTCGTGCACGTCATAAGAAAGTTCTAAAACAAGCTAAAGGTTACTACGGTGCGCGTTCACGCGTTTACCGCGTAGCTTTCCAAGCAGTTACTAAAGCTGGTCAATACGCTTACCGTGACCGTCGCGCTAAGAAACGTCAATTCCGTCAACTATGGATTGCACGTATCAATGCGGCATCTCGTCAAAATGGTCTATCTTACAGCCGTTTCATCAACGGTCTTAAGAAAGCATCTATCGAGATCGACCGTAAGATCCTTGCGGACATCGCAGTATTCGACAAAGCTGCATTTGCAGTTCTAGTTGAAAAAGCGAAAGCTGCTCTTTAATTAGCAGTTTAGGATTAAGAGAAGGAGAGCATTAGCTCTCCTTTTTTATTGCTAAAATTTATACCCAAATGACTTTTAGCTTGGCTATTTAGAGTATTGTTTATCAGTCTTCTCAATTTATTGGTTAGTATCTTATGTTAGTTATAAGGTAGCTTGGGTATAAATTTTTACGTTTATAAGGGATTAAAAATGATCTACACAACGACCGAAAGCATTCCTGGCCAGCAGATCTCTGAAATCAGAGGGGTTGTAACTGGTAATGTTGTTCAATCAAAGCATATTGGCCGTGACCTCATGGCGGGTATCAAGAGCATTGTTGGCGGCGAAATTCGTGGTTACACGGAAATGATGACCGACGCGCGTGATATTGCTATACAGCGCATGGTGGCGGACGCTGAATCTAAAGGTGCCGATGCAATTGTAGGGATTCGATTTACCACAAGCTCAATCGTAGATGGTTCTTCGGAAATTTTGGCATTTGGTACTGCAGTGAAACTAGCGGACTAGTCTACTTGAATAGCATTGCAAAAATGCTAATAGAGAGCGGTGAATTATTATGCATTTACCGTTCTGTTCCTTTTAGGTTAATTATTCTAGATTTTTGCAGAGCGAATAGATTTATATTCTCAACTTTACGTTACTATTAAAATTAATCACGATAATTTAGAGTGATTGCTTTACTTTTATTTTGCATATTATTTTATATCTATAATGAAATTGAATTCATATTGAATTTTTCATTTGTTGTGTGAATTCTACTTTCAGTATATTAATTCATGTTTTTCTTATAAAAATATGAACTTATACCTTGCCAAGCGGTTCTAAATTGTTACAAATACTATACAGCTGTAACATTGCCAAAAGGAATTGTAGATGAGAGATCTGACTCCCGAATACTTGCTAGCCGCATTACGCCAAGCGATTAAAACAAAAGGGCTAACATATCGAGAGCTATCTGAGAAAATGGGTATGCCACTATCTACCTTTAAGAGACATCTTACAAGCACGAATCTCGCTTTAGATAAGTTGCTGGAATATTGTAGAGCGGTTGATTGCACGTTAGATGAACTACAAAAGCTCGCAAATCAATTGCAAGGTGAAGACGAGGATTACTTTAGTCGTACGCAGGATGAGGTATTCTTTCAATTCCCTCACCTTTACGACTTTTATCGTGAATTGAGAATGCTTCGAGGTAAAGACGGTTATTCTATTTTAAAGAAAAAGTATGACTTGTCTGAGCAGAGCATGTCTGATTACTTAAAAGCATTAGAGTTGTTGGATCTCGTTTACGTTGATGAAGATAAAAATATAACGCTGCACGGGCCTTTATATTATAGCTATGCAGAGAACTCCAAGCTCAACGACAAATATACAGAAATCATAAAAGAGCAGACGACTACCCACGATAAGTGTGTTCGCGTTGCTTTGGCGCGTATGAAAATTACCGAAGAACAGCTTTTGTTACTGGAAGATCAAGTCGCAAAGACCGTCATCGATTTTCATTCCAAAAATGTTGTAGCAGAGAACTTTAATGTCTCTGATTTTACTAATATTGTTCTACTTGCTGGGCCACATCAGCCAGTCACATTCTCTGACGGCATTATTGAGACAGAGGGGCGATTTATTGATGATATTCGTTATGCCATCGCAGCTGCAGGTGATAAGCCAAGCCTATCTATATAGATTTTGAGCCTTTTTTGAAGAGAGTTTCTGAAAGGGAGTTGCAAAAGAAAAAGCCTAAGACAGCAAATACTTTGTAAGTAGGGCATTCAGCGGTGTTTGCTCTTAATTCAGACTTAAAGTGTTTTGGGCTTATTTCGAATAATACCTGTTCAGCATCTACTTTCGTTATTTTTAACATGCTGATTTCCTTCGTTGTTCCTCCCAAAGCCTCTCTCGCTTCCTCTACAAAGAAACCATTCTCGTTGAACCAAGCATCCTGTAGCTACTTGGGTATGCATAATTGGTAGCTATTTATCTTCTAATTATAAATTCATACTTGAAATGTTTGTTTTTTGATCTATTATGACGAAGTGTCATTTATGACGGTTCGTCAACTTTAGTTGCGTTCCTGTATTAAAGAATCGTGTTACAATTATTGGGAGTGTGTTGGTATACGGATCAAAGGATTATGTTTAACTTTCGCTGTAAAAAATATAGCAAGCAAGACGGATGTCGTGTGTCTTCAGGGCTAACAAAAAAGCAACAGGCGATTGCTGATCGTGAGATAGAGCTTATTCAATTGGCTAAGTCTTTAGTTCAAGAGCAAGGCTTTGCCAACTTAACGATGGACAAGCTTACAGCGTCAAGCCCTTATTCTAAAGGGACGATCTACAATCATTTTTGCAGCAAAGAAGATGTGATTCTTGCGCTTTGTATTCATTCGCTGAAAAGCGAAGCAATATTTTTCGAACGTACCGCCAAATTTAATGGCAATACCAGAGAAAAAATCATTGCGATGCATGTAGGTTATCGTATTTACGCTCGTATGGAGCCAGTACTATCAACCTGTGCGATTGTTGCAAAGACGCCTTGGGTTCTAGAGAAGGCTTCGCCTAAACGTGTGAATGAACTGAATAACTTGGAAGAACAAGTAATAGATGGTGCTGATGCGCTAGTGAACAATGCGGTAGAATGTGGTGATCTTAAGTTTTCTCCCGCAATTGGTTCAGATGCTATTGTATTCGCCAACTGGTCTATTGCCTTCGGTTCAAACGCTTTGGCGCAAAATGCATCGAACAGTCGATGTATTCAGCGAATTCAAGACCCATTCTCAGTACTGCACAACGCGAATATGTTACTTGATGGTTTAGGTTGGTCGCCTTTATCTACAGAATGGGACTACCGTAAAACCTGGCGTCGAGTGGAGCAGGAGTTATTTAGTGAAGAGCTTGCTTATTTAGAGTCAGTGAATCGCTAATAAACTGGAAAGGCCAATCTGACGTTATGGTTGGCTTTTTTATCGCACTATTGTGACGAATCGTCATTAAATCTCGAAGGTTGGCGTTCAGCCAATGATCACGAGAAGCATAGGAAGTTACTAAAAACTAACTTATGTAGCCAAATTCATTCGATCTAAAGTTTGCATGTCGAGTTTGTCTGGTTATTTACAGCATTTGCTGTTTTTTTAGTTTTTAAATTTGACGAAACGTCACAAAAGGAGAGTGTGATGCCACATCACAACGTTCAACAATACGCCCGTTCAGGGTGGGGTAAGCTACCAACGAATTACAGTGTATTGGTGATGCTTGCTACCGTTTTATTGATTGTCATAGCAACCATTGGAGGAAAAAATCTTTACTTTAGAGGAGATTACGACATCTTCTTTGATGGAACAAATGAGCAGTTACTTGCGTTTGATGAAATTCAAACCACCTTTGCAAAATCTGACAGTCTTGCTTTGGTTATAGCGCCAAAGAGCGGCACTGTTTTTACTCCTAGCACATTATCTCTTATTCAGCAGATCACTGACGAGGCGTGGCAAGTTCCATACTCGACCCGCGTTGATTCCCTCGCCAACTACCAGCATACCGAAGCGTTTGAAGATGATCTTCTTGTCGAAGATTTACTGTATAGCGAATATGAATTGACACCTCAACGAGTAGAGAAAGTCAAAAGTATTGCGTTGAGTGAGCCGGTTTTGAAAAGTTCACTGATTTCTGAAAAAGGAGATGTCACGGTCGTAAACATTACGGTCCAACTCCCTGAAATAGATAAAACTGCTGAAGTACAAGAGGTGGTTGCTTACATAAACGGAATGATTGAGCGTTATCAGCAAGTGTACCCAGACACGGAATTCCATAAGGCTGGTATTATTGCAATGAACTACGCGTTTATGACCGCAGCCCAAGATGATAGCGCAACATTAGTGCCTACTATGTTACTAGTGATATTGGTGTTTCTGACCATCATGTTGCGCTCATTGCTTAGCGTCATCGCGACACTCATCGTTATTATCGGCTCGGTTATGGTTACAATGGGCTTGTCAGGATGGGCTGGTATGTTCTTAAGCACGGCGACCGTTAATGTGCCTACCTTGGTGATGACGCTTGCCGTCGCAGACTGTGTACACATCATCGCGACAATGCGTCAGTCTATGCAAAACGGCTTTAGTAAAGCCCACTCTATTGAGCGAAGTATTGCGCTCAATTTCATGCCTATCTTGATTACCTCCATTACCACCGCGATCGGCTTTTTAATGATGAATATGTCGGATTCTCCAATCCTGCGAGATTTCGGCAACCTATCAGCCCTTGGCGTCATGGTTGCTTGTTTCCTTTCCATCACGTTACTTCCCGCCTTGCTTAATATCCTTCCGGTTACGGTGAAGTCGGATACTTCTGATGAAAGAAAGCACTTTATGGATCATTTAGGAGATTTCGTGGTGTCAAAGCGACATGCGTTATTGCCGTTGTCGGTGCTTGTTATTGTCGCGAGTGCGAGCTTGATTCCGCTGAACAAAGTCAATGATGAATCCGTCGAGTACTTTGGCCATAGCAATGAATTTCGCCGAGCGGCTGATTTTATGGAAGAGCGAATCAGTGGCATGGCGAACATCAGTATCGCGATAAAAACCAACGAATCGCAGGGCATTGCCGATCCTAATTTTCTCAATTCCGTGGGTAAATTTACTGACTGGCTAAGGTTGCAGCCAGAAACGGACCATGTTGCGACCTTGAGCGATGTTTATAAGCGCCTAAACAAGAACATGCATGGAGATGATCAGGCTTATTACTCGCTCCCTCAAGACAGAGAATTAGCGGCTCAATATCTGCTGCTTTATGAAATGTCACTACCGTATGGTTTAGATTTGAACAACCAAATCAATGTAGATAAGTCGTCGATCAAGATGGTTCTCACCGTGGAGAACTTGGGCAGCGTCGAGCTTGTTGATTTGGAAAATCGCATTTACCAATGGTTTAACGAAAACGCGCCTCAATATGATGTTGTTGCGTCTAGTCCTTCACTGATGTTTGCGCATATTGGTGAAACGAATATGGCCAGCATGCTGTCAACCTTGCCCATTACTCTTGTCTTAATCTCTGCATTACTGATCTTTGCCTTGCGTTCGTTCAAGCTTGGCTTAATTAGTCTTGTCCCGAATATTGCTCCTGCGCTTATTGGTTTTGGTATTTGGGCGCTGGTTTCTGGCGAGATTAACTTGGGATTGTCTGTCGTTGTGACATTAACGCTTGGTGTTGTTGTCGATGACGCCGTTCACTTTCTTTCTAAATATCAACACGCTCGTAAAGATGGCCACAGTGCGGAGCAAGCGGTTCGCTACGCCTTTCGTACCGTGGGGCGCGCACTCTGGATTACGACGGTCGTGCTTGTTGCTGGTTTCTCTGTTCTGGCGATGTCGAGCTTCCGTTTAAATGCCGATATGGGACAGCTGAGTGCCATTGTCATCTTTATTGCCCTTGTTGTGGATTTCATCTTCCTACCGACTCTACTGATGTTGTTTGACAAAGGCGTTTACGACGAGGTGGAGCGCCGAAATAAGCTTAAATCAACTGACTCTCAAACCAAGACTGTTACTCAGTCATAACGAATTAAAGGATCGAACATGAATTTAGTAAAAAATGCCTTAAAAGTATCAGTACTTTCTGTCTCGCTTATTATGAGTCATGCGGTGTTGTCGGATGAAGCCAAAGGACTAGAAATTGCCCAAGAGCGCAAAGCCCGTGATGAAGGGTGGGGGGATTCTGTTGCTACGATGCAAATGATTCTGCGAAACGCGCAAGGAGAAAGCAGCACACGTTTAATGCGCTTACAATCACTCGAAGTTGATGGCGATGGTGACAAAGGGCTCACGATATTTGATGAACCGAGAGATGTAAAAGGCACGGCGTTTCTTAACCATTCTCATACGGTGGGTGCCGATGACCAATGGCTTTACCTTCCTGCACTGAAACGTGTGAAACGTATTTCCTCGCGTAACAAATCAGGTCCTTTTATGGGCAGTGAATTCGCGTATGAGGATCTCAGTTCCTTTGAGATTGAAAAATACCGTTTCAACTACCTAAAAGATGACAGCATAAACGGGCAAGATGTTTTCGTCGTAGAGCAAATTCCGACCGATAAGAACTCAGGTTATACCAAGCAAACGGTATGGTTAGATAAAGCGCATTATCGTCCACTTAAAGTTGAGTTTTACGACCGCAAAGGCTCTTTGTTAAAAACGCTTTCTTTTTCCGATTACAAGCAATATCTCAACCAATATTGGCGAGCGCACACTATGGCGATGACAAACCATCAAACAGGAAAAAGTACTGAGCTAACGACTAGCGAAATGCGTTTTAACACTGGATTACAAGACAATGACTTTCATAAGAATGTGTTGAAGCGAGTGAGATAGTGGAGGAAAAATGAAGCGATTAAATGCTGGGTTGTTGCTTAGTGCAGCAGCCTTTTTTTACTCGATGCCTCTGACTGCCGTCGAGCTTGCAGGACAAGTCAATATTGAGCATCGTCAGTTTTTTAAAACGGGCTCTCAGGGTCAGAGCAAAGCGCAAACGTCATTGGTTTTGCAGCCAGAATTTTACTGGGAGATGCAAAATGGTGATGCAAACTTTACTTTCACACCTTTCTATCGTCTGGATGGTCTAGACGATGAGCGAAGTCATGGTGACATACGAGAGGCACTTTATCTGACTTATTGGGATGATTATGAGCTTCGAGTTGGGATTAGTAAGGTCTTTTGGGGAGTGACTGAATCAGCCCATTTAGTTGATGCAGTAAACCAAACAGATGCCATTGAAGCCGTCGATGGTGAAGATAAACTCGGTCAGCCGATGTTACATTTTACCTCTTTCAAAGACTGGGGCACCGTCCACGCAATGTTGTTACCTTACTTTAGGGAACGAACGTTTGCGGGTACAGATGGCCGCTTGCGAATCGAACCCGTTGTCTCTGATGATGCTATCTATGAATCAAGCAGAGAAGAGAAGCACGTAGATGTGGCTTTTCGATATTCGAAAATGCTTGGCGATTGGGACTTAGGCCTAAGCTATTTATATGGAACAAACCGGGATCCTTACTTTCGTTTTGAGTACGGAGAATTAAAGCCTTACTACGCTCTGATGAGTCATGTCGGTCTGGATGTGCAAGGAATTGTTGGCGATTGGTTATGGAAACTGGAAAGTATTTATCGAGATAGCGCTGATAATCATGTCGGTCTTGTGACGGGTTTTGAGTATACCTTCGTCGGTGCATTTGACACGGTTTGGGATGTGGGGGTCATTGGTGAGTACCTCTATGACAGTCGTGGGAACAACGCACAAACTATCGGTCAAAATGATGTGTTTGCAGGTATTCGTTGGGCGCTCAATGATGAGGACGGAACGGAAGTATTGACGGGAATCACGAAGGATTTAGATAACGCTAATGTTTACAATGCTAAGTTAGAAGCATCGAGCCGAATATCGAATCACGTTAAGTGGCAAATTGATGCTTGGTTGTTTAAAAATGAAACACCAAATGATTTGCTCTACTTCGCTAGAGATGACGATTTTATCGAGCTATCTATTCAATACTATTTCTAAAACAAAAGGGCACAACTAAACGGCAGATTAACTAAAGATGACATTTTTGACGTTTTTGTGCTCTTTTTATTCAATAACCTCTTCTTTTCGTAATTCAATTTGGCATTGGTGCCCGGTTTGGCTACTATGTACAGCTATCAAAAAACCAATCACTCCCTTATGGACACTACCTACAGGTAGATGAGGAAACGATGCAACATCTAGAAGAGATCATTGCTAGCGCGAGCACTGCAATTGAAGCTGCCGAATCGCTAGTCGCACTTGATGAAGTGCGTGTTCAGTATCTGGGTAAAAAAGGTGAGCTAACTGCTCAACTTCAAAGCCTAGGCAAACTACCACCAGAAGAACGCCGTGAAGCTGGTCAAGAGATCAACAAAGCGAAAGGCGTAGTTCAGCAAGCTATCGCAGCTCGTAAAGATGCACTACAACGTGCTGAGCTTGAAGCGAAACTAGCAGCAGAAACAATCGACGTAACACTACCAGGTCGTCGTATTGAAAACGGTGGTTTACACCCAGTAACTCGTACTGTAGAGCGTATTGAGAAGTTCTTTGGCGAACTTGGTTTTAACACCGAGGCAGGCCCAGAGATCGAAGATGCATTCCACAACTTCGATGCGCTAAACATCGCAGCTGATCACCCAGCGCGTACTGACCACGATACTTTCTTCTTCAACCCAGACTTGATGCTTCGTACTCATACGTCAGGCGTACAGATCCGTACGATGGAAAATGGTAAACCACCATTCCGTTTCATCGCACCAGGCCGTGTATACCGTAACGACTACGACCAAACGCACACGCCAATGTTCCACCAAGTGGAAGGCATGCTGGTTGATGAGAACGTAAACTTTGCTCAGCTGAAAGGCATCCTGCACGATTTCCTATGTAACTTCTTCGAAGAAGAAGTAGAAGTACGTTTCCGTCCATCTTACTTCCCATTCACTGAGCCTTCAGCTGAAGTAGACGTGAAAGGCAAAAACGGTAAATGGTTAGAAGTACTAGGCTGCGGTATGGTTCACCCGAACGTGCTACGTAGCGTAGGTATCGATCCTGAAAAATACTCTGGTTTCGCATTCGGTATGGGTGTTGAGCGTCTAACAATGCTTCGTTACGGCGTGAACGACCTACGTGCGTTCTTCGAGAACGATCTTCGTTTCCTAAAACAGTTCAAGTAATCCAGAGGGTTCATCAACATGAAATTCAGCGAATCATGGCTTCGTGAGTGGGTAAACCCTGCGGTTACTACTGACGAGCTAACTCACCAAATTACAATGGCCGGCCTAGAGGTAGACGACGTTCTTCCTGTTGCTGGTTCTTTTACTGGCGTTAAAGTCGGTCACGTTGTTGAATGTGGTCAACACCCAGATGCAGACAAACTGCGCGTAACTAAAGTTGACGTGGGTGAAGAAGAGCTTCTAGACATTGTTTGTGGCGCACCTAACTGTCGCCAAGGTCTGAAAGTAGCAGTAGCAACAGTTGGTGCTGTTCTTCCAGGCGATTTCAAAATCAAAAAAGCGAAACTACGCGGCCAGCCTTCTCACGGCATGCTTTGTTCATTCACCGAACTAGGTATCGACGTTGAGTCAGAAGGCATCATGGAACTAGCAGAAGACGCAGTAGTCGGTACCGATTTCCGTGAATTCCTAGGTCTAGACGACGTAACAGTAGACGTAGACCTAACGGCAAACCGCGCTGACTGTTTCAGCATTCGTGGTCTAGCTCGTGAAGTTGGCGTACTAAACCGTGCTGACGTGACAGAGCCATCAGTAGAAGCAGTTGCCCCTTCAATCGACGATAAAGTGTCTATCGAAGTGAAAGCGCCTGCTGCGTGTCCTCGTTACCTAGGTCGTGTTATTAAGAACGTAAACGTTCAAGCTGAAACACCACTATGGATGCAAGAGAAACTGCGTCGTTGTGGTATTCGCTCTATCGACCCTGTAGTAGACATCACTAACTACGTTCTTCTAGAGCAAGGCCAACCAATGCACGCATTCGATCTAGCGAAGATCGAAGGTGGCATCGTAGTTCGTATGGCTGAGCAAGGTGAGAAGCTAACGCTTCTTGACGGCAACGAAGCAGAACTAAACGCAGATACACTAGTAGTTGCTGACCATAACAAAGCACTTGCAATCGCAGGTATCTTTGGTGGTGAAGAGTCTGGTGTAACAACTGAGACTAAAGACGTTCTACTAGAGTGTGCATTCTTTGCACCTGACCACATCCGTGGCCGCGCACGTAGCTACGGTCTTCACACTGATTCTTCAATGCGTTTCGAGCGTGGTGTGGATTACGCACTACAAGTGAGCGCAATGGAGCGTGCAACACAGCTTCTTGTTGAAATTTGTGGTGGTGAAGTAGCACCTGTTGTAGCTGTAGAATCTGAAGCAGACCTACCTAAGCCAAACAAAGTTGCACTACGTCGCACGAAACTAGACAACCTACTAGGTCACCACATCGCTGATGCTGATGTAGTAGAAATCCTAGAGCGCCTAGGTTTGACTGTTGAAGCTTCAGAAGAAGGTTGGGTGGCAGTAGCGCCAACATGGCGTTTCGATATCGCTATCGAGCAAGATCTGATTGAAGAAGTTGGCCGTATCTACGGTTACGACAACATTCCTAACCAAAACCCAGCAGCAGCACTTAAGATGCACAACCACGTTGAAGCGGATCTTCCACTGAAACGCGTTCGTGATCTTCTTGTTGACCGTGGTTACCACGAAGCAATCACATACAGCTTCGTTGAGCCTGAGCAGCAAAAGCTAGTTGTACCTGGTGTTGAGCCTCTAGTACTTCCAAACCCAATTTCTGCAGACATGTCAGCAATGCGTCTTGGTCTTATCCAAGGTCTGCTGAACACGGTTGTTCACAACCAGAAGCGTCAACAGCCACGCGTTCGTCTATTCGAATACGGCCTACGTTTCATCCCATGTGAATCTGCAGAAAACGGCATGCGCCAAGAGCCTATGCTAGCGGGTGTTATCGCTGGTACTCGCGGTGAAGAACATTGGGATATCGAAACTAACACGGTTGATTTCTTCGACCTTAAAGGCGATCTAGAAGCGATTCTAGAGCTATCTGCGAACGAAAAAGCGTACTCTTTCGCTGCACTGTCACCTGAAAGCAAAAAAGCTAACCCAGCACTTCACCCAGGTCAATCTGCGGCAATCATCGTAGATGGCAAAGAAGTGGGCGTGATCGGTACCGTTCACCCTGAGCTTGAGCGTAAGTTCGGTCTAAATGGTCGTACTATCGTATTCGAAATCGAATGGTCTGCAATTAACAGCAAAGTGATCCCAGAAGCGGTAGCACTTTCTAAATTCCCTTCAAACCGTCGTGATATCGCGGTAGTAGTGGATGAAGCTGTTGCATCTGGTGACATTGTTAACGCTTGTCTAGAGCAAGGTGGCGAGTTCCTTAAAGATGCAAAACTGTTCGACGTTTACGTAGGTAAAGGCGTTGAAGAAGGTAAGAAGAGCCTAGCAATCGCTCTGACTCTACAGTCACTTGAGCGTACGCTTGAAGATGCAGATATCGCTGGTGCGGTTGACGCTATCGTTGCTCACGTTTCTGAGAAGTTTGGTGCGTCTCTGCGTGACTAATCTCGCGTAACGTATCTTCTTAAGAAATGAAAACCCTGCCAGTTTGGCAGGGTTTTTTATTTTTAGGATTACCTTATCGTTGTTCAAGTTCCTTACTGCTCGCACCATCCCTCATTACTTTAAAATACTAGACCAAACTAGGGATGGCCCTTACCCGAGATTAGGAACGTATTGTTTTTCAGCTAATACACGCTAACGATAGCTTGTTGGCGGTTAGGCAGCGAGTGAGAGGGTATAGCTAAGCAGAAGAGGTAGCGTAAGAATGCTGAAAAAGTTGCCAAATAGTACCATTGACGCCACTTTCATGGGTTCTATATTCAGCCTTTCCGCAAATAGGTAATTCATGACGGCTGGCGGCAGCATTGTGAAGAGCACCATCATTTGCAATTGCATCGTTGGAAGGGGAATTAACCAATAAATAAGTGCAAAAGCGACAGCACCAGTTGCCAGTGACTGCACGGTACACAACACACCAATCTTTAAACCGTCCAACCTTAAATGACACATTTGTGCCCCCAGAGATAAAAGCATCACGGGTACGGCCGCTTGCCCAAGTAGAGCCGTGGCTTCGTATAAAGGCGCCCATGCACCCACATTTGACACGTTGAGAAACAGAGCCAACGACGCTGCTAAAAAGATTGGCATCTTGACTATTTGCTTAAAAGGGTTGCCATGACTAAGCAGCATTACGCCTAAGCTGATATGCAAGCATGCTGACACGACAAATAAAAGCACTGCTGACGACAGCGCAATTTCTCCAAACGTATAGGTAAACAAAGGAATAGCTAGATTTCCGCTATTGCGAAACATATGTGGTGGCGCCCAGGTTTTAAACGAGAGTGACGTCCATCGACATACCGGGATCATGAGTAGTGCGGGAATTAAAACCGCGACAATTGCCGCCAAAAGAAGCGGCCCCTGATTTGAATCGAGCGGCATGCTAACGAGTGACGAAAATACCAGTGCTGGCGTAAATACCTCAATATTAATGCGGTTTATTGGGCGAAAGTCAGGCTTGATGTAACGACCGACCAAATAGCCAACTCCGACAAGAGCAAAAACAGGGAAAAGAATATTTATGATTTGATTAATCATGGTCGCCTAGAAGCAGTGTAAGAAGCTAATGAGGAAATACACGAACTTCCACATTATCAATCTTTATATATGGCGTCATCGTTAAACAGCGAGAAGCGTGGGTTTAATCAAGCTTTCTAAGCACAGTTGCAAAGTACAGGTGGTCATACCTTTTAATCTAATTGTTACGTATCGAGTTACATACAAATCACTGAATTTACGACAAGTTCTATGTCAAGTGTCTGTTAAATAACCAATATCTGATATTTTTATTAAATAGTGTTTAATGTTGATATTTAAGCTACTTTTAGTTTTATAATCTGGATGTTTTTCCTGATAAAGATGAAACAAAAACAAAAACATCAAATTTCTGGCGTTTAACAATAATTTACGTAGTGCTATTCCTTTTGTTCGCCAAGAAAAAAGTTGGCGAAAATCATAAGCTTGTCATACACTTCCTGATGTAACCCCGATATGTTGTTGAATTGGTAGGGTAAAACTGCTCTGGCGCTACACTAACGTAGCATTGTTTAACATAGCTTTGAGGAAAGTTTTATGGCGCTCACAAAAGCCGAACTGGCAGAAAACCTGTTTGATAAATTAGGATTTAGTAAGCGGGACGCCAAGGAAACGGTGGAAGTGTTCTTTGAAGAGATTCGTAAGGCACTGGAAAGTGGCGAACAGGTAAAACTGTCAGGTTTTGGTAACTTTGATCTTCGTGACAAGAATGAACGACCTGGTCGTAACCCGAAAACTGGTGAAGATATTCCAATTACTGCTCGACGTGTAGTGACTTTTCGCCCGGGTCAGAAGTTAAAAGCTCGTGTAGAAAACCTGAAGAAAGTACAGTAAGCCGAATAAATGGATCACGCTAAGGCGTGGTCTTTTTTTGCGTAAAATTCGTGTGCATACAAATGAAAACCACCGCAATGCGGTGGTTTTTCTGTTTATGAGAGACGCTTAATGATATCGGTTACGCCGCTTCTAGATGCGTTGTTAAGTATGGTTGCCATGCTTGTTGGTACAAGTTCTTAGACTGTGTACGCATGTTGCGAATAGAGGCAAGCTCTATTTCGCTTAGCTCACGGTTTTCCAACATCGCTTGACGTTCTAGTTTCTGGATTTTTTCGTATAGGTCGTGTTCGGGACCGCTTTTTACATCTGCGATTGCTTTCAAGTGCAGTTGAACTTCGGCTACTAGGTTTGTTTTTGGTAAACGAACGAGCAAGTTCAAGTCTCTATATCCTGAAGGGCCAGGTTTTTTGAATCGATTTTTTACTTTCACAATCGTTGTTTCACGCTCTAACGTTTCATAAATGGAGACTAAACTCGCGACGTCTTCAGCTACAATCGTTGCACGTGCTAGGTCAGTAATACGTTCAACTTTCCCATCTAACTCTAAAGCTATCTTTTCTTCTGCTCGTTGTTTGGATTTCACGCCTGCGAAGTATGGCTGAGCGTCATTAAGAAGTGCGGTACTTTTACAGATAGTTTCAAGTTCAAATTGCGCTTGGTGAGCTTTGCTGTAAAGAATGTCGAAGTCAGAATATGGCTGAGTTGGTGTGGTGTCGATTGACTGAATGCCATATAAACCGCTAAGGCTGTGTTTAAAAAGTTTCGCACAAACTTCGTTTTGGCTGGTTGAACGATTTTGTTCGTCATTAGGCGCAGGGGTAATTGGAAGTGCGGCAAATGCCGGTGCACGGCTAAGTACCAAAAGCATCAATGCTGTAGTACGAAGAAATAAGCTCATTCACTCTCCTTAACTTGCTTGTACTTAGAAAATAGGGAACATAAAGGTCGCTAAGTTCGGCAAATCAGGTACTAACTTATAAATGGGGCCATTACGAAAGATTCCAAGGTTTCAGTTTTATCTTGAAGTAGAATCATGCGTTAGATCACCATTTCTCTTTTCTTTATTCTGATTATCAGATAAAGGCGCGTCTCCTATGAGACCGATTACATCCTATCACCGCAGTATTAACCAAAGATGAACGGCATAGACAAATTGAAAAAAAACGTTAGTCTTACCTCTCAAAATGAAAACAGCCGACAAGTAGAAAGTAAAATGAGAGACCAAGAATTTTGGCATAACAAATGGGCCAGCAATCAAATCGGATTTCACTTGGAAGATGTAAACCCGCTATTACCAGTATATTGGAAACACACTAATCCAAAGCGTGAAGATAAAGTGTTAGTTCCTTTATGTGGAAAGTCAGAAGACTTGATTTGGCTAGCGATGAAGCATGATTCGGTTGAAGGCGTTGAGCTAAGCCATATTGCTGTGCGTGCCTTTTTTGCTGAACATTTTTACACGCCAACGGTAACGCCTCTTAATGGCATGCACGAGCTTTATCAATTTGATGAGCTCTCTATTTATACTGGGGACTTTTTCACTGCACCAGTATCTCAAGCCGATATCATTTATGATCGCGCCGCGTTGGTTGCTTTACCGCAAGATATGCGAGAGGAGTATGTAGAGCGTCTCAAGCAACTTTTGAACCCAGGCGGTCGTATTTTGCTTGTTACACTCAACTATCCTCAAGAAGAGATGGCGGGGCCTCCATTTAGCGTGCCGGTCGAAGAGATTGAGCAGTTATTTTCAGGTTACAAAGTTACTTGTTTGAACGTAGATGAAGCTGACGAGAATCATCCTAAAATTGCGAAAAAAGGCTTAAGTCGCTTCTCTGAAGAAGTGTACTTAATCGAGAGTGAATAGGCTCTCTTCGGTTTGGAACACGAAATAGCGCAGCAATTTGAGCTGCGCTATTTTTGTATGAGTGGTTCGTATTTAATAAATGATATTCACTTTTGAAGCACTTTCAACAGCATCTTGAACGGCTTCTTCGGTGGTTTTTCGTCGCGTAAGGACAACACCTAAACGGCGGCGACCATCGATTTCTGGCTTACCGAATAGACGAACTTGTGTTTGAGGTTGAGCTAAAGCTTTGCTTAGGTTTTCAAAGCGAATGTTTGTGGAAGTCCCTTGTCCAAGAATAACAGCAGACGCAGATGGGCCATATTGCACAATATTATTAATTGGCATTCCGGTAAACGCGCGCACGTGGAGAGCAAACTCAGACATTTCCTGCGAAATCATTGTAACCATACCCGTATCGTGAGGGCGAGGAGAGACCTCATTGAAAATGACTTTATCGCCTTTGACAAACAGCTCTACACCAAAGATGCCGTAGCCACCGAGCGCGTTTACCACTTTCTCAGCCGTGTATTCAGCTGCTTTTACTGCGTTTTCTGACATAGCTTGCGGTTGCCATGATTCGCGGTAGTCGCCATCTTCCTGACGATGACCAATTGGAGCACAGAAATGCACACCGTCAACGGCTCTGATGGTCAATAAAGTGATTTCGTAATCGAAGTCGATAAAACCTTCCACGATAACGCGACCTGCACCCGTACGTCCGCCTTCCTGAGCGTAATCCCATGCTTTTGTAACGTCGTCTTCGGTCTTGATAACACTTTGCCCTTTACCTGAAGAGCTCATCACAGGCTTCACCACGCACGGAAGACCCACATGCTCAACCGCGGCTTTGAAGTCTTCAAAGTTATCTGCAAAACGATAAGGTGAAGTCGTCAATTCCAGTTCTTCTGCTGCCAAACGTCGGATACCTTCACGATTCATTGTTAGCCTGGTTGCCTTAGCGGTTGGAACAACATTCAGTCCTTTCTCTTCAAGCTCTACCAGTTTGCCGGTTGCGATGGCTTCAATTTCTGGTACGACGTAAGTAGGTTGTTCCTTCGTAATAACTTCTTCTAAGGCGTTTCCATCTAACATGTCGATAACATAACTACGGTGAGCGACTTGCATCGCTGGAGCATTGGCATAGCGATCACAAGCAATCACTTCTAAACCAAGTCTCTGGCATTCAATGGCGACTTCTTTACCGAGTTCGCCAGAGCCTAAAAGTAATACACGGGTAGCATTTGCGCTAGTTGCAGTGCCAAACATAGTGTTCCCTTACAAAATAGAGTGATGAGACAGAAATTGCAGGAGATCATACTGAAGTTTCATGACAAAGCAAACGTTTGCTTTTGGTTTTTAGGTAATAAAAAAGCTCTACATGTTGTAGAGCTTTTTGTTGAATTTGTCGTTTATACGTTGACAAAACTAAGCGGAATATCTGGATTCAACGCTTCCAACGTTGATTGCGTATCGGCTAAATGACTGATCTTACCTTCTGAGTTCTCTACCAATGCAGCGGCTTTGATGCTGTCAAAGGTTTCACCCGCAAGTAAAACTTGGATTAGCGCAACTTGTAACGGCGGCAAGCTAGGATTGAACGCTGCATTTTCTGCATAAGCGCCTTGGAATACACGGCCGCTAGTCATCTCTAATGCTAAACCACTCAAGTTGTTGGTGTATGGTGAGTGGCTCATGTTCATCGCTTCAACTGCACTTTGGATGAGTGCGTCTTCATCATCACATGAGAACTGGTGTTTAACTTCTGCCATTAAGCCGGACTCGATACCGAGATCGTTTGGTCCAAAGGCTTCAGGCAGGTATTCATGAAGTGACTTTTCTTCGCGTTCTGGGAGCTGGATTTTAAGCTCGTTTGCGGTAGATAACTCATTCATGAACTGGCGGCAGTGACCACATGGGCTGAAGTTGATAGTGATATCCTTAACACCACGTTCGCCTTTCATCCAAGCATGGCTAATCGCAGACTGCTCTGCGTGAACCGTTTGACCCAACTGTACACCAAAGAATTCCATGTTGGCACCGAAGTAAAGGCGACCTGAAAGACCACGAACGATAGCGCCGACATAAAAGTCAGAAAGGGGAGCATAGGAGTACGCTGCGGCAAAAGGAAGTAGCGCAACACGAAGCTCTTTGTCTGATAGACCGGTAGCTGAAAGCAACTGCTCAAATTGTTGAACTGAAAGCGTAGCATCAAAATCATCAGCTTGGATGATAGGAGCAAGTTGTTTGGAAAGTGCTTCTGGAGCGCCTGCTAGCGCCTGTTCAATGCGACTTTTCATGTTGAATCCTTGTTATTGCATGGACAGTTATTCTATGTGAAAGATAGAAATGTTCCGTGCGTTAGATCACGATAAATAATGCAATTGATAATTCTGTTACATAATTAGAGTGAGCTCACACATGTATTCGATTGCACAGGTGTGAAGCGTTATCTCCGTCTCACAATTAACCATATCAGTATATATTCATATGACCAAGGAGCAGGAGTATGTTACTAACGCGACTTTTACCGCTATGCTACTTTATACCTACGTAATCTAGAGCGAGTGGTAGCACCTAGAATGCTAATGCTATGAATGTATATCTCGATCAAGTCCCTTCACGATATTACTGGGTGAGGTTGATAGATAAGATAGGGTTTTGAAAAGGGTAAGGAAGAAGCGGAAAGGCTACGGCCTGCCGGAAGGAGGGCAGACCGAGAGCGCTTAACTATTGATATAGCCAGACAGCCAAAGCAAAAAAGCTTGGAGCCAAAATAGAAGTTATGATCCCACATAAAACCAATGCGAGTGATGAGAACGCGGCATCTATGGGCTGTTTCTCTGCACAAGTAGCGGTGCCTAAGGCATGAGAGACTGTACCCATTGTCAGACCACGTGCAATCGGGTGTTTAATTCCAATCAAATTGTAAATTGGGTATGCCAAAATTGCGCCCAATAAACCGACAATCAGAACCAAGATCGCTGCAACGGCGGCTTCACCACCGAGGTGACTCGATATTTCCATCGCTATTGGTGTAGTGACGGACTTACCCACTAGACTCGCGATTAAACTGATATCCGCTTTGAAAGCGACTGCGATCAAGGTGGTTGTCATCATCGACATCACACTGCCTACTGTGCAAGCAAAAGTGATGATTCGCCAGTTTGCTTTAATTTGTGGTAGTTGTTCATATAGTGGATAAGCCAGAGCAACTACGGCTGGTTGAAGTAAAAAACTGATCCCTTCGTTATCCGCATAATACGTTTCAAACGGTACATTTAAGTAAGTAAGCAAAGGAATGAGCACTGCAATACTGATCAGCAAAGGATTTGCTAGAGGATTATTCACTTTGATTGCAATTTGGCGCGCGACAAGAAAAACCGCAATGGTAACAACTAACCACATATCAGTGCTTCTCCTTTAACAAGTAGTCCAGCAGCCAAGCGAGGCTGACTAGTACAATGAGTGAGCCTCCAACTGCGCTAGCAATGATAGGGAGGGCATTAGCGAGTAGCATATCGAAATGTTGCATTAATCCCACGCTAATAGGAACGAACAATAAGATCATATAGCGGATAAATAGCGTGGCGCCCGGTTTGACCCAGTCGACTTTTACAAGCCCAAGAGTCATGGAGAAAAACAGTACGAGCATACCGATGACACTTCCTGGAACGGAAACGCCAGTGAACTTTTGAATGGTAATTCCGATGCCAAGTGCTCCCATGATGAGGAAGATTGAAATGAGCAGTTGGATCAGTTGTAAGAATCGTTCTTTAATCATTTTGACAGTATATAAACAACAAGCACACCATAAGGTGCGCTTGTATTAGGAGGAGTTAGGAAGCTAAGCTCTCTACATAACGGTACACGGATTTTAATATCGCAATCTTCTTTTCGTCACTTTCATGTTCGTGAACTAAGTTTTCTAAATTCAGCATGTACTCTTCAATTTGGCTTTCAAACACTTCTCGACAGTGTAGTGCCCAGCGTCTTTGTTCTTGCTCGTCTAATGTGCCTGGGAAGTTACGCGCACGATAGCGGAACAATAGAGGTTTAATGCGCTTGTCATCAAATTCAATGTCTAATGCAGCAAGATTATTCGGATCGGTTTCGCGAATGATATCCATAGCTGCGCGATCGGCTGGAGAAAAGAACCCGTCGTAAAGTTGTGTATCGACGTCATCACTTTTATCGAATTTGCGCTCGACTGAAAAGAGGCTAATCAGCTTTTCTCTAATTTCAGGATGTTGGCGCAACAAAGCGAGATTGGCGAGACATTGTTGGCGATCAATGCCAATAGACTCTGCATTTTCAGCCGTTAACGTTTTTGCAGGGGCGAGAATAGGGCATTTGTTCAAATGAACTAGTTTAACTGGCACTGGTAGCAATTCACCAAGATCTTCGCGCTTCGTGTAGAGTCTTTCGTGCAGCTCTTCTGCGGATAGCTCAAGAATAGGTTGAGGGTCTTTCGCTAAATCGATGGTGATAACGGCGTTATTATTGGTTGGATGCCAAGCAACAGGCACAATCCAGCTAGTGTACTGGCATTCGCGCCCTAGCATGCCTGAAACGTGCATCAACGGTGTCATGTTGACGATGTCGACTAAATCATTGAGCTTGCGCTTTTGGCGCATAGAAAAAAAGTAATCAAACAATTTTGGTTGCGCTGCTTTTACTTTCTTTGCCATTTCGATAGTCGCAACCACATCTGCCATGGCATCGTGCGCGTTACTATGTTCTATGCCGTTAGCCACAGACAAGTGTTCTAATTTAAAGCTAGTGAAGCCATCTTCGTTTTCTGGCCATTCTACGCCTTCTGGGCGAAGGGCATGGCACGCGCGTAGTACATCGAGTAAATCCCAACGTGAGTTACCGTTTTGCCAACTCCATGCGTATGGATCGATAAAGTTGCGATAACAAGTATAACGGGTCACTTCGTCATCAAAGCGAATGCTGTTGTAGCCTAAACTGGTAGTATTGGGTTTCGCGAGTTCAGCGTGAATCTTAGCGATAAACTCTGGCTCAGAAAGGCCTTCTTGAACCGTTTTTTGCGGAGTAATACCAGTAATAAGTGCAGCTTCAGGAGACGGAAGATAATCAGCAGGTGGCTGGCAGTACATGACTAAAGGCTCGCCGATGATATTAAAGTTTTCATCTGTACGAACACCAGCGAACTGGCTTGGGCGATCTTTCGCGGGGTTGGTTCCCCATGTCTCATAATCAAAGAAGAAGAATGTAGGCTGTTCGGTATTATTCATGGATGTCTTTTTCTGTTCGTTGTTCTTCAAAACTAGCCTTGTATATCAGTCGATTAGCAGTGTTCTATGTGCTATCTTTTCGTTAGGTTTTAATTGTTTTTACGCGTTTTACATTTGCACTTGCGTCTAAATATGTGTCCAAAATTTGTAAGTGCTGCGTCCTAATTTAAGGTAGACAACTTGAGCATTACAGACAAGCAGCTAAAAGCTATTGCAAAACTAAGCGAATATAGCGGCCCGGCAGAACTGAATGACGGCGAAGGACTAATAGCGAAGATATCACCCAAAGCAAACATCACGTTCCAATACCGTTGCAGGTTTAATGGTAAAAACAAACGCATTCGTATAGGCAAGTATCCGATAACCACCCTCAAGAATGCAAGGCAAATCCATAAAAGGATGCTTGAACTTAAAGAAGAGGGAAGAAACCCAGAGATAGCCCTTACTGGTGAGACGGATTTTGTTACCCTGAAGGACTGTCTCGACTACTGGTTTGAGCACAAAGTCTCGACTCAGAAAGAGGGGACGCAGGTGCTTTACCGCTCGGTGGCAAACAACTACTTTTACAATGCCTTTCCTGATGTCGATGTAGAAAAGATCACCGCGCGTGAATGGATGCGTTGGTTCGATGACATTGCCAAGAAGAATCCGAAGACGGCTAACTCTGCATTCTCTAAAATGCGCGCTTGTCTTAACTTCTGTAAATCCAAGTTCCTTATTGATGGTACGCACTTTGAAAAAATCAGACAGCAAGATGTTGGTGAGTCACCAAGTGCCGGTGACCGAGTTCTATCACTTCCTGAACTTGCCAAAGTTTGGATCGCGATTGAACGTAGCAAAGCAGGTACATCGACCAAGAACTTGCACTTAATAACAATGTTATGGGGTAACCGACTATCAGAGCTTCGCTTGGCCAAGCGCGAACACTTCGATATGGTCAACGACATTTGGACGGTACCACCAGAACTTAGCAAAATGGGTAACACCATTCGCAGACCCATCCCAAAACACATCAAGCCGATGCTAGAAAGGTTGATGAACATCTATGATGAATACCTTTTCCCTGGCGCATCCATCCATAAGCCGATCTGCATATCCGCAGCAAACCGCTACATAAGAAGGTTACGCGATAACCTGAACCTACCTCACTGGCGAACCCACGATTTCCGCCGCAGCATTTCTACCACTTGTTCAGAACTCGGCACTATGCCCCATGTGACCGAGAAAATGCTCGGGCACGAGCTGGTTGGCGTAATGGCGATCTACAACAAGCATGACTGGCTATCCGATCAAAAAGAAGCATACGAGAAGTTTGCCGATGCACTGTTTGTTCAAGTGCAAAAAGAGCTGGAACACGAAAAAGTTGCTTTAAATTAAGTGCTGTTGCTTACCAATTAGTATCATAGATCACTAACTCACCTATTGTGGTTTGAAGCGTCTAATGAAAGGCGGCATGATAACGGAAGAAAAGGCGGCTTCAAGCCGCCTAATAAGTGTTATGTACTTGAGGGAATATGAAGGTTTCTGAACTACAGGAAGTATTTCTGACTGAGCTGTGTTCTCTTCTTCCTGAGTGGAAGTACGTTAAATCACAGCGCACTTTTAAGTTAAAGTCTGGTAATTGCAATTGGTATTTGCATATCAGTTGTATTAATCATGTGTCAGATTTTGATGCAACAGCTGATGTTGCAGTTGAATTTTTGGATAAAAGGAAGAAGTTGATAATTGTTGGGGCTGAGCTTGGAAACATAGAGGGTGTTGTTCAACGACGCTTTCCTGTGGCTTCGTATGACGATGCTGTAGGTTCTGCACGTAGATTGAAGCTCTACTTCGAAGCCGTCGGTCTTCCTTTCCTTAATTTATATAGTGATCCAAAAGTAGTTCTATTGTCACTTAAAAAAGGCGGTAAAGATGCTATGTTAATCAGTCCTTTGCTAACTTTACACGACCAGCAAATTGAAATATTAAGCCAATACATTGAAGCGCGTACATAACAAAGCATTTAAGAGTGATTCGCAATGCTTGGCAGTTTCGCTTCGCTCAAGTTTAGCCAAGCGCCGCTCACACCTTAATGCGGCGTTATAAGGAGGATTTACGAATGCTTACAGTATTAGATAGTTCAACAACAACCAACATACTGTTAATCTTGTATTTTTTTTGGGTCCTGTTTGGTAAAGACTGGTTTAAAGGCTACTCATCTAAAAAGGGGAGTAACAAAGCTGATAAAGAAGATGTTGGTCATATAGAAAGTGCAAAGAAAGGAGCAACTCAGCCTTACGACATAGAACTTGAGAAAATTAAAGCTCAAGCTGCATATATAGTTGAGGAGTACAAAGAAAGCCTTAATTTCAGAATCGAAACAAAAAAACACTTATACCATGAGCTGTCTAAATTAAAGATTTTAACAAGAGTATTTTATTTCCGCTCGACTGACGCTAATGCTCAGGAAAACTACGATAACTTTGAACGTTGTTTAGATGGTATTTCGGACTATATGAGTTGTAATAAGCATTTTATTAATGAAATAGACCCTGAATTCTTAATATCATTTGAAGATAAAGTTAATATTTATAAGCAATCCTTCATTCGGGCTAATAAGTCAATTATTGATGGGAAAAATGAAAAATCACTGATAGAAGAGAGCAATAGTAATGCGACTCAATTACTTGATTTGATAGATTTATACTTAGAAAAAATCTTCAAAATTAGTCCGGTGGAAGTTCCTTATAACAAAGCGCTTAAGAGTGATTTGTAACGCTTGGCATTTTTATCATGCGTTAGGTTTAGTGTTTAAGGTATTCTACACTGGCTTCGGTATTGCGTTACTCACACCTTAACGCGGCGTTATGAGCCACCATAAAAAATGGAGAATAGAGCGGAATAGATGGAACGGAAAAAACAGGTTCAGTGGCTCAAGATGCAAAAGGCAGGCTTTCTCAGGCACTGTCTTACTCATGGATTAGCTTTCTGTGTACCATTTGTATTTGGTACCGCATTTGTTCAAAACGATTTTTACTTGAACTTGTCGCCTTTTATTTCGTACCGGCTTTATTTAGTTACTGTCATTGGCGCGGTATTTCTCGCAGGCAGTGATTGGATTTTTAAAAGTAGACAGTATCAAAAACACAGAAAGAATCTATTGCGAAAAAAGTCTCATAACAAATTGTTCAAGAGTGATTCGGCACGCGTGGTATTTTTGCTATGCGTTGGTTTTAGTGGTTAAGGTGCTATGCGGTACCTTCGGTATTGCGTGCCTCATACCTTAACAAGGCTTTATGCTCTAGGAGGTGATTGTGCTCGATTTACTCAAAAAAGTGGTTCTAATTAACCTCTCAGCGGCTCTTATTGTTATCGCTCTAGCTCAGTTTGTTCCATTCTTTGCTACGACTCAGTTGGTTGACTTTCTTTTCTTTGTTGTCATCGTCATATGGGTTTTGGCTAAGCTAATGTGGGAAGGTGGCATCCATAGTAAGACGACTCGGTTAGATGACCCTAGAACAGACAAAGTCTACAAAATGGTAGAAGGGCATGATTTTCAAAAAGATGAACGCGAGCACTATCGATTGAACTACCAGACAGGTTTAGTTTTCTTTATAGCTGGTCTGCCAGCGTTTATAGCTTGTTTAGTCCTTCAATTTCTTTGAGCACGAGTTTAACAAACTGTTCAAGAGTGATTCGCAATGCCAGGCATTTTTACCATGCGCTGATTTTAGTGTTTAAGTTGGTTTGTAGAGACATTGTGTTTCTAATACCTTACACGGGCGTTTATGCTCATACGAGTTAATGAATATGGAGATTTATGTTTAAATCTATGATGGACATGGAAACGGGAGTGTCTGTGCTCGTGATTGGAGTTGGCACCGTTGGGTGTAGAATCACAGCATCAATAAAAGACTCCATAAATGTCGACAAGCTTTACGTACATTCATCACCAGAGGTCCTAAATCAATATACTCAAGGATCTGTCCATAGTGACTCGCTACATTTATCAGAACAGGTGTTTTTTCTCGAGCAAGAAATAATAGGGAAGCTAGAGGAAAGGGATATTGTTTTTGTAGTTGCGGGACTCGGAGGTGAAACGGGTAGTGTTGTCGCTCCATGTATTACCAAGCTTATAAAGCAGCGAAGCATACTGTGTGTAGGGCTTTGCTCATTTCCATTTGAATTTGAAGGCCGCTACAAAAAGAAACGTTCTCAACAAGCATATTTGTCGATGGCAGAATATACCGACTCACTTATTTGTATTGATAATGATAGGTTTCTAGATTCAAACTTAAAAAATAATGAGTTGCAGACAGCTAGTGATATATTCCAAGATTCAAACAATCACTTTGAAGCAGTTATAAAGGGGCTTTCAGGATTATTAACCCAGCCTGGAATGATAAATGTCGACATTGAAGATATACGAACGATATTTAATGATATGGGGCTAGCTACAGTTGGTTATGGCGTTGACCGAGGTGATCAACGTTCAGCTGATGCTGTCGCCAATTTGTTAAACTCCCCTGCATTGGGTAGTTATCCATTGTCCGAAGCTAAGGGATGCTTAGTCAACATTACTGCTGGGCTTGACATGCGGTTGGACGAATTTGAGGTAGTAGGTAACGCTGTAAAAGACATTTTAGGATATGATGCTACCGTCGTAATTGGCACTTCTTTCGAGCCTGATATGACTGATACGATGACAGTGACAGTAATTATTACTGGTCTTCCAGAGCTGCCTATAGACAAAAGTATCGCTCAGGACTTATTTGATATGGTGACATTATCGAAATCGATAGCTTTTGAACCACACCAAGCTAGTGCTGGCTTATCAATACTGTCTTATTTTAATGAGTTCCTTCATCAACAATACTCCGGAATCGAAGCAAAGGTCAGTATTAGGCAAGAAGATACTAAAATCACACTTATTGTTGAAACAGCTTCGGGTGAAGTTGAAAAAGTAGAAAAATCATTATACGAGTTTGGCTTAGTGGTTATAAAGGAAAAGTCGCCCAGCGATGTTCTTCATTCGAATTTTGATGTTGAAAAATTCAAAATGAAACTTGAGTTTGCAGAACTCGAGTTGAAGCAAAATGCACGGCTTATAGCAAATTATGAAGTATTAACTGGTGAGTACAAACAACGAATTACTTCATTAGAGGATCGCGTTGGAGAACTCCAAAAAGTCATTTGTGAGAGTTTAGTGACATCTCAGGAGTTGCAAAAATTGCAACTAAGTAGAAATGACCAATTGCCTTTAGAGTTAGTTTCTCTACTTAAAGAGCACGGCTACTCCGAAATGACTCAAGATGTTAAAGATGCAATTGAACTCAAAGTTCGTAGAGAAATTACAACGCCAGAACAAGCAAGTAAGTTAAAAACGTTGGCTCTAAATACATTCTATGGTGTAGCTGGTAACTCAATGTATACGTTGTTAACCAATATCTTAGCTACATTACCACGTTAAAAAACGTATAAGCAAACATGTAACAGTAATTTTTAACACTTAGGTTTAGTTCTTTGTACGTAGTGAAGCCTCTAAACCCTAGCCTTAAACCCACCTTCATGCTCTACCCATTCCATCACCGCTGCACGAATCCAACGCAGCGGTGATTTGCTAATTGGCTCTGGGAAGTTGCGGTTCTTGCGCCATGCAATAATGGTGGTTCGCTTCTTATTGAAGAAATCCAATACTTCTTGATGACACATGATCTTGTTAGAAGACTCAGGGTAACGCTCGGCGTCATAAACAGGTTTGTCTGCTTCTTTCGCAGATTCAACTACGAAAGTAGGAACAGAGTAGCTGAAGCTCATCGGTGATTGATTCAAGTTTGAATAGTTCATTACACAAATTCCTAAATTGGGTTGGGGTGAATACCCGCAATCAGCCTAAACTCTTGATATTGGTGGTCAGCCAGAGATATACTGATTGCGAGAGTTAGTTATCTAAGTCTCATTGCACAAAGAACGCCCCTGTTGGTTTGGTCACCGATAGGGGTTTTCTCTTTTTAGTAGTCATCTTCTTTGATGATTAGGTTACATTCCGACTCATCAAAATCTTCTAGGCCAGTAAGAACCACACCTTGAGCAAAGCAGCGGTAGATAAATGACTCAACATCGCGGGTTTTGTATGGGTTGAATGAGTGGTTGCAACGAATTTTCCCATCCATAACGTATAGGTCGACCTCTTCAGCTACTCTTGAAAAAGAAGAGTAACTTGATGAAACCTTGCCTGAGTCAATTTTTAGTCGAAATGAATTTTTACTGTATCGACTAGGTTCAATTTGCACATCTGCTTCGTAGCTCATATCTTCTTTATCGAAGTCATCGCCCGAACGCCAATTTTCAACGATTGTATTAATGAAGTCGGTGACAGGCATTTCTGTTGGAAGTGCACCGAATTTATCTGCTGCCATTTTTTCAAAGCGGGTCATTGCTTCGCTAGTCATGAACTTGTTTAGCGTGTTGTTCATCACTTTGGCCATTTGATCTTCATATGTAGGAATAGAAATACTATCAGGGTCAATTCGTAGTTTGCTTTGAATGATGTTTTCCATTTGCTTACTGAACTCCCCGTAGGAGCGGAACTGGTCTTCAAGTACTTTGGTGATGCACTTATCGACAGCGTCTTCGATAGCTTTCTCTATAACGCCATTGCTGACCATGTCATTGACTTTATTACTGACGATCTCTTGTAGTTCTTTCATTGTTTATTTCCTAATTAAGTTTGATGCCATTGCACAAATGTGAATTAGTGGGGTAGCGTTCTCGCTTCCACTGCGGCTTGCAGGCTAACTAGCTGGCTGAATAGCTCTTGCGCCTTTTCAAAATCTTCTTCGTTTACGTGAATCTCCAGCCCTTTAAAGTCTTCGGCTCCTTCAAAGATGGAAGTCGCAGCGATACGGAGCGGATCATCCTTACTTAGCTCTGCTGTCACTTCTTCAAACTGATGGCTGCATACATTGAGTAGTTGCAGGTTGTTCAGCAGTCGATGGGTTTGGTCTAACGTCATTGTTTTCATCTTTAAGCTCTCATTGCACAAAGTTCTCGGAAAACCGATTGGTCAGGTCGGTAAGTTACTTGAATGATTAAAATGTACATTTCGTACATATTTGTGTCAATACAAAATGTATATTTATTTGTGAGAGACAAAAAAATACCGCTATCAAAGCGGTATCTTGTAATCAACTAAACTGAGGAAAGAATCTAGAAGAGTTTCATCTTTGCGTCTACTACCACGCCTATGATTTTGCAATTACCATTGATGGGCAGTTGTGGGTAAGAGCTGTTTAACGGCTTCAAAAACTTTTGTCCTGCATCGATAACTAGCTTTTTAAATGTGGCTTCATTTACATCAACTAGTTTTGCTACAACTAGAGAGCCATTCTCTATTTCTTTCTCTGTATCGACAAGAACGAGAGTTCCTTCTGGAAAGCTAATACTTGTTGGAGACGTCATGGAGTCGCCTTTGACTCTTAACCAAAAACAGCGACCACTTGTACGTTCGGTTGTTTGGTGCCATTCACTAATCTCTTCGATAGTATAAGGCTCGACAGCCTCTGACCAGTTACCTGCTTGAACTGAACTTAGCACGGGAAAAGACTGTGTAAACGATGGTTGTATGTCTATTACAGAGGTGTTGCCCAAAGCATCATCTGGATACTCAAGTGTACCATCTGAATGCAATACCAACTTATCAAGCTGAACAGCTTTGAGGATCTTAGCTATTTGTTCTAACGTTGGTTCTCTTCGTTTGTTCAACCAATGACCCATTCCGCCAGGAGTTACTTCAACTAACTCAGCTAGTTTTTCTTGGGTGATCCCAAGTTCTTTAATTCTGGCTTTAACCAGATCTGTCCAATTCATCTTCATTCCATAAATGTACATTTCGTACAAAATGATGCAATTGACATAATGTACATTGTGTTGATCTTAATATATACATAATGTACATTGTAGTTGTTTTTTGATTTAGAGGTGTACATGCAAAGAATACGAGAAATACGGGAGCAGTTTTCTATCTCAGTAAAGTCTTTATCAGAAAAGTCAGGGATAGAACCAGGCTCTATTTACCACTACGAGAAAGGACGCCGTTGCCCAAGCTTCAATCAGTGCTGGGACATCGTAAATTCACTGAATGAGCTTGGTGCCAACTGTACTTTTGAGCAAGTGTTTCCAAACCCTAACCAGATGGTCTCTATAAACGACCATTTGCGTTTATGACCAAGTCTATGGAGTGCATTTATTCTCAAAGTGACCGTTAGAAGAATAACGCAACTTAAAAATTTAGGCTGATTCACAGCATTCTGTACAAACAACCAGTAAGGAAAAACCATGAATAACAGTTTTAAAAGCGTTATGCGTAACGCAATAGAAAGTTGGCGCACTGAACTGAGTAAAGAGTGTATTGCTCACCGTGTCGCGAGCTTGTATCACAAACTCGATCTTGAGCACGAGGTTGATGCGCAGCGTAAAGAGCTACTTAAAGTACCGGGCGCTGATGACAAGAACAATGCTCAGAACTTTTTCCGCTATGTCGAGCGCACCAGCGTAGAGGCCAAAGCCACGATGATGGATTTGTTACCTGCGGTGCTTAAGGCGATGCCTGCCAAACGCGCAAGCGACATGCTTAACCAATTTCTTAACCCGCTTGGGTTCTCTGTCACTTGCATTGGTGCGAGTGATGCAAACTTAAGCCGAGATTTGCTCTTGCATAACCACAACAAAGAAACATCTGAAGCATTCCGTGCGGTGATCTCTTTGGGGGAGAACGCGAACATTGACCAGCTGCGCGATGCGTATCGAGAAGTGCAGGAGGCGAAGGCATCTCACGCGCCACTTCTGGAATACCTTGAGTCGTTAATGGCGAAGAAAGCTGCCTAATCAAAAGCGTAGTGGCTGACCACCACATAACACGCATCTAACTAGGAGAACTTTGTGCAATGAGCCTTAGCTTACAGAACTATCACGGCTGCTATATCTGGGTGGCCAATAACGGTGTTTGTCGTTTCGTCGTATCATGGACTAAAGCGATGGAAATCTTTGAATCCATGAAAGCGGGGACTGCGGTGTGATTGAGTATTTGGATAGACCCATCGCTTTTCATCGATCGTTTGTGAAGATGGGCATTGGTATCACAGGCGCATTAATGCTTAGCCAGAGCATTTACTGGAGCCGAAGAACGAACGCTTCAGGGTGGTTTTACAAAACTCAGGAAGAGTGGCAAGACGAAACGGGCATGACTCGAAGAGAGCTTGATACTGCACGTAAAAAGCTGCGTCAGTTAGGTATTTTGGAAGAGAAAAAGCAAGGTGTTCCTTGCCGAGTTTTCTACCGCATTAATGAGCCAAACTTGATTGCACAAATGGAGCAAACTGGTTTGGCGGAATGCGCCAAACTAGAACGTACAAATGCGCCAAGCAGTGCTGTACCAATCAGCCAAACTAAAACAGAGACTACACAGAGATTACCAGAGACTACTACAGAAAAAGTAAACAAAAAGTCTCCCATCACGAGTAGCTTGGTTCCTGAAGAACAAATTCCAGCCCTGCTCGATCAAGATGCTTGGGCTGAGTACCTGGCATTCCGTAAGCGAATCAAAAAGCCTTTCAAAACTGAGCGGGGCGAGCGCACCAAAATGCTCGACTTGCTCAAGCTCTCCCAGAACGTGGTGAGCATGCAGCGCCAAATCATTGAGCAATCCATCGACAACGAGTGGCAAGGGTTGTTTAGCCTTAAATCGTCCTCGCCAAACTCGAAGCTAATTCCGGTGGAGCAGTTTTCAGACCAAACCAACCCTGATGATTACGGACCACCTCAGTGGTTCAAAGACCGCCAAGACGGAGGTGACCAATGAGCAGCTTTTACCAAAAATTACAGCAAGCGATGCCTGCGAACGTTGTGCCGTACACGCCAGAGCAGATGGCTCAACTTGCTCAGCAGGAAGTCGAGAAGCAAAGCCATGCGGTGTATCAGAACTACCAGCAGAGCAAAGTTCAGGATTTACTTGGCCGCAGTGGAGTAGGCAAGAAGCACTTGAAGTGTCGATTTGCCAACTACGTGACGGAGAACCAAGGCCAACGTCAGGCATTTAGTGTTTCTCGCCGTTGGGTTTCTGAGTTCTTGGAAGGTGATGAGAAAAACTTTGTATTTTCTGGATCGACAGGAACGGGCAAAAACCATCTGGCTTGTGCAATGGCGAACTCGTTGATGACGCGCAATCGTACAGTGTTGGTGATTACGGTCGCTGAGTTGATGATGAAAATTCGCGATAAGTACAACCGCCAATCGAACGTTACAGAAGCTCAGTTTCTGAAGTATTTAGCTCAGGTCGATTTGTTGGTGTTGGATGAGGTTGGGGTGCAGCGAATGAATGACCACGAGGCGATCATGATTAACACCATCATCGACTCACGCTATACCAACGAGAAGCCAACCGGCATTCTGACCAATCTGAAATCTGATGACCTGACTCAGGTTCTTGGAGCCCGAGTGATGGAGCGTTTGTTGGAGAGCTGTGAGTGGGTGAGCTTTACGTGGGAGAGTTTTCGCAAACAGGTGAGGAACAGCAAGGAGGTAGCATAAATGCGACCAGAAACGTTATTGGCTAAGTTCGATTTAAAAGGCATAAATTACGAACCGCAAAAGGGCGGAAAAGGCTTATTTTCTCTGGAAGACCAGCTCGGCATGGTGGGGATTACCTGGAAGGAATCTCCGGTCGGTTTTCTGGTGTTGTTTGTGGAGTTACTGGATAACGCGCAATCGAGAAGAGCACTGGAAAAGGCGGTGCTCGCGGAACTGTATACGCTGACCGATGACTGGCGCGGTCAAAAGAGTGAAGCCGCATTCGTAGCCATTGTGCGCGCAGCTGTGGAAGAGGCGATCACACCACAAGGCCGTATTTGTTCTTGCTGTGGCGGCAGCGGTAAGTACCGAGCACCAAACCGCCACTACCGAAAATGCGTGCATTGCAACGACGGCCGAGTCGCGTGGGACTTAGAAAGCCGCTTCGCCGCAATGTGTTCTGGTAGTTTTGTTTGTACGTTCTCAGTATTCAAACGCCAGTACCATCCCGTCCTCGATGGCCTAGCAGATTGGCTAGCCGCTAAGCGCAATGCTGCGATGTTGGCGCTAATGGAGAGGATAGAGAAGGAGAGGGTGGATTAGGTGGTGATCTGTCACTGACTTATGATTAAATGAGAGTTGGTGGGTTTGTTTGTTTTGTGAACGTTAACTTATTGAATTTAAATTGAAATTGAAAAGTAAAGTTTGCATTATAGGTGGATTAGCGGCTCAAACCGAATAATAAGTGTAAAGAATCAATGAGGAAAAAAGTTGTCAGAAGTAAAATTAACTAAAAAAATGTGGCTTTTCAGTACTATTGCCTCAGGAGCTTTGGGGGTTGGTGTTGTAGATTTTGCGAAGTTTTCCTACAGCAAATTTAGTAAAAACAACTTTGAGCTAGAGCTTGTAGACGTATGGTGTAGGGATAAAGAATGCGTTTTAACTATCCGGAATAAAGGTGATGAAGAGGGAGTTCTAACGGCATTTTCTATTGATTATGGCGAGGTTAGAGGGAGGTATGAGCAGTTTAAAACAACTCATCCAGTGATTTCTTCGAGTACGAAGTCCGAGCTATTAACGACATCTTCTGCAGCATATTTGCCAAAGAAATCGTTCGCAGATATTGTATTTGGTAATCCACCGGATGAGTATCCCACTAAAGAAATTTGTTTGTATAGCCAATCAAAAAAGTGGTGTTTCAAAGGGGCAGAGCTTTCAAACATAATTAACAAAAAAGTATAAAACATATGAGTCTTTTGTCTGTCAATAGGCTTTAACATTCCTTTGGCTGCGCCAGCGGCCAATTCTTCTCGATCAATAAAATTATCTACTTCGCTTTGTCCCAATTTTCACCTGCCGGTTTCGTTTGTACTTTCTTGCTTGGCACTCAAACGCCAATACCATCTTGTTATGGGTGACTTTGTCATATTTTTAAGGCGCTCTTTATTAAGTGCCTTCTTGATGATGAGGTTAATATAAGTAAAACGTGATGGAACCATAAAAAAGTAAAATTGATTGCAAATTAATTAGTTAATTTCCTTACTATTGCAATTGGTATGTTGTAACTTAAAGTCGTCTCGTATGCTAGGTGGTATAAGTAATCAAGGTACTTCATGACTAAATTAATTGAATCACAGCTAAACTTTATCTTTGAACGCTTGGGTTTTCACCCAGCTAGAAGAGCTATGAAAAGTCAGTTTAAACGTAGCTTCCCTAAAGGTAAGAAAGAGATGTTTGCTGATATCATTACATTAGCTGCATCTGACGCTTCCCATGGGAGCTTTATTGAAGGGTGTGGCGAAAGTTGTGTTCATCTTGGAAGCCGTCATATAGAGTTGTACAGCGTAAAGGACGCAGTCAGGAAATCTAACCTTAAAAAATTCTTCAGTGATTTGAAGCTTTCCACTAATGTTGTTCTGAAAAAAGCTTACCCGTTTCCAATTACCGATCAAGGTGTTCTAGCTAAGATAAAGAAGAATCAAGTACATCCCATGGAAAAGGGGGTGTTAGATATTAATGGGCAACAATATCAGTATGTCGTTTTGTCAACGGTAACGGAACATGAATTAGAAATGGATGGTTCACCTTATCTAAACAAGACGGGTCAAGATCTGGTAAAAAATGACGACGTATATTTCTACTATGTAACCAAAGAGTACAGACAGCTGTTTCATATTTTATACTGGGATGAAGCTGGAGAAACTGCGATTCTTTCGGTAGATAGAAATGGGCTTTCTGTACATCAAAGTCGTGATCAACTATTTTTAACGAAGAATTACATAGAGCAACTAACAATAGGTGTGTTAGGTAATCCACTTAATGTTTTTGATGCTATTGACCCTCTATACAGAGCAGCTGATGGCCGAATTGTTCGTTTGGGGCACGTTACCTCAGATGGAAATCCAGTTAGATTGAAGTTATCACGTGGACAGATTTGTTTAAAACAAGATAAGTACCATGGCGCTGGAGAGGGCGGTGGCTATGTTCATGCAAAGTTTGCTGTTGGTAAGAGTTGGTCTTTTGGTCTAGCGGATGAACGAACGGTTGTCGAGATAGATCTTGCGGGTAAAGCTGCAATGCTAGATACTGCGCAACCTTTATCGGACTTTTCTGTATTAAAGTGCTCTAGATTGAAAGATCTGGACTTTGCTATAAAAAATGTTCGTCCATTTGCGGTTTGATACGTTAATTACATTATTTATAACTTCATAGACATGGCTACTACTAGTTTGCAAAGTGCTAAAACACGGTTGATTGAACTGGAGGGTTATACCGACTCTCCAGTTTTTACAATGTCTAGAAAGATCGTTGAATTTCTAGAGCGTGAAAGAAATCAGGATAAGCTAACTCTAAGTGGCTTGAGAGTTGCGCTAGGTGAAGCTCGAAGAAATGATAACGCATTGATTGAAGCTGCCTTTGTTCTTACAGTACATCCTTTTGAAGTTCTGGATGTGGAATATCGCTTATATAACGACACATATACTGAGCTGCTTGAAGTTATTGATAAACGTGAGTACGCGCAGGCTCTGAGTGAGGGAAAGTTCTACTTTGAAGGTGAGTTAATCGAAATAGACCAGTTTCAGTCTCGAGTTTTTCCTATCTTCAGAAACAAACTGTCAGATAGCTACAATGTGATTGCTAATGATGGGATGGCATCGAAAATATGATGCAGAATGATAAAATCATAGAGCAAGTACTAGAAGCCGATATGAGCACCATATTAGCGAATAACCCTAGTATTAAGGCATTGATTGAGCGTCACTCGCCGACAACCTATAAGCAATTTGTTAGTCGTATATACACTGACCTTGAAAATATCATATCTACAACTGAATCTGGTAAGCAGCATCACCAAACTAAAGGTGAAGATGAGCTCACAGATCATTTATTGAGTCAATTAGTACACTTGTATCCATCTGCTCTCCATGACCCTCAAAAAGGGGGACACTGTGATTTACACCTACAAGTACGCTCTCCTGAGGGAATACTTTTTACTTGGGTGGGCGAAGCTAAGTTGTGGGGAGGGTATGCCTATGGTCGAAAAGGTCTATTTGATCAGCTTTTAGATAGCTATGCATCCGGTGGAGAGCATGCAAATCAAGGTGGAATTATATTTTATGATAATTCTCCATCCGGAGCCTCTTTTGCCATGGGGCAGTGGAAGAAAGGTCTTCAAGCTGAAAATGTTCAAATTGAGGATGAAAGGGAAGATAAGCTTCGCTTCTCAACTAAACATATGCTCAATGAAGGAAATGGCCCCGAGTTTTATGTCAGACACTTTGTAGTTGGGCTGTATCATAAACCAACAGTAGAAGTTCTTGAGAGAAAAAAACGTAAAGGATGATTATTGACATTCACCCCTAAATGGCGCACTCTTTCCATTATGCAAAACCTCGCCCATTCGGCGGGGTTTTTTTATATCTCAACAAAACTGTATTGGAGCACCTTCGGGTGCTTTTTGGTTTCTAAGAGTTCCACATGGTTAAGACATTTCTTGAAAACCTCCATGAATGGAAAGGTAGGCTAATCGCTTATTGTGGCGGTACTGGTGTCAGCGTATTCAGCGAAACTGTGGCGGCTAAGGCCCAACAATCCAGTGAGTTGGCTACCAGTAGCCCCGATATCACCATTGCCAATTTAATTTCCATTGGTGGTCTTGTCGTTGTAATTGCGAGGTTAATTTTTGATATCTGGGTTCATTTCGATAGGCGTAAACAGGGGAAGAAAATAGATGGATGCAAAGCAACTGACCGAATTAGTCGTTAGGCCGACTTTAAAGCAGCTTGGCTTGTATAGTGTATCAGCAGAGCAATTGGTGGTCGGCACTATCTTTGTTGAGAGCCGAGCCAAATACCTTAAGCAAATTGGCAATGGTCCGGCTCTAGGTATTGTGCAGATGGAACCTGCCACTCATGAAGATATTTGGCAAAACTATTTGGCTTATCGTACTGAGTTGAAAGAAAAGGTAAGCCAACTCGTAAAAGAAGGTACAGCACAGGAACTTATCACTAACTTAGCTTATGCGGTGGCGATGTGCCGAGTGCATTACTTGCGTGTTCCTAAGTCTTTACCTAGTCCAGGTGATATTCCTGCCTTGGCACTATATTGGAAAACGTATTACAACACACATAAAGGAGCAGGAGAGGTCTCCGACTTCATCGATAAATTCCCGAAAGACATACTGAATTAGAAGCGGCCTATAACGGCCGCTTTTTTATTGGAGCTAATACTATGAAAGTTTTCTTGTTTACCTTCTTTAAAAGCTTGCTTGGTTACTGGGCTGCAAAGCTACTTAGCCCTGAATCGGTGACTGAGCTGCTTATCACTATTGCTGATGCTCATGCCAAAAACACCAAGACCGACACGGACGATCGCTTGATTGATATTGTGAAAAAGCACCTAGGTAAAGAGCAGTAAACCCATTTTCACCACCAAGAGCAAAGACGTTAACGATTTGCAATGTCGTCGAGCATTGCCAGGCTTCGGCCATTTAGTAACAGTGCTTACGGTGGTGACCCTATTCCCAATGTCTTCACGGACATGCGTTGGTGCCTCGCTGTTTCTCTGTGTTAGCTATGACCATGAAGTAACCTGACCCGTTGCTTAATCCTTAACATGAGAGCGCACGAAGAAAGTCAATAAGGCACAAGCTGAGGGGTGAAACTCCCCTTCATTACTGGAAACGTCAGCCACAGGCGAAGAAGCGGCGTGACACTGGAGAGACAGATTTAGCGGTTTAACTCTATGACTACAGTACGGTTGCGTATCTCTGATACGAAAATTAAAAGCTATTTGAAAAGTGATACTGTCACGAGGCTTAGGGATGAAAGATATGCTTTAGAGCTTCGTTTTCACAAGTCTCGCGAGAGTGCTACTTGGTGGTTGATTGATAAACGAAAGAACAACGGAAAACACGGCAAACCAAAATGGGAGCGGCTTGGACTTTGGCCTCGTCTAAGCGCTAAGGCACTGTTTGAGTTGTTACCCCAAAAGATTGCTAGGATGGCGACGGATACGGACCAAGTGGTTACAGACTGGACCTGTTTTGGTGATTGCTTGCGCTGGTATGTGCAGCATATTGAGTCGAACAAGGATATCTCTTCAGAGAGGAAAAGTGCCGTTAAGTCGGTGGTCTTTAATCACTTGTTACCAGCTCTTGGGGAGTTGCCTCTTACTCATATTCGGAAGCATCATATCAAGGATTTATTGGTTTGGCCGCTGCGTGAGCGCTATGAACTTAGAACAGTTAAAGGTTACTTTGCCATTTTAAAAGCAGCGTTCAACCAGGCATATCGTGAAGAACACATAGCTTCAAACCCAGTGGCTGCGATGGTGTTTACGGACTTCATCAGCAAGAAAATTACGCCTAATGAGGGAAAAATTCAGTCTGACGATGTGAGCCAATTGCTTGATAGGTTAAAGACACACTCAGTGCAGAAGCAGGTGTTTGTGTTGATGCAGTTAGCGCACGGGACACGTATTCGTGAAACCCGCTTAGCTCGATGGAGCCATATAGATTGGGATGAGAATATCTGGCGAATCCCCGCCTGTAATGCCAAGAACGGTGAAGCATTGATGTTACCGATGACCTGGCAGATTAGAAACCTACTTCAACAGTATCGCCTTACCCAAAAGGAAGGACAAAAGTTTATATTTCCCAATGCGAAAGGTGATGCACCCATCTGTAAGGACACGGCCAACAGTACTTATGCGGAATGGAGTGAGGGTGAGTTTACTAGCCACCATTGCCGTAAGTTAGTTGGCACTAGGCTGACTGACTTAGGTGTCGATAAGTTTGTACGTGAACGCATTCTTAATCACAAGATGTCAGACCTAGACCAAGCTTACATACACACGACAACGGAAGCCTTGAAACTTAAGGCGTTGCAGACTTATCACAATTGGTTAGATCTGCAGGGCTTTATTTTTTTCCATGGGAAGATCGCGGGAAGATCCTAAAACATGATCATCTAGTGTGAGCTTAGAATCGATAAGGCTTCACGCATCGCTGACCGATTTAACTCTTAAGAAAATCTGTTAATTGTGGTGATAGGTGTTTATTTGGATGTTTAGACGTCTAAATGACCAAAAAACCGAGAAAGGAGTAGAAGGGAGTTTTACTGGTTTTGACCCCAAAAACGCCTGATTTCAGCGTTTTTTGAGTGGTTGAAAATCACGGTGAAAATTGGGTTTAAAAACGCTGTTCAATTAATTTCAAGTCAAATCCCACTCACGCCTTGTCCCACAAGGGCTGCGAAAGATTGCGGGTCCTTCCCAGAGGTTCAATAACCCACGGGGCTGAGACTCGCCGATTCCGCCTCATTTTAATGTCCGGTTTTTACTCCCTTCTATCGGGTGGGTCGAGAAGGGAGTGAACCATAACGCGTAACGCTAGAAGAATGTCGCTATGGCTGAAGTAAACCGAAATGAATTTGCTCGAATTATGGGTTACTCACCGAAGTGGGTGGGCGACCTCATCAAAGAGGGCTTGCCACACCAAGGCGGTGGTGGACGAGGTAAGCCTCTAATCATTGAAACAGATAAAGCCATTCAGTGGATTATCGACCGCGAAATCAAAAAGCAAATTGGCCAGTACGAGAAAGAGCACAGTAGCCCAAAAGTTGGCACCAAAGACGGTGAAGACTTATTACTCACTGCTGCCAAACGCCGCAAAGCTGAAATTGAAGCTCAAAAGGCCGAAGAAACAGTGATGGATTTGGGAGAGTTAGCTCAGTTCCTTTACATGGTTGGAAACTTATTTGGTAGTGAGCTGGATGGCATAGGGGCTCGAACAGCTTTAGAGGTAGCGTCAGAACATGAACCCGCCAAATGCAAAAACACAATTGACCGAGAAGCTCGACGTATACGCACTGCCACCGCTGACCACCTCAGTGCGTTCGTTGCTGAGTATCTTGCAAAACGTAGCAGAGATGATCAGAGCGAAGCCGCTGAGGAATGCTGCGCAGTGGGCAACTGAGAATAGAATTATGCCTCCGGGTTCGCCAATACCTGGTCCGTTTGATACGACTTCAACGCCATACATGATTCCTGTTTGCGTCGCGTTTGCCGACCCTGCTTATTCAAAAATCACCTTTGTTATGGGAACGCAGATGGGAAAGTCGGCCACGATGCAGAACGTGATTGGATGGCGCCTTGATGACCAACCTGCACCGATCATCTATGTGGGGCCGACCGAGTCGAATATTAATAACGTCGTTGAGCCCAAAATAATGGAGATGTTCCGAGAGTGCTCAACGCTGTGGTTAAAGTACGATGATAAAAGTCCCAAACATAAAAAGCGTATTGGGGGCGTGTCTTTGCGTTTTGCATGGGCTGGTTCGGCAACCGAATTGGCATCGGATTCTGCGGTTATCACGCTAGTTGATGAGTTAGACCGTCCTGATACCAATGCAACAGGTGAGGGCTCATTAGCGGAAATTGCAGAAGCGCGTGGTGATGCTTATATCGACTCAAAGCTTGGGTTAACTAGTACGCCAACGCATGGTAAGGCAAGTACCTATGAACACCCTGAAACAGGGATGACTCATTGGGCAGTGGCACCAAAAGGCAAAGTGTCTAGCCCGATTTGGTTGGAGTGGGAACAAGGAACTCGACATGAATGGGCTGTCCCATGTCCTGACCCAGATTGCGGTGAGTATTTCATACCACGAAGTGATCTACTTTGGTGGCCAGGCAAAGGCACAGAGAATGAAAGCTCTCCCGCAGCTGCATCGCGTGAAGCCCGTTTAATCTGCCCTCATTGTGGGGGACAGATTGAAGACAAACACCGCAAAGTAATGAACGCTCAAGGTGTTGCTATTGCTCCTGGGCAATATGCTAAGAAGTACGACGACAGCTCTGTATTGATTACACAGGGTGATGAATCGACCGTCGTCCCATTTCATTCCATGCTTCATCCACTGGAAGACAACAACCACTTCAGTATTTGGGTGAGTGGTCTTTGCTCGTTCTCCGGTAAAAAGAGTTATGGCTATCTAGCCAGAAAACTCCTTCAAGCGCAGAGAAGCGGTGACCCACACCAATTACTCTCGGTTTATAACACAGGGTTTGGAGAAATATTTGCTGTTGTTGGTGATGCTCCTGAATGGGAAGAAGTCTACAAGCTACGCTCGACGTTCTCATCAGGTGAAGTTCCTGATGGGGTACACACACTAATTTGTACTGTGGATGTCCAGAAAAACCGTCTTGTTTATATCGTACGCGGTTGGGTTGATGGTATGTCATCACGCCTGATTGAGTTTGGCGAGCTATGGGGGGATACCGATAAGCCGGAGGTATGGAGTGAACTAGATGACTTGATGGAGCATGAATGGGGGAACTTAAAAATCAGGCAGTGCGGTGTCGATGCAGGCTACAGAACTGATGAGGTTTATGCCTGGGTTCGTCGCCATAAAACTCGTGCACGAGCGTTAATGGGTTGGCAGAAGCTCCCCAAACCTTTTCGTGTCACTCGCGTTGAAGTTGATAAGCAGGGCAAGGTTAGAAAGCGTGGTGACAAGCGATGGGACTTTGATGCCAGCTTGGCGAAAGCGTGGGTACATAACCGTGTCCGTTGGAAACGCGGCACCGTTGGTGATTGGTTACTGCCTTCCGATGTCTCAGAAGATTACTGTAAGCAGATTGTTGCTGAGGAGTTTGATGATGAAAAAGGAGAGTGGAATCGAGTCAGTAAAGACAACCACTTTCTCGACTGTGAAGGTATGAACTATATGGTGGCCAGAATGCTACGACTTGACCGAAAGAAACCAAAACCGATTGATGATGAGGAAGAAACTCAACCTGAATCGGTAGCCGATGAGGCAGACGAGCAGGAAGACGAGGAAGAGCGTAAGCCTGTTAAGTTGAAAAAACGCAAGCGCCGCTTAGTACGGCGAAAAGGAAATTTTGCTAAATCATGGTAATACCGACAAAGATCACTTCAGGTCTGTCGGTCAACTTCACACTCTCTTATCCAGATTACCCCGCTAGTTCTTGGGTAGCCACAATCTATCTCCGTTCCGCATCCGGTAAGGCTGACATTGTCGGCACACCGGAGGGTGATGCGTTCCGATTCTCAGTACCAGCAAGCGAGACAGCGAACTGGCCCGCAGAAGAATACAGCGTTGTGTTGCGTGTAACTGATGGCACCGATGTATATCAGCCTCTTACCAGCCGATTAACTGTACTGCCAGACTTGGCAGCATTGGATGTACATGACCCTCGCAGCGAAGCAGAGAAAGCATTGGCAGCTATTCAGGCTACGTTAACCAATCGTGCTACATCTGATCAGCTTAAGCTGTCGTTTGGTGGTCGTAGTCTGGAGAAGACCCCGTTGAGTGAACTGCTGCAGTTAGAGCAGCGATTTCTCAATAGGGTGAATCAGGAGAAGCGTAAGAAGTCTGGCCGAGGTCTTCTGACAGTTCATAAAGTGAGGATGCGCTGATGTGGAATCCTTTTAATCGCAACGCTAAGCCAGAGGCCAAAAAGAAACGTCGCAAGACGCCATATGTCAAATTGAGTCCTGTTTCTCGAAGCCTATTCTCGGCAGCTGATCCAGACAGAAACAATAGTACTTGGGATTCTTCACCTGTGCCCATTGGCAAGGTGATTGATCAAAAACTCGCGGTTTTAGTCGCTCGCTCACGCGAACAGATCAGTAACAATGACTATGCCCGAGGGTTTGTCCGAGAAGTTCGTAAAAATGTACTCGGGCATAAAGGTATTGTTCTTCAAGTTCGGGGCAAAGAGCATGATGGTTCATTGGATACCAACGGAAATGCCGCCGTTGAGAAAGCTTTTAAAAAGTGGGGACGACGCGAAAACTGTACCGTTGATGGGCGTCTTGATTGGCGCAGAGCCAAGCGTGTCATTCTCAATACGGTAGTAGGGAGCGGTGAAGCGTTCATACGAATCGTTGAAGGCCCACATGCTGGTCCCTGGGGATTTGCTATTCAGCTCATAGACCCTCTAAGAGTACCGATTCAGGTCAACGAAAGCCGACTAGCAAACGGAAACGTAATTCGAAACGGCATAGAAATGACCCCTTATGGACGCCTGGTGGCTTACTTAGTTGAAACAAAAGCAGGTGTTTTGGCTGAAGCATTTCGCCATGGAGGTAAAGAGTTTGAACGTGTTTCCGCTGAAGACATGCTGCACGTTTATGACCAAGAGCATCCTGAGCAATTCCGTGGTATTCCATGGAATCACACATCATTAAGTCGAATGCGTAACCTTTCTGGGTTTGAAGAAGCTTCTGTTGTAAACGCCAGAGCGGGTGCGAGTAAAACACTGGTACTTCAAGCAGACGCTGATGTTTATGAACCGGATGAATCCGAAGAGTTTGAAGAGCCAGAGATTGAGTTAGAACCCAATACGGTTGTGACTTTGCCTCCAGGCTTTACTCCTGTTGATTACTCGCCGGATTTTCCTTCAACAGAGACGGCAACGTTCTCAAAGCATATGTTGCGAGGAATGGCTACGGGTCAAGGTATGGCTTACAACACGTACGCCAATGACTTGGAAGGTGTCAACCTTAGTTCAATTCGCCAAGGCAAGCTTGACGAACGTGACGGGTGGAAAGAGTTACAAGAATGGTTCATAGAGTCGGTTTGCCATCGAGTTTATGAACGTTGGCTTCAGTATTCATTGCTTGCCGGAAAAGTCATTAACTCCAATGGTAATCCTATCCCAGCTAGCCGCTTAAGCAAATTTCTAGAAGCAGATTGGCAACCTCGCCGTTGGGAATGGATTGACCCTCTTAAAGAAGAGAAAGCCATTACCGAAGCTCAAGAAAATGGTCGTAAGTCCCCTGGTGAAGCAATACGTGAATCTGGTCGTGAGCCTGTAGATGTCTGGAAGGGATATGCAGAGGACATCAAGGCAATGAGAGCTGAAGGGATTCCAGACGAAATGATAGCCCAGATTTTGGGAATAAAAGCCACCGGGCAACCTGCAGGAGTAAATCAAAGTGAGCAAGAAGAAGACGAAACTGACGACGAGTGATCTGATTCGTCAGGTCACAGGTCAACCTGTGTATCGAAACTACACGGTTGAGTCAGTGGATGAAGAAAACCGTACGGTTGAACTGACTTTCTCTAGCGAATATCCAGTTGAGCGTTGGTTTGGCTATGAAGTCCTCGACCATTCATCTGGTGCAGTACGCATGGCACGTTTTGATGCTGGCGCTTCTGCCTTGGTTAACCATGACTGGGACGATCTAGTTGGTGTCATTGAATCAGCTCGAATCGAAAAGAATAAGGGCCGAGCGGTTGTTCGGTTCGGTACTAGCCCAAGAGCTGAGGAAATTTGGCAGGACGTTAAAGATGGCATTCGTAAGCACGTTTCTATTGGTTACATCGTCCATGCGATGGTTCTTGAAAGTGATACGGATGATGTTCGCACCTATCGTGTGACAGATTGGGAGCCGTTCGAGCTGTCTTTTGTCACGGTTCCCGCTGACCCTTCCGTTGGTGTTGGGCGCAGCTTAGATACAACCAAATACCAAAACCACCTGCGTGATATGGGGATCATCATCCCAACTGGCGCAACAGAAAATGAACGTGAAATTGAAAACCGGAGTGAATCCAATATGAAGACTAAAACCCTGCGTGATGCCAGTGGCCGCTTAGTTCGTGCAAAAGTTGATGAGAACGATGTGATTGTTGAGATTATTGAAGTTCTTGAGGAGTCCAACACAGAACGTCAAGCTGGTATTGAAGCAGAACAAAACCGTGTGCGTGATATTTTAGACCTGTTCGAGCAATACGGAAGTCGTGGTGTTGATCCTAACCCTTATCTTCGAGACAAAAAGAAGACAGCTGCCGATTACCAACGCGCCTTACTTGATGCTGCGTCTGAGAATGGCGGTCAACCAGCGGGAGCACGTAGCGCAACACCAACGGTTGCAGACAGCCCAGACATTGGCTTGTCTGACAATGAAATTCGTCAGTATTCATTTCTGAACGTTCTGCGTTACCTGTCTCAACCTACGAATGAAAAGTATCGTCGTGCAGCTGCATTTGAGCTTGAAGCCTCTGAAGCCGCAGCCGATAAAATGAAGCGTGAAGCACAAGGTATTATTGTACCTAACGATGTTCTTCGTGCAGCTGCGCCAGTAAGTGCTGGTGGTTCCGGTAGCAATTTGATTGCTACTGACCATATGGCGGGTAGCTTCATTGATATGCTCTATAACAAATCAGCAGTCATGAACTACGCAACTACGCTAACAGGCCTAGTCGGTGATTTATCTATCCCGACTCAAGAGGGTGGCGCTACGGGCTATTGGCTTGGTGAAGATGTAGATGCAACCTTATCTGAAATCACCTTTGGTGAGCGTGGCCTACAAAACCGTACTTGTGCTGCGCTAGTAGAAATGACCCGTAAGATGCTGATGCAGTCTTCACCAGATGTTGAGATGTTGGCTCGTGCGGATATTGCTAAAGCTCTGGCTCTTACTATTGATAAAGCTGCCTTGTACGGCACTGGTGGTGATCAACCGCTTGGTCTTGCAAACATCACGGGTGTGAACGGTGTAGATTTCACTGCGGTTAATCCGACGTTCCAAGAAATTGTAAACATGGAAACAGAGATAACTGCTGACAATGCTGATGTTGGTTCCATGCTTTACATGATGAACGCTACTGGCCGTGGTCACTGTAAGACAACTCAAAAGTTTGCTAATACCAACGGCTCACCTATTTGGGAAGGGGGTAACACTGTAAACGGCTACGGCACGCACATTTCTAACCAGATCAACAACGGTGATTATTGGTTTGGCGTCTGGTCCGAAATGCTGATTGGTTTGTGGGGAGGCCTAGACCTGACTATTGACCCATACACTCATAGTGCGAAAGGGCGCTTGCGTGTTGTTGCATTCCAAGACGCTGATGTAACTGTTCGCCATCCTGCTTCTTTCTGCCTAGGTAAAAAACCAGCAGCCTAATCAACCAAAAACTACTAGCTAAGCCACTCAATCGAGTGGCTTTTTATTTGGAGAAACAAATGTCAGTCAAAGCAATTTTAGTTACACAACCATTTCGCTGTCGCGGTCAATTATTGAAGCCTGAAACGGCACTAGAAGTGGGGCAAGGCTTCGACATTACACCGTCTGAAGCCCGTTCTCTGGTTGGCCAAAAGAAAGCAGTCTGGATTCCAGAAGACGATCTTGAAGTCGAAGAGGACGAAGATGAGTAATTGGTCTCAATCTATGGCTGAAATGGATGCTGCTTTATTTGGTGCATTCGGAGAGTCAGCCACCATTGCGGGTCGGTCTGCAAAAGTGGTTCCAAATACATCACAAGATCAATTTGGGATGATGGCTGCCAATGTGACCCGTTTGTCTATCTCTGGTTCATCAGGTGTGAAGGTTCGCAAAGGTGACAAAGTTACCTATAAAGGCCGCAGCCATATGGTTGCTGATGTACCTGAGTATCATGATGGCTTAATTAGCTTTGATCTGAAATGAATGAACTAGACCGCCAGTTGGCAACTGCAGTAAAGAACCTCAGTGCTTTAGACGAAAAAGCGGTACCAAGTGCAGCTTCTATGGCAATAAACCGAATCGCTAAGAGAGCTATTAGCCATTCAGTAAAAGACACCTCTAAGGCGGTCAAGGTTCAGCAAAAAGTCATCAGACGTTATGCCCGAGTATCCAAAAAAGCCTCACCAAAACAGCCTGTCGCTTATGTTCGAGTAAGGCGTACCGATATTCCAGCAATTCACATAGGGGAAGCTCGTACACAAATTCGGCGTAAAAAAGGGCGTTACCAGGTGCAAAGTGCAACCCGTGCTAAAGATGGACGTTATACCAAGCGCGAAGTTTCTGGTTTTACGTCCATAAAAGTGGGTAAGCATAAGTTTGACAATGCTTTTCTGCAGAAGCTGAAGAATGGTAAATGGCACATTATGCAGCGTACTAGTGACGCTCGTTACCCAATCAAGATGTGCGCTATTCCTATTTACAAAGAGATTACGTCGGCTTTTGAAACTAACTGTAGTCGTTTGATTGATAAAGATATGCCTAAAGAGTTGATGTATGCAATGGGCCAGCAGGTTCGGTTAATCGTTCGTCGGGAGGTAGGGCGTGGAAATTAACAAACAAATTCGAAAGCAGATCATTTCTGACTTGGAAAAAGCACTAATTGACAGTGAAGGGCAACCCCTTATCGCTGCTTATTTTTCTGGCCGAGGTGAACCAGTTACAGCCAGTGATGACGGTGAGACAGGATACCTCGAAGTTCCAGCCATTTCGGTCTACTTGCTTGATGGTGAATCCACTGGGCAGGATTTTGATGAAGAGGAGTGGAGCTCGGTACTTGCTGTAGAGATTATGGACTTGGCCACCAATCAACTGGATGACGACCTCGATACCTTTAGTGAGAAAGTTCGGGACGTAATTGATCGTCACTACACCGCTAATGGTTTGCTCAGTCTGTGTAATCGTTCTGGTTTTTCTTATGTACGCGAAGAGGGGGCCCCATGGGGTTCCTCGGTTTTAACATTTACTATTGAATACACCGAAGAGGTTTAATCATGTCGGACCCAACTCAAGCAATCAAAGGTGCTGGAACCTCGTTTTGGCGCAAAAAAGACGACCAAGAACTGCTTACTACTGCAGATTACCTTGATGACGCCAAATGGGAAAAATTAGGCGGCGTCAAAGAAATTCAACCAGGTGAAGTTACGGTTGAAGATGAAGAAGATAACTACCTAGACGATCCTGATGCGGACTGGGCAAAGACCACTCCGGGTCAAAAGTCAGCAGGTGATACGACCATCACGTTAGTTTGGAAACCTGGTGAACCAGGTCAACAACAACTTTCTGATGATGTAGTGAACGGTACTGTTACCGAATATCGAACCAAGTACCCGAATGGCACTGTGGATGCTTATTCTGGTTACCTTAACTCATGGGGTAAAGCGGTAACGATTAAAGAAAAGATCACTCGAACACTAAAAATCAAAAACGTTGGCAAACCAAAACTCGCGGAAATGCTATTGGCTGAACAAGCGCAGCCTGCAGAAGGAGGCGTTTAATCCATGGCTACATTTCTAAAGCAAAAGACGGTTCCTGTGGGTGACGATAAAGTTACCCTCACTCAGTTGTCTGGTTTGGATCGTTACGACTTCATGGACTTCTGCTCAGAGCAGACCTTTCCCGAGTCGGTTGAAGCGTTATCAGAAAATGCCAGCAAGGAAGAGAAAGAAGCGCAACTGCAAAAAATGGAGAAGGTCACTCGTCAGTGGAACCGCTTGAATTTCATCATGCAGGCTCGATTGGTGGCTCATGGCACGAACTTCGATATCGATGATATTGATGAGCGTCATCAGTACGTAATGACGGCCATGTCTAAAGAGCAAATCAAAGAGCTTCATGACGAAGTGGCCAAGCTTTCTGGTATGTCACTGCCTGATGAAGCCCCATCCATTGAAGAAGATGCTGAACCAGAAACGCCAGAAAAAGACGGTGAGCAGGAAGACGATGCGGATCCTGTCGACCCAAAAGCTTAATTCGGGCTGAAAGGCGGTTCGCCCAAGACCTTGCTCGCGAGTTTGGTCATATCTGTTGGCGAACCATGCTGGCTTCCATTAGCTGTCAAACGGTCATCGAATGGCGAGAGTATTTCTCGGAGCAGGGCTTTTCACATCACATGGATAACTGGCGCTTTGCTGTTAGTTGTGCGTCTAACTGGAATATCACGGCCATGGCAGCAGGAGTGAAGTTAGACGAGCCTGTTTCATACCGTGATTTCCTACCCGTGACCGACGAGCCCGAAGAACCCCACGAATACACTGATGAAGAGCTGATGGCATTGAGCGAATCAGCAGGAGGATTCCGTATTGAGTGCCCAGATAGCTGATTTTAATATCCGCTTCAATACTGAAACCGCCAAGTTTCAGAAGGACGTGGATTACGCCAAAAAGATGCTGCGTGGCTACACCAAAGAAGCCAAAGCTGCAAATGATGAAAACGTAGGCCTCAGCAAATCATTAGAAAGCACCGCAGACGGCGCAAAAATTGCCGCCAAAGGTGTGTTAGAAATTACAGGTGCGGTGACCGCCGGACTTGGTGCCGTAGCTGGCGCAACGGGTTATCTCATTTCCCGTCAAGCGGAACATGCGCGTCAAATAGAGCGCATGGCCACCGTTTCCCAAACCTCTGTTGAACAAATTCAAGCCTTGGGTTACGCCTCTGAGCAATACAACATCAGTGGCGAAAACATGGCAGACATCCTCAAGGATGTGAACGATAAGCTGGGTGATTTCTCTGAGAACGAAGGCGGTGAGTTTGCCGACTTTATGGAGAACATCGCGCCTAAAGTCGGCCTCACGATTGAGAAGCTCCAACAACTCTCCGGTCCAGAAGCTCTGATTGCGGTCAAGACTGCGATGGACGCTGCCAACGTGCCGATGAAAAGCCAGATTTTCTATCTGGAAAGCATTGCCAACGATGCCTCGGCCTTGATGCCATTGCTCGATAAGCAAGGGCAAAAACTCTACGAACTAACGGATAAGTTCGATGATTTGAACGTGTCGATGTCGGAGTATGACATTGAGAAGTTCAAAGAAATGGACCAAAAGCTCAAGGACGTTGGCCTCAAGCTAGAAAAGTCATTTGCTAACGCCGTTCTCGGAGCCAGTGATCAAATTGATTGGTTCACTGACAAAATGGTGGTGGCCACCGATTATTGGGGATCGCTGTTTGATAGTTGGTCAGACGACCCAAGAACAGTAAATGGCCTAAGTAAAAAAATACAGGAGTTGCAGTCCGAGAGAAAGGTACTTAGTGGTGAGTTGAGAGAGGTAAATAATACCTTTAAAGAGTATGAAGGTGTCGATGCTGACAGCTTACTCCGTTTTAATCCACTTGGTCGTAGTGAGAATGAGCTGTTTAATCTCAATTCCGATTTTGGACGGTTAACAAAGCAGATAGAGGAGATCGACGCAGAGATAGAGCGCCAGCAAAAGCGCTATAACAAAATGCGCTTTGGCATGAACTACGACGTGCCTCAGCCATCAGTCAAGCCTGCCAATGATGACGACGGTTCTGGCGATTCGACCAGTGCAAAAGAGATTGCACGCCAACAACAGGCAGGTCAACAGCGCCTTGCTGCGCTCGATGTTCAATACGCTGATGAACGCGAAAAACTAAAGCTTTCGCATGAGCAGCGCCTTGAAGATATTGAAAACCTCAAACTCTCAGAGCAAGAAATTGAGCAGCGTGGTTTTGATTCACTGGCTGCAATTAAAGCGGAGTACAAAGAGCGCGAGAAAGAGTTCTACGACACCGAGCTTGAAGATTTTGAGCGTAAGCAAGATGAAGCGATTCAGCGAGAAATTGACGCTTATATCGCAAAAGAAGATGCCAAAACCAAAGCGGCAGAGCGTGCGTCCAAACAGAGAGCCGATACGGAAAAACGCATTGAGCAATCCGTCCTCTCGATGAAGTTTGGCTTAGCTTCACAAGGCCTATCATTGATTGAACAAACCGCCAAACAAGGCTCGTTCATTCAAAAGGCGGCATTCGCTGCGCAAAAAGCCATGGCTGCTGCTCAGGTCTATATGCAAGGTGAAGTTGCCGCTACCGCAGCACTGGCTCCACCGCCTATCGGTTTGGGTCCAATTGCAGGTGTCGGTCAAGCAATGGTCATTCGTACTTTGGCTGCTGCCAGCGCAGGCTTAATCATGGGGCAAGCTGCCGCAGGCATGGCGCACAACGGCATTGAAGAAGTGCCAATGTTCGCAGGTCGCAGTGAGTCAAACTGGACGTTAAAAGCAGGTGAGCGAGTCTACACCAATGAGTCAGCGCGACGCATTGACCAAATGTACCGCGCCACCATGGCAATGTACCGCCAACCATTTGCTGCCAACGACCCGACCATGGCCTACCAAAACCGCATGGCCGCGAACGGGAGCGGAGCGAGCGCCCAACCTTGGACCATCATTATTCATGAAGCTGAGCCTGGTACTCACGCTGAGATTGATGACGAGAACAAAGTCCTCAACATCATGATGAAGGATGCGCAAAGTGGTGGGAAATACTTTAGCTATATCTCTAAAACGCTTGGCGTTCAGCCAGGAGGATTCAAATAATGGCAACCGTCAAACCTGAAGTGTTGGCACAATTGAACCCGAATGTGATCCTTTACCCGTGCAAGTATTTTGGTAACGGCATATTGCCGTTGCCAAAATCCAAAGGGTATCAGTATCAACATGGCAAAACGGTCATACGCTCAAAGATGGATTTGGGCTTGGCCACCATGCGTCGTCGCTCTCGCATAGCCCCTGCTGAATTTGTCTTACCATTCCGGTTCACCGGAGAGCAAAAAGAGGTGTTCGAGAGCTGGGTATTCAATGAACTGGAAGCAGGCGTGGAGTGGTTCTATTTGCCGCTTCGAACGGGCGACTACGACCTTGAAGTACATAAGTGCCAGTTTACCGCCACACCAGGCGAGGACACCCCATTCGTTTATAAAGGTGGTCGCAAAGACTTTGGTTCCATATGGGAACTTAAAGCCAAAGTGCAAACCTTCCGCGCTTTAAAACTGGAGCGCTACACCGCTCGTGTACTTTCCCGAGATACTTTATCTGGCATCGAAAAGGCCGCGTTAGCTGCCGAAGAGGCCGTATTCAAAATGCCATAGTGAGGCAAACGTGATCATAGCAACGATTGAATATCAACACCCCTCCTTACCAGGAGGGGTGTTGCGTTATGTGAAGGACGGAATTGACCTACATGCTGGAATTGAGTCAGGCGAGTGGGTGTGGTTCACAGCTGGTCAGTTTGCTTTTCAGTTGCCCGACAAGGCAACCAAAGGACAAGAAGCCCTGACCGTGGCCGCGCCCAATACCGACCTTACGCTCTCTAAGGCGATTGAAACCGCCAAGCGACACGAACCCGTGATTCCAGTCGTGAGCATTTACCGCGAATACGACACCGACGACTTGAGCAAGCCGCGCAACAAGCGAATTCGTCTCACCATGTCCTCGGCCAAAATCACTGCCATGACCGTGACTCTCACGAACTCATGGAAAGATTTGACCAACCGACGCTTCATGCGCCCGATTTACAACAACGTTACGCACCCAGGGTTGATGTACATATGAGTAAACCATCCATGATTGCTTACTTTAAATCGCTGCCAGATGGGCACTTTCCGGTGGACGGCTGCGTCCTGCTTGTGCGTGAGGCATGGCAGCGTTTCTTGCACCTTGAAAACCTGCCCAAGCATATGGACCAGTTTGTCACACCAGACTACGCCCATGAGCTGATTGATGGCTATCAAGGTCAGTTAATCGAACCGATTCAAAAGCCAGAGCACCTGTGTATGGTCGCCGCCTCTGGGAAAGGCAAATGGCATTGCGGTGTATTCAGCGCCGAGCAAATGCCAGGTTATGTCATCCATACCCTTGGCTGCACCGTCAAGATTGAACCGTTAAACCAGTTCCGCCGCCGATTTGATACCGTGGAGTTTTATCGTCATGCCACACATTGTCGAGTTTCAACATCCGATTCGAAAGGATAAACGCAAGGTTCATACTGTCGATGCTGGCACTCGCTTGTCGGATTGGCTAGAAAAACACTTCCCAAACCAGACCTTCAACGCCACTTTAAATTTTAACCGGCTCGATGATTTCAATGTGATCATCAGCGAGCGAGATGTGGTAAGTATTCGCCCTAAAATCGGCTTTGGTGTGGATTGGCTTGTCTATGCTGCGTTAGCCCTGTCAGCGGCATCTGCTGTCTACATGTACATGAACATGCCAGACATGAGCGGCAACCAAAACACCAAGCAAGCCAGCTCGGTGTACAACTACAACGGCCAAGGCAATAAGCCAAAACTTGGTAACCCCGTTCCAGTGCGTTATGGGCGCATGCCGCATTACCCTGACATCATTGCACCGGATTGGTGGGAGTACGAAAACAACGAGCAGTATTACTACCAGACCTTTTCTCAGGGCATTGGCAAGTTTCTTTACCATCGTCACGTTATTGGTGAGACGGAAATCAAACCAGACAACTCCGACATTGAAATCCGGGAATATAAGCCTGGTGAAGTGGTGGATCATTTCCATCACATCGTCTGGACTTCCAAAGAGGTCGGTTCATCCGATGGTCAAGGCGGCTTAAAGCTCGATGGCGTGACCTCGGATTGGGTCGCAGAGACCAGCAGCAACGAAGCGCGTTTTCGTGGCAAGGTGGTCGAGCTGTGGTCTAACTACAGCATCCACACAGGCAATGGTGATTACACGTCGACATTGCGCCGCGATAAGTGGCCGTGGGATGCAGGTCAGCATGTGGTTATCACCTCCACTACTCAGGAAAGCCTCTACTTTGAGGGCAACATCCACTTTCATGATATGGGCGATGATGGTGACGTTATCGACCCTGAAGAGCTTCCGGACGAAATTGAAAACCCATTAGGTTGGGGAACGTTAGCGGTGAATGATCGGATGATAATCACGGGCGCAGGGATCAACTCGGGTACCTACATTGTCACCGCTTTGCTTGCAGGGAATCGCATTCGGGTCAAACCGGATGGTGGTACTGAAGTTACGCGATTCCATCCTATGACCAACGTCTATGTTCGGATTTATGAGGCGGTGGGCAATGATGGTACCTACGTGTGTAAAGACAGTAACGGCACTCTAGCTTTGGTGGACTCCATCACATTGGAAGAAGTACCTGGTTGGAATGGCTTTATTACCTTAGATACGCCTAGCGCAGAAATTTCGGTGTTAGAACGGGATCGAGAAGCTGAATGGGTCGGTGACTTTCTTTGCGTTCCTAGCAATGCGACCGCGCTTGATGTGGGACTGGATTTTATCTTCCCTCGCGGCCTTGGCACCATGAACAAGAATGGTGACATCAACGCTCGAACGTGTGAATGGCAAGTGCGTGTGCGGCCAGAGGGCACGAATCAGGCTTATCAAACCCATAAGTTAACCCTGACAAAAGGCGATAACACGCCGCAGCGCATCACCGTTTGGTTGAAAGAGGAAATGGGACTCGCACCAGGGCGTTGGGAAGTGGGCTGTCGTCGTATGAGCACCGTCACCAAAGCGACTAAAGTGTTTGATGAAGTGCAGTGGATGGGGCTGAAGTCCGTCATTCAGAAAACCTATACGAATGAAAAAGAGTCCATCATCACGCTGAAAATCAAAGCCACTAACTCGCTCAGTCAGCAGGCCAATAGCCAATACTGGAATGATTCGACGCGCATCTTGCCTGTTCGCCAAGACGACGGCAGGTATGTAGAAGAGCCAACTCGCTCCATTGCGGATGCGGTCATTGATGCTTGCCGCAATGATGTGTACGGGGCAGGACTAGAAGACGATGCCATTGACCTAGATACCTTGCTGGCTTACCGAGATAAATGGGAATCGCGAGGTGATAAGTGTGATGGCTTATTTGACCAACCGACCACGTTTTGGGAAGCGCTACGTAGGCTACTCGAAACGGGACGCGCTTACCCTCGCATCGAGCTTGGCACGGTCAGCATGTGGCGCGATGAGCCAAGAGAAACGCTATGCAAACCATACTCACCCGTGAACATGACGCCAGACAGCTTTTCTGTCGACATCGACATGGTGAAGGAAGATGACTACGACGGCGTAGAAGTCGAGTGGTTCAATCCTCAGTCTCGAAAATCTGAAACCTTGCTGTGTACCTTGCCAGGGCAGAACGGCTACAACCCGAACCCACTTAAGCTGAACTTTGTTACCAACGAAGAGCAGGCCAAAAGGGAAGGGCTATTCCATGCTGCTGTTCAAGCCTACCGACGCACTAACATCGACTTCATCACGGATATGGATGGATGGGAGTCGAACTATGGTGATGTGATCCCGGTGGCGCACGATGCGGTGAGTTGGGGCGCATCAGGTCAGGTGATAGAAACGCTAAACGCCGCCGATGGCAATCAATACCTGCAGCTTTCGGGACTGTTGGAATGGGAACCAGGCAAGCAGCATTATTTGCTGTTTAACCGAGGCAACAAAGGAACGCATGGCCCGTACCGAGTCGAGCCGACTGAGGCGCCAGATATTGTCATTCTGGTCGATGAGCCAACCGAAAAGATCATCGCCGTGGGTGAAAAGGGCAAAAAGCCAAGCGAATACATGTTTGGCCAAGCCGACACCATGTACAAGAAATGCATCCTGCAGCAAGTCAAACAAAAAGGGGAGTTCGAGGTCGGCTGCGCCGCTATCGAAGATGACCCTCGCGTGGATGCCTACGCATAAACTCAAGCACTCAATGCCCAGCCCTCGCGCTGGGCTTTTTTATGAGGTTTATTCATGACCCAGAATATTGAACAACGCACTCTGGCTGCCACTTCCACGCTTGAATCATCAGCCAAAACCGTTGATGAAATTGCACATCAAGACAAAGAAGTGACAACTCCAGCAGGGAAAAGGGACAGCTTCCCCAAAATAAGTCGAGAGTCGAAGTTTAAATTTGATACTCAGCTCGTTACGCAAGACGACGAGTTTCAAAAACGCTTTGCGATTTCAGAGAATGCGATTGCTTGGCAATCAAATTTAACTGTCACTAACCGACTACAGCGTTATTACACTGGTGCCAAAGGTACAAATTCTTACTCCGAGCATCTTCCTGACCCTTCTAAGTTACCTTTTGAAACTGGGGCAACCTTTGAAGATGATGTTACCAATGGGTTTTGGATTGAGCATGGCGTGGCTTCTGTTCCATGGACAAAAAGCCATACTAGCAAGCGACAGTTAGCAGGAAGCGGTGGAAAAAGACAGCTCGATCTGACCACCGGTATTTGGGGACAAATTGCAGATGGCGCTGACCGTGTGTTTTTGGATGAAACCACCTACTGGCATGCCTGGAATGAACCGATGGGTGTGGTTACGAACTTTGTTGATAACCACGATTATGGCACCGCGACAATGACATGCCGTCAGCAAGATGGTTCGTTGAAAACGTTTGAGTTCGTCTCTCCCAATGTAAACATTTTACGCGGAAGAAATGGCTACCCGACGGTCAAGATGGAAGCAAGACCGGAGGGATGGGGCGCCATGGGAGACGGTGTTCGAGACGATACTATTGAGATCCAGACCGCCATCGATGAAATCAATAATGTTGTATTGAGTGCTGGTAAGCGGTACATGGTCAATGCGGTGCACAAAGGCTCTCTAGAAAATCGAGACTTGAGAGGAATTGAAACCAGGGAGAGCACTCGACTTTACTTTGAGCCTAATGCTGAGCTAAAGGCATTGCCCAATGATTCTGATCGCTATTGTGTACTTTGGATTGATTCGGCTAACGCAAAGATCTATTACCCAAGAATCATTGGTGATAGAGATGAGCACATTACAACACCAAACCCGAACAATACAGTAGATGGATTCTCAGGTGAGTGGGGTTATGGAATTCGAATTAACTACAACGCAGAGAACGTCTACATCAAAGACCCTTGGGTGGTTAAGTGTTGGGGTGACAGTTACTTAATCATCACTAACAAATCCAATATCACGATAGAAAACCCTTATGGTGCGTACTCACGTAGACAAGGCATGAGTGTAATTCGAGGGAAGGGGATCAAGATTAAAGGTATTGCTCACTTTGAGCATATATCTGGCACGTACCCAATGGCTGGCATCGATTTGGAGCCTGACTTAGCAACAGAAAGCATTGATATCGAAATTGATGATCTAACAGTCAATGATTGCGGTGGCTACAACATTGAAATTAACTTCCAGAAGCAAAGTCCTACATCCGTTCCTCATAACATTGTGTTTAGAGGCAAATGTATCTTAGACAACTGGATGCGTCTAAAAACCAATAAGAACGTTGGTGTTAAGAACATCATAGATTTTAATGTGATTGAGACCAGGGTGTTTGTTTTTGATGCGATGAATTACGGTGACACTATTCGCATTAAAAAGTTAGTGTGCTCAGAGCCACCTTATTTTCGAGTTGAAACCGAGGGCGAAGAAATCGTTGGATACCCGCGAGTTGATATTGATCAGGTCGTCGCTACCCAAGACTTTCTACACGCAATCACTGTGGCTAACTCCAGTCAACTTTCGAAAGTCACGTTCCCTAAGAAGTCAGTTTCGATTTCTGAGTACATCTTGCCGGAAGGTTCGGACATAAAAAGCCTTACAAAGCTAGACCGAGCAAAATTTCAATGTGAAATTGGAGAGATTGAGTCAGAGTTTGTTATGGCTGGAACGAGTGTTAATTTGACGCTTAAAGATTATCTGAATAAGCGTATTGTTTTCAACAAGACCAATCCCGTTACCAATCTTCTGCTTGAAGAGGGATGTAAGCAAGCAGGAACAGACATTGAGTTGAAAGGACTAATGAACGACGTTCTTTTTATCCCTGATGCAGGCGTCACTTTAAACGGTGCGTCAAACAGCATTCAGCTTAAGTCGCCATTTGAAGCAGTGCTTTCCGGCAGTGGGGATAAGTTTATCTTAAAAGTCATTTACAAGGCGGAGTAATATGAAAATTGACTTGAATGGCAAAGAAGTAGAATCAACGGAATTTAGCAATGCCGAGCTTCTTGAACATGGCTTCACCTCTGAAGAGATTATCGAGATTCGCTTTAATGAATATGAATCACAGAGAAAGCCTATTTCAGCGTGATAAGTCTTTATTTTAAGAGCCTGTAGAACCAGGCTCTTTTTTATAGGAGTTTTGTAATGAGGCGAATTTGGTCGCTATTTATGCGCGTCCTGTTGGCGCTGAACATGTTTGTGCTGCACTTGCTTACTGGTCAGTCTGATCTCACGATTAGCGGCTGGAGTTATATCCTTGTGCGACAAGGTAAGCGCTCGCCCATCAAGCTGATTGATTGGCTTTTCTTGAAGCTATTCAAGCAAGAGGCCCATTGCCGAAAGGCGTTTGAATGGGAGCTAATTCAAAGAACGCGCAAGCTTTTATGAGTAATCTTAGTTAACTGTATTTTATCTAACTTTGAAAAATGAGAGCTGAGCTTATGGAAAAAGTTGTTTGCCCGTTATGCTGTGGTCGCGGTGGAGATGTAACTATAGAATGTAGGAATTGCGGTGGTACAGGATACGATCCAGAAGAAGATAAGCCATTTGCGCAATGTCATACTTGCTTTGGCGAACAGGTAGAAGAGCTTGAGATCTGCCCACGCTGTGATGGAGCGCGCACAATATATATAGATGAAGATGATATGAACTGATGATCTAAGTTTGTGAGCCACCTTCTAACAAACGAATTATCAGAACTAAATAAAGCCCCTTAAGGGGCTTTATTTTAATCATTAGTAACAGTGTAAACCATCTATTCTGGGCAACTGAGCTTATTGTTCATTCCTGAATCGAGTCGTTTTTGTATCCATAGGATAAATCAACTCTGAGTGAATGCGGATCTTGCGTGGTTGTCAAATGTGTACTCTTGATAAAGGGATGTTGATACCACTAGAACTTAGTCCAGTTATATGTGTCCTAATTGCGTCTGAATAAAGGTGGTTTTCTGTTTTTGTTTTTTAAAATTAGTTGGTTATAGCGTTGGGTTCATAATCAAAGAAGAAAAAAGTGGGCTGGTTATCTTGGTGCATTCTGCTTACCGTTTACAAAACCGATGACAGTATTAGACCATTCAACGCCTTGACTAGCAACGAAAGATGCAAGTTGAATTTTTGAAAATGAAAAAAGCCGATGGCGAACCATCGGCTTGATATTTTACGTTTATCGCTTTGGAAGGAATTTGAGTTCTATGCTCGTGTTTCTTCCAATGTTGCTTCACTTTCTGGTGACTTCAGCACTCGGCTAGCAATTGTACCCGCAGTCATTGAGCCTGAAACGTTTAGTGCGGTACGTGCCATGTCAATCAATGGTTCAATAGAGATAAGTAGCGCCGCGATGGTCACAGGTAAGCCCATTGCAGGAAGAACAATCAAGGCTGCAAACGTTGCACCGCCGCCAACACCTGCAATACCAAATGAACTGATGGTGATAATCGCAATCAATGACAGGATAAAGTGTAGATCAAGTGGGTTGATACCCATTGTTGGAGCTACCATCACTGCAAGCATTGCAGGATAGATACCCGCACAGCCGTTTTGGCCGATAGTGGCACCAAACGATGCTGATAGGTTTGCAATCGCTGGTGGTACGTTAAGCTTCGTGATTTGCGCTTCTACGTTTAGTGGAATTGTTGCTGCTGAGCTACGAGATGTAAACGCGAAGGTCAGTACAGGCCAGATTTTCTTAAAGTATTCCGCAGGGCTAACGCCGACAAAAGAGACTAATACGCCATGAACAACAAACATCAGTGCGATAGCAACATAAGACGCCACAATAAAGCCAAGTAGGTTTAGGATGTCGCCTGCGCTTGATGTCGCTACCACTTTTGCCATCAGTGCTGCGATGCCGTATGGCGTTAGCGCCATGATCATCTTCACTAATCGCATAACGATAGATTGAGCAGCTTCTACGAAAGTACGAATCGGTGATTCCAACTCTGCTTTTTCCATCATCACTTTACGAGCGGCGATACCAGTTAACACGCCGAAAATCACTACAGCGATAATCGATGTCGAGCGAGCACCTGTTAGATCAGCAAATGGGTTGGTTGGAATGAAACTAACTAGCATTTGAGGAATAGTTAGGTCACTTACTGTACCGGCACGGCTTTCTAAAACGGCGATACGAGCGGTTTCACGCGCACCTTCAGTTAACCCTTCTGCTGAAAGGCCAAATGTCGTTGTCACCAAGATACCGATAAGTGCAGCAATTGCAGTCGTTACTAGAAGAACAGAGATGGTCAGGCCAGAAATTTTACCTAAAGAGCCACCTTTCTCCAATTTAACAACTGCAGAGATCATCGATACCAATACTAGTGGCATGATGACCATTTTCAGTAGACCAACGTAGCCACTGCCTACAATGCCTACCCATTCAAGTGTTTGAGCAATCGCGCTGTTGCCTTCACCGTGAATGAGTTGCAAAGCAAGACCAAAAAGAGAACCGGTAACAAGACCGATCAAAACGAGACGTGAAAGAGTGTGTTTCTTTTGTTGCTGATTAAATAGAAAGAACAATATTCCAACAAAGACGGCTAGAGAGGCTATCACTGCAAAATTCATAATTTGACCTTATCAACCAACCTAAGTGGCGGTTGTTTTTTATACGGGGTTTTATACGGATTTATTTATGGAGCGTAAGATAACGCTCGTGATATAACTTTAAAAATGACAAACGGGTATTAGCTAGATCTAAAATGAATATAAAAACGAGATCTAAGTCGCGTGAGAGTGTGAATTAGCACGTTAATTGTACAAAATGGTTATTCGTAGTGATGCAGTAAGTCACGCATTTCTTTCCTTTGTAAGTAAACCACCGAGTCTTCTTGATAACTGAAAAGTTGATAAATCATCGCTTTAGCGACATCTTCTGCTCGAATAGGTAAAAAGTTGGACAATTTGCCAAGCATAAGTGGGCGAATTACCTTAAACAGAGTTTGTACTAACTTCTCGTCCATTCTTGGGTTTTGACGTTGACCAACAAGCGGGCCTGGGCGAACAAATACGATTTCCTCAAAATCCATAGCTTCGATTCGTTGTTCCATTTGTCCTTTACAAGCTAAGTAATGGGATGGCGATTTACTATTTGCACCGAGGCTAGAAACAACCGCAAGGCGTTTGACTCCGATTGTTTTCATCTGTTGGGCGACTTTACACACCAGATCAACATCTACTCTACGCAAATTATCCTTACTACCAGCTTGCTTAAGGGTCGTGCCTAAACAGATAAAGCCGATGGTTGGTGTTGGTTGGTTCTCATCCCATTGGTGGATAGAAAGGTCTGCATCAATGAGAGGAATAAGCTTATTGTCCACATCCAGGACGCCATCGAGTGGGCGGCGAGAAAGATAATATAATGTTCCAACACCTGATTGATTTATGAGGTTTGCAATGACTTTTGAGCCTACTAAGCCAGTTGCACCGGCGATGATTGCGCAGGTGTTGTTATCCATATCTTTTCTCCTATATGGGAACATAGTCTAAGCTATTGTAGCGGATTTCAACGAGTTACTTATAATCTCGTGCAAGAAAGGTGAGACGCTCTGCGAACTCGGCAGACTATCCTGAGATAAACTTGATTAGCGCTGCCCCAATTGGATGCAAGTGTATACAATAGTGGGCGCGCAAAAACTGTCGCTGAACAAGACCTCTTGAACAACAGAACACCTCTCACCCAGGCAACATCAAAGGAACGTAAAAAATGGATGACTCTTTTGCTGCGGAGATACAAGCACGCATAGATAACAAAACCAAACCCGTCGGTTCTTTAGGCTTATTGGAAAAGGTGGCACTGCAGTTAGCTCTTATTCAAAGCCAGGATAAACCTCAGCCAGTTGATTCCATCGCTATCTGCAAACCAAGCATGCTGGTATTTGCTGGAGATCACGGCGTTGCAGAGGAGGGCGTGAGCATTGCGCCAAGCGAAGTCACTCAGCAAATGGTGGCTAACTTTCTCGCTGGCGGCGCAGCCATCAACTGTTTTTGCGACATTAATGGCATTCAACTCAAAGTAATAGATTGCGGCATGTTGGCTCCTATCGATGTGCTGGTTCCAGAATTTAAATCCCATCCCAACTTGGTTGAACAACGGTTGGGTAACGGTACGGCTAATTTTTCTAAACAATCAGCGATGTCCCCAGAACAAGTGGCGTTAGGTTTAGAATATGGTGCGAAGATTGCTGAGCATACCATTTTGCATGGTTCAAACCTCTTGATGTTCGGCGAGATGGGCATCGGTAATACCAGTTCGGCCTCAGCACTGTTATCGGCGCTGAGCGCATTAGATATTGATTATTGTGTTGGCGTTGGCACCGGAATCAATCAACAGCAGTTGAGCCGCAAATATAAACTGGTAGCACAGGGGGTAAACCGATGTCGAGGTCTTGATACCAAATCGATTCTCGCACAGGTTGGGGGCTTTGAAATCGTACAAATGGTGGGCGCTTTTTTAGAAGCCAAGCGGCTTAAAACTCCAGTTTTAGTGGATGGTTTTATCGTATCGGTAGCGGCTTATATTGCGACGTTGTTAGACGAAGAAACGCGTGAATACATGTTGTTTGCCCATCGCTCTGAAGAAAATGGACATAAATTTGTATTGGAACATCTTAAAGCAGAACCTCTGCTCGACCTTGGTTTACGGCTAGGGGAGGGAACAGGAGCCGCTCTTGCCTTACCCTTGTTAAAAGCTGCTGCCCAGTTTTACAACAAAATGGCGAGCTTCGAGAGTGCAGGAGTTACAGTTTAGTGTCAGTCCCTGATAATTCTGAGAAAGTCATGCCGTCATCGTTAAGATACCAGTGGGAGTTATTTCTATTAGCTACCAGTTTTTTTAGCCGCTTACCCGTGCCCCAAGCGTTGCCTTACAGTGAAGAACGCATGAATCAGGCAGGCCGTTACTTCGCGTTAGTTGGTCTCGTGCTTGGAGCACTTTGCGCTTTGGTATTCTCGCTCACCTCAATTTTTTTCCCAGAGTCGGTTGCCATAGTATTAACGATGGTGTTTAGCTTATTGTTAACTGGGGCTTTTCACGAAGACGGCTTGACCGATATGGCGGATGGCATTGGCGGTGGCATGACCGTAGAGCGACGCCTCTCTATTATGAAAGACAGTCGTATTGGCACTTATGGTGCCGCCACTCTCATTATGGCGTTATTGGCTAAGTATGTTTTTTGGAGTGAACTGGCTAACTTGCCGCACTTTTGGTTGGTCATTGTCGTCGCTTACACCGTAAGCCGAGCACTAGCTGCGACGCTTATTTATGACATGCCTTATGTTAGTGACAGTGATACGTCGAAAAGTAAACCGCTAGCAAGTCGCCAGTCTTCTCTAGAAGTCTCCATTTTGTTGTTTACTGGTGGCGTAACATTGCTTGTGCTTGGTATCGCGGATGCGATCTTGATATCGCTTGTTCTCGTGGTATTTCGTTTGATGTTCAAACGTTGGTTAACCAAGAGAATTGGCGGCTTTACGGGGGATTGCCTTGGCGCAGCGCAACAGTTGTCGGAACTGCTTATTTATCTCACTATGATTGGGTTGTATCACTCCTCATGAAGCAATTGATACTCGGTGGCGCGCGCTCTGGGAAGTCGCATTTGGCAGAAAAAACAGCTAAGCAATTATCGATCGCTTCTCATCGATCATTACACTATGTTGCAACCGCGCTGCCATTTGACCAAGAAATGCGAGAGCGAATAGCGCATCATCAAAAGCAACGCGGGGGCGAGTGGCAAGAGCATGAATGCCCCCTTCATTTATCTGAGTTACTGACAAATTTCTCTACCACCGATGTTGTATTGGTCGATTGTTTAACCTTGTGGCTCAACAATTGGATATTTGAGTTAGGTGATGAATGTTCCAATGAGAAGCTAGAAGCAGAAATTGAAAAGCTTATACAGGTGGTGCGTGGCTCAGATGCGACGTTAATATTCGTCTCTAACGAGGTTGGAATGGGCATTGTACCTTTGGGGGCGGTTAGTCGTTATTTTGTGGATAATGCAGGACGGATGAATCAAAAACTAGCCAGTGTTTGCCATCGCGTTACCTTGGTTGCTGCTGGTTTGCCGTTGGTTCTTAAAGAGTAGGATGGAACAAAATGAAAACACTCAATATCTATCTTGTGCGTCATGGAAAAGTAGACGCTCCACCAGGACTCCATGGCCAAACAGATGTAAAAGTTACGCCTGCTGATCAAGAGAGTATTGCTCGGGCTTGGGCTGAGAGTGGACGAGGTGTGGGTGGAATAATTTCTTCTCCACTTTCACGCTGTCAAGAACTGGCAAACATCATTGCTGAACAGCAATTATTACCAGTAATGACGGATGAATCTTTACAAGAGATGGCATTTGGTGATTTTGATGGTATGCCTTTTGATCTGCTCACTGAGCAGTGGAAAAAGCTAGATGCTTTTTGGCAATCGCCAGCACAACATACGTTGCCGAATGCTGAGAGCTTAAGCACATTTTCTGAGCGCATATGTCGCGTTTGGTCTCAAATCATCAACGATATCAATGACAATCTCCTTATCGTCACGCATGGTGGCGTCATTCGTATGATTCTTGCTCATGTATTGGAGTTAGATTGGCGTAACCCAAAGTGGTATTCGACGTTGTCGATAGGAAACGCTTCTGTCACGCATGTAACAATTACCATAGATGAGCAAATTTACGCCTCGGTGCGTTCGATTGGCGTACCTCTTTTAACTCGTTAATTTATAAATATTAAAATGCCCAGAACGATATTGCTTACGGGCATAGTCACGGAAGATGTCAGTGGAAGCCCATCTGCTAGGTGCAGGAAGCGAAAATTGACTCAGTTACATAAAAAGGAAATATAGAAATGACAACGCCGAGTTGGGATTTGTCCATCGTTTATAACGACCTTTCTGACCCACGAATTCAAGACGATATTGCTCTTGTGGAACAATGTATTGATCTTTTGAATAAACAATCAGCAGATTGTGGCAACGTAGAGATCATGCAAAATGCGATTTTAACCAATGAAGCCGCGAGTCGTTTAGCGGGTACAGTTGCAAATTTTGCGAGTTGTTATGCTTCTGTTGATGCAACAAACGCCGAAGCGAAATCGTTACTTGGTAAAATGACCCGCATCTTTTCGGAGCTTTCCCAAGCGTTCAGTCCCTTTGATTTGACATTAACTCATGCCGACGAAGAGTTTATCTTGCGCGTGTTAGACCATGAGAATCCTGATATCAGTGGGCAAGCTTTTTCTATCTTGAATTCTAGAAAGTTGGCGGATACTCGTCTTAGCAACGCAGAAGAACAGTTACTGGCTGCGATGAGTGTGGATGGCAAATCGGCTTGGGGTAACCTATACGATAACCTGACTGGCTCATTGAAAGTGAAGCTTGAGTACACAGATGGTAATAGTGAAGAGCTTGGGTTTTCTCAAGCGGCAAGCATTCTTTATGGTTCTGAATTCGAGCGTCAAGAAGCCGCGTGGCGAGGCGTACAAGATGCAATGCAAACGCACCAAGAATCATTCGCTGCGATTTTGAATGCGTTAGCAGGATGGCGCTTAACTGAAAACAAAAAGCGTTCTACGAAGCGTGAAGTTCACTTCCTAGAGCCGAGTTTGCATGGTAGCCGAATCCAAGCTGAAACTTTAAATGCGATGATGACCGTAGCCAAAGACAGTCGAGCTATTGGTCAGAAAGCGGGTTTATTGATGGCGCAAGTACATGGTCTGGATGAGATGAAACCTTGGAATCATCTGGCGGCTATGCCTGCTTTGAGCGGTGAAGCGAAGGTTTACGACTTTGATGAAGCGATTGATGTTATTTGTGAAGCATTTGAAACAGTAAACCCTGAGATGTCGGAGTTTGTCCGTTTGATGGTACAAAATGGTTGGATTGATGCCGCGCCAAATGCTAACAAGCGTCTTGGCGCATACTGCACCAAACTGCCAGCAACGCGAACACCACTTGTGTTTATGACTTGGAGTGGCAGCCGTTCAGACCTTATGACTCTGGCACATGAACTTGGCCATGCGTTCCATAACTGGGTTATTCGTGATTTGCCACTTTGCCAAACTTACTACCCAATGACGTTAGCAGAAACCGCCTCTATCTTTGCAGAAAACATCGTTCGTGATCATTTGATTTCGAAAGCGGAGAGCGTTGATGAAAAGCTCGAGATGTTGTGGGAAGAGTTGTCATCTGCGCTAGCTTTAATGATCAACATTCCGGTTCGCTACGAGTTTGAAAAATCGTTCTATGAACGCCGCCAGGATGGAGAGTTAACCGCAGATGAATTCTGTGAGTTGATGTCAGAAACTTGGAAAGAATGGTATGGCGACGTAATGAGCGAACCGGATCCGTACTTCTGGGCAAGCAAGCTGCACTTTTCTATTGATAGCGTGAGCTTTTATAACTACCCATACCTATTTGGTTTCTTGTTTAGCAAGGGTATCTATGCACAGCGAGAAACCAAAGGCGAAGCGTTTTACACCGATTACATCAATTTGCTGCGCGATACAGGCTGCATGATGGCGGAAGATGTCGTCGAAAAGCATCTGTCGATGGATTTAACCCAGCCAACGTTTTGGCAGCAGAGTGTTGAGCTAGTGCGTGAAAAAGTCGATGAGTTTGAGCGTTTGCTCGCACAGCGCGGCTAAGTTTTTCGCAGTGTTGATGCATAATCTGCTTTATAGCTACAAAAATTTGATCAAATCATAATGATCTTAATCAGGGCTGTGGTAAAGTTCACAGCCCTAACACTTTGTAATTGTTTGAAAATTAAACGCCTCAATGCTTGATTTGAGTGCCTGGCGCGAAAAGGCATCGGATTTTCGAGGGAAATAGTGATTTCTACTCATAAGTGAGATCGCAGCAACAAAAATCCTTTGTACAATTTATTAACATATCCGCCGTGCTATTAAGGAGTAACGCATGACGAAGTCTCTCTTTCGCCAATCGTTTTTAACTGACACGTTAGATGTTCATATTGATGTCGCACCAGCGGAGCAGGTGCTTTCTAACGGTGTAAAACTTAAACTCTATCAGCGTGGTGTATTAGAAGTAATCCCTGCGAATTATACTCAGGATACGAAGAACATCATCATCTCTTGTGGGGTTCACGGAGATGAAACCGCACCGATGGAGCTGGTGGATTCCATTATTCAAGACATAGAATCTGGGTTCCAGACGGTCGATACCCGTTGTCTGTTCATTATCGCTCACCCAGAGTCCACTCTGGCGCACACGCGATTCCTTGAAGAAAACCTCAACCGTTTGTTTGACGAAAAAGAACACAAACAGACAAAAGAGCTTGTTATCGCCGATACGCTTAAGCTGCTTGTTCGAGATTTTTATCAGGATACCGACCCGACAACACGCTGGCACCTTGATTTACACTGCGCGATTAGAGGCTCGAAGCACTATACGTTTGCAGTAAGTCCTAAGACTCGTCATCCTGTGCGCAGCAAAGCATTGATCGATTTCTTGGACAGTGCACACATTGAAGCAGTGCTCCTGTCAAACTCACCATCGAGCACGTTTAGCTGGTACAGTGCCGAGAACTTTGGTGCGCAGGCTCTCACAATGGAGCTTGGCCGTGTGGCTCGTATCGGTGAAAATGACCTCGATAAACTGACCGCGTTTGATTTGTCTTTACGTAATTTGATTGCGGAAACGAAGCCAGAACACTTACCAAAACCATGCATTAAGTATCGCGTAAGTCGCACAATCGTTCGTTTGAACGAAGACTTTGACTTTATGTTCGACGACAATGTTGAAAACTTCACCTCATTTGTTCACGGCGAAGTGTTTGGTCATGATGGCGACAAACCATTAATGGCGAAGAATGAAAACGAAGCGATTGTCTTCCCGAACCGCCACGTCGCAATAGGTCAACGTGCAGCTCTGATGGTTTGTGAAGTGAAAACCCGTTTTGAAGAGGGTGAGTTGGTTTACGATTAATCCAACATTGCTTTGAGAAGTTAATTGCAATTTACCGAGGCTTAACTGTAAGGTTAAGCCTCGTTTGTTTTTATCGGCCGCTATGGATTTTCAACAACTTATCCTGAACAAGGAACGACGCTGGCAACGTAACCTGATGGTTATGTCGATCGTGCTCGCTGTACTCTCTGCCATTCACTTGATGGTCGGAGAAATTTTCCTTTCTCCTTTTCAATCCTTATCTGCATTTGAACAGAAGTTATTGGTGGACTTGCGTTTACCGAGGTTAGTGTCTGCGGCAATTATTGGTGCTGCGTTAGCGGTATCTGGCGCGACGTTACAAGTGTTGCTTGGGAACGTGTTGGCTGAACCTGGCGTGCTTGGTATCTCTGGTGGCGCAAGCTTAGCAATGGTCTTAATCATGTTCGCGTCACCTGTTCTTCCTACCCCGATTGTTTTTATGCTGGCAGCGATTGCAGGCTCGATGGTATTCACGTTTGTTTTGGTGGCGATAGCAAGGGCAATGCACCTGACGACGGCTCGATTGCTTTTGGTTGGGGTCGCATTGGGTATTTTATCGAGCGCGATTGTGACCTGGGCATTTTACTTTAGTGATGATCTCAGTTTACGCCAACTGATGTATTGGTTAATGGGCAGTATTGGCGGTGCAAGTTGGTATCAACATACCGTTACTTTGGTGATGTTACCGGTGCTTACCTGGTTATGTTGTAAAGGCAAGTCGCTTGATAAATTGATGCTGGGTGAGATTCATGCGACCCAATTGGGTGTCGATGTGCATCAAATGCGTTGGAAATTGATCCTCGCCATTTCTGTTTTGGTGGGTAGTTCAGTCGCTTTGGGTGGCATCATCAGTTTTGTTGGTTTGGTGGTGCCGCACTTGTTGCGTTTGGCTTTTGGTACGGAAAACCGTTATTTATTGCCACTTTCTGCAATATCTGGTGCTGCGTTGCTTGTATTTGCTGACATCGGCGCAAGACTGTTATTGGACTCCGCAGAGTTACCTTTAGGTGTCATGACAACATCGATTGGCGCACCTATTTTCATCTGGATGCTGGTGAAGAGTCATGATGCACGTTAAACATATGTCGGTTGGTAGTCGATTATTGCCTCTTTCTTTTGAATGCAAAGCTGGCGAAATCGTACATATCGTTGGGCCTAATGGTTCCGGTAAGAGTACTTTATTGGCTGCGATTTCTGGTACGTTAAGTCACCGAGACGGTATGAGTGGTGAAGTGTACGTTGGCAACAAAAACTTGCTTACTTTACCGTTGTCAGAGCAAGCTCATGTTCGAGGTTATTTGTGTCAGCAATCGCGCCCAGCGTTTAATGTTGATGTGTTTCAGTATCTCGCTTTATCTCTGCCAAGTGGTGCTGAGATTGCGGATATCAAAGTGCGTGATGCCGTCAATATGGTGGTGGAGCTGGTACAACTGCAAGATAAGCTTCATCGCAGTATTCAAACATTATCCGGTGGTGAGTGGCAGCGTGTCCGATTAGCAGGTGTATGTTTGCAGGTGTGGCGTACCATTAATCCTTTTTCGCAGTTTTTAATTTTGGATGAGCCAGCAGCACCGTTAGATATTGCGCAAGAGGGTCTGCTCTATCAATTGATTAACGCTATGGCGGCGCAGGGAATTGGAGTATTGGTTGCTAATCACGATCTCAATCGCACATTAAAGCACGCAGATAAAGTATTGCTGCTTAACAACGGTGTGCTGCACTCATCAGGAAGTGCCGATACTGTGCTAACGGAAGAAGCTCTCGGGGAAGTGTTCAATACTCAAGTCAAAAAGGTCATCGTAGATGAGCAACCTTATTTAATCTTTGATTAGTATTTAGGGACAATAAAAAAACGACCTACTTGAGGTCGTTTTTTTAATCGAGAAAGCCAAACTCAACGCTTACTGAGTTAGCGGTTTTAGATCTGCTGGGCGGTAGTAAACAGATTTGAGTACTTTGCCTTTACGAATGGTTTTACCTTCCGATACGAAATCTTCGGCGCATTTCGCGATGATGTATTCACCTTTCTGCACCGCCATCAACTTGATGCCTTGTTCTGCGTAGAATGCTTCTGTTTCTGAGTACTCTTGCTCGTTACGGCATACTTTGCTCATGTTGCTTGAATGTACTTCATCCCAGCAAGGAATAAATTCGATACCACGGTTTACCGCAACGTTTAATAGAAGATCAATTAAGTAGCTGATCGCCAGGTTGTCTTCTATTTTGCTGTGGCCAAGATGAACGAGACGGCCCATTAATACATACACGCTGTCTACGATGGCATCTGCTTGCTCAGTTTTACAATCTGCTTCTGCTAGCTCTGTTAGCTCTTCGATCGCCAAAGAGGTGTGTAGTGTGTCTGCTTGCGTATCAAGGCTTGCAGCGTCTGCGACTGGTAAGTCGAACGTACTACGGAACTCGGTGATATCACGGTATAAGTGATCAAAAATCTCTTGGGTTAGCTTTGACAGTTGCATTCTAATTTCCATTGAATCGATTGAAGCGGCAATGATACCAAACCGTACTTTGAACCCCAAGGGCATTGCATCTAACTGGTGATAAATCTGCCTTTGGGAATGTTGGTGCTTAACGAAATAGGTAAGGGAACAGCTTTTTACGTTCTTCCTCTGAAAGGGAGGAAACACGAGCGATGTTCGTATCGGGAATGGATTCAGGATCAGGATAGTGTTTTAGTACCTTTTCCATACTCTCTTCGCGAATCAAATGGAAGATCGGGTAAGGAGAACGATTGGTCAGGTTTTCGTCGTCTTCAGGCCTAGCGCCGCCAAAACAGTAATCAGGATGGAAAGTCGCTACTTGGAAAATACCTTCCCAGTTTTGCTGCTTAATTAATCCTTCAACCCAATCTATGCAAAAGTTGTAGTCCCAGAAATCTTGTAGCATGTTGGGAACCACAACCAACGTGGTCTCAAGCTGTTCGGGTTCTGTGTTACTCAGCTCAATCAGCTGCAATAAAATATCTTCAAGAAGCGTTTCTTCTTGAGTCGCTTCACTAACAAAGATTTTTATTTGTTTATTACGTTGCGGCTTGGCAGCAAACGGACAAAGGTTGAGCCCGATTACTACATCGTTGAGCCATTGATCGACCTGTTGAGTGATCGCTTCGATATCTGTGTTTTGTGTTGAACGCGTTGACATACGACTTTCTGGTTTTTATTAAAGTAGCGCAAGCATAGCAGAGTTGGTTATCCAAGTAACCAGAGAGGTATTACGCAAATGAGCGTACCTTAGCTACTCTTTAAACTCGCAGCGTCAGGTGTTTGGTCAGTATGCTTTCTTTCGGCAATGTGTTTCAAATACGCAATTGCAGCAAACATCGCTAGGTAGACTGCGCTTCCTCCCATAAGAACACTCGACCAACCACCATGTTGCCAACAATAAAGAAGTAAGAATCCTCCTAAGCTACCGCCTACGTAGTAGTGTACTAAGTAGAGCGCTGTCGCGGTGGCTTTGGCGCGAGTGGCGTTCTGACCGACCCAACCGTAGGCGAGGGTATGAGTAAAGAAGGCACCAAAACTTATCAGCAACAACCCAAATAGCATTGCAGTCAAGCTTTCAACCGCCGCAATCCACATCCCCGCCATGCTCACTATCGCGCCTAAGAACATACCGAGGATTGATGAATAACGTTTACTCCAGTGGCCTGCGCAACGAGAGGAGAAAGTCCCTCCCAAGTAACAAATAAAGATCAGTGAGGCCAACCCGACGGGCACATTGTGAGGTTCACTCACCAGACGGAAACCCATGACGGAGTAAAGGTTGACGAACAAAGCAAAGTTGAGTCCTCCTATCAGCATTGCGAACCACACGCGTTGGTTTTTAAAATGACCAATAAGCGCACGATTTTGATGGCGCAAGCTGCTTGATGACGGGGTGAAGTTGCGCTGTGTTGGCAATAAATAGTGAACGCCAATGACACCAAGAAGAGTGAACACCATCATAACTTCAATGGCGACATCAACACTGAAATTGTCCGCCAATAAGCCGCCGCTAATACGCCCTGCAATACCGCCTAATGAGTTAGCCGCAATGTACGTTCCAATTGCCATCGAGAAAGCGTGCTTGTCGAGCTCTTCTGCCATGTAAGCCACGGCGACTGCAGCAAAAGCTGCGAGCGCGACACCGATCAGTGCTCGACATACCACCAAAAACAGAAATGAGTCACCAAATAGCATCAAAGCGGAAAGGGTAGGAATCGAAAACAGACCAGCCATCATGACTGGCTTTCTTCCCACTGATTCTGACAACACAGCCATTGGAACGAGGCTAAAAGAGAGAGCGAGTGTTGAGGCCGCAAATAACCAGTTCACTTGCGTTTCTGAGATCGTGAAAATTTGAGCAAAAGTGGGCAGCATTGGCTGTAGTAGGTATAAATTTGAAAAAACCAAGAAGGAACCAAGCGCTAGCGAGAGTGTAATGCGTTTGTATTCCGGTGTGCCAAAACTGACCATGAATCCTGCCTAATGTGAGCAAATGGAGAGACTGTGATCAATCTATCAGTTCGTTGTAAATTAAAAAAATATATTAAAAATATGGACACCATATATTTTTGATCTAATGGAATCGAAACAACTTAAACATTTTCTGGCGGTCGCTGAACATGGAAACATTACCCATGCAGCGAAAGCCCTGCATATTGCCCAGCCCGCATTAAGCATTTCTATCAAAAAGTTTGAGCAGTCTTTGGGCGTTACCCTATTTCGCCGTGATGATAAAAAAATCAGCTTAACGAAAGAGGGCGAAACGTTACTTGTGCATGCTAAGCGGGTGATTCAACAGTTGCACGACGCGCAGCTCGCGATTGATGAGCTGAAAGGTTTAGCGAAAGGCGAAGTAAGGCTCGGGACGCCATCAATGATGGGCAGTTATTTCTTTCCACGAATTGTGATGGCGTTTAAAAGCCAGTTCCCGGAGTTAAAATTGACCTTGGTCGAAGCTGGGACTCAATCGATTCGTCGTATGCTGCTCAATGGTCAACTCGATATTGGTGTGATCAGTTGTGATAATGTGCCTGATGATCTAGAAACTGACCATTTGTTTACTAGCCAAATGGTCGCAGTTGTTTCACCTGAGCATGAGTTAGCCCAGCGACACGCTCTTACTTTTGATGAGTTCTTTGAACACGATTTGGTTATGTTTCAGCATGGCTATTTTCACCGCGAATTTTTGGATCAGGTGAGTGAGGAGCATGGGTTTACCATGAAGTCATCATTCGAGACCAACTTACTGCCTTTGATTTTGAGTATTGTAAAACAAGAGTTTGCGATTACCGCGTTACTGGAATTGGTGACTCAACATGAGTCGGGCGTTGTTGGCTTACCGTTTGAACCACCAGTGACGCTGGATCTGGCACTTGCTTGGCGCAAGCAGGGGTACTTATCAATAGCAGATCGAACGTTTATCGACTTTATCAAGCGCTACGTTTAAACGCAGCGCAGATTCATCGTCCGAGCACTAGTCGCCTTTGTACATCTTCTCGAAGTTCTTTGGGTTCCAGCCAATCATTACCCGATCACCAATTTTTAAAACTGGCACTGAACGAGCACCAAGCGCATCAAGTTCTTTGCGACCGCGTTGCATCTTAGCATTGCACAAACGATAGTTAATATTTTTCGAATCCAGATAACGTTGAGCATCTTTGCAGTGAGGGCATTTGTCTTTGACATAAAGAACGACACGTTTCATTGAATTTCTCTCCATTATCATTGGGAGGCGAAGTTTAACGGCCTTTCACCATAAATGAAAGGCGAAAGCTAAGGTGAAACTGTCTTTTATCTCAGGTATATTGAGCGCCTTTATTTTGTCATAACAGACGTTAACTCTATGCATCCGTCACTTCGATACATTCAGGGCTACCCACAAAACATCGTAGAGCAGGTGAGCTCATTGATAGCGAGTGGCAAGTTTGTTCCTTGGTTCGAAAAGCGTTATCCCGATAGGCACCAAATCAAAAGCGAAAGGGCGCTCTATGAGTACGCCATGGCAATCAAAAACCGCTACATGAAGAAAGCCGCGCCAATCAGTAAAGTTGTCTACGATAAGAAAATTCACGCGGTAAACAACGCGCTTGGTTTGCACAGTGTAATCAGTAGAAACCATGGCGGTAAGCTGAAGTCGAAAAACGAGATTCGCATTGCCAATGTATTTAAGGATGCGCCCGAGCCACTATTAAGAATGATGGTGGTACATGAGTTGGCGCATACTCGTGAGAAAAACCACGACAAGGCGTTCTATCAGCTATGTTGCTATATGGAGCCTGAGTATCACCAACTCGAATTTGATGCTCGTTTGTTTATGATTTACCTCGATTTAAAAGCGAATTTGAATGAAGAACAATAATCACAACGCGAAGCAAGCAAAGCCAAAGACTTCAATGGCGGGTCAGAATAAAGACGCGAATAAAGCCAAGCCGAAGCGTGTTAAAGACAAAGTTGCGCGCAAATCCTCGCAGCCTGCAGGAAAGAGCGAAGTCGAGTTCATAAAAATAGCGAAGAATGGTTTGCATGAGCGTAATGTTCATCGAGGTCGTTACGATTTTAAAAAACTCGTGGAAAGTGAACCACAGTTAAAGCCATTCGTTATCAAAAATCCGAAAGGGGAAGACTCCATAAACTTCTCTGATCCTAATGCTGTTAAAATGCTCAATAAAGCATTGCTTGCTGCGTATTATGGTATCGAGTTCTGGGACATTCCCGACACCTACCTTTGCCCACCGATTCCGGGCCGCGCTGATTACATTCACCGAGTGGCAGAACTACTTGATGGTGAAGTAAAAGGTCAGTACGCGCACCAAAAAGTGAAAGCGTTGGACATTGGCGTGGGAGCAAACTGTATTTATCCGATTGTTGGTGTAACAAAATACAGTTGGCACTATACGGGCAGCGATGTCGATCCAAAATCCATCCAATCGGCTCAAACGATCGTAGAGCACAATCGTGTTTTGACGGGAAAAATTGCACTGGTACAGCAATACAATGATGCCAATATTTATCGAGGTATCATTCAACCGAATGATCGTTATGATGTGACGACATGTAATCCGCCATTCCACCGTTCGGCGGAAGATGCCGCTATGGGCAGCCAGCGTAAAATCGATAATCTAAAAGCAAACCAGCGCAAGAAAGGGCTAAAACCTCAAACCGCACAAGTAAAGACAAGTAAACCTGCGTTGAATTTTGGCGGTCAAAACGCTGAATTGTGGTGTGAAGGCGGAGAAGCGGCGTTTATCCGAAAAATGGCGAATGAAAGCCAAGCTTTTGCCGCGCAGGTCTTGTGGTTTACAACACTTATATCCAAAAAAGACAACGTTCGCCCGATGCGCAAGCAGCTTGAAAAATTGGGTGTGAAAGCCATTCGTGTGGTTGAAATGAGCCAAGGACAGAAAGTGAGCCGCTTTGTAGCTTGGTCATACATGGATAAGCAACAGCGCAAAGCATGGATTGAACTAAAGTAACGTTGACCGTTTCACACTGAACAATAAAGTAGGAAGCCCGCTGATATCAGCGGGCTTCTCTTTTGGGAGATCTAAAACTTAATGATGGGCTCACAATCTAGTGAACTGAGAGAGACAAAAGTATCTGTTTTGGCATAGTACAAGCCACAGGTTTCACCTCTTATCTGCAACGTATATTGGTCTGGAAGATCCGTATAGCTGCCATCCAACAGTTGATTGTTGTTCCCTTTTACTCGTCCTTTTTCAATCAACAAATGCGGTGAGGATTCAAATACGTTATTTGCGATTCTAGGTGCTGGTGTCCCTTGGATTTCTGCGATCGCGTTTTGAATCTCTATGACTGTTTCCGGAGAGTTCTTTTTACTCAATGCTTCAACGGGTTCTTGTGACATAGCTTGGCATCCTATCAAAGAAATCGAAGTGCCTAAGAAAAGCGCAACCCGAATCAGCATTCGTAAAAAGTTAGTTGATCTCAACATGAATTGCCTCTGTTCGTAGCGGAGAGCGAAGATCGCTTAACTCCGGAGATGAAATGTTACGCGGCATGGCGTTGAAACTTGAAGGGGATACTGGCGGACAGGTTCCTGTTTCCATGTAGTTTAGCGCCGCAGAAAGCATACCTTCAGACGGATCGCCTAACGGTTTTGTTAGGTCGTCATTGACCCAGCAACCTTCCACTCTATTGTTTAAGCCTAGCTCGGTATTGATTTGGCTCTTTGGAGTAGGAATAAAACCATCAGCGAAGTCGCCAAATTTTTTCTCGTTCGCCGACTTGAACTGAATAGTGTAGTACATAGTGCCGCAGTTTTGTTCTGGTGAGAACCCATACGGTTTACCTGTGGTTGTTGAGCCTATTTGGATAACCTCCACATCAATGCCGCGTAAAGCGTTGATTAGCAGTTCACTAGAGGAAGCCGTGCCTCCTGAAGTCAGCACATATACGCGCTTTTTGTTCAGTGTCGGAAGCACTTGGTCCGAATATTTCTGTGCTGCCCAGTCTATTGCTATATTTGTAAAGCGATAGATGTTATCCCCATCTTTAATGGTACGCATCACTTTGTCATTGTGAATCAACTCACTGAAGACTCGGTTCTGACCAGCACCGCTTAGCATGTAGCCTACTTGCGAGGACTGAAGGACTAAGCCACCGCCGTTGTAACGTAAATCAACGACGATCTCGTCAACATTCTCTGCTGAGAGCGTACTGAACGCCTCAATAAGCGGGGCTTGAGCGCTTGGTTCAAAGGAGTTGTATTGCAGATAGCCGATCCGCATACCATTTTGTGTAATCACTTTGGCATTTTTAACTGGAGAGGTCATGACATCAGAGGCGGTAAGCGTCACGGTTTTCTCTAGACCGTCAACACTCTCAAATGTGAAGGTGTAATCTTGATTGATGTCAGGGTTAAAGAGCGTTTTGTTGATAAAATCAATGTCGGACTGACTACCGGTGTTAACCACATCAATATTATTGATTTTCAGAAGCTTATCACCACGAGCAATGCCGCTTCTATCAGCTGGCGAGGCTTCTTCAGTGTAGGAAATACGAACGTCTCGAGGTTGTACGCCACGTAGGAATGCCCAGTTAAAACCAAATCCAGCAACTAAACCGGATTGCGATGATTTCATATCATCCTCATAAGGGACGGTAAAATGGAAGCGATCTTTTGGTTTACCCGTCGCGGTAGTAGCAGAGGTGACCAGCGTATTGAAGTAATCAGTAACAGTTTTGTAGTTTGCTGGATTATTATCAGGAACCTCGTCATACCATAGATACGTTTCGTTAGTAAAAGCTCTTAAAAAGAGTTTTTCGTGTAATGCAGAGCCCAATTTATCTGGATAGGCGGCATAGTTGTCATATGGGTCCAGTCCGACGCGGGGCGTTTCACATTGGTTGATAAACGTTTTCGACGATTGGCTAAAATCATGAACTTTCCATGTTGGACCGTTTGCACTGCTAGTGGACGGAGTAGGTGATGAGCTATCACCGCCGCCACCGCCACAGCCTTGTAATAATGCGAGAGTGACTGCCGTTGCTAAAGAATACTTAAATTTCACTTTTCTATGTCCTTATAAATAATAGAATTATAATTATGTGTTTTGCTTTTGTTTTTATTAGCTAGGTGAATGTATTAATTTAATTTGTTCGTCTGCAAATTTATAGTTAAATAGTGTGAGGTAAATAACGTAAAAAAGTTGTCTTTTATCCTTAAGCTAAATTAGTCATTACTTAAGTTTTCTGTCTATTTCAAAAGATCTAACAAGACAATTAATAAGTGTGAAATTAAGACAAGTTCTTAGTTGACTAAGCGATGCTTGCTAAATCAGAATTAGATTCAGGAAACGCTTTGAATCAATAGTTTGGTAGGGATATATGATGTTATCAGGGGTTTGTTTGATTTATTTGTCTGATGATTTAACTTAATTTAGTGAGTTGAGCGACGTGCTTTAATAGGCTTCCGTCAATGTTAGGTAAATCATCAGCGAAAAATATCTGAGAACCAGGAGTGCAACGCATTAATATATTTGTTAGTTCACCTTCATTGTTGGAAGTGTTAACTGCGTTAAGTTTCGCTAATTTATTACAAAGCTCGTCCTCTATTTGCACTTTCTGCTCTTCGGTGAGCCTAATGCGACCTATACATACGCCTGGGTTGATATCATGAGAAAGCGAATCTTGTTGAAAGCGCTCTTTGAATAAGGTGTCTAATGCCGTACCTTCTTTCATAATAAATCGACGACCAGAACGGTAAAACAAGCCGTCTCCGAAGTTTTCGACATATCCTAGAATTTCCGCGATACGCAAATAGAATCGTAAGCTTGTATCAGAAAGTCCGTAAGTTTGGGCTATCTCTTGCGGTTTAATATCACGAGAAGTCAGCATATAAATAAAATCAAGTAAATAAGGATGCTCAACGAAAAGGTCGCTCTCTTCATCTGTTAGCATTTGCTCGTTTTGGTGCTGAAGCTCGTTGGCTAAGGTTGCGAGTTCGACGAGATCGGTATTCAGGTAGTTCAGATAAATAAGTACTTTATCCAAACCTAAAGCTGGATTATGTAGGTGGCGTTTAATACTAGATAAAGGGATGCCACTTTTCTCTGACAAGGAATTGTAGCAAAGCCCTTCTTCTTTAATCTTTTGTCGTAGCGCTGCGAGTAAAAACTTTGGTCCAACATTCATCCTTGAACATCACCTTATTCGTTATTCCGTTTACTGGCTGATATTTTGCCTTTCAAGCAGCAGGTTTCGAATCGCTGTGCCCGCTTCTAGAATGTGTTTTTTCAGCAGGTACTTGGCGCCTTCGATATCGCGATTTTGGCACATTTCAAACAAGCTTAAGTGCTCTTCTTCTGCCTTTTTAATGCCTGTAGTAAACAATAGCTGCATGCGTATGTATCGGTCACACTTTGTGTTCAGGTTGTAAATGACGTCCATAGTTTCAGGCATGTTGGCTGGCGCATATAGGGCTTTGTGGAACTCGTAGTTGTAGTTGCTCCATTCTTCTACTTCGTCGCCACTGTTCACTACTGACTCGAAACGTTCACGAACTTCGCGCGCGCGTTCAAGGTCAGCGTCTGTCATATTTTGAATCGCGCGCTCTAAAATGTGGCATTCCACGACAGCGCGCAGTTCAAATAGCTCATTGATTTTCTCTGGAGATAGCTCAGTGACCGTCGCACCTTTGTGAGGTTCAAAGCTAACGAGTCCTTGTGCTTCCAATTGAACTAACGCTTCACGCACAGGAATTCGGCTAACATTAAACTCTTTTGCTAACGCATCTTGACGTAAAGGTTGACCAGTTTTTAACTCGCCCTTCAAGATCTGAGTTCGAATTGCTTCCTCAACGAGCTGAGTGCGCGTTTTAAAAACAGGTTTCTGTGACATTGAAGTCTCCCGTGAAATTAATATTGTATCCAATCCATTTTACTTTAGTAGTTTATTGTTTTTCTGGCACAAACCAACTAGGAAAGAAGGTTTTGAGAAGTAGAGTGAAATAAAAGGCATCAGTTGATGCCTTTTTGAGCCATTTGGTGGGCTTATTGGGACACACTGCCATCTATGGCGCGTTGAATACCCAGTGGGTTCGACGCTTTTAATGAATCCGGCAATAAAGATTCTGGTAAAGCTTGATAAGCGACCGGACGCAACCAACGATGAATAGCCTCCGCACCGACAGATGTTGAGGCAGAATTGGTTGAAGCCGGATAGGGTCCACCATGAACCATAGCGTAACCAACCTCGACGCCAGTTGGCCAACCGTTGAATACAATGCGTCCGGCGATTTCTTCCAAACTTGGAAGCAGTTGCTTGGCTTGTTCTTCGTCTTCAGCGGTAGCGTGAAGGGTTGCGGTGAGCGATCCAGTCAGTGAATCACTCAGTTTCAACATGTCATCGAAATCTTCACAGATTACGATTAACGATTGAGGACCAAATATTTCTTCCTCCCATTGCGGGTTTTCACGCCAGTTTTTACTGTCCGTCACGAACAGTGCTGGTGAGACATTGGTCGCTTCTGCTTGTTCAGAACGAGTGACGTTAATGCCTGTTTCGGAAGCTCGCTTATCCACTTCGGATTCATACGTTTCTCGGATTCCTTGCGTTAGCAAAGTGGCCGTTGATTGTTGTCGAATTAACCCTTGAGCGATTTCGATAAAGGCTTGCGTTTCTGGGCTATTCAAGACAAATACAACGCCTGGTTTTGTACAAAATTGTCCACAGCCCAAAGTCATAGAAGCCACAAACTCTTCAGCCAATGAGGCGTTTGCTCGTATGGCTGAAGGGAGAATAAATGTTGGGTTAATCGCCCCTAGTTCACCATAGAAGGGGATTGGCTCTGGTCTTTGCTGAGCTAGATTGAACAGCGCACGGCCACCACCGACGGAGCCTGTAAACCCAACCCCTTTAATTTTTGGATGGGTAACGAGTGCTTGGCCAAGTGCGCGTTTGTTGCCTTGCAATAGCGTGAAGATGGCTTGCGGTAAGCACTCTTTCTCCAGTGCAGCCTCAATACACTCTGCAACAAGTTGACTGGTGCCAGGGTGGGCGGTATGGCCTTTTACAATCACAGGACAGCCAGCTGCAAGTGCCGAAGCCGTATCACCACCTGCCGTAGAAAATGCGAGCGGAAAATTAGACGCACCAAACACGGCTACAGGGCCAATTGCGATTTGTTGACGGCGAATATCTGGTTTTGGCAGTGGTTGACGGTTTGGGTTTGGCGTATCGAAAATTGCTTGATGGTGATTACCCGATCTCACAACCTCGGCAAATAGTCTTAATTGGCTCGCGGTACGTCCTATTTCACCGCTTAAACGTGCTTCGGGAAGGGCAGTTTCTAAATGAGCACGAGCAACGATTTCTTCACTCTTCACTTCCAATTCAGAGGCGATAGAACAAAGTAAGCTCGCTCGTTTTGCATTGCTTAGTTGGCGAAACTCACGCGCTACGCTTTGGGCGGCTGAGGAGGCTTGATTAACTTCTTGCTCTCCATGTACCGGAAACGCTATAGGTAGAGGCTCACCAGTAAAGGCGTTGACTGCGTAAAAAGTGGTTGGTTCTTGTGGGTTCATCATTCTTCCTTACTATCCTTATTACTTCACTTCAAATCCGTACGCATATGGGTCTTCATCGTCTACCCATATTGTGTTGTGACCGTATACTTGTGCCCATCCTTCAATACTTGGCAAAATAGCCGCTTTGCCATTCACTTCGGTAATGCCTTCTATACGTCCTTGAAATAGGCTGCCGATGATACTTTCGTGAACAAAGTCTTCTCCTTGATTGAGTTTGCCTCTTGCATGCCATTGCGCCATGCGCGCACTTGTTCCCGTACCACATGGCGAGCGATCCAACGCTTTGTCGCCGTAAAACACAGCATTTCGAGCGGTAGCGTTTTCTTGAGTGGGCTCTCCGGTCCATAGCACGTGAGAAACACCGCACACTGTTGGATCTTCTGGATGTACGCACTCAACCGCTCGAGATACCGCTTCGCGAACTTTTGGTGAAAGCATCAAAATTTCATCTGGAGAGTAGTGTTCAAGTCCGGCATAGTTTTCTTGAGGATCGACGATTACGTAATAGTTTCCGCCATAAGCAACATCGACAGTGAGCTCACCTAAGCCCTCTATGTCCACGGTTACGTCTTGGTGGGCAAGGTAAGCTGGTACGTTAAATATCCTCACTGACGTGACCTTGTCACCTTTTGTTTGGTAGTGCACTTCGATTTGTCCTGCTGGGACATCAAGTATCAAACGGCCTTCTTTTTTGGGAGTGATAAGGCGATTCTCGATAGCGGTAGTGACGGTTCCAATGGTGCCGTGGCCACACATTGGTAAGCAGCCACTGGTTTCAATAAACAGAATTGAAGCGTCTGCGTTATCGCTGCAAGGAGGCAAGACAACTGACCCCGACATCATTGAGTGTCCGCGAGGCTCAAACATGAGTGCCTGACGAATCCAATCATAATGCTCAAGAAAGTATTGGCGCTTTTCGCTCATGGTATTGCCTTCGAGTGGAGGCACACCGCCTGCGACCAGCCTAACTGGGTTGCCGCAGGTGTGGGCATCAATACAGAAAAAAGTTCCTTGTCTCATTTTTCGCTCCTTGCTGAAAAAATGGTTGAATTAAACAATAACGATGTTAACGTAATGTAAAATATATTGTATACAATCTACGTTTTCAAGTGTGACTCGGAGCATATTTATGTTGGTCAAGGATGAAACCAAAAAGGAAAGGATCGCCGTGATAGGTGCGGGAATTATCGGCTTATCAATTGGATTGAAGTTGCAGCAGCAAGGTTATCAAGTCACGATTTTTGATCCCAATGGCGTGGGGAATGGATGCTCTAAGGGAAATGCAGGCCATATCGCGACTGAGCAAATCTTCCCTCTTGCAACGCCAGCGCTGCTTTCACAATTACCTAAAATGCTGCTAGATCCCAAAAGTCCGGTTTCGATCCGTTGGCAAGATATTCCAAGCACTATCGGGTGGATGATTCGTTTTCTATTACAAACAAAGCCATCAGCCGCGGAGCAGGCAAAAAACGCGATTAAAACTCTTAACGAGCGGTCAGTGGCAAGTTGGCGTGGCATGCTTGATTCAATCGGAAAAGCGCATCTAATAAAAATGAATGGTTCATTGCTCACTTTTGAAAACGAGAAACTGTTTAAAGACTACCAAAGTACGCTTAACTCACTGGCTAAAAACGGTGTGGCGTATCAAGTTTGGACACAAGAGGCGATTCGAGAGAGGATACCTGATCTCAGCCATAAGGTTTTTGTCGGCGTCTTTTTTCCCGATACAGGTCATACGCTAGACCCTTATCAGCTCTGTGTTGAGCTAAGTGAAGCTTTTGAAGTTCTTGGCGGTATGGTTTTACAAAAAGGTGTATCTGCGTTGGCGAAAAATGGCGAGGTGCTGGTTGAGTCTCAAACGTATTCATTTGACCGAATCATTGTTGCCGCTGGTGTACATTCTAAGCCTTTGATACGGCAGCTAACCGGAGTCAAAGTGCCTATTCAAGCCGAGCGTGGTTATCACCTAATGGTGGATGACAAGCGTGATGTATTGCCATTTCCTATTAGCTCTGCCGATAGAAAATTCATCATGACTCCGATGTCTGGCGGGCTACGCTTGGCAGGCACTGTTGAGTATGCCGATGTAGAGTCACCACCCAATATGAAACGTTCAGAAATGCTTTTTCAGTTAGGTGATGAGATGTTTGAATCGAGGTTACATCCACTCAAGCAAGGAGAAAAGTGGATGGGGAATCGGCCTTCAACAGTCGACTCGTTACCGGTTATTGATAGCATTTGGGATGGAAATGTATTACTGGCATTTGGCCACCAACACCTTGGATTAACTCAAGCGGCGATTACGGCAGATCTCCTTTTAGAGCTTATCGAAGGAAAGCCGACATCGATTGATCTTTCACCTTTTTCATTACAACGATTCGCCTGAAAAAACTTAACATTAAATATTGTATAAAATATATTAAATGCTAATGTTAACTTAATTTTAACAAAAATGGTGTCCAACAGCCGTACTCGGATGCCTCCAGAAAAACAACCAAAAGGAGTAAAACATGTCACGAATGACCAAAGCACCATTGGCGCTGTTGATTTCAGGAATGCTGTTGGGGACCTCTGCTTATGCTGAAGACAAATTGACGGTCGTGTCTTGGGGTGGTGCATTCACCAAGAGCCAAGTGGAGGCATATCACAAGCCTTTCATTAAAAAAACAGGTGTCGAGATCGTATCCGAGGATTTCAGCGGCGGATTAGCCGAAATTAAAGCACAGGTGGAAGCGAACAACGTGCGCTGGGATTTGGTTTCTCTCGACAAGCCAGACATTGTTCGTGGTTGCGCCGAAGGGTTACTAGAACCAGTGAACCCAAGTATTTTGCCTCCGGGCGCAGATGGAACACCAGCACAAGAGGATTTTATTGATGGTGCGATTCACGAGTGCGCAATCAATACCATCGTAGTGTCCACTGTATTAGCGGTGAACGAAGACGCGTTTAAAGGTAAGGCTTTGCCTAGCAAGTTGACCGATCTCTTTGACCTAAAAACTTTTCCAGGTCGACGTGCATTGCAAAAACAGCCTCAGGGTAATCTTGAGTGGGCACTATTGGCTGATGGTGTAAAGCCAAAAGAGGTCTACAGCCTGCTCGAAACCGAAGCGGGGCGTGAGCGTGCTTTTGCTAAGTTGGATACGATCAAATCAGAAGTGCTGTGGTGGACAACAGGTGCCCAGCCACCTCAAATGCTTGCTGACAAAGAAGTGGTGATCGCCTCGGCGTTTAACGGCCGAATTCACAATGCCCGTAAAGATGAGGGTCAACCATTTCGGATTATATGGGACCGTCAAATGGGTTACATGAATGGATGGGCGATACCTAAAGGGAGTGAGAACACAAAGCTTGCATTGGACTTCATTGCTTTTTCTTCAGGAACAAAACCATTAGCTGATCAAGCTAAGTACGTTGCCTATGGGCCTACGCGTAAGTCGTCTTCGGCGGAGGTGAACCCAGACATTTTAGCGAACCTTCCTACCGCACCTCAAAACTTCCAAACCGCCTTCCTGATTAACGATGAATGGTGGTCAGACTACGCTGATGAACTCAATGAAGAGTTCAACACCTGGCTGCTTAACTAGGCGTTAATTTTTGTATGGGACCGAGTTTTCATCCATAAGCGAGGTTCCGTACTTTTCCTCAACTGTATTTATGTTTTCGGAGAAATGATGAAAGTCATCGAAGCACAGCAAGTCGCGCAATGTTTAACAATGAAGTCTCTTATTGAAACGATGCGTGAAATGTACTCGCGGCCAGCAACAATACCTCAACGCCGAGTCATGCCCTTAGAAGAGGGAGAATACGAGGCGTTTGCGCTACTTCCAGCTTGGAACCAGGAGTTAATTGCGGTGAAAGCCTTTACGTATTTCCCGCATAACCCTGAGCAAGGCAAAGATACGCTTGCATCTAAGCTGCTTGTTTTTAGACGAAACGATGGTGAGCCGCTCGCACTCGTGGACGGTAAAGTTTTAACGTTTTGGCGCACCGCCGCAGCTTCTGCGTTGGCAGCGGACTATTTGGCGCGTCCCGATGCTGATCGTCTGTTGATCTGCGGAACGGGCAATCTTGCGCCTTATTTTGCGTGGGCATACGCTGCGGTTCGCCCACTTAAGCAGGTTTATATTTGGGGGCGTAACTCAGATAAAGCCGAGGCGACGGTAGATGCCATTGTGTCATCTTCAGAGTATCAGTCGCTTCCTGATGAGCGTCGGTTTCGCGTTTCAGTCGTAGAAAAAGTGGACCACGTTATCAAACACGTTGACATCATCAGCTGTATTACTGCATCAGCAGAGCCTTTGTTTAATGGCGCAGACGTGCAGCCGGGCACCCATATTGATTTGGTCGGTAATCATGACTTGGATAAGCGTGAATGCGACTCCGAAGCAGTGCAACGAGCACAGGTGTATGTTGATAGCCGTATTAATGTATTAGCCGAAGCGGGCGATCTTCTCATTCCAATTCAAGAGGGCGTGTTCACGTCAGACGATATTAGAGGGGAATTACCGCAGCTTTGCGCCCAACAAATCTCAGGACGTCAAAACGATGAGGTCATTACTTTATACAAATCAGTTGGCAGTGCTTTGGCTGATTTGGCCGCTGTAAAGGCGGTGTTGTTAGAAAATGGCATAGATAGCCATGCCTGAGCATTTTTGCTCGTTCATTTAAATTGCATACAATATACATATAAGGAAAGTAGTTCATGAAAATTGATTGGAAAGGTGTTTATCCGGCGGTCAGTACGCAATTTCGTCAAGATCAGTCAATCGACTTAGACGCAACGCAAACTGTTATAGATAACCAAATTAAAGATGGTGTGAATGGCATTATCTGCTTGGGTACTGTCGGTGAGAACTGTGCGTTGTACCCGGAGGAGAAACGCCAGGTCTTGCAAGCGGCAAAAGAAGTCGTAAATGGCCGTGTGCCTTTGATTGCTGGTACAGCAGAGTCTATTACCACAGCAGCTGTTGATTACATGCAGGATGCGTACAAAATTGGTATCGATGGTTGTATGGTGATGCCTGCCATGGTTTACCGCACGTCTGAGAGCGAAACGTTCGAATATTACCGCACGCTAGCGGAAGCAACGCCAGAAATGCCAATCATGATTTACAACAACCCGGTTGCTTATGGTGTCGATGTAAACCTCGACATCATGGCGAAACTGGCTGAGTTTGAAAGTATTGTAGCTATCAAAGAGTCGACCACTGATACTCGTCGTATCACCGAGCTTTACAATAAATTTGATGACCGCTTTACCGTGTTCAGTGGTGTTGATGACATCGCTCTTGAATCATTGATGCTAGGTGCGACCGGCTGGATTTCTGGTTTAACCAACGCATTCCCAGAAGAGTCCGTTGCGATTTATAAACTGGCAAGCCAAGGTCGTTATGCTGAAGCGTTAGAGATCTACCGTTGGTTCTTACCCCTATTGCGTTTAGACACCATTCCTACGCTGGTTCAGTGCATAAAATTGGCCGAGCAAGTCTGCGGACGTGGCTCTGAACAAGTTCGTGCGCCACGCCAACTCTTACAAGGTGAAGAGCGTCAACAAGTCATTCAAATGGTTGAACATGCGTTAGAAACCCGCTTAGACCTATCCAAATACAATCTGTAATTGTGCTGTTTAGTAGAGCGTTAACTGACGCTCTACTCATTCGTAATATTCAAAAAATGAGAAGAGGGAAGTCATGAGCACGGAAAACAAGGACTATGTCAGCTTTCAACACGTTAAGAAAACCTACGATGGCACGAATTTGGTGGTGAAAGACTTCAACTTAGATATTGCTCCTGGAGAGTTCGTTACTATGTTGGGGCCGTCAGGATCGGGCAAGACCACTTGCTTGATGATGCTAGCAGGCTTTGAAACTGCGACCGGTGGAGACATTTATATCGATGGCGTTCCTGTCAATCATCTCGCGCCGCACAAGCGCGATATTGGTATGGTGTTTCAAAACTATGCGTTGTTTCCACATATGACCATTGCTGAGAATCTTGCGTTTCCTTTAAAGGTGCGAAAACTCGACAGTGACACGATTCAAAGCAAAGTTCAGAGTGTATTAGAAATGGTCGAGCTTGAGCATGTTGCGACTCGATACCCGAAGCAGTTATCAGGTGGTCAACAACAGCGTGTTGCGTTAGCGCGAGCATTAGTGTTTGAGCCTAAACTCGTTTTGATGGATGAACCACTAGGCGCGTTAGATAAGCAGCTGCGTGAGCAAATGCAGATGGAAATTAAACATTTGCATGAAAAGCTTGGCATTACCATTTTGTATGTGACGCACGATCAAGACGAAGCTCTCACTATGTCCGACCGTATTGCGGTTTTTAATCACGGCGAAGTGCAACAACTCGCGACACCAACCGAGCTTTATGAATCTCCGAGTAATACGTTTGTTGCGCAGTTTATCGGAGAAAACAACCAACTCTCAGGTTTAGTCAAAGAGTGGGACGGAAAGTATTGCCAAGTGCTCGTTGGGAAAGAGTTATTTACTGCGAAACCTGTCAGAGTCTCTGAGCAAGGGCAGAGAACAACACTTTCCATTCGACCAGAAAAGATTGTTATTCAACCAGAGAAAGCGTCTTGTGAGAACCAAGTCTCGGGCGTCCTACGAGAATTGATTTATCACGGTGATCATTATCGTCTGGTCGTCGAAGTAGAGAGCGTTGGTCACTTCATCGTTAAAGTACCTAACGATAATCGTAAACACTTGCAGTTAACGCCTGGCTCAATTTGTCGTATTGGTTGGCAAAGTGACGATTGCCATGCTCTTGATGGGACACAAACTCAAAGTAGCGAGGTAGCAGCATGAGTCGAGAGCTAACCGCATTAGATTCTGTATTGGAAATCGAACGCCAAGTTCATGAGCAAGAAACCAATTTGAAAGCGCAGTTGCAAAAGGCCGAGCGCCGAAAAAAGCTTCGCTCCATTATGCTCACAACGCCATTGGTGTGTTTTATTCTGCTTACGTTTGCTTTTCCTATCCTCGACATGCTTTATCGAAGCGTGGATAACCGAGAAATATCCCTGTCACTCCCACAAACTATTCAAGCTTTAGAAAGTTGGGATTATCAAGGTCAGCCTCATCAAGAAGTCATTGAGGCATTCTCTGTTGAGGTACTTGCGCTTTATCAAAGCAAAGAGCTACCGAAAATAGCCAACCGGATGAATATTGAAGAGTCTGGTATGCGCAGTTTACTCATGAAAACCGGCAGAAAGTTGTCTCGGTTGACGTCGCTGCCGATCTCGGTGACACAGTTGGCTAAGCTGGATAAGCGTTGGGCTAATCCTAAATATTGGGCGGCGTTTAAGAATCTTAGTGGCGCATTAACATTCAGTCATTATCTTGCTGTGCTAGACTTGCAAGTGAATGAGTTTGGAGACATTGAGCCCCAACCAGAAAAACGCCAAATATACGTCGACCTTTTCTTTAAAACTTTTTGGATGTCTATTTCAATCACCTTAATTTGTTTGGTGATGGCGTACCCCGTTGCTTACCTGCTTGCCAATTTACCTGATAAGCGCGCGAACTTACTTTTAATTATTGTGCTGCTGCCATTTTGGACATCATTGTTAGTCAGAACCACGTCTTGGATTGTTCTGCTGCAAAACCAAGGGGTCATTAATGATCTCCTTATTTGGTCGGGTTTTACTTCTGAGCGAATTCAGATGATTCACAATACCTTCGGAACGGTGGTGTCTATGGTGCACATTCTGTTGCCTTTTATGATCCTGCCTCTGTATAGCGTAATGAAAGGAATTAGCCCAACTTATTTCCGTGCCGCTCGTTCTCTAGGCGCGACGCCTTTCATTGCGTTCATCAAAGTTTATATGCCGCTTACGTTACCGGGGATAGGTGCGGGGGCCTTGCTTACTTTCATTCTTTCTATTGGCTTCTACATTACGCCCGCTTTGGTTGGTGGAAGAAGCGGACAGATGATATCCAATATGATTGCCTATCATATGCAGACATCACTGAACTGGGGGATGGCTGGCGCATTGGGTGGACTGCTTTTGTTCGTTGTACTGGTTCTGTTTTATATATTCAACCGTGTGGTTGGCATGAATAACCTTAAGGTAGGAGGATAACCATGGCATTACCAAACTATGCATCAAAAGTAGAGCGAGTCGCTTACGCAGGCTACTTAGTTTTTTGTGGGTTGGTGCTGTGCTTTTTAATCGCTCCAATTCTGACCATCATCCCGTTATCGTTTAATGCAACGCCTTACTTTACTTTTACCGAGGGGATGTTAAACCTTGACTCGGCAGCGTATTCTACTCGCTGGTATCAAGAAATGTTTACTAGTGATCAGTGGCTGTTGGCGCTGAAAAACAGCACGTTTATTGCTTTTATGGCGACACTCGTTGCAACAGGGCTAGGAACTCTGGCGGCGTTGGGTTTAGCAAGTAGTAACTTGCCTTTTCGCAATACGATTATGGCGCTGTTGATCTCACCCATGATCGTACCAGTCATTATCTCTGCTGCTGCGATGTACTTTTTCTACACGCGCCTTGGCTTGTCACAAACTTATCTAGGCGTCATTTTGGCACACGCTGCTTTAGGTACGCCTTTTGTCGTCATTACCGTTACTGCGACGTTAAGCGGCTTTGACCATAGCTTGGTAAAAGCGGCGGCTAGCTTAGGAGCAAACCCTGTTTATACTTTCAGACACATTACCTTTCCTCTGATTCGTCCGGGGATGATTTCTGGCGGCTTGTTTGCTTTTGGCACTTCGTTCGACGAGGTTGTGGTGGCGTTATTCCTGACTGGGGCAGAACAAAAAACCGTTCCTAGGCAGATGTGGTCAGGAATTCGAGAGCAAATCAGTCCGACTATATTGGCGGTCGCTACGTTGCTGATTTTTATGTCGGTGTGTTTGCTCGTGACTTTAGAAGTTCTACGTAGGCGTAATGTACGCATTCGAGGCATTCAAGAATAGCCAAACTTTTTCTTTGTTGCTCACTATGCACTTTTGTTTAGGGGCACCTCAATTTTTGACCAACTGCGCCTCATTGTAGGCGCTTGTCTTTTGTGTTTATCATCAGCGATGACTGACATATCACTCTGGTAGCTTAATGCCAGCTTGCTCGAAACGTGCCAAAGGCGACTTGTTTGATCGCTGATACCAACTAGCTGGCATGTTTGATTTAAGTCGCGCTTTTTCTTCCTTGCTAATCACAACATAATGCAAAAACGTATCAAGTGTGGTTCCCATCACGTCGAATGTCATTTCCCCATCTTTGCTGATGGCTTTCAATAACCCAGCGACGGTTTCCTCAGAAACTAACGGTTCAACCACCGCGTTTTTTCGCTCTTTTATTGACGTTGAAGCGGGCAGGTTTGCACGTGCCGTCTCCCAGCAAACTTTGTTGGTTTTACTGATAAGGTTGTGCTTGTAGCAGTAGTAACTGAATAAAAAGCGTGGCAGGTTTTGCCAGCGTTCGGCTTGGACTTCTAACCAAAGGTGTTGTAGCTCAATATCAGCGTCGGTCATAGGAGTTGTTTAGCAAAAAGAAAAGAAACCATTTTATAGCTTTTGTGAGGAGCAATAAAAGATATTTGAATGGAAAGATAAACAACTAGTTGATCAATATTACTAAAGCAAATCGATTTCTGGCAAGCCCGTGCAACGGCAACTCGAGTACCAAAAACTGATACCGCCACATCTAGTTGTTAACAAAATGTTTCTTCTTGTCTTGCGAGTAGATTATATGGAGATGCTCTTGCAGTAATAAGGGCAGTGGCGATGCAAAAGACGTAATGCATCTAAGGAAAACTCAATATAGAAGAAATTAGATGGAACTGAAGACTTTGAGTGTCGCGATTGCGACAACATTAACCAGCACTGGCGTATTTGCGTTAAGCGAGCCAGTTTCTCAAGTTACAGAGCAACATGCACATTCGGCTCATACACACGGTGTTGAATCCAATCGAGTTGAATACCAACCAACCGCAACTCTCCCTATTCAGCCCTCCAAGGCAACTCGAGTACAGTCACTTGAAAGCCTTGATGAGTCGAGCACTGCTTGTGATTTGGAAGCATTGGTTACCGAAAGCAGTAACCAATTGATCGGCGAAATTTTAAGTCAGGGCGCGACGTGTGTGAACCAGCTATTCTCTGCTGAAAGTCGGATTCAAGAGTCGGTATTTAGCTCCGATCATATGTACAACATTGCGAAGCGTACTACGACATTGGCGAAGGGGTATATAGGTGGCGGGAGCGATGAACTAGAAACGTTGTTCTTATACTTACGCGCAGGTTATTACGCCGAGTTTTACAATGACAACATCTCATTTATTGAATGGGTCACACCAGCGGTGAAAGAATCAGTGGATGCGTTTGTTAACAACGCAAATTTCTACGAGAACAGCGACCGTCACGGCAAAGTGCTTAGTGAAGTCATCATCACTATGGATAGTGCGGGCTTGCAGCACGCGTACTTACCGCAAGTGACTCAGTGGCTTACACGTTGGAATGATCAATACGCCCAGCACTGGTATATGCGCAATGCGGTTAATGGTGTTTTCACTATTTTGTTTGGTGGGCAGTGGAACGAGCAATTTGTGCAAGTAGTTGGTAACCAAACAGACCTTGCCAAAGCTTTAGGCGATTTTGCTCTGAGGGCGTCATCAATCGGTGCTGAAGATGAGTTTATGGCCGCGAATGCGGGGCGAGAGCTCGGGCGTCTGACCAAATATACGGGTAACGCGAGTTCTATTGTGAAGAGTCAGCTGAGTCGAATCTTTGAACAGTATGAAATGTATGGTCGGGGTGACGCGGTTTGGCTTGCGGCGGCGGACACCGCCTCATATTACGCAGATTGTAGTGAGTTCGGAATTTGTAATTTCGAAACTGAGCTAAAAGGCTTGGTGCTATCGCAAACTTATACCTGTAGTCCGACAATTCGAATATTGTCCCAGAATATGATGCAAGAGCAACACGCGGCCGCATGTTCTAAAATGGGTTACGAAGAGGGTTACTTTCATCAGTCTTTAGAAACGGGTGAACAGCCAGTAAAAGATGACCACAACACTCAGCTCCAAGTCAATATCTTCGATTCAAGCACTGATTATGGTAAGTACGCAGGGCCAATTTTCGATATTAGTACTGACAATGGCGGTATGTACTTGGAGGGCGACCCTTCCCAGCCGGGGAATATTCCCAACTTTATTGCTTATGAAGCCTCTTATGCGAACGCGGATCACTTTGTCTGGAACCTAGAGCACGAATACGTGCATTACTTAGATGGTCGATTTGATCTCTATGGAGGGTTTAGTCATCCAACTGAAAAAATAGTGTGGTGGAGTGAAGGCATTGCAGAGTATGTCGCTCAAGAAAATGACAACCAAGCAGCACTTGAGACGATTCTAGACGGTTCGACATATACCTTAAGTGAGATTTTCGAGACTACTTATGATGGGTTTGATGTCGATCGAATTTATCGTTGGGGGTACTTAGCTGTACGTTTTATGTTTGAAAATCATAAAGATGACGTAAACCAAATGCTGGTGGAAACACGCCAAGGGAATTGGAGCAATTACAAGGCCACGATCACCCAATGGGCGAATTTATATCAAAGTGAGTTTGAGCAGTGGCAGCAAGCCCTTGTCTCAAATGGTGCACCTAATGCAGTCATAACCGCAAACAACAAGGGGAAAGTCGGTGAAAGCATTACATTTAGCAGTGAAAACAGTACAGACCCAAACGGGAAGATCGTCAGCGTCTTATGGGACTTCGGTGATGGCTCGACAAGTACACAAACCAAGCCGACGCACCAATATGGGAGTGAAGGGGAGTATTCGGTCAGTCTAAGTGTGACAGACAGTGAAGGCTTGACGGCAACCGCCACTCATAGTGTTGTTATCTCAACGTTGGGCGGTAATGACACATTGCCACAAGACTGCGCGGTGCAAAGTAAAGTAAGCGGTGGGCGCCTAACAACAGGAGAGCCCGTTTGCTTGGCAAATCAACAAACCATTTGGCTAAGCGTGCCAGCGGTGAATGAGAGCTCAAATCTGGCGATAACGACGGGGAATGGTACGGGCAACCTAAAGCTTGAATACAGTAACTCTGGTTGGCCGGATGATACTAATCTTCACGGGTGGTCAGATAATATTGGTAATGGAGAGTGTATTCCGTTGTCAAATCAGAGTAACTACTGGGGCTACGTTAAAGTCTCTGGTGACTTTGAGAATGCCGCCATCGTCGTTGATTTTGATGCTCAGAAGTGTCGTCAGTAGGGCATTTTAACTGCATCATTTTAATTTAATTGATCGCCTCGCTAACATTGCGGGGCGTTTTTGTTTTTCACGCCGTTATCTCTATAAAAAAAACAGCCCGAAGGCTGGCAAACAAGGAGTTTGAGATGAAAATGAAAACGTTATAAAACTTGCTGATATCCTATTTCTCAATAAGTTGGGTTGTGCGTTGAAGCCAGTTTTTATCTTGCGAATCAAGAAAAGGGCTAAGCGCTTGATAGACTCGTGAATGGTAATGATTGAGCCAGTCTAGCTCTGCTTGATCTAGCATTGATAAATCAAGGGCGTTGGTCGCAATTGGAGCAAGAGTGATGGTATCAAAACCGTAGAACGTGCCGAACTCATTTTGTTCTACTTCTACAACTTTAAGAATGTTCTCTATTCTTACCCCGTACTCACCTTCGCGATAAACGCCTGGTTCATTAGTAATGACCATACCCGGTTTTAGCTCAACCTCATGGTGGCTTTGCGAGAAATTTTGTGGGCCTTCGTGAACATTCAAGCAAATGCCTACGCCGTGTCCAGTGCCGCACTTGTAATCAATACCATGTTGCCATAAGACGCCACGCGCCATGATATCAAGATTGGCACCCGTAGAGCCTTTCATGAATCGAGTCTGAGTCAGTCGGATGACCGCTTTGAGCACCAAGGTATAATCTTTGCGCTGCTTAATGGTCGGTGACCCGAAGTGGAAAGTACGGGTGATGTCTGTTGTCCCGCCAAGGTATTGGCCACCAGAATCGACGAGAAAGAAGTTGCTTTCATTGACTGCCGCATTGCTTTCTTCATCGGCGGCATAATGCATTTTTGCCCCGTGAGCTGCGAAGCCTGCGATAGTGCGGAAACTGTCACTCACATAATGTCGGGTTTGACGGCGATAGTGATTCAGTTGTGCCTCAGCAGACAATTCTGTAACGAGTCCGCTTGGAACTTGCTCTTCGAGCCAGTTCATAAACCTTACGATTGCCACACCATCATCTGTTAATGCCTGTTCTAGGCTAGTTAGCTCGGTCGCATTTTTTATGGCCTTCATTGCCGTTACAGGGCAAGCCATTGGCTTTAGATTCACATTCCCTTCAATCGAACTCACCAATAAGCTGTCTGTGTGGGTCGGGTTAAAAGCGAGCGATAATCCCTCACATTGCTGATTCAAATACTGACTTACGTAGTTGTAATGGCGAATGTGTACACTCTGCTCGGTCAGCGCTCTTTCAACGTCTTGAGGCAGTTTGGCTTTATCAATAAACAGTGTCGCAAGTGATTGCTCTACGACTAGATAGGCTTCAGAAACTGGGCAGTAATTCGTATCACCACCTCGAATATTCATTGTCCACATGACATCATCTAGCGTTGACACTAATAAGCTATCTACTTGGTTCTCGGTTAACCAAGAACGGATTCTCGCTAACTTATTTTCAGTGTCAACGCCAGCAAAAGCGGTGGGGTGCTCGAATACGGGTGCACTTGGGCGAGGTGGTCTTTCAAGCCAAATTGGTGTGAGTAAATCCAGGTCGAGAATGATCTTAATGTTTTTCGCTTCAAAGGCTTGTTTGAGGCCTTGATAAAAAGCGTAACTGATGGCGCGCCCGTCAACCGCGACAATACTGTTTTCTGGTAGCGTGGTAGCCAGCCATTTGGCAATTGTCGGTGTTTCTGGTTGTTTGGCTTTAAACAGTTCAAGTCCTGTGCCGTGTAACTGTTCTTCAGCTTGAATATAGTAACGACCATCAGTCCACAGGCCACCACCTTGTTGGGTAATGACGACATCGCCTGCAGAACCGGTAAAACCTGAAATCCAGCTTCGCGCTAACCAATGATCCGCTGAGTATTCACTGTTATGTGGGTCATTGTTGGTCACGATATATGCAGACACGTTGTGAAAGGACATTGCCTCACGCAATAACGTAAGGCGTTGGTTTACTGAGTTAGTATTGTTCATTAAATGGTTCCTAAAGTCATATTTGAGCAATAGATATGATGCTGCTCCGAGCCTGTTTTTATTGGGTTCTGTTGCCCGCATACTTCTGTTGCTTCTGGGCATCGAGTACGAAAAACGCAACCGCTCGGTGGATTAAGTGGAGAAGGAAGGTCGCCGGGCAATAGTTGTATTTCACGGTCACGTGCTAATTGCGGATTAGCTATCGGGACAGCAGATAACAGTGCTTTGGTGTAGGGGTGTTGTGCATCATCAAATACTTGATCGTAACGTCCTACTTCCATAGGTTTACCAAGATACATCACCATAACGCGGTCGCTGATATGGCGCACCACGCTTAAGTCATGCGCAATCATCACCAGTGTTAACCCCATTTCTTGTTTAAGATCATCTAGAAGATTGATGACCTGAGCTTGTATGGAGACATCTAGTGCACTAACGGGTTCATCACACACGACCAAATCTGGATTGAGAATTAACGCTCTAGCAATGCCCACACGCTGGCATTGACCTCCGGAAAATTCATGTGGATAGCGGTTTCGCTGGCTCGCCAAGAGACCCACTTTATCCATCATAGCGATGACACGCTTTTCTACCTCAGCCCGTTTAAGTTGCGGCTCATGGGTGAGCAGTGGTTCGGCGATGCATTCTGAGATGGTTAACCTCGGATTCAAACAAGCGGATGGGTCTTGAAACACCATCTGAAATTCTCTACGTCGAGAGGAAAGCTCTTTCTTACTAAACCCGAGCATGTCTTGACCTTTCCAAGTCAACTCGCCATGTGTAGGTTCAATTAAGCGAAGTAAGGCGCGTGCAAGTGTTGATTTTCCGCAGCCTGATTCCCCCACAATGCCAAGTGTCTCACCTCGGTAAACATCTAAGTCGATACCATTGACCGCTTTCACGATTTTACGTCGACTTGGAATAAGGTGACGCGACACAGGAAAGTGGACGTTTAAATCACGAGCAGACATGAGGACTTCTTTTTTATTCATAACGCCTCCTTAAGCTTTTATTTGAATAGGAGTGATAACACTGGGTGCGTTAACGTGACAGGCAATGGACTGGCTCGTGTTTAATGGAGAAAACCGTGGGGTTTCGTATTGGCAACGCGTCTCTCGATGCTCGCACCGCTCTCTAAACGGACACCCTTGATGGTTAATCAACGCACTTGGTGGGTTACCTGGGATGGTTGGTAAACGTGGCATATCTTCAGTGATAGAAGGAATAGCCTTTAGCAGGCCTTGAGTGTAGGGGTGCGCAGGTTGAGCGAACAATGTCTCGGTATCTGATTGCTCCATTTTTTGACCACCATACATGACCAATACGCGATCACACATCTCGGCGACGACGCCCATATCGTGAGTGATCAGTAAAATTGCGGTGTTGAACTCTTGTTGTAAGTCTCGTAATAGCGTCAAAATTTGAGCTTGAACGGTTACATCTAATGCGGTGGTTGGTTCGTCTGCAATTAACAACTCGGGCTTACACAACAACGCCATCGCTATCATGATTCGCTGACGCATTCCGCCAGATAATTCGTGAGGGTATTGATTCATCCGAGTTTCGGGAGAGGGAATACGCACCGCATCCAACATGTGAATCGATTCCATTTTTGCTTGTTTTCGGCTCATTCCTTTATGAATCATGAGAACTTCACAAAGCTGCTTGCCAATTTTCATGAATGGATTAAGTGACGTCATCGGATCTTGAAAGATCATTCCGATTTTCTCTGCACGGATGCGGTTGAGCTGCTTTTTCGACATCGCGAGTAAATCATCACCGTGGAACATTGCGCTTCCAGACACGGCGCCGTTGTCCGCGGTTAACCCCATTAATGAGAAAACAGATTGGCTTTTTCCCGAACCTGATTCCCCAACAATCCCAAGAGTTTCGCCCGCTTTAATCGAGTAGGAGAGATTACTGACCGCTTGCACTTGCCCATCTGGCGTATCGAAGCGCACGTTCATGTTTTCAATAGATAGCATGGGTTTGTCCTTATCGGTCTTTCGGGTCAAGAGCATCACGTAAGCCATCGCCGATGAAGTTAAAACAAAAGAGGGTGGCAACTAAAAACAGAGATGGAAAAAGCAGCATCCATAATGCAACGTCAATCGTTTTTGCGCCTTCGGAAATTAGGATTCCCCAGCTCGTGTCTGGTGGTTGAACACCAAGCCCTAAGAAGCTCAAAAACGATTCGAACATAATGAATCCTGGTACCATTAAGGAGGAATAAACCATCACGATTCCAAGCACATTAGGCAGAACATGGCGTCGGACAATTGTCAATTTAGAAACCCCAATAGAGTGTGCGGCTTCGATGAACTCTCTCTTTTTTAGACCGAAGGTGACACCACGTACAACACGGGCAATGCCCAGCCAAGATACCATTCCGATCACGATAAAAATCAGGTAGATGTTGTTGCCAAAAAGGGTAACAAACAGGATAACCATAAACATAAATGGCACCGAATCGAGCACCTCAATAATGCGCATCATTACGCTATCGACAACGCCGCCAAGATAGCCGGAAATACTTCCCCAAATCGTACCAATAACAACGGCGACTAAGGCGCCAACAAAACCTACCAAAATAGAGAGCCTGCCACCTTGCATCGTGCGAGCGAAAACATCTTGCCCGAGATCATCGGTACCAAAGTAATGGCCACTGCTCAGTGAAGGTTTCCCTAGCTCGTATGGATCGATGAGTACTTCCCAGTCAATTTCATCATGGCCAAAAGCGGCAAGAGAGGGGCCGAAAGTGATGCATAAGGTAATGAACGCCAAAACATACACTGATGTCATCGCGGCTCTGTTTTTACGAAATCGAGTCCATGCATCCTGCCAAAGACTGCGACCTTCGACGGCTTCAATATTGTCGACGACTTGATCTTGAAGAGCTTGTGTATCCAGTTTTTTGATCGTTAACATGCCGGACTCCTAAACGCGTATACGAGGGTCGATAATCGTATATAGCAAGTCGACCACAAGGTTAAAGAAGATAGTGAGTGAAGCGACAATCAGAGTAATGCCCATTACTAGGCCGTAGTCGCGGTTGAGAGCACCAGACACAAAGTGTTGTCCCATGCCACCTGTACCAAAGAAAATGTCGATAATTACCGAGCCTGTCACGACAGACACAAACGCAGGGCCGAGCATCGCAACGACGGGAATCAGGGATGGTCGCAAAGCGTGATGGAATAAAATGTAGGTTGTGGACAAACCTTTGGCTTTTGCCGTTCGAATGTATGGTTGGTTGAGCGTTTCAATCATTGCGCCACGCATGACGCGTGCAATACTCGCAATGGAGCCAATCGCTAGGCTGAGCACGGGAAGAACAAGAAAAGCCAGCTTTCCTCCTTCCCAACCACCAGCAGGGAACCAGCCGAGCTGAATAGCGAAGATCATGACTAAAACTGGAGCAAGCACGAAAGCCGGAACCACAACTCCAGTCATCGAAAGTGTCATCAGGCCGTAATCTAGGCGGCTATTTCGGTTCAATGCCGCAATGGTGCCAAGCAACATGCCAAGTGGAACGGAAATACAAAAGGAGAGTACGCCTAATACTGCTGAAACTGGCCATGATTGTGCGACGAGCTGTGTAACACTGAAGTCTTGATAAACGAAGCTCGGACCGAGATCTCCTTGTATGAAATTACCAATGTAAATCCAAAACTGAGTAAGGAAGGGCTGGTCCAAATGGAATTTTGCTTCGATATTCGCACGTACCACCTCTGGCATAGGCCGTTCCATATCAAATGGCCCCCCTGGTGCAATGTGCATCAGCCAAAATGATACGAGTGCGATGAATAGAAGCGTGGGGATAGCGATAGCTAATCGCTTAACAATGTACCAAATCATGATCCATCATCCTTTGGTCATCCGAAATCACTTCGAACGGTTATGAATAAAAAATGGTCTGAGCTCAGGTTGCCTTCTCCACCGAGAGATATGAGGAACGGCAAGTAAACATTGAACTTGCCGACTCAGACCGAAAACATGCTTTTAGTGGGCTTTTACATAGACATTCTTGCGGTAGTACGACGACTCAGGGTTTGTCAGTTCGTAGCCGCCCACGTAAGGCTTGATGAGGTATTGATCGTTACCCGGACGATAAATAGGAATAAGGGCCATGTCTTCAATCAGCATGCTTTCTGCTTGTAGATACAGTTCTGATGGGTTGCTCATGGTCTTTGAGCGAGCCATTAACTCGTCGTATTGCGGGTTGTTATATCGAGAATCGTTGTACTCGCCACTAGAAACGAAGATATCCAACCATGTAGAGGCTTCATTGTAGTCGGCCGTCCAGCCGCCGCGAGTAACGTCGGTCGGCTCTTTAAGTGCGTAGAACACTTTCGGTTCTAGCTGTTTTATCGTGACTTGCGCACCCAATCGGCTTTTCCACATGCCTGCCATGGTGGTTGCCATTTTTACGTCCATCGAGAAAGTTGGTACGGTAAACGTTAACTTAAGCGGATTGCTTTTATCGTATCCAGCTTCTGACAGTAATTGCCGCGCTTTTTCGATACGTTTATGGCGGTTCCAAGTTGCGAACTCAGGAGTGTGAGATTTAAAACCATCTGTTTGAGGTGGCACAAGGGTATACATTGGAACCCCACCGTTTCTCAAAATAGCACTCGTTAACAGTTGACGGTCAATGGCATATGAGAGGGCTTTACGAACTCGCACGTCTTTTGTTGGCCCTTGTTGAGTGTTGAGGTAATAGAATGTGGAGCCAAGAGACGCACTGGTGCTTGCCACTTCTTGCGGGCGTTGTTGAATTAACTTTTTCTTCTGAGCGGCAGGAATGGAAACCGCTTGGTCTATCTCACCAGCTAGGTAGCGGTTTAGCACTACGTTTGCATCACCAATTGGTAGCCAGGTGACTTTTTCCAGCACTACATTGCTTGCGTCCCAATAATGTGGATTTTTAACCATCACCAGTTTTTCGTTAACTTTCCATTCAGAGACAGTAAACGCACCATTTGTAACGATATGTTCTGGCTGGGTCCAACGGTTGCCATGTTTTTCAATGGTCGCTTTATGAACGGGGGCAAGCACTGGATGACTTAATAGTTTCGTAAAGAAGGGAATAGGCTCTTCGAGTGTTACCTGGAACGTTTTTTCATCCAGCGCCTTCACGCCCAAAGACTCGGGTGCGGCGTCGCCTTTCATAATGGCTTGCGAGTTTTCGATATTTGGAATGGCCGCAAACCAAGCGTACGGTGAAGCAGTGCTTGGATTCAGTAAGCGTTGCCAGCTGTAGACAAAATCTTGTGCAGTGACCGTTTCGCCATTTGACCATTTTGCATCACGTAAGTGGAAGGTATAAACCGTATTGTTGTCATTGACTGACCAAGACTCAGCAACACCAGGAATGGTTTTACCTTGCTTATCTTGAATGACCAGACCTTCAAACAGGTCTCGACCAAGATTAAAAGCGGGCTCTGCGGCTTGCTTGGCTGGGTCAATAGAAGTAACTTCAGCCCCATTGTTTAGCGTAATTTCTTGTGTCTCATCGAGGGTCACACCTGCGGGATACGGCGCGGCATAGCTTGATGTTGCCAGTATTGGACTCATCATCGACGTTAATAAAAGCAACTTAGGTAATTTCATCCTTGTCTCACTCTTTTCATCCTGAAAGATGCCAAAAATGTATATTGTATAAATTGTCTACACAATCGAGTTTTAACATTACTGTAACAGGGTGTCGGGTGTTGAGCTGTCTGGTCTCAAAAAGTGAGCTAGGGGAATTTCTTTGAAGATCTGATATCAAGTCGGCATGACGGGAAGTAATTTTGCTTCGATACAAATTAAAATCCCCTTCAAGCACAGGCTAGAAGGGGAAGATAGTCAGTCTGCTCTTCAAAAGGCACGACGTTAACTGACTAGGAAATGTTTCACGAACTCAGTGATTTTGACCATATCACTTACCGCGATAAACTCTTCTGTCGTGTGTACTTTTGCCATGCCAGTTGAAAGGTTGACCGTTGTGAGACCTTTCTTGTTAAAGTTGTTGGCATCGCTACCGCCGCCAGTGCCTTTTGTGAAGGCGTCAATGCCCAACTCTGAAAACGCTGCTTTTATAGCGTTTACGTGTGGGTGGTTTTCTTCAATAACAAAAGCGTCGTAGGCTCGGCTAGATTCAATTTCGACTTCTGCACCGTGTTTTTTACAGACAGACTCTAATGTTGAGATCATATGATTGACCTGAGCATCTAGTTTATCGCCATTCAGGGAGCGTGCTTCTGCCACGATTTTTAATTCGGGCATAACAATGTTTGTGGCCTGACCGCCGTTAACCATACCGATGTTGGCTGTCGTTTCTTCGTCGATTCGAAGCAGCTTCATTTGGTTGATGGCATCTGCCGCCACCATGATCGCACTGATGCCTTCTTCTGGCGCAAGCCCTGCGTGTGCTGGTCGACCTTTGATTTTTGCCATGATCTTTTGCTGGCCTGGGGCTGCGGTCACAATGGTGCCAATAGGGCCACCCGTATCTAACACGATTGCTTCCGTTGAAGTGACGTGTGACATATCGAAGTATTGTGAACCGAATAAACCGCCTTCTTCATACACGGTGAAAGCAAGTTCTAACGTTTTGTGCTCACGGTTTTCCGCTTGAATACAACGAACGGCTTCCATGATGGCAGCAATACCAGATTTATCATCGCCACCAAGAATCGTATTGCCTTTTGAACGGATAACGCCGTCTTCGATGAGTGGCTCAATGCCAATACCTGGAGTGACCGTATCCATATGACAGCTCATTAGAATAGAGCCGTCTTTTTTGCCGTCTAAACGGGCGTACACGTTAAAACCGTTAGAAATGTGCTCAGGTACTGGAAGTTTGCGTACGGTAAAGCCTAGCTCGCCTAGCTGTTCTGCCAGTGTTTCTGCAATTTGTTTTTCGTTTTTTGATTCGCTGTCGATACGTACTAGTTGGCAAAAGTGTTCAACTAAGCGTTCTTGATTGATGTGTGTCATTAGATGTCTCTTTTTCTGATCGAGCGTGAAGCCTTGTGGCTCGGCTCGATAGGGAACAGAGCACCACTTATGGCACAGTTACTTTTGAATAAAACTGAGGTGAATCAATAAAGGGGTATCCATGACACGATTCTGACCGATGAGCCTTTCGAACTGTATGAAGCGTCACGAAATATTACTTTTGATGTTTTGCAGGATCAAATGAATAAATCGGATAGAGATAGGGTGCAATAGACTTTCCATCCCCTTTTGCTTTTTGAGCTACGTTGCCAAGATAAAATGCCAAAGTAACAACTTGTTTACATTTTATGTGGTGGCGTAAAGCCGAAAATATCAATCTAATATATTGAAAATAAGCAGTTTGTTTGATGTTTACGAAAGTGGGTTCGACGTGCTCTCTGTGTGTAACATATATTTTACAATTATGCGTAAAAATCGCCAAGATAAAGATTTCTCCCCACGTATTCCAATTTCTCAAGACCTGCGCCAAGTTAGAAAAATAAGTCCAAACAAAAGCTACTGAGACAAGGAGAAAGTCATGGTTGATGCATATAACCCACTAGGAACAGACGGATTTGAGTTTGTTGAATATACCGCTGCTGACAACAAAGGCATTCAACAGCTTAAAGATCTGTTTATATCGTTAGGTTTTGCGGAGATTGCAAAGCATCGCTCAAAAGAAGCGTGGTTATATCGACAAGGTGACATTAGCTTTATTGTGAATGCGCAGCCGCATAGCCAAGCTGAGGGATTCGCCAAAGTTCACGGTCCGTCGGTTTGTGGCATGGCATTTCGTGTGAAAGACGCCACCGTTGCTCTGGCGCATGCGTTAGAGAATGGCGGTAAAGAATATAAAACGGAAATTGGGCCGATGGAGCTTAGCATTCCTGCTATTTATGGCATCGGTGAAAGCTTGCTTTATTTTGTCGATCGTTATGGAAAGCAGAGCATTTATGATGTCGATTTTCGTTTTTATGATGATGCTGATGAGCGTTTATCAAAAGCGAATGTTGGTCTTTACGAAATCGACCACTTAACGCACAACGTTAAGCAAGGCAACATGGATGTCTGGTCAGGTTTCTATGAGCGCATTGGTAACTTCCGCGAAATTCGTTATTTCGATATCGAAGGTAAGCTGACTGGTCTTGTCAGCCGTGCGATGACCGCACCTTGCGGCAAAATCCGAATTCCTATCAATGAGTCGTCAGATGATAAATCACAGATTGAAGAGTTTATCCGTGAATACAATGGCGAAGGTATTCAACACATCGCATTGACCACTGACGACATCTACGAAACGGTCAAAACCTTGCGTGAGCGAGGCATGGACTTTATGCCAACACCAGATACTTATTACGAGAAAGTCGATCAGCGTGTTGAAGGCCACGGCGAAGATGTAAGCAAGCTTCGTGATTTGCAGATTCTTATTGATGGTGCGCCAACGAAAGATGGCATCTTGCTACAAATCTTTACTCAAACCGTTATCGGCCCTGTGTTCTTCGAAATCATCCAACGTAAAGGCAATGAAGGCTTTGGCGAGGGTAACTTCAAAGCGTTGTTTGAATCGATAGAAGAAGACCAAATTCGCCGAGGAGTATTGAGCGATGCATAAATGGATCACATTCCCTCATCGGGAGGGAGTGTGCTCTAAACAAGCACATGCTGACTTCCCGGAAGAGGCAATTTATGAACGTGAGGCAGGTCGAAGTGGCTTCTTCGGCCCCGCAACACATTTTCATCATCAACATGCCCCAACGGGGTGGTCTGAGTGGGAGGGCGAGCTACGTCCACGAGCGTTTGATTTTAATCTAGTCGAAAAAGCCAGCCATATTACCCCTTGGGCAGTTCCGCATCTATTACACAACGCGAATTGTAAAGTTCGTGTTTGGCGTATGGATGAAAAAATGGACTTCTTGGTGAGAAATGCAGATGGCGACGAACTGCTATTCATCCACCAAGGTACGGCAGATCTCTACTGTGATTATGGTCATTTGAAAGTGAGCGAAGGGGATTATGTCATGATCCCGCGCTCAACGAGCTGGCGTTTAGAACCAAGCGAGCCGATGTTCATTCTGATGATTGAAAACACCGATGCGGCTTATACATTGCCCGAAAAAGGCATGGTTGGAAACCACGCGGTGTTTGATCCGGCGGTTTTAGAAACGCCGTCGATCAACGATCAGTTCCGTGCTCAATATTCTGAGAATCAAACACAGGTTCAGGTGAAACGCTACGATAAAGTCAGTGTTATCACTTACCCATTCAACCCGCTGGATGCGATTGGGTGGCATGGTGATTTGGCGGTAGTAAAAGTGAACTGGCGTGATATTCGTCCACTTATGTCACATCGTTACCATTTACCGCCTTCTGCACATACTACATTTGTAGGAGCAGGATTTGTGGTGTGTACCTTCGTTCCTCGTCCAATTGAAAGTGATCCTGGAGCGCTCAAAGTACCGTTCTACCACAACAATGACGATTATGACGAAGTCTTGTTCTACCATGCAGGTGATTTTTTCAGCCGTGACAACATTGAAGCAGGCATGGTGACATTCCATCCAGCAGGATTTACGCATGGTCCTCACCCGAAAGCATTCAAAGCAGGGCGAGAGCATAAGAAGACTTTCACCGACGAAGTTGCGGTCATGATTGATACGCGTCACGCACTTCAGTTTTCGGATGAGCTGGAAAAAGTAGAAAACAAAGAATACGTCTATAGCTGGCAAGAGAAGTAAGAGGCAAGGATGAAATTAGCAACCAAGAAAAATGGCACTCGTGACGGTTTGTTGATGGTCGTGAGCAAAGACTTAACGCGCTGCGTACCAGCGACAGAAATTTTCCACCCCATGAACTTAGCACCGACGATGCAGGTGGCACTTGATAACTGGGATACGCTAGCACCGCAACTGGAAGAGCTATACGTTGCACTGAACAATGGCACGGTTGCAGGGTATGAAGAGTTTGAAGCGCACTACTGCGAGTCGCCGCTTCCTCGCGCTTATCAGTGGGCTGATGGCAGTGCTTACGTAAACCACGTTGAGTTGGTTCGAAAAGCTCGCGGCGCTGAAATGCCAGAGAGTTTTTGGACGGATCCGTTGATGTACCAAGGAGGCTCTGATGCCTTTATTGGTCCTTGTGACAACATCGAGTTTGCGAGTGATGAATGGGGTATTGATTTCGAAGGTGAAGTGGCTGTGGTAACAGGTGACGTACCAATGGGCGCGAGTGTTGCAGAGGCTCAGGAGTCGATTCGTTTGATCATGCTGGTGAATGATGTCTCACTGCGTGGGCTAATTCCCGCAGAATTAGCTAAAGGGTTTGGTTTTTTCCAATCTAAACCTTCTTCTGCGTTTTCTCCTGTGGCAGTAACACCAGACGAACTAGGCGATGCGTGGTACGAAAACAAAGTGCATTTACCATTGCTCTCGACCTACAACCACAAGCCGTTTGGTCGCCCAAATGCGGGTATCGATATGACGTTTGATTTCGCAGACTTAATTGTTCATGCGACTAAAACGCGCCCGCTATCTGCTGGGGCAATTATAGGTTCTGGCACGGTATCTAATAAGCAAGGCACCGAACATGGCACTTCGATTGAGGAGGGTGGTGTTGGTTATTCATGTATCGCGGAAGTTCGCATGATTGAAACCATTCGTGATGGTAAGCCGTCGACTAACTTTATGTCGTTTGGAGATTCAATCAGATTGGAAATGTTCGATGCGGATGGCAACAACATATTCGGTTCGATTGACCAACAAGTTAGCCAATATCTCAAGCACTAATAGTGCTGGTTGGGAGACGATATGAGCGATAGCATGATTTTATACGGATACTGGCGATCATCGGCGGCGTATCGTGTGCGTATTTGCTTGAATCTTAAAGAGTTATCGTATGATTCAAAATCGGTACACTTGGTGCGCAATGGTGGCGAACAACACAGTGACGAGTACCATGAGTTAAACGCTTCTGAACTGGTTCCTTTGCTGGTGGATGGGGAGGTTCAGTTAACCCAGTCACTGGCGATCATTCAATACTTAGAAGAACACTACCCGGATGTCACTGTGATCCCCGAGCAAACGCCGCTTCGATACCAAGCGCTAGCTTTGGCTCAGGATATTGCAATGGAGATTCATCCCCTGAATAACTTAAGAGTTCTACAGTATTTAGAGGGGGAGTTAGCTTGCGAGCCAGAGCGCAAAGTCGCTTGGATTCATCACTGGATCCACAAAGGTTTTACAGCATTAGAAGAGAAACTTCAGAAGCATCGTAAACTAAATGGTGATTGCAAGTTTAGCCTGACAAGCTCGCCATCTATTGTCGATATTTGTCTGGTACCACAATTTTATAACGCACAACGCTTTGGTGTAGATACCTCTCTTTATCCAACCATTAACGCTGTTGTGCAGTCATGCAATCAACTGCCAGCTTTTATTGATGCGATGCCAGAGAATCAGCCAGACGCTAATAGTTGATTCTTAGCATACATAATGTATTAACAAAATTTAAACGAGCCAATCCAAGTGTGTGATTGGCTCGTTTTTATTGGTGAGCAAAATTTTCTGTTTCTCGCTATCGTCGTGGCGCCTCAAAATTGCGAGGTTTTGTTGCTCTGCATAACATTTCCATTTACGCTTTGAGCAACGAGTTGTTTTGGATGCACTTTATTTATGACCAACATTTTTATCATTGTTGTTCTTCTGGTTTTATTCTTCTTTGTTATTCAAAAGTACGTGATTAAGCACGATGACACGCGTGATTATCCTTATCGCTCGAAAGGCCCTCTGCTCAGAGGTCAAGAGGGTGCGTTCTATAATGCGTTAAGAGCGGCGGTCGGGGAGCATGCCGTAGTATTCGCGAAAGTAAACATGTCCAGTTTGGTTACGCCAAAAGAAATCAAAAATAAGAAGCAGTTTTTTGTCGCGAACAATCGTATATCTCGAAGCTATTTTGATTACGTTATTTGTGACCCAAGGACACTAGAGCCGCGCGTTATCGTTGAATTGGATAATGGGCAGGAGCTAAACAAGGGTAAGATAGAAAGACAAAAGTTATTGATTCATGTTTGTAAGACGGCCAACCTGCCTTTAATCGGCGCTTCGATAAAGCACAGTTATCAAGTTGGGCGATTACGTCGTTTGCTTGCGGCACACATTGATTTGATTGAGCCCGATAAAGAAGTGCGCTTTTGCAAAAAATGCGGCAGTCCGATGATCATTAAAACCGCAAGCCAAGGTGAGTTCAAAGGGAGACGTTTCTTTACTTGTAGCCGTCAGCCGAATTGTACATACACCGAAAATTATAACGTTGTGTTTGAGGCGGACGACTAAACACGACAATTAACCTGCAGAAATAAGGGGCTTTGATTAGAGATGATCAAAGCCTTTTTTGTATCTGTCCTCAAGGCAAGACCTATACTTTGAAAAAGAGTGCAGAATAGGGCAGCCATATGCGATACGGATGGATTTTGTCAGCATTGTTCATCGCATCTAATGTTAGTGCGATACCTAATTTGAAACCACTAGAGTGTGAATTGACAGAGACACCCCAAGATCATTTCTTGTTTTACCGAGAGCAAATGGTTTACCACAGTGAGCAGTTTGTCATATTTCAAAACTTCAAAGGCAGGGTGAGCACTCAAGTGGATGTTAAAACAGGAGAGTTGATCCGTACAACCTATATCGGCGAACCATTTAAACCTAAATATCAGATTTTGTTTGGTACTTGCCCTAAGGTATCGCAAACCTTACAGATTTGGATGCTCAGTGAAGTGCCTTACGACAATTAAGTGAGATGATAAAAGTTATATAGATCACACTTTTAAACCCTACAGGCCCAGTTCTTGTCGATAAAATCATCTGAAAACGCGTGTTGAGTTTACATTTTCGCCAAACGGTTCAAAGTTGGCAAATTTGTGCTTGCACCGTCGTTCGCTTATAGCTAATATCCTCGTCGTTCCAGAGAAATGCGTCCGTAGCTCAGCTGGTTAGAGTATCGCCTTGACATGGCGGGGGTCGGTGGTTCGAGTCCACTCGGACGCACCATTCTGAATTGAATGGTTAGGAACACAAAATTTGGGTCCGTAGCTCAGTTGGTTAGAGTACTACCTTGACATGGTAGGGGTCGGCGATTCGAGTTCGCCCGGACCCACCAAATTTTAGAAAAAGCCCACCTTTTGGTGGGCTTTTTTGTGTCTATAACTTATTGATATTCAAGTGGAATTCCTTCTTTTTTCCTTTTTTGTCCCCTTGTTATTACTCTGCGTTAGTACTGAGTAAAGTTCGAGGGGGTGGTAAAAGGGTGGTAAAAAGGTGGTAAAATACAGTAGTTTGTACAGCGCTTGAAATGGGCTATATTGCGACGCTTATGGCTGGTACTTCATGCCATTCTACGTCGTGACTATCAGTGTAAATCTGAGTGGTTCTATCACTGGCATGTGCCATGCGTTGGCGAGGGTTTACACCCATTTCATCGATGAGTTTTGCCGATAGCCTTCGGATTTCATGGAAAGTAGGGCGCTTAGCTTTTTCTACGTTAGAGTACAAACCGAGTTCGTCGCGTACTTTGGAAAATGTTTCGCTGATCATGCGACTGGTCACTTGGTAACGGTGGTCACACTGCTTAGCGATATTATTGTTTCTTGCAGGTCTACGATGCACTACGTAAGGGCAATGTAGCTTATCTGTTTTAGATAGCTCTACAACTTCTTTGATAGCGCTTGTCACCGGAATAGCAACATAAGACGTTTTAGCATTCTTAACCTTTGCTCGATGTATGTACAAGGTACCAAATACAATTTCTCCGTTCTCTGGTTTTGGAGTATCAAACCAGACAATTCCACATGTATCCGGTTTTGGCTTTGGTATACGGTATTTTATTCTATGTAGTTCAGCTACTGCGTGAGTCGATTGAATCGATAACCCCATCGCTACTTTTAAAAATAGAGGGGCCTCTTTTTCAATTGCTTTGAATGCCTCTATATCTAAATCCAAGCGTTCTTTCTTATTATCCGAACCATTTAGCCGTTTCGGTTTTTTGTTCAACATGAAGTTTTCACCAATTGCGGATTCATCTGCTAGATAGCTAAAGATCTTCTTTAATCGAGAAAGTTTCTTGTTATAAACCTCTTTGGATTTATCACCATAGTATGTATTTAGAAAGTCGTTCATGGTTTCTAAGTTAATTGACTTGGAAAACTTGTCTCCTAAAAACTCATTAAGTCGAGCTATATCACTCGATACTTGTCTAAGGATTTCTGCTGACAGTTCTTCTTCGTTTTTAATTCTAACCATTACATGCTCAAGCCACTCATTCATCGGGCGGTTGAATTTGTCTTTTCTAGATCTAGGAGAAATTTGGAAGTGTTGTGCTGGTCTATGCTCGTCATTGTATGCGTTAGCTGCTGCAATAATATCATCTAAAGAAAACTCAGCCGGCATTAGCATTTTGGTACCATCGATAAGAGTAAAGCGATACCTTGTTTGGCCTTTTCGTTTTTCTACATACAAGTGTTTGGGAAGGCGCTCACGACCAGTCGTTCGCTTGCGAGCATTCATAGGTTAACTGCCTCCGTTCATCAACTTTAGAAGCTGTGCTGCTTTGGGTGTAGTAGTTAACTCTGAGTCATTCGCTGTGTCAGGTATGCAAATGAGCCAGCGGCCGGTAGGTGTTTTACGAGCCTGAAGGATTCCTTGTCTGATCCAATTTCGAATAGTTTGGCTGCAAAGAGCAGGATAATAATTGCGTTTGTATTGGGGAATGGTCATTTCACGCATTTTAGAAGTCTCCGATTACCTAATCATTTGAACTTGTGTCAGAGTTCATTTCTTTGATCTCAATTTCGATGATTTTTGCTTCCAAGTCTGTAGCGCTACAACCACCATCCCATTTTAGGTCACAGTTATCACACCCTAAAATGTTGCATTTAGTGTTCACGACATTTATCAAACGTACATGTAGTTCTTCTTTGTATGAGTTACTCATAGCATTACCTCTGTTTTTTGCAGATTGACGAGCGACGGTAATAGCGTCTCGATGAGACTGGTTGTTTATATTTAGCTCATGCAATGCAATGCAATAGGTTTCTTATTTTATAGTAGTGAGAAATTTCATTGCTTCAAGATGCAGCCCTATAGAGACAACGAGTGTACCCGTAGGCTTAGTAGATATCGTGTGTCGGCTCGAACCACGCCTCGCTACTTGTGGTGAAGAAGGGCTCACTGGTGGGTAGATTGAATAGCCCCGTTGTTTTAAGTAGTGAAAAAATGCCTCAGCTAAGTGAGGCTCAATTTGTAGGGTGAATATGCTCATTTTTACTTTCTCAGTACGACTTGCTGAGGCTGAGATTCATACCAAGCAAAATCTAGCTCTTCACCATCATCTAGCGCTTTTCTTATTGCGTCCTCATCAGGGACAAAACGAACTTCGCGTATTAGATATTTCTCAGGAAGGTGGGCTTCCTCATATCGAAGTTTGGCTGGATTGTTTTTGATGTAAAAAGTACCGTATGCACCTTTCATTTTTTCGATATTTAACATTTGGAATAAATTCAGAAGCGGGTAGGTCATTCGACTGCGTTCGTCTTTTAAAGACTTGGCGCGGTCACCGTATGGTTTTGCTTGCTCGGCATATACTTTTTTCTCCGCATCTGCCAGCTTCGCTGCTGTTTCTAACTTATCCATGTATCGGCGGTAGGCCATGAGCTTGTCATCAATAGAACACTCGATACCTGCCAAGTTATCCGCAATGGTCTGCTCGTCCCATTCTTCTTGTTTGGCCAGCTCCAACAGGTCAAAGATCTGCTGGTTAATATTGTTCATGCTTTCTGTCTTATCAGCCATTTGCCTGATCCTTATCTTTAATGTCAGCGTTGAAGTCTTTTATTGCCGATTCTGCTTGCTCCGCGATTCGAGATAGCGCTTTGTCTTTCTTGGCTTTGCTTGCCTTGTCGTGGGTAGGGATTGCATCCAGAGCTGTTTCAGCTAGCTTTTGAAGTCGCTTGATTTCTGCCAGAGAAGGAGCAGTAGAGAACTTGTCAGTGTATGACTTAGCCTTATCTAGCGCCTGTTGTGTTGCTTTCGCATCAAACTCAAGCTGTTTAAGCGCATTGTCGGTTGTCTTCGTCATTTGCGAACGGTTGATGATGTTTTCATCGTCGTATTCACCCATGTATACGTCACCACAAATGCCTAACATTGAAAGCGCTTTACCTGTCGCGTCGGTAAGTGATTTTTTACGGCACTCTCCGTTTTTGATCATGCGACTGTAATTGTGTGACCAATAGAAACGCTCAGTCTCACCAAAAGCTGTTAATGTGCATCGATCGCCACTGTTGGGGTGGATGTACCAAAGCTCGACTTCCATGTTGTGGACAGACTCATTCACTCCGGTATACGTACCGTTAGCGAAAATTGGCAAACCGTCCTCAGTCCACTCCCGCTTAACATCGACACCCCAGCCTTTACCACGAGGACCAAATATTTCGGTTGCTTTCATTTGGCGGTATTGAGCATTGATGGATAATCGACCTGTCGATGGGTCTTGCTTGGTGAAATTCAAATCGGTTTTAAATGATTGATTCCAAATACCCATATTTGAATTACTTTCGTCTAAATCGACATCTGGAATTTCAGGATCGTTAGCTGGCTCTTGCTCTACAATATTTTGAGGAACGTCAGTGCCACTAATGTTGCTATCAGAATCTGCAAGATGCTCATCATTAGCAGATTCGGGTAAAGGTGCGTTTTTGGTAACCTTAGGCTTTCCATTACCATCGGTTGGTTCTTTTTTGCCTTGTTCTAGTAACTTTTGGGCTTCTTTTTGTTCATTATTGCCACTTGAAAGCTCATTATTACCAACGGCTTTGGGTTGGCTGGTAAACTTCATTACTAGGTTAACCGACTCAGTTGAATGCCAAATGATCACTGGATTTTTAAGCTGTTTGATGTAATCAGCTAAAGCGTTAATGTCGGTGTCTTTGGTAATGATTTTTAATAAGTGGGTATAGGCACGTTCAGGTGTTACTGCGTGACTTTCATGTGCCAAGCGTTCAGCTATGGCGAGCAAGAGAGATGGATACTCTACTTCTGATATCAGAGTGTTGGATGCTGGCTCCATACTTTCAATAAGTTCGATATTTTCTCGAAAGACAGCGCGAAGAGTTCGGATGTTTAGAAATGATTTTGATACCTCGTTTGCATCATCAAAATCAATGTTGCGTATGTTTTCTAGTGTTTTGTCTTTAACGAACGTTAAGTATTTTCCGTTATGTTCCCGTTCTCCGTTGTGCCAATTAATGAGTTCATCTACTACAGTAGCAAGCTTCTCTCCTGCCTCTTCATACTGCTCTGTTGTTAGATATGGACTACCATCACTAATGCGAGAAAATATTTCAGCAATAAAGCATTCATACTCATTTTCTAAATTATGTGCTGGTTTGTGTTGAATGTTATTTTTAGTAACCGTACATCTGGCCACTAGATACTCAGCCTCACTTTCATTAAATAAAACCCCACATCTTTCCAATCCGTTAATTGTCTCCACTAGTTTTTCGATGTCGGTTTGAGCTGTGATGTGAGGTTGTAGTGCATCCATAGCGAGTTTTACTTCGCCCTCTGTCATTCTTGCTGTAGGGCGAAGAGCTAGGCGTCCACGTACTGCATTTTCTATTGGTGAACATTCGTTAGGCGGTAAGTCTTCGCCACCCATCACCTCAATGCAATTTTCTTCGAACTCCTGAATGTATGGAGATTTCATAAAAATCTTAGCTAGACTCAATGAGCTATCGTACTTGTACAGAGCGTCAATAATTGCCTGACCAGCCATCTTGATCGCTTCTTTTCGGGTGGTAGCAAACTCACAGCCAAAGTCGTTAGCGTCACCGAATGCGCGTTCTGCTTTCTGATTGCCTTCGACAGCATATTGCCATCCCTCGTCACCACAATCTCGGATTGCAATAACGACGTGTAATTCATCGGTTACAGGGAGAGCGGCTTTCCAGCATTTAGGTTCAATGATGGATTCATTGGCTGCTGGCTTGTCGATAACATCTTCAATATGTTTCGTCGACTCTTTCGTTTTCTCGGTTAGTACGGCAGGAAGGTAAGGTTTCAAGCTCTCGGTGAAAGCTTCTAAATCGTATAGAACACCAATCGTTACCATTGAGTTCACATGCTCAATTGCTTGATTTGGGGATTTATCTAAAGGCCAGATATCCGCAAAATGACCTTCAACAACTTCTAAATAATCGCTGTGGGCTTCTAATGCGTTCTTTGCGTCTGGGTGCTGTGATAGTGCTGTTATAAACAGTTCACTGGGTTCTTGAAATGCATGATAAAAATCATGTTTCATCGTTGCGGAGACAAAGGTTTTTTGGTCTTCTGGGCCAAACTCATCTTGGTAATCTAGGAATTTTTCAAGGCGTTCCACCGCTTTGTCAATCGCGTCGTCACGTTTTTCTTCGGTTCGGTCTAAGTTCATTTTTTCGTGCTTATCGAAGTCACCAAACTTAAATCGGAATCCATAAGCATATTGGCTATGGCCAACTCTCAGAATGAAGACCTTAGCAGCTTTCATACTGTCGGTTTCGCTACTGTAAATGAAAGAGGAATCTTCAACTTGAGGAGCTTTTGTGTCGTAGTATCCATCTTGGCCTAGGGTAGGGTACGGGGTATCCGGAACATTTATTTGTTGTTCATCTGAGTGAATGAACTCGTCTTCGTCAAACCCCTTGGCTTCTAATTCTATAATTGCTGAGTTGTAATCTTCTTCTGATATTTTTTCGGCCTTAACGCCTTTGAAGAAATCACTGTATTCGGAATTTTCATTTTCGGTGCATAGTGGGTGAGTTGCTTCAACCTTGCAAACAGCTTCCGATTTGGCTAGTTCTTGGGTTGCGGCTTTAATGTAGTGAATTACAGGTTCTAAATCGCCAGATTCTTTTACCGCTTTGTGCGATACCTTTTTGTTACAGGTTAATTTGAAATACTTATCAGCCATTTTAAGGTGTCCTTATACAGCTAAGCTGCCTTGAATTTTGAGGGAAGATGCAGTTTCAAAATTTTCTTCAACCGAGTCAGGACTACGGAAACCATGCTTCCGGCAGTAATCGGTCATAATTTTTCGATCGTGCGGTAGTTTTTTTACCGAGAGCCAGAACTGCTCAACGGATTCTTGGGAAGGTCTGTCCACAGTCAATTCCTCAGTAGAGACATTAAACAGAGCACGCATAAGCCAGAGCTGGCTAGGTGGGAGAGAGGTTGCAATGGGTGCGCTCTTTAATACCTCTAAAGAAAGTCTTATGCTTGTTGGGACGTGTGTGTACTAAGGTAAATTGCGGTACCGGATAAAAATTAATACACAGATCTTAAAGACCGGTCCGATACCGCAATTTTGAAATGCCCCTAACGCGATTTATCAAGGCTCAGTCGGTTGTCACTATCAAAATCGACCGACCGTTAAGAGCATTTCAAAATGGCTCTCATAAGAAAGCCAAATTTGTCTCTACCGATCCGCTGAGACGAGCGGGACTTGTATACTTATCGTGTCGTTCACACAGTTAAGCCTTTCCAGCAAATGCGGTTCCATCATCGATAAGAAGCTGCACCCGGTATCCGTAGAGGTACACAAGCTTTATTTCAGTGAATTTCTGTCCTCCGTCACTGGATGCTCGGAGTGACCTAACATGCAGCTATCGCAAACATGGTTAGTCGTTCATGGCTTAATTTGTTAAAGAGCAATTTTCCGTGTAGATGAATGAAATGTACCATAAGTTCACTTATTGTAAAGTACCAAAAGTACATTTTAATGTGAGGGTATTTGTTAAATATTGAAAAATAATGAATTTTAGGTACAAAAAACCGCCATAAAGGCGGTATCTTCATTGGTTGAGTATCAAGTTAACTTAATGCGTCTGCATGGTGTGTCTTTTATCGATGTCTAACTCTCACTGAACTCTTCAAGCATAGTTGGTTTCTGTGACTAAAACAGCTTCCACCTAGCATCAACAACTACACCAGCAATCTCACAAAATTCTTCTGCAATATTGATGCGCTTGTAAGTAGGGTCTGGGTTTAAAGGCACTAAGAATGTGCCTTCAGGCTCGATGCTTATTTTCTTGAATGTAGCCATATGTTTGTTTTCACAGTAAGCCACTACAAAGTTACCGTTGCAATATTCGCGTTCTGGGTCAACCAATATCAGCATGCCTTCTAGGAAGGATACTCCTGAACCTTGTGGTGCTGTCATTGAGTGGCCATCAACAATTAACCAGTATGAGTCTGGATGACATTTTACTGTTGTTGAGAGGTATTCGAGGTCAAAGTGTTGAACTGCTTCTTTAAATTTACCGGCTGATACTTTTCCTAACACAGGAAAATCACCCTTGTGCGATGGTTGTATATCTAGATGGGTGACGTTTTCTACACCATTATCTGGTTCACCATATTGAAGCCAAGATGCACTAACATTTAGCACCTTGGCCAGCTCTTTCATCTTTCCTTGTCTTGGCATTGATTCTGAATTCAGCCACTTACTTACTGCTTTTGGAGTAACACCAAGTCGTTTGGCGAGAATTACCCCTCGACCATGTTCTTCAATCCCAGCGTCAGAGCAGGCCTGCGCAAGCCTAACCGAGAAATCTTCACGCAATTTTTCATCATGAACCATAGGTACAATTTTATATTGATTTGACGGCACTATCAGTTCATAGTTATGATGTACCAAAAGTACATATTTAGAGGGTGATTAATGAAACAATTATCAATTGAAAAAATCATTGACGAACTTGGTGGTAGCAATATTGCGAAAGCATGCTCTGTAACGCCAAAAGCAGTATCTAAGTGGAAAGCTAAGAACTGTTTGCCTAGGACGGTAATTACTGGTGAATCTGATTACGCGGAAAAGATTGAGGCTCTATCAGAGTCAAAATTTTCCACCGAGTTGCTTATCTCTCTTACTAAAGAGCAGCTCAATAGTACAGCAATCAATAGAGCCGCATAACTACAAGGAAAATCTAATTATGTTAGTGAAATTTGACTCGAAAAAAGAAGTGGTCAAAGAAATCATCAAGAAGACCAAGGGAGGTCGAGGTGCTTTAGCTGGCGCAATTGGTATGTCTGAAACCACCTTCAACAACAAGCTCTATGAACGAAACGGTTGCCGTTTTTTCGATGATGAAGATCTAGAAGCAATGGAAATCCACGCTGGTACCTACTTTCTGGCTCAATATCGCGCAGGCCAACGCGGTGGTTTGTTTGTTCCTATGGCGGAACTCGAACTTGACGCGGAAGAGCTTAGCGAAATCCAGATCAAAGAGATGGCTGCACTTGGTGAAGCGAATGTCGAGATTTGCCGAGCACTCGCAGATGACCAAATGATCGACAACAAAGAAGCGAAAGCTATTAAATCAGCTGCTATTGAAGCAGCTGCACGAGTTATCGCGAGCAAGTTAGCTGCAATTCGAGTTTATGGGATGGACAAATGAAAAAAGGCGTAATTGATAAATCATTAATTCCCGTTTCTGAAATCGTAACAATCACTGCTCCAGTTCAAGTCGTCATCAGAGATGGAGAGTTTACGGTTAAAGAGTTAGTCGTGGCAGGAAAGACCGTTGATTGTTATCAGGGGCTTACGAATATATTGCTGGAAAAGCAGCGCGAGTTTGATCGCCATAAAAGTCAAACGCTTAACGATTGGTGAGAGGGTTGTTGGTTTTACCTCTAGACGTATAAGAAAAGCGCAGCGTTGCGCTGGAAGTCAAGAATATGAGTAGACGAGCTACAGATTGGGCGTGGCGACAAGATATCAAGGCCACGATGAAGTTAATTCTTCTATCTCTTGCCGATCGAGCTGATGAGTATCACAGAGCATATCCGAGTGCGGAGCGTATAGAGCTCGATACTCGCTTAAACATCAAAACAATTCGTTCGAACTTAAAGGCAATGCAAGAGCTTGGGATCATTCGAGATTCTGGGAAAAGAAAGGGGTCAACGAATCAGGTTGTTGTATGGGAATTGTTAGGCATAGAAGACGATGTGAAGCATCAAGTCCCTAAATCATCAAGAACCACGAGCCCTGAAGAGAAGGTACCCGAAAATGGACACCTTCCGAAGGTACCCAAAATTGGACTTGAAAGGTACCCAAAAACGGATTTGAAAGGTACCCAAAATTGGGTAACAGAACCAGTCATAGAACCAACCATTGATCCTTTAAAAGATCTTATTCCAAGCAATGATGAATTGCTTGAAACCAGAAAACCTGAATCTGAATTTGAATTTCCAACGAATCGTCGTGGTGAGATTTATTCCGTGTACATGGAGGACATATTCGAGTTCAGAAAGCTGTATCCGTCTGTAGATGTTTATCAGGAATTTCGAAACATGCTTGGTTGGTTGAAATCTAATCCCACCAGACGCAAGACCAAAAGTGGAATCCCTAGATTTATCAATTCTTGGTTAGCCAAAGAGCAGAACAAGGGACGATGCAATAAAAACCTAGAGTCACCAGTCCAGCTTGACTGTACAGCCCAAATTGAGAACGAAATACATCTAGCTGAATCTAAAGTAGCAGGTTTGCAGCAGAACATTATGCAGCATCAGCAATGGAACATTCCTGGTGGTGAGAAAGCTATTGTCAGTTTCCAAGCGGATATTGAAAAGCTAAAGAGATTCATCCAGCAACAACGACAAATCCGAGAGCGATTGCAGGGGGAGAGATGATCTACTACCTACCGAAGTTTTGGTATGCCGGTTCTAAAAAGTGGGGCATTCCATCTGATCTGCCGTTTATCGAGGGTAAGTTGCAACGCCTGAATATGGCAAATCAAAAAGTTGCTAGTGAACAATATGAGGATATCTACAAGCACTTTCACAATTGTGGAGAGTGGCGCAAAGCGCGTGAGTTAGCGAATCAGATGTTAAACGACATAGCGAATGATTATGGCATTACTCTCAAAGATTATGAGCAGATGATCGCGGCTAACGATGATGACTCTGAGAACACTCAATTTCGTGTCGACTTGATGATAGAGAAAGCCAAAAAGGCTCAAAAGTTGGCGAAACCAAGAATTCACTTTAAGGAGTTGAAACGTGCGTAATTGTTCAACTGTGAAGGCGAAAAAAGAAACGACAGAGATCATCGGTGCAATTGGTACTGGTGGTTATATTCAGTACGCAACACCTGAAATGCGCGAAAAGGCTGCTACGATGCGTGGACGCGTTGTGGCTATTAAGCCTAAGTCTAAAGCGAAAGCCCGTGTTTTGGAGCACCACCGTAAATTTTTTGCGTTGATACACCTAGGATTCGAGTATTGGTCTCCCGACGTAAGCCTAATCAGTGAACCAGAGTATTACATAGCACATGAAACTGCGAAGCAATTCTGTCAGTTGGCTGGACGAGAAGACATGTATGAAACGCATGGTATTGAGATTGCCAACATCGTCTTATCGAAAATAAAAAAACAGCGAGAAAGTCACTGCGACCCAGAGGCTTACAAGTGTATTGAGAACTACCGATACCAAGTGATGATCGAAGCTGGTTATTTTGATTTAGAAATGCTCCCCAATGGAGGAACAGTAAAGCGGCCTTGGTCTATCGCTTTTGAGAACGCAGACCAAGAACAATTCGAAAAAATGTACAAAGGTTGTTTTAACGTCATATGGAACCAATCACTTTTTCAAGTATTTAACGACGAGCAAGAGATGCAAAACGCCGTATATCGCTTTATGGAGTTCGCATGATACGTCTGTTATTTGCCTTATTTACGGTGGTTAGTGCGATAGCAGTGGTATCGTCAGCATTCTTGCAATTCTGCTTTCTCTTCGCTGGGCGTGGCTTCCATTTTGATATTTTGTTTCTCATCTACCTAACGGCTCTTTTTACTGGATTTATGGGGCTGTGGCTGACAAATGAAAATTAAGAAATACGGGTATCGAGTTCAAAAAGCTCAAGAACAATTTAACCGTTTTATCGTGTTACGCGATAGCGGCAAACCGTGTGCTAGCTGTGGACGCTACTTGCCTCTGTGTTGCGGCCACTTTCGTTCTGTAGGCGCAGCCCCTGAACTTAGATTCAATGAAGACAATGCCCATGGCCAGTGCTACGAATGCAACGGGAACAAATCGGGGAATGTGAAAGAGTACCGACGGGGACTTATCGAACGTATCGGACTATCTCGCTTAGAAACGTTAGAAAGTTATCACTCTCCGCAGAACTGGACAGTGTATGACTTATACGACATTGAGAAAGTCTACAAGGCCAAAGCTGACGTGATGAGTACTAACTTTGAGTATTTCTACGAGTCAGCTTAGTTCACACCAACATGCAATTGAAGTAATGGTATCAATATGAAAGATCAAGATTTAGAACGTACACGAGTACTGTTAAGAGGGTGGGGAAACTGGTCACACAATAATACTGGTTGTCATTGGTATACACAGATGTGTGGGTTATCGAATGTCCTGCCTGTGGCTCCAGACTTAAGATATAAGCTATGTGATGATGATGCTCTAGTCATTGATAAGTTGGTTGCTTGTATGATGGATCAGGAAAACCCAAGGCCAATGACATTTTTTGTTCTTCACTATGTCTATGGACTTAACAAAAGTGAGATTGCGAGAAGGGCAACAAGAGAAGACAAAAAACAATGCACGGAAGGCAAGGTTCGCTCACTGTTACTTTTAATGGAATCAATGATTTGTGGAATGCTGATTCAGCGTGAACAAATGGGATTTAGGCTAGAGTGTGATAAATAGCGTTGCTGTATTCTTGTCAAGTAGAGTGCCTCTCAGTTTGAGGGGCTTAATTTTACTAATCAATACCCAAGCTATTTCTGGATGAAGGTCGCATTAAATTTTTGACAACTGCAAGGTACCGGAAAACGAAACGAACCTATGGGGAGAATGATAGCGATGCGAAGCGGTTGACACTGCACACCACTATCACTAAAGAATTAGGCCTAATTCTTTATAGTATCACTGATTTTTTTTAAAGAAGCGTTCAGCACTAGCAAATAGAGATTCGCAGAGATTTTTCTGCTTATTATACTCCTCAGAACCTTGTTTCATTGATTCTAGCGTCTCTTTGGCATCATGGTATTCTTTAACCATCTGCTCAAACTTAACCTCGTAGCCGCTTTTTTTGTATTTTCTTGGAGATTTATCTCGTTTTTTTCTCATTCTTGTTCCTGTTTGAACATATTCATCAAAAGTACATTGAATATACAGGCTATATTTTTTACATGAAAGATAGCCTAAAGTGGCTGAAGTAAGCCTGTTTCAACATACGACTATAATTGCTCATTAACAATGATAAAGAATAGCTCCAAAGGATAACGTATCTAAATGGTCAGAAATCACAACTAAAAGAACTTTTACTTCATGTTTAGTTCAAAATTTTAAGTTGGACCTTTTTAAATAGGGCTGCAATCTATGAAGCTATTTTTATAGTTAAAAACCAAACTGGGGCTATTTAATGGAAGATAAAGAATAAGCTGCTAAGGGAGTTGTATAACGATATGACTCGAAAGAAAACTAAGAAGATACTCGAACTGTATGTTTCATCAATAGCTCACGTTTTGGAGCTAACTTCACTATACACTCATTGAAGTAAATAGATAGGTATTTCCCCGTTTTTTCCTCATTTGAGTAGATGCAACATTTTTATAAATGCTTGCCTTTATAAAACTCGATGAGAAATATAAATTCAACTTAATCAGCTGGTTGCCTTTGATTTTTGTTGTGGTTTTGTAGATTACAACGTGTGATAGCTCTTTAGTAACTAGTACCAGAAAGTAATGCCTAGTTAGAGTTTTCTTTTGCATAACACGTTCGATGGGAGAGAGCTACTGTTAAAGTTTAAGGTGAAAATAAAAATAAAAAGCTAGCCTTTAGTAATTTTATCGGTATACTGCACATCAGCTCTTAAGAAAAGAGCTATTTAATTATTTTAAGATCAAATTTCTCTCAGTTCTTTATCGATTCCCTCGTTTACGTTCCTGCGACAAAATATATATCTCTAAATCATATAATAGCGCTTATTAGCTAAGAATTTAATATTAAAATTATCTTATATAGAGGTATCTATGTCTAATAAATCAACTGGTTCAGTAAAATGGTTCAACGAAACTAAAGGTTTCGGCTTTATTTCTCCAGAGAGTGGTGGTGAAGACTTGTTTGTCCATTTCCAATCAATTGTCTCAACTGGCTTCAAAACACTTTCTGAAGGCCAAAAAGTATCTTACGTTGTTGAGCAAGGTAAAAAAGGTCTGCAAGCAGGCGAAGTTACTGTAATGTAACAGACTCTATGGCATCAACATTCGTTGGTGCCCATTATCTCTTCTTTTTATCATCACAAACTTTCATTCAAATTTATATACCCAAGTCACTTGAGTTTAAACGTTAATATTTACCTCACTTTGCTACGAAAATAGACTCGTCTAATAAGTCATTTCAGTATATATCTTTGGCAAAATGCCAATAAATACCTACATAATAAATAACTTGATTCAAGAATGAATCAGTTCGCCTAGTGCTTTTCTCGTATAAATAGGTTTATATTAAAAGCGATTGGCGAATAAAAAGAGAATTAAATGAAATTAAATATATCCGCTCAATCACTAAACTACACTAAATATGACAATGTTATTCCTAGCCGAGATGCTATTCTAGGCCTATTCGATAAAGTAAAAAGCTACTTAAGCTATGAACAGATTTCTCATTCATCTGGCCTGAATGACGAGCCAGAGAAAGATGCTTTAAAAAAACGCTTAAGAGCTATGGAGCGTGATGGTCAGCTTATTTTTACGAAAAGAAAAGGCTACAAGAGAGTTGACCTATCATCGTTAGTGACTGGCAAGATAAGCATCCATGCAGACGGTTTTGGTTTTCTCACCTACGACGCTAATGAGAAAGACCTATTCTTACCAAAGCATCAACTTAGTCATGTGTTTGATGGTGATATTATACTGGTGTTGAAAGGGCATACGCAGCATCAAGGTCGTTCAAACCATCGGTTTATCAAGATAGTGGAGCGAAAAACAACTCACATAGTGGGTTTGTTAAAAAGAAAAGGCTCTAAACTCTACTTATTGCCAGAAAACTCGAAGTTAACTCAAACCATTTACGTCACTCCAAATGAACTGGTTGCTAAAAATGTCGGCAAACTTGTCCACTGTAAAATCAATACTTACCCAGACTATAGACAACCAACTACCGTTGAGGTGGGTGAAGTCTTAGGGCGTCCGGGAGAAGCTGGTATAGAAGTGAAATTATCTTTGCGTCGTCATGGAATCAATGACAAATGGGATAAAGACGTACTTGATGCTGCATCTGCCTTCGGCTCTCAGGTAGAAGAAAAGGACAAGACATCACGAGTAGACTATCGAGATTTACCTTTTGTCACTATTGATGGTGATGACGCAAAAGACTTTGATGATGCTGTTTATGGGTATCAAATGGACAACGGTCAGTGGAAGCTATTCGTCGCAATTGCTGACGTATCTCACTACGTTAAACCAAATGACCATTTAGATCTTGAAGCGCAGAGTCGTGCTACATCCGTTTATTTCCCTGGATGCGTTGTGCCAATGCTACCAGAGTCTCTATCTAATGGTTTGTGTTCACTAAACCCCAATGAAGACAGATTAGTAATGGTATGCGAGATGACCTTTGATGATGAGGGTAACATGCTAGATTCAGAGTTTTCTGAAGGCATCATTCACTCTCATGCCAGATTAACGTACGACGACGCTAACCGCATTATCATGCAATCTTCGGCTAAAACAACATACCAAAGCAACAACACTAAAAATAATATTGCGCAGTATTTGGTGAATCTTCATCGTTTATATTTGAATTTATCTGGCCAACGCAAAGTTCGTGGAGCGATTGATTTTGATACACAAGAACTCGCTTTTAAGCTAAACAACAAAAAGAAGATTGCCTCTATCGTCCCTGTTGTTCGAAATGACGCTCACCGAATGATCGAAGAGTTTATGCTGTGCGCTAACGTTGCTACTGCGCAATTTCTAGAGCTAAATAAAATACCGAGCCTATATCGTGTCCACTCTGGCCCTCAGATGAAAAAGCTAACCTCACTGAGAATGTTACTTGCGGAAAAAGGACTAACATTGGCGGGGGATGACAAGCCAACGTCTCACGACTACAACGCACTTTTAGATCAAGTTCGAGATTTGGATGAGTATGACATAATACGTACCTTGCTGCTGCGCTCTCAAAGCCAAGCTGAATATTCGCCTAAAAACTTGGGCCACTTTGGCTTAGCATACGATGCTTACGCGCACTTTACATCTCCAATTCGTCGTTACCCTGATTTACTCATTCATCGTGCCATCCGTGCCAAGCTTCGAGAGAAAACTACTGGTAAATTACGTAGCCTGTTAATGAAGCTCAAGCCGATACGCCAGCTAGCAGGGGTTTCGAATAGTTACCCTTACGATACAAAAGAGATTGAGCAACTCAGTGTGCACTGTTCGCATCAATCTCGCCAAGCTGATGAAGTTAGTCGTGAGGTTGAATCAGCACTGAAATGTCACTACATGAAACCATTTATTGGACGAAACTTCATGGGAAGTGTTTCTGGAGTTACGCACTTTGGTGTTTTTGTAGAGCTGGAGGAAAACAGAATCGAAGGTCTCATACCTTTATCCAGTTTTCAAAATGGCGATTTTGAATTTGATGCGATCAAACAAAAAATCTCAAGCCAAACGACAACTTTTACACTTGGCACTCAAGTAAACATTACCGTTAAAGAAATCGACTCTAAGCAAAGAAAAATTATATTCAACTTTGCTTAAAAGTAATTGAGAATTTGATGATTTGGTACCTACTGTTAACGGGTTTGGGCTCTATGTGTTAAGCCCAAGTTTGCCACAGGAAAACTGGCACATGGCACGTTACAACATTGGTATCTAAGTCAACATAGTGAAGACATGATGTACTCTAACTTTGGTATGCATGGCTTTCTTATAAATAGCAAAGTTTGATGTTTTCAGACTTTTATGAAAAGTGAAATTCCACAATTAATTGAGGTAATCTTATCTTAATTAATTTTAAGTTTAGCTAATTTAGATAAACGTATAACACGCTTGTGTCCATTTTGTGCTGACTTGTGTAGTATCATTGTCTATTTCATAGCCAACATGGATGTGGTGTGAAATTAAGTTGACCATTAAAAAATAGGATTATATGTGAGCAAGTTACTTAAACCGACACAAAAGCAGAAACAACTTGATCTTAATCCGAAAGGAAAAGGGATTAAGCGGATACCAGAAGAGTTAAAGAGAAAGGATGTCCGCAAACGAATAGAAGAGATTGAGGAACAAAAGAAGTGGGATAAGGAATGGGGATTGTGAGCTCAAGAAACCTCTCTGAACTTATCAATACGACACTCCTCATACATTCTGAAAAACTGAGTAACTTGGACAGAGACATGCTTGCAGGTTTACTCGATCAACTCAACCGTGAACAGGCTTTGACAGACAAACAAATTAAACTGTGTCAAAGGTTAATACGAAAAACTAATCAAGCCTGTGTATTTATTGATGACACTCCAAACGAACCATGATTGCTAAGTAATATCACTCTTCGTTGTTATCAATCCAGCCCTCATCAAGCGTTAATCGACTCAGCACTTTGCCCATTAAATCTTTGATTTCAATTTGCTTGATGTCTTTTGGCGCATGATGCTCAGCAGAACGCTTGGCATTCGTTAGACTTTTCATGAAGATAGCCTCACTATCTATTACGCCGCATTTTTCATTGAAGTAAGTGATCTGATAGGTCGGCATAGTATTATTCCTTTTTTTTGGGAGGCTTGAAGACGTGATGTGTTCAATATAGCACTTTCATGCTCTAGCGTTCTATCTGGCTTAGCCTTATGCGCTAAAACTGATGAAGCAAGCCACGACATAAAAGTGCTACAAAAACTACAGTTGAACGGAGAAGAACCATTGTGTTCCAAAACGAACGATAGTTCTACATCTAAAACACGCTCAGCAGTTCTTCTTCAAATCGAAGTCCACGCAACTCGTGGTGGTCACATAAGCGTTTAAAAGATTCAGTAGCATACAGTCTTTGGCAACCTTCAAGTCGTGATTTAAACAGGTATCGCGTCTCGATGTCAGATTCTTCAAAATAAAGTGTTTCGTAACCATCTTCGATTCCATCAAGATACTTCTTCACGCAAACAGATTCGTCTTCTTGGCCAAAAGAGAGGCAGTTAAAGATATAAACTTGTTCTTCACCGACAGTTACCAATAGAAACTCACCTTCATTTTCCAAGCTTGGCTTTAATATTTCGTAAGAATGGTGGGATAGTACAAGGTAAGTCATTGACCATAACGACACATCAGGGATGTCAGTGTTAGTTCCTAAAACGTCATCGAATGAAGCGGATACATTTTTCCAGATATCTACCAATGACGTGTTTTGGGAGCGTTGACGGTGTATCGTCATTAGATGTTGTTTACCTATGGCTCCGAAGAGTTCCGTTGGGCCTAATTGCAAAGCCTTGTAATCATGCGGCATCTCTTTCAATTGGTAGACGTTCATTATTCACCATTCCAATTCGGGTTTTTGTTAGAAATCATACCTTCGGGGTAAGTAGAAGTTTTCAATTTAATTTTGATATTACGAAGACGATTAAGGAATACATCTTTTTTAAGAGAGTCATTACTCAAATGTGTCACTATCCATGTCTCATAGTTATAACGATGAATTTTCTTATGTGCTTCAGCATCTGGAGAGCTCCAATGTCCTTTGTCTTTTACATTTCGAGGCAACCAAACACCATTGGATGGGTCGTTGATTCCAAGACCAAACGTATGAAGGTTGAGTCTTGCCAGCATCATTTCCATTTTTCTAAACTGCCCAGCCCCCATAATAATATGATGAGGATCATGTCGTTTGGTTGGCTTGATTTCACCGATACTGGTTAGGTTTCTAGCCAAAACACGGGTTGGGTGGTGAGGTTCATCCATTAAATCGTCTGGCGAAGTAGCTGCGCTTCGCTCTTGATATTCTGTAAGTTGTTTTTGTAATGATACCTGTGCGCTTAAGCTACGTCTCAAAGTTTTGAGGTGTTTCAAATCTTCTTGAGATGCTTTTAAAGATTTAGGGTCGCTCTCATCCAAACTTTGATTATAAAGTTTAATAGCTGAAACCTCATATCGGTGTACAGCTAGTTCAAGTGCCGTCGGATTTTTGGGACGTAGTGGTACAGAAAGTGGTTTGCCTCTAGGTTGCACAACATAATCTCCATTTACGATAGTGCGCTTACCATATGCACAACTAAATTATGCATCAATGCGAATTTACCGATATTTAAATTACCTCTCAAAATTACCTTTGTTTGTTTATAACTCTATTGATGAGAGCTAGTTAGTTCTGTGTTAAGTGAGCCAAATAAAGGATGAATGAGACAGATGCCTGCTTATTGACAAACTTAATTGAAAAGTTTGAAAAAGGGATTACATTTTATATGACTGTATATGAGTATTAATTTTTTAATCGTAATTCTATCAATAGTTTGTGAGGGTTCTATGTCAGGAAAATTTGAAATTTATAAAGATAGCGCGGGTGAGTTTCGTTTTCGTTTAAAAGCAGCTAATGGACAGAACATTTTGGCTAGTGAAGGTTATACAGCAAAAGCAAACTGTGAAAACGGGATTGATTCAGTAAAAACCAACTCTCCTTACGACTCTCAATATGAAAGGAAAGAGACCTCTGCTGGTAAATACATGTTTAACCTAAAGGCAATGAATCACCAAGTGATAGGGACAAGCCAATCTTATGAAAGCTCTGCATCTAGAGATAAAGGCATTGAGTCGGTAAAAACCAACGCGCCTAATGCTCCAATCGAAGATCTAACATAATAGCGCTAGACAACCTTATCGGTGGTTAATAGCAACCACCATAAGGTTAGAATGAATGCTAATGAAAAGAGTGACGTATGTTATCTAAGGTTCGTCATCTTACATTGTATTTTTTAAGAGATTCAGATAACTGCTTGTCTAATAAGTTTCTTTCTTTCCTCTCTTTTTCTTTTTCGTTTTCTTGAATATGTTTCGATACTCTATTTACACAGTTTTCATGGCTGTTTTCTCCTGTTAGTGAGGAATCACTACGTAATTCGCAGGCAAGACCTGCACATCCAGACATTAGGGAGAATGAAGTTATTATAAAAATGTTTGAACTTCTTATTTTGTACATGTTACATTCCAAAGTTAAAGGTTAATTGAATAGAATTACATAGTTTCCATAACTTCCTTTAATAGAGCTTTTTCCATCCTCATCTTTAAGGTTCATTATTTTCATTGATTTTATGATATTTTGCTCTTTATACCGAATAGTAACTGGACATAAAACATTACTTTTTACAAACCATTTTAAGTAGACTTTATCGTCAGTGAATGAAACCTCACCTTTTAGATAGTTACAACCAAGATAACCATTTACTTTATTGTTATTTATTCTAATCCAAACATCTTTTAATTGAGTGGCCTTGTTATTTAAAACAACTCCTTCAAAACTCTTGGATGGAGAAGCCAAACAGAACGAAGAGAATGGTATGATTACTAGGTACAAGAATAGGCTTTTTTTAATCATAAAACGGCTTTAAGTTTCTTTAAAGTGAGTGTAAGACAGCAAAGGAAACTCTAAGTTCAAAATATAATCTTATCATAGTATTAGGTCTATTACTTTTTTGTTAAAATTATCCTTTTATTCACTTCGGATTTATATGATATTATATGTTTTCTTTCTTGATTTAAATTGAATTGTGAAGCTAGGAACAAGACAAGTAAAACTACAAGTAATTTGCTCATGATAATATTATTAAAATAATAGACGTAATAAAAAATACAATCCATCGATTTGCTTTTTTATTATTCTTCACTGTAGGATGTGGAGATTGAGATAAGTTGTTGTCTTTTATTAAATCCTTTGCATTTAGTGTGTGATATGTATAGCTTAATGGACACATGTTATAACCTCTATTACTATTTTTAATATTCATTATCCTCTGTTTTCTGGGAAAAAAAACTGTCATGAAAAAAGAAAAAAGTTCACCTTTTGTGTCAACGGTTAGCTTGAAAACATTTGAGAAATTATGTTCGATATACACGATCTGCTATGAACATAAAGTCGACACTTCTAGTTTATCTGTTCAGTTAGAGTGTTCGATTAGAAATGTTCCAAAAATAATGAAAAAAATGTCCGAAAAAGGATGGTTGCACTGGGTCTCGGGCAAAGGAAGAGGAAACAAGTCTGTACTAAAAATTCTAACGGGTTTTGAGGGGGCACTAGATGAAACCTTAAAGCATCTCTGCACTAAAGGTCGGCTATCTGATGCTGCAGATCTAGCCAGTAGGTTTGACTACCTTGATACTTTCTATGGAAATTTAGCTCATTATCTTATTGATAATAGTGAAAGCTCTAAGAACACTTTGCTTTCACTTGTTCCATACACTTTGCCCGAGTTGCACCCTCTAAAGGTACAGTATGCGAGGTCAAAGCTGTACATAGAATCTATGTTCGATACGCTATTGAAGTATGATCAGTCTTCAGGGCAAATTCGTCCTCATTTAGCACACCATTACGAATATCGTGGTAACGAGTTATGGCTGCGTATTAGACCTGACATCTATTTTCATAATGGTGAGCGACTTACACCCACGCACATAGAGGTTTGCATCAAAAACAGGATTGAAGCGAACGACATCTTAAGCTTGCTATATCGCCATATTAAAGATGTAACGTCGAATAGTAATTGGGTGATCTTACATATGTCTCATTTAGACCCAACAATACTGCACCTTTTGGCCGAACTTAGTTCATCTATTTATTTGGAAAGAAGAGATGATAGTTCCCCTCCGTATGGAACTGGTCCATTCAAGTTAGAGAGTTTTAGCTCGACAAACTGGACACTAGCAAGCAATACACATTATTTTTCTGAAAGGCCGATTATCAGCCGAGCAGAGTTTTGGAGCATAGATGCCCATAAAGTACCTGAAGATAAATTTATCGTACATAACGGTACGTTTAACAAAGATATCGATAAAGGAGTTGTTTTCCCTCTAAATAGTGGCTGCGAGTCATTAGAGTTCAACTGTTTTGAAAATGGATTAACTTTGGAAGAGCGAGCGTGGATTATGCAGAATGTGAGAGTATTTTGCGAACAAACTGCTTCAGATCTTTTTCCCGTGGCCAACTCTGTAACTAGTTATCATCAAGATAAAGTTTTCAATCTTCCACCTGTAGAATGTAAGCTACCACAGCGCTCTGTTCGGTTTGTCTCACCAAAAGAAAAAGAAGTAAAAAGAATTGCTCTTATTCAATATCTTAAAAAGCAGGGTTTAAATATTAAAGAAGTGTCTTTGGCTGATAGGAATGTAGGGGAGTTTGATGTCGATATTACTGGTTATGTTCCTCAGGATGACCTCTTTTTCTCTTACTACAAGTGGTTGTTATGTAGTGAAACCATAGAGTATTCGGTTCCCGAAAATATAAAAACAAGATTAGTTTCATTCATTGATACATTACTATTGAAATGTTGTGACAGAAACGACCTTTTAGCGCAACTATACCGTTGTGAAGATTGGCTTATTCAGAACTGCATTTCTATGCCACTTTGGCGCGAACATAATAGTTATCAAATTAGTGATAATGTCAAAGGTACCTATCCTGATAATGCAGGAGGAATACCTTTAACAAGAGTTTGGATTTCAAATAGTTAAATTCTAGGTATAAATTCTTTAGGTGAAAGTATGGATAAAATTAGTTTCTTGAAAGTGAATAGTAATATTGTCGACCAAGTAATCGATCTCAAAGTCGGAGAGTCTCAAAGTCATCTTATCGCTAGTAATGCAGAGTGGATTGCACAAGCAAGCTTTAATGAAGATAGCGTTAGTTACGGAATATATATCAATGATAAAGCCGCTGGCTTAATTTCACTAATCGACCCTAGAGTCCTTGAAGAATTCAATGAGCACTTTCAAAAAGATCATTTATATGTGTGGCGTTTAATGATTGACCATCGCTTTCAAGGTTATGGACTAGGAAAGAAAGCAGTAAATTTCAGTAAACAATACGCGTCACTCATAGGGTTACAAGGTGTATCTCTAACCACTATGGATAAAGAGGAAGGTAATGCTCTCTCTTTGTATCAACGTCTGGGTTTTATACCAACGGGAAGAAGGCTTGACGATGAGATAGAGCTGATTTTCAGTTCTGATAGGTAAGCTGTTTAAGTTGCATAAAGAGGTATTCGTTACGAATTTTTTGGTCTATTGTGACAGCATGAGACTTCGCAACTCACTGTTCTAAGCTATCTAACCTCCTTTTTCACCACAGTTTAGGTTTTTTCTTATAACTGACAAGCGTACACATCCACACAGTTAACCTTTAATTTATTGTGGTTAATTTTTGGAGGCGAAGGTGAATATTTGGGCTTTAATGCTGCTCGTCGTAGTGGCGTGTATTTGTTGCAGTATCGCTGAGTCAAAGGGGTGGGTTGGGTTTACTCATCTTCTACTCTCTCTAGTTCTCCTGTTTATTGCGGTATTTATTATTTTACTTTATACCGGAGACCCTCCAAACAAAGTTTATGGTAAGGGACTGAGCAGAGTAAAGACGCAAGAAGAAGTTAAAAATTGTGTTCTATAAGGATGCAAACGTATCACGGTTTTGGAACGTACTGTAAAGGCTACTCAGAAATGGGTGGCCTTTTTCTTTGGATTCGGGAAAAAGGAAATACCATGCTCAATTTCTTGTCTCAACAAGGGATATCGACACGTATAAACGCCGTTTTGTTTCGAGGGGAAATGACAAAAGCACAATCATTAGGATGTGAGCGATACATGCTTACCTATATTTTGCTGCGTTCTAAACGTATGCACATCCCTCTGAGCTACTTAGCTTACTCATTAGCAACGGTCTATCACGAAACAGCATATAACATGCAGCCTGTCGAGGAAGACGGTAAAGGTGTGGGTCATGAATATGGGGTCTTGGATCCTGTAACTGGGCAAGCCTATTACGGTCGTGGCGATGTTCAGGTGACATGGAAATATAACTATGAACGTCTCAGCAAATTGTTATTTAACACTGACACGTTAGAGCAGGGTGTTGATCTAGTAAACAACCCCGATTTACTCCTAACTCCAATCTACTCTGCGCAAGCTACATTACTTGGTATGGCTACTGGCTTGTTTACTGGCAAAAAATACTCTGATTATTTAGACCAAGAAACTCCCGATTATACAAATGCTCGCCGCATCATAAATGGAGTAGACAGATCGGAAACTATCGCTGGATACGCGCACGACTTTGAGCGCGCATTAAAACTTGGGTTTGGAGCGTCACTGGATAGAAGTACTCTAAGAAATGGTTCCCGTGGTACTGATGTGCGAGAGCTACAGCTAAACCTCGGCTTAAATTCTGATGGAGTATTCGGTAATGGGACCGAAGCGAGTGTCAAAAAGTTTCAGCAAAAATACGGCCTTTCCAGTGACGGAATTGTCGGTAAAGACACATGGAAGAAAATTGAATCTGTATTTTATTGGGGTGAAGCATGAGAACTTTAGCAGTGACGGTGCTTGTACTACTCATTAATGGTTGCACATCGGTAGCCTATGTCGAGAACGGGGCAGTAAGTGGCTCGCAGTGCAAGAACACGGTAAAAATTGACGATAGTGGTTTGCGAGCTGTCAGTATGTGCTCGGGAGACAGTGAAGAGAAATGAGAGCGTTATTAATGTTAAGTGTTTTGTTAGCTGGTGGGTGTACTAGTTACCACGTAGAACAAAACAGTCGTAATGGAATGGCTTCATGTGGAGAGAAAGGGTCATCTGGAAACATCATTCTAAAGAAAGAGTGTAAAATCGAAGTTGATCCAAAAGCAGGGAAATAGCGATTTTTGAAGAGTACTTGTGCGTATTCAATAACTCCCCAAAAGCTTATAGAAAGTAGTATCTAGTTGTTTATTTCTATGCGCTTTTAGTTCAAAACGAATATCAAGCCCAAACGAAAAGCATCAAAAGTGCACTTTTCGGAAATCACGATTTGAGAAAAAGCCGTTTTGCTACTCCCACATCATGGGAGCGGCTGCGGCTTTTTTTAATTTTTATTTTTCTCATTTTTCACAAGAAAGAGCAAAAGCGCATTTAACGAAAATAAAGATTTTCTAAATTTGGAGATTTTCAGTGTCCAGACAGACGAAACGAACGAGGGCACGAGACAAGCGATTTTTTGAAGCATTAGAACAGGGAGCGACTATAGGCGAGGCTGCTAAAAACGCTGGTTACAATCGTCGCTCTATTTATCACTATTCTGAAAACGACCCTACGTTCGCTCAGCAGTTAGAAGACGCAAAAGCAGACTTAATTGAGAAGCTTGAAAAGGAAGCCGACCGAAGAGCCATTGATGGTGTCGTTGACTACAAATCACTAAAGGTTACTCAGGACGGAAAGACCATTAGCAAGATAGTCCCTATTCGCCGTTATTCAGATTCGCTGCTTCAATTTCGCCTTCGAAGACTGGACCCGAAAAATTATCGAGAGAATTACAAGGAAGATGATTTGCCAGATGATTTCGACGATTTAGAACTTGAGGATATTACTCAGGACTTGGGGAGTGCGCTAAAAGCCTTTTTAGAAGTAGAGACTAACGATGAGTCAACAGATAACTCCTGAAGAAGTTGTAGAGATGTTGGCCAAGGTCGATGTGGACGGTCTGATAGGAAAGCTAGAAAGACGAAATAACAAAAAAGAGGCATTACACCTGCGGAGAATGATAAAGGCGTTTTCTAAGAAAATGCTTTTAAAGACTAAAGAGAAATTTAGCATTCCTCCTATTTACCGAAAGATATTCGGAGATGAAGCTGCTAAGTACATCGTTTTAAAAGGTGGACGCGGTTCTGGTAAAACCTTCGCAATTATCTGTTACATGCTTGAACTATCGTTTGAGGAAAAATACCGCGATTCGCTTTTTTTGGTTTTACGTGAAATCCAAACTTCTATTGAAGATTCCGTTCACTCCGTCGTTAGTGACTTAATCAAACAGGCTGGTCTTGAACAATATTTCAAAATTACCCATAGCAAAATCATCAACAAACTAACGAATGTTGAATTTGCATTTACTGGCTTGCGCTCCACTGGCGGCAAAACATCATTTAGCCAAGTAAACAAAATCAAAGGTAAGCATAAAGTGCGCATGGTCTTCATGGACGAAGCGCAGGATGCCTCGCAAGACTCTCTTGATGTGCTTTTCCCTACAGTAAACCGTTCAGGCAATGTTTCGTTTACGTCGAAATATGAGCGCCTGTTGAGATTGGCATTTGGTGCGGAAGAGGTTGACTTAACAGAAGCTCGTTTCTTCTTCGCAATGAACCCTAACTTTGCAGAAGACCCGGTAATCTCGAAAGTGCGATCATTTGGTGATCGCGCGGTCATTAAGCACATCAACATTTTCGATTTACCTAAACGCTACCAAGACACCCAATTACTTGAACAAGCAGAAAGGGAGAGAGGCGAGGTTACTTGGCCACACGTTTGGCTTGGTGAGCCTTCACCGAAAATTTCCGGCTACCCATTCGCAGAAACGCCGGTGGTTACAGCTGAGGAAGATGAAGAGCTGTTGCCGTGTGTTGCCTTTTTGGACCCTTCCTACAAAGGCGGCGACTTTACGGCTCTATCCTTCGTTTCCCAGACTCGCGGATACGTATTCGCGTGGGGATATTGCTTTCCTCATTCTTGGAACTCAGCGATTGACCAAATTGCCGAAAAAATCAATTCGTTTCCGGTTGTCGAGTTTTATTACGAGGACAACGGAGTCGGGACAGCACCTCAGGATTATTTCTCCGTTCGTGGCATTGATGCCATACCACGTACAACGCTAGGTAATAAGCACGACAGGATATTTCGTGTCGGAGCGTTTTTGAACTTAATGCGTTTGCGCCTTGTTGAAAACTGGTCAAATCAAGAATGGCTCACCCAACACAAGAAATTTAATAAAGACGCTGAGCATGATGATGCACCGGACGCTACAACAAACTGCGCCGTAAGAAGCGGTATTGTTTCAGACAAGATCAAAATAAGAGGTAGACACTAATGGGCATATTTGACGAGCCAGAAGATAAAGCTGGTGGTTCTGAGTCGCCTCCTGACAAAAAACAGGATTTTGAAAAATATTACCAGTTCCTTCGCGCCAAAGACCCACGATTGCTCCCGGTTATTACTGAATTTGACCCGTTCTCATTGGCAAGAGAGCGATATATTGAAATAGCTATTCGAGAGCTCTATTCGCGCATTATGTATGTGACGTTAGAAATTGTCGCAATACCAGATGAGATAGGAAGCTCGGATTTTTCAAAAACGATTTACGATTCTCACTCACCAAAACTACAGCGTGGTTTGATGTATTACGTCATTGAGGCTATGTCGGAGGAGAGCAAGGTTGTGCTTCGTAAGCGGCCAATCCACGGTCGTGAGCACGCTTTCTATTTCGAAGAGCGCACGTATACCGTTTTCTCTAAAAAAGTAAATAAGCTCGATTTTGTGGAGTTGGATTTTGAAGAATTCCATCGGACAGAATTGTTAGAGGCCTATTTCGGAATGGTGTTTGATGCCATCGTTGGTGCAGCAAAGCTAATACGTGTTGGTGGGGCTGTACTTCTGAAGGTTAGTGATTTGAGTGAGCTCATTTCAGACAAAGAGGTGCTAACGGCTGTCGAAACGCAAATCAATAAAATCAACGATGCGCTCAAGAAAAGCAGTGTGGCGTACATTGATGCTCAATCGGCTTTAGAAATGCCAAAGGTCGATGTTAAGCCCGTCAAGGAGCAGCTTGAGTACGCTTACTCTCTAATCTGTAACGCAACAGGCCGTCCAATGTCATTTATTAACGGTCAGTTGGTCGGCTCCCTTAATTCAACGGGTGATGGTGACCGCAAGCAAAACCGCTTGGCTTCAGTACGTGATTTTAACGAGGTACTAAGGGGCGTATTTGAATCGGTCTTTGGTGCCGATTTTATGATTAAGCCCGACATTGAACAATTGCCAGAAATATCCAATTTCTTAAATTCAATTGAAATGAGCTCGCTTTTCACTGACGACGAAAAGCGAAAAATGGTTGAAACCGTTCTACCCATTGCCGAGCTAGGAATTAGCAAAAATTAGTAAGGGGACAGCATGTATCTGTATCCCTACACAATGGCTGAAAACCTACTCGATTGGTTTGGGATCAATTTTGAGCGTATTTACAATGAGCATGGAGGAATGCAGCGTGAACAGCTAAAACTCATCAATAAATATTCAATTCTCATGGACGCCAAGTCCAATGCCTACATGACGATCAAAAGGCTGGAAAAATCCAAAAACAAATCAAACTTGGATTTTGCAGCAAACATCAAAAACACAATGACTGGCACGCTCAGCAGCGAGATTGTTCAAACCCTCTCAAGCTCAGAACACGCCGACGAAATCACCATTGAGTGGCAACCATCTTCAGCAGAAGAGGAACGCGCCACGCACGCTCTGCACTACGGTAAACGTATGACCATTAAACAGGCTGAACAATTAGGGCTTGGGGTTGAGTACAACTGTCAGTGCGGAATGAAGATTACATCTGGGCAATCTCACGCTCAGCAAATTGTTAATAAAATCAATCGAGGTAAAGCAGCATGAATTTACATCAATTACTTGCACTACTATTGGCCGGCGGTAATCAAAACCAATTTAGCAACGAAACACAAAACCCACTAATCGCGCTTTTGAGTGGTAATCAACAACAGGATCCAACGCAGCAATTAATTGCGTTTTTAAGTGGTGCTACTGGTCAGCAGCAAAATGCGATTAATCCGAAACTGTTACAGCTCTTGAGTGGTGGTCAGCAACCAAATGACTCGAATGCGCAATTATTGCAGTTATTGGCTGGTGGTAAGCCACAACAACCTAAAGATGATGCATCAGAGTTGCTTTTGCAATTATTGACCGGAGGTCAACAGCAGCAGCCTAATGCTACGCCTGATGTCGATAAACTGCTTGAACTGTTGGGTGGCAAGCCAACGGCTGGAAATGAAGATGATGACATTCTTGCAAAACTTCAGCAACGCCTAGAAAAGCAGAATGAAGAAGAGAACACAGAGGCGGACTTAACTGACGCTATTAAGTTCAACCTTGAATTCGACAAGTTCATGGAAGACAACTCTGAAATGTTTCCTGATTGGTTTGATATTAAGGAAGTCAAAGAAGATGTTGAAAAATGGGCTAAGACACCGGCTGAACGCGCTCAGGGTCTTGCGGCTGCCACGGTTCGCGCCTTTTTCAAAAATGAAAAAATGCTCGATTTGTTAGAAGAGCGTGACCGCAATACGGTTAAAGAAAAAATCATCAAAGACGGCATTAAGTCTCACGAAATTGATCGCAAGCTTGCATGGCCTTTGATTGAACGATCAATGTTTAACAAAGGCAAGCTGGAAGAAGGTGGTCGTGAAGTCTCTGTCACAAAAGATAGTGAGGCCATGAAGGACTACGGCTCTATTTTCGAAATGGGCCAACAGGCAAACAACGCCGAACCTGCGTAACCGAAAGCTCAATTCGTACATTTAAATCAAAATAATCAATTCTAGAAATAAGGAGAGCATCATGGCTCGTGAAATTCCTTTAGGTGCCACTCGTTACTCTGGTAATAGTGACGTCGTTTCCCCTTGTGCGTTTGAAGGTGATTTGGTCGCTGGCGTTGCGGTTTCCTCTGTAGCTGTTAGTGGTGAACAACCTAAAGTAGCTTTGTTTAATGGCTCTGCATTTGCTGGGTTCGCAGTCCACGACCTTTGTAACATCCGTAAGGTAACGGGTGTTGTTGAGCAAGGTAAGGGCATTCCTGTTCGTGTAAAAGATGGTATGACGCTAGCGGCTGGTAATGGCTTTGCCGTTGATAATACCACTGGTGAAGTGGTGTCGATTGGCACCGCTGACTCGACTGTCATCATGGGTAAAATTGACGAACTAGACATTAACGGTTTGGATGAAAATTGCGAAATCGTTGAGGGCTGCGTTTTAGTGACACTTTATGGTGGATCTGCTCCTGTGGGATCTGATGGCGCAGCTGGCGTAACGAGTGTAAATGGCAAAACGGGTGACGTAACATTAGTACCTGCTGATATTGGTGGTGTGGAAGAAGCGCCTGAGGATGGCTCGCCTTACGAACGTCAAGACGCGGGCTGGGTTGCAGCTTCTGCTCCAGCCGGTGCGCCAACGTCAGAAAGTGCGGATTCTAAAACCGTCTCTCGCTCTACAGCGAAAAAATAACTGACGCCAAACTCACACTATGCAGAGTGAGAGCAACATTAATTTGATACCAAAAGGGCTTAGCCAGGATGACCGGCAAGCCCTTTTTTGATACCAGAAGGAAATCAAGATATGGCAACTAACGTTGTATGTAAATCAAAGGTCGAGCGTCGCTACAATGCAAAAATCATGGGTAGCAACAAGCGCACATACGTACCTTACACCGCCAATCTCGCAGGCACTGATGAAGATTACTCAGATGGTAAATTACAACAGGCAACAGTAATTCATATTAACTATGATGTGACTGGTAAGTTCCCAGACGATAAGTTTGCTGAGGCGTTAACGCCGTCAACAACTGAGCTGGCTCAAGCGCATGCAAAAGAGGTTGAGTTCTCTTACCATCGTCAACCTACTCACATTGAATTTCGCTTGTCTAGCATGCAGAACGTCAATGACGTAAACATCAATGCGGGTCTTTTAAACCGCCTATTGATGCAATACGACTATGAGCACTTCCATGGCAAACACGGTAACAGTGGCATGATGCAAAATAAAAATGCCATTGAGTATGATGAAACAGTAGTAACCGTATCGGATATTTCTGGCGTACTAACGGTGATTAACGCCATTTACGAAGAGCAAGCCAAAGCTCTTGGCCTAGGCGAAGCCGATCACGTAAACATGACTTTAAGTTACACATCAGATATTGCAGCAATTATGCGCAAGCCGATCACGTCGTCTGGTGGTGACGTGGTAACGGGCAAGTCTGCGGTACAACGAGCTTATGAGAACGTGAAAATGTTAGAGGTTCCATCCATTCTAGGGACTAGCTCTCATATTTCATTGACTTACCGACCTGCAGTAAATAACCACCATGGTTCAGTACCCGGTATTTACTCAAAAGAATCTGGCGATCACGGTTTGGTTCAAAAAAGTTTATTTACTTATGAAAGTGCAGCTAACGAGCTTGAGGCTAAAGGTTCTTACGTTTACCAGCTCACTGAAACTGCAGCGTCTCGTGCTTTGAAAGAGCGTGCGAAAGAAGCAAATAAATAATCGGTCAAAGTAGGGGCTCATTGTTGAGTCCCTTTTCTTTTGGAGAGAATGATGATTTCCGAAGATTCACAAATTCTCATCGACACAATACTTCGAAACTGCGGATCAGAAGCAATGCTTCAGGATGAGATTGATTTTGCCAACGCTATCAATGCAAATCCAGAAGGTGAATGTGAGTGCTATCAGTTTTCACAAAAGGTGCTAATTGAACGAGTTTCTCAAGATAGTAATAAACGTTTCACTCTGGTTCGCTTAAAGGCGCTGGCAGAGGCTAACGGGTGCTCTCTTTCTGATAAACAGCCTGTTGTGAAACCTGCCCGAATTCCAATCATTGGCGGAGGGTTTTAATGTTCACGTTGGACATTGAACTGGATTTCACCAATTTAGAAAAAGAGGTGAAAGACTTTAATTCCCACCATATTCGAATTGGCGTTTTAGACAAAAGCAAAACGGCAAGAATGGCTGACCACGAAAAACCACTTAAATCGTTTCAAGGAAAGCAAGCGTCTCGGGTTAAGACTGGTACCCAAGGTAAGACCAACCTAAAAATGACCAAACTTGCCGAATACATGGACACCCGTTACGGGGTTTTCTCAAAAGCGGAAAGTCATTTTCAAAACCAAGATGTTATCCGAGTCACCAACGAACTGATAAGGCTATTCAATGCTGGCTCAGTAAGCCCTGAAATGATTCGTCGTATTGAGAGCGCGGCCCGCGCTTTAGTGCGCAACCCGATAATGCGAAAAGACTATGGCAGCAACGCTCGAACAACGATTAAGGGCGGGACCGGTTACAACGGATACAACCTTCAAGGTAAAGGTTTTGACTGGCCTATGGTCGATACAGGCTCATTCTTTAACTCGATAAAGGCTCAGTATGTTTAGAAAAGCTCTACATGATGAGATCCGCAATATTTTCGGTCTGAAGGCGGTTGATTGGGCTGGGGCGTTACATGACGGTGCTGACATTGTTTATGTCGAATACCTAAGTGTGCGTGAGCAGTACTTCTCTGAATCACACATTCGCTTTTTTGGGATCATTCGATTGTCGCTCGCTGATATGGGGCGAGATAAGCCTGTTTTTGGCGTCCTAGGTAGCAAGTTTGATCGCTATAAAAAGCGAAGTGGCAGTAAAACCTCACTGGCTTCAGTAAACATGGAAGCCTCATCCGATTGGCTCTCTGTTGGCGTCCTTTCAGTGGTTAAAGAATTTCACTTTGCGTGCGAAATCGAGTTCGACAAAACACGCGAAAAAATCAAACATTTTAAGTGGATAGACTATGAGTAATACACTTGTTTTCGATTATGCGGTGAGCATCAGCGAAGCTCAATCCGCTACAGGGGCCGACTACAGTTTTTTGTATAAATGCCTAGTTATGGTTACTGGTAGTTACACGCCACCAGCGGAAGATGGCGAGGAAGCCCCAGTAAAAACCAGTACAAAACCGGCCAAGGCAACACGCGATATTATTGACCCTGCGTTGTACAAAGTAGTGCCAATTTATGATCCGACGCTTATTGCCAATTACACGGCAAATACAGAAGTTCAATACTTGATGACTGGTGGCTTAGAGAAATTCTATTTGCTAATTCTTGCAGATGAAGTTGATCCAGAAAGCACAGATGCAATCGACTTTGATCCGACCGATTACTTTACGCTTTGCTTTTCTAAAGAGATTGATATTGCCACGGCGCAAACTATCGACTTTACGGATTTTGACGGCGTGAGAGCATACGCCACCAGCGACGAAGCATTGGCTGAACAAATCGCGATGAAAGATACCGTCTTTCTTGATGATGCGGGTTCATACACTGGATGCTATGAAGCGTTTGGTCGATTACTGTCACAAGCTTACTGGCGAAATTGCCAATACTACGTGCTTGATTCATCCAATTCTGCGTCAGTAGTGTTTACTGTAGGCAAAGCCGACGATTTGTTTAACAAGCGTATTTCTTTCTTCTTGAATGGCTCTGATGGGCCGACTTTAGGCTTCTTTGGTAATGGTGGTTCCGCAATTACTAAAGGCTATATCGACCGTCAAGCGCAGCTAAAAACGCAAGAGGCGATCACCTCTTACATTCAAACCAACGAACCTAACAATACAGCCGTTCAGCGAGTAAACATTGAAGAGGCCGCGTCCGAAGTTATCGAGACTTACGAAGGCTTCCCATATTTCTACTTAGATCCTGATGCAAATAACTACATTTCCATCGTCAAATCTGATGAGCAATATGTGGTTGGTGGTAAAGCAGAAGTGAAAGACGCTGAACCTATTTGGCGTGCAAGAATTGAAGTAACGGAGGCTCAATAATGGCTGGCAGCAATTTTCGAATTGGGGAAATGGAAACTACCGTTGTTTATGACGGTGAGGAATACAGCTATATCTCGGTGATTGAGCTTGGACGAAACAACCAAAAGGTAGTGCAGATGTTTTGCGATCCTAATGGTTATGGTGACGGTGAAATTGTCGGTACCGGATTAACTCAGCCTATCGAGCTATCAGTAAAGCTTCGAAACGTATCTCAACAGCATTTGGAGCTTTACGTAAAATTGTTCTTAGGCGAAGAGCGTTTTCAGTTCACATCGTACAACAAGAAAAACGGACGAACTCTTGTTTCCAAGCAATGTATTTTGAAAAACGATCCTCGCAATGGCACGGCTAATGAATCTGAATCTACGTTAGACGTTGAATTGACTATTCAAGTCGCGCCTAAAAACTTCAAAGATGAATTTAAAGCGGTGGCGTAATGATAGCTAAATTTAAAGGGTCAAAAGCATGGAATGCTTATATGGCTTATTTAGGGTTCATTCTTCACCTTCCACGCGCTAGAACCATGCGCATTCAAGGGCTTGTCGATCACGACCAAGCAAAACAGTATTTCACTTCGCTGGATGCGGAAAACAAGAAAACGGTCATCATGGATTTAATGGAATTTCAGCGAATTGACTATTACGACATGATGGCGCTGGTGGCTGTCCATGAAAATAAACATGGTATGTCAATCGACGCTTCTAGCATTGACAACTACGAGTTGCCAGAACTTGCAGAAATGGTGTTGGAAACTTTGGTTAAGTGCTCGACGCTAAAAGACGCAGGGCTTTTTTTCTAAGCCCTACCGAACTTGAGGAACTTGCTAAGTTCCGAGTCGCTGGTGATGGGTTTGCCGCTGACACTATCGAGAATAGTCCCGATATCGACGGCGGCGATCTTATTGGCCTGATTTTGCGAAAAGCTTATCGACAGTTAAAACAACAGGAGGAGATGGCTAATGTCGGCTAGTTCAGAATTTATCCTCGCTCCTAGGCTCGATGAACGCAAAATGAAAGAAGAGTCGAAGAAAATGGAAGTGCAGCTTCGACGCGCTTCAAAACAGGCAGCAGATGACTTTGAGTTTTGGTTCGGTAAAGGCTTCGAGAAGGGAGCTGAAAAGGGCAGTCAAAAAGTAAAATCTAAACTTGGTAAGTTACAAGGCTTCATGATCCTTACTGGGGCCAATCTTGCCAGTGAAGCGATTGCAACGGCGGCTGGTGTGGCAAAGGATATTGCCACTAAAGCTTTTCAAGGTGCAGAGGAATACGCCCAAATAGCCAGAGAGCGCTTAAATGAAATGTCGGACATTAGCGATACGGCTGATGCTTTAGGCATCAACAGAGGGCGTTACGCTGCTCTTAGTGCGGTTGGTATATCTGCTCGTCTAGATCAATCTGACATTCGAGGTATTTTGTCTGGTTTTGTCGGTGCCCTAGAACGCCCAGAAATGGCATCGTACAAAGAGGCAGCAAACCAAAACGGTATTGAGAATGCGTTTCTGGATTTTGTCGGAACAATGGCAAAGCTTAAACCGGAAGTTGCAGCCCAATACATGAATGATGTTTTCGGTGATGAAGATGCATTGCTGGCCTCAAGATTCATGAAACCTTTCAAAGCATTACTCGCTGAAAATAAAGACCTCACTTTTCAGAACATCATGGACACAATGCTTGGCTCAAAAGTAAGGACAGAGGAACTAGACAAAGCGCTAAATCGCTCTGACAAATCATCAAGCATTTTGGCAATCGGTGACGCCAAGGCTTTTGAAAAGAAAATCATAGACGGTGTGACGCAAGGCCAAGCCCAAGCGGTGGTTTCTTCCGAGGCTTCCGAGGCTAAACGCATTCAAGCAAACTTGGATGTTTTGGATCTCAAAGTAAAAGGCAAGATCATTGCCGACGAAGCAGAAATAGCCGCTGTTAAAGTAGAAAACTCTTTTGTCAAAAGCACCATATCTTACGCTAGCGAGTTAGCCAAGCGAGGCAGCGATCTAATCAAAGCTGGACAGCAGCCAATCAATAGCATGGAAACTTGGGAGGCGTTTTTCGACAAACTCATTCAGTTTGGTACCTATACGCCAATTGAGGCTGCAACAGGTAAAACCCCAATGCAAATGTTTGGTGATTACGTTGAAAAACGTGGGGGCGAGATTAACCAAATGATGGTTGATATTGCTGAGAAAGAGTCACGTAACAACAAAACCAGAACAGACGTAGGACCGTTGAAATGATTTCAGAGAAAGCACCTCCGCTGTTCCTCATTTATCTCGATGATACGTTGTCGAGCGAAGAGCAAAAGGAACTACTTGAACTAGACGCCAAGGCTGATTTAACGAAAGACGATCAGGCGCGCATTAAGGTTCTGACCGAAGAATATCAAGACTTGCGAAAAACTACGCCAATTCCCATTCCAATAATTGGAGATTTAATCGGCATGATACCGGACGGATACAAACAGTCCGTCGTTAAAAGTATCGACGTTGCTGGTGGTACGCCAGTGTTAAAGGGGAACATCAACACTTCGACTATAACGCTCCGAAGCAGTAGTAGTGACTTTATAAACGCCATGATTGGTTTAGCTAGTTGGCTTTTCCAAAAGCAAGATTCGTTACCGCGAGTTTCCTTTTTCAGTCCAGAAATGGTGATTATTGGTGGCACGCTATTAAACATGACGTTGGCGACCAAATCGGATACGACAGAAAAAGTCTTAACTTTCGAAATGCAAAAAGGTGACACATCAATTATTGGTAGTTCGTCATCGCAAAACCAAGTAACCAATATTCCCAAAACAGTTGAGGTTTTAACATGAGCAAAAATCTCGTCCTAATGGGGATTGCAGTTGATGATTTCACTTGGTACGAAGTGGGAAAGGTAGAGTCATTTATTGCTCGAAGTCTTCCTCAAATCGTTAACGAGCTGGCGGTCGACGGTGAGCCACTAACGGTCGTCACGGTAAACCAAACAGAGGTGATAGGATACGAAGAAATGCAAGTTGCCTTGATATTCGAAAACCTGTTTTTGCCTGTTTATGAAAATGGCGATTTCTACATCAAACCTAATGGTAAATATGCCACCAGAAAACGCGGTGACGGGTACGCGCTGCTAGGGATTAGAAATGAGAGTTAGAGCTACGCTAAACAGTGATTATCTTCTCTCGATGGAATATTGGGAGAGAAACCACTTTTACGCTTCCTCTTTGCCTGAACTCGTATCCACAACGCTAGGCTACACTTTCGCCAAATATGACGAAGTGCCCAAACAGATGATTCAAGGCGCAGAGTTTCTAGAAGAGCTCCAACCAAGGTCGAGGGCAATTAGCTGCGCAACAGATTTCCTCGAAGAGCTTGGTTTTACACTAGATGTTAACGCTGGTGATTTCGTGAAAACGGAAAACATCTTAGAAAGAGCAAATCGAACAATTGTCACTGACTCTTATCGTTTTGTCTGCAACCACATTCCCCAACTCAACTATCCATACAACGGCACACGCATCGTTGCCATTGACGGCGACTACGATTTAGCTACCCAAACTTTCAAGGGGTCGCTTTCGTTTCAATAGCCTCAAATGAGCTTAAAACCGGAAGTGATACCACAATCGTGGGTACTGGTCGCTGCAGGTGAATACATCTGATACCAGAAGTGCCATCTCAAGAGAGCCAGGATTATCCATTCTGATACCAGAACATTACATAGGTCGCTTTTGGAGTCATGACATGAATTTGCTCAAAGCAAAGATATCAAATGAACGATTAGAAGTAGAAGTTAATGGTGAAACCTACCAGCCAAACGATGTAATCAACGTATCCGCAGGGAAAGCTGACAGTGAAGGCTTTCTCATCATGGGCGAAGAGTTCTCAATCTATATCACAAATACTCAGGTAGACGCTCAGACAATCATAGACAAGGCGATTGGCATTGCTGAACAGGCTATATCAATTGCAGGTCAGAACGTTGTGGTGTCCGTTACAGGCGGCTCTGGTTCACCAGCAGTTGGAGAGGTAAGAGTGCTTGATGAAGGTGCCAAGAGCCAACTTGAACAACTTAAATCAGATCTCGAAGATTTAAAACTGAGGTAATTATGGCATCGCTAAGTGGGTATTTAGGGAAAGGGAGAAACGTTGCTCGCTTCGAGAATAACTTTCAAACCAATCAAGGCAGTTTGTACTACGCGGCTAGTATTGGTTTTGATTTTGATTACTGGTACATGCCAGAGGTTAACTTTAACGCAGCAGCTTTTAACACATGGATTATTAACGAATCAGTGAAACGTTCGATTATGGTTCTTAACAGTAAAGTCGAGGTAGAAGGCTTTACGTTGAAAATGAGTTACACGTTAGCTGGCACCGCAGAAACTCAATATGTTACAGGTTCATACACATGATATGGGATTCATCTACGGGTCTAACTCCTGATGACTTTGACACGATAATTGAAGCGTACTTTGAGGCGTTTAAAGAGTCAGATGATAAATTCTCTGGCTTGGCGTTTAACACCTTTGTCGCTAGTGACGAATACAAAGTGTTTTACGCTAGTGCGCAAATCGATATGACCATCGAGAATATAATCGCCTCTCTTTTCGTGAAAATGTCCGAGTTTATCCAAAACTCAAACTTAAAAATAAACAATCCAACAACAACCCCAAATGCACTCATTGCCGGGCTCGAAGACAACTTTGGGTATAAGTCTTCCATTATGAAAATGACGGAAGAGAACTCAGGGAAAATGCACGTTGCAATTGATTACATTCCATCGGCTGACATCAACTACCAAATCGCATCCTATATGGAAAAAACGGCTGTGGTTGCGAGTACCTACATGGTCGGTGATATTGAGCAAGACATTGTTCTAACTAAAGGGGGCGTTGAGACTTACCGGTGGACCGCAAAAGAAGAGCAACCGATTTTATGGAAACTCACTCTTACTAAATCCAGAAACACAAATGCAGTGGTCGATAACCAAGATGACATTGTGAGTAAGTTTCTTGCAAACTTCGATGCGTTTTTTTGGATCGGAATGGATATCGAACCAGAAAAGTATTTTGAAATTAACCGTGATGCTTTGTATGCGTCAAACATCAAAGCCGAGTATTCGTTAGATGATGGAACCAGTTGGTCGGAAAGCATTTATAAAACACCCTATAACGTAAAATTCATTCCGGACTTGTCAGTAGAGAATGTGATTATTACCGATGCTTAACTGGAGGGTAAATGACGCAGTTATTTCGAAACGATAAAGCGTGCGAGTTTTTCTACAATATAACCCTCACAGCTAAGCAGCGAGTGACCATTGATGAGTTAGTTCAGATGAACTCAGAAATGGTTGGTTCAAAACCATTTGGTTACTTGCTTTACGATAACAACACATTTCCGGTGCTTACCGGGCTTAACCGCGATTTCTTTGCCGAAAACTACATGGCCATTTTGCAGGCAATGCAAACGGCTGGCACTTACGACTCATATACATTGGTCATTGAGCAAGTTGTCGGTAATGGAGTAGGGATACAGTATTCATCACCAAGGCCAAGACACTTAGTTATCAATATCTACAATGTCGAGTCGTACCAATCGAGACTGATCACTCCATCGAATCTATGGCTGGTTACGCCTTCTAATTTTGGATTGCTGGTACCGCAACCGGTATCAGAGTTTAAGTTGGCCCAACTTACCAAAATATTAGAAGTTCTCGCTAACCCATCTGGTACCTACTTAGAAATCACGTTTATTGAACCTATATTACCAAGCACAGTGACAATATCTGGCGTTCCAGCTTCGGTATTTCGAGGTGATACTGGTACGTTGTCAGCGACAGTTACTTATAGCGACGGTAACTCATCAACTACAGCGGAAGATTCTGGAATAGTTGCATGGTCATCCAGCGATGAGTCAATACTCACAATCGATAGCTCAGGAAATTTTACTGCCTTAGACGCTGGCTCCGTAACGGTAACGGCTTTAGCTACATCCACCGATCCTGCTTATGGCAATAATATAAGTGGTGATGCAACGTTTGACATTTCACCAGTCGTACCTTCATCAATCGTCGTGTCTTCATTTCCAGATACGGTTTTTGCCGGCGATACTGGGACACTTACCGCGACAGTAACGTATGTGGACGAGCACGTCATAAGTACGTCAGATAACCCTAGCGTTGTGCAGTGGACGTCAAGTAATGAGTCAATGTTAACGATTGATTCTAATGGCGCCTATACAGCTATAGCTGGTGGTGACGTTACAGTTACTGCCTTAGCTGTATCGGAAGATGAAACTTACGACGACAGCGTTTTTCAAACCATCACAAAAACTATCACTGCGGTTGTTCCTACCGCTGTTTCTATTACAACGCCAGTTCCCGAGCTTGCAGTTGGCGACACTGGCAGAATTGCAGCTAGTGTGACGTACAACAACGGGATTGCAGTCAGTTCTACAGATAACCCATCGGTTGTGAATTGGAGCTCAAGTGATAGTACGAAAGCGTCCATAGATGCCAACGGATATTACTCGGCCTTGGCGAAATCTGATGAAGTGACATTCACTGCTACATCATCCGAGAACGCCACTTTAAGCAATGGCGCAACTTTCAAAATTACCGATTTTGACTACGCAAAAACAAAACTGGTAACACCATCAAACCTATGGTTAATCACCCCAGCTAATGAGGGCATTGCCGTACCACTGGAGACTAAATAATGAGCGACGTTGAGAAGTTACAATCAGAATTAGAAGCTATGGCAAAGCGAGTTGTAATGCTTGAGCAATTTATAAATTCAGCAACAAGAAGTGAGCCGGCAGGAACAACGACGGTAGGTTCGCTAACTAATATTTCAGACACTCAGCTTGCAGATAACCCACTGTTTTATGTTGAGCATGCTGATGGCGGATTGAATGTTTATTTGAGTCAGATTGTGGCTCAAGCACAAAAAGATATAGATGCTGGATCTATTACCTCTGGTACGTTAAACACTGGTCGATTGCCAGTTATTCCAATAGCGAAAGTACCAGCAGCAAACAACTCTTCAGCGGCGGGATCTGGCTTCGGTGGTTTTCGTTATACCGTTTCTGGAAGCATGTTAAACCTGTATACGAGTTAATTTATGGCTATCTATTTTAATGGTGTAGAAATTGGAACGTTAAAGTTAAATGACGTTAATATTGATGAAGTTTACCTTGATGGTGAAAAGGTCGCGCGCAAACCGATGATAACCACTCAACCAGTGGGTGGCACAATTACGGACTCTCAAAACTTAACGCTGTCCGTTGTCGCTGATGGTCTAGGATCCACGTTGTCTTATCAGTGGTACAACGGAAGCACTCCAATCTCCGGCGCCACTGGATCTAGCTACGTGTTTACTCCGTCATCAACTGGCAACCATACGTTCTTTTGTCGTGTATTTGGCTTTGGTGGATATACGGATACAAGCACGGTTACGATTGTTGTTGAATCGTCTATTGTAGCTCCGACTATTACTACCGATCCTGTTGGTGGAACCATTACTCAATTTGAAAACTACACAGCATCAATTGTTGTCGATTGGGGTGGGGAAATTGGCACGATAGTTTGGTTTTTGGATGATACTGCTCAAGCAAGCAGTAACTCAGCTAGCTTTACCTTTGTTTTACCTAGTGTCGGGACTCATACAATTAGAGCTGAGGCAACGAACTCAAAAGGCACTGATGTTTCATCAAATGCAACATTAACAGTTAATGAAGGTGTATCTATCCTAACCCCAGAAGAATACATTGAAGTGGGAACTTTAGCAGGGGACATAACCCATAGAGGATATGACAATTCCGACTTCGGTTCTTTAACATTTAAAATGAATGCAGTTGATGGTCAAGATGGAGACACATGTTCATTAGCTCAGCTTGATGCTGCTGATGCAAGTTCAACGCAAACATTCAAAGAAGATTATATTAATTTCGTTTTACTTGCTGATTTGGATGTTTATACCCATGTATCAATAACTTTAGATGGAGTTACAGCGGATCTTGATTTCGTTGGCGAACCGACATTCGTATTTGCTAATTATCAATACAAATTCTCGAGACATACAACTGACGATCCAGAAGCAACAAAGCTCTTTGACAAGCTTTGGGGTGGGGTTGATGCTGAAATGGCAGTTAAGGTAATAATGAGTTGATAAAAAAGGCCGCTAAATGCGGCCTTTTTTAAAATGCGTACCCAATACTTATATTTGCTTTCGTTTCTCTATTGCCAAAATAATCAGAATCTGTAATTCCAAATCCATAGGCTACTCTTTTACTGAAAAACATCATATCAAGACCGTAAGACATACTGTAGTCGTGTTCTGATTTGTATTTCATTGCAGGGTAAGCCATGCCAGTATTAGGAATGTGAGTCACGCCTTTGTATTTGCTTTTATATCGGTTGAACGTAAGGCCAAGCTTTGGGATCAAGTAAAAGTTATCAGTCACTCCATACGTGGTACCAAACATTACATTCTTATAGTCGTATTTAGTATTCTCCACTCCAATGTCAGTATTTCTTCCGTTGATATCAAATGATTGACTATCAAAAGAAAGCGCGTATCCAAAACCGTCCTCTTTTAATCCAGTAGCGAAACTAAAACCAAACAGGTCGTTATTCTTTCCCATCATCGTAGTATCTGCATATCTCAATGACACAACCAAATTTGATTCGTCGACAGATTTCTCATTCTGACTGACGCCAGCACTTGCAAAGAATGGTATAAGTAAAGTGAATAAGAGTCTTTTCATAACTTTTCCGCTATCAATAGATTAAAGGTTTACTTTGTGTTCGAGTAACGTAATAAGTCATTACCGAGATGTAGAGTTATAGCACTGTCAGTAGTTATCTTTTTGAGCTTCTCAGTCACATTTTTAAGCGCATAAGCAAAGTTGGGGAGGGAAATAAATTTGCTAGAAGAAGGAGAGGTGTGGCCGTAAAAGTTTCTTACTGTTCAACTCAGGATGCAGGCGTGAAGATACTTTTCGGCTCTTGAGGGAGCAATACGAGCTCAGTAACATTTAAGCAGAACCATGTAGTAGCTGTATTGATTAACATGAGTCTGCTACATGGTTAATTATTTAGAGAGATAGACATTTTGAAGTATGAAGTACCAGACTTCTGAAACTCCTTACCTTCAATGTTTAGGCCCAGTTTTTTATAGAAAGAAGCTGCTGAGGTTCGTGCGTCGCACCAAAGGTAACTGACGTTTTTAAGCTTTAGATCATTAATTATGCGTGCAATGACTTTTGACCCAATTCCTTGTTTTTGGTATTTAGGTAAAGTTGCAAACTTTCTGAGCCTTGCTTCGTGTTTATCAATGTAAACAGAGGCCACACAAACCAGCTTTTCGTCCACAAACGCACCATAATGAATAGCGGAATCGTCACTCCCAACTTCACAGAATGAAAGAGGCTTGTCGGGCCATAACACTTGATGCCTTATCGGTAAAACTTCAGGTGCGGTGATTTTTTGTATGTTCATATTTTAAAAGTACTTCGAATTCTTTGTTAGGCGATATTTTCAAACCTTGTCGTTCGTAGCACATCCCAATATTTCTGTTGTATTGAGGTAGTTGCTTGTTTTAGATGCTCGATATTAAAGCCGACAACGAGTTTTATGACAATACTGCTATTATCCATCAAAGCATACTCTACAATTTCAAGTTGATTGATGTCCTCAGTCATAGCAGTGACATACATTTCGTAATCTTCTGGTTCTGGCAGCAACAGACAATCTCTGTTCATATCACCCTCAGTGATTTTTCGTAAACCTAATCTATATTTCATAAGTGTTCCTTAATCATATCGAAATGTCAGTTTCCCCCAGTGATTTGTTCAGGTGTGAGTATCACAGTACCGAAGGTTACGCTACCCTAAAACTTAACATTACTCATAGTAAAATGTCTCGTGTTATTCTTAAGCGTATTGTTATAGTTAACAATGCATGCGGCGGTCTACTTTAAGTCGACTTAAGACGTTCATCTAGGCACTCGTTAGAGCCCATTTCAAACTCGCGGCATATCCATGGTCGATGCGCATAAATTGTGCACATCAGGGTTTCTCTATCTAAAGCTGCGCACCAGCCATCACCTAATCGCATCATTGTTTCACCGCCATATTGGTCACGCACAATGAATTTTTCAGGTACGCCAGTATCTGAGATAATCATAACCTCGAGGCGGCAACAACAAGCCTTACAGTTGGAGCAAGATACATTTGAGAGAAGGGAAGAGGAAGTGCTAGTTGGTATAATCATGAATAACTACAATTTGGTGAATTGTGCATGATACCGTAAATTTAACATGAACTATGTTTATTTTCGAAATCGCTCATTTATGAGGCGAAGCCTTTTCTTTGCGCTCTTGATACTGTCTACGTTTAAAACACCAGTCCATACCTGCCATAAACACCGCCCCGAAGACAGTCATTAAGTAAACTCGATATGATACAATAGGCGATAAGTTGAGATAAAAACCGTTTCGGACAAATGAGCTCACAAAAATAACTGGAAAGCTAAATGCTAGGCCATGAGTGAGACAATGTATCAAGAAGCCTTTCTTTCGGATTTTTAACCACTGAACTTGTTTTGGTTTATCCATTTTTTATTCACTTTTGGGATTGGCGTATAGCGCTGAGTTAATACGTGAACTATCGCACAACGAACTTCAACCATACTACCGTGAACATTCAACCCAACGATCGAATGAAAAACGGTAAGCGTTGAGAATCATTAACCTCAAGTCACACTATAAATTTTCTACGTTATTAGGTAGCTAACTTTCTACTGTCTTTTTGCCGCACTTTACACAAACTAGGTGACGCTCAAACTCATCCATAGAGGCAACAAATGCACCAAGAGCCCAACCTTTAATAGCGCCTGCTATAAATTCCTTAAACTTCTGATTTTTGGCACCTTTAAAAGCACACTGTTTTCTGACCAAGACAACTACGTGATGAATATCCGTACCGCAATCTGAACAGTAACGAACTTCTGTTTTGTGAGACATTCTTTTTCCCCATTAATGCTAGCGCCCAATTAAGGTGCGAGCAACGCTATACAGAAGCTCCTGCATACCACCTTAACAACGAAACCTGATGCATTGTAAAAATGCCACGCGTTGCGAATCACTCTTAAACAGTTTGTTAACTGTACTACTCAGCAGCAAATGGCTTAGTCGAAATTTTCATGTAATTTATTGAATCGATAAACCGCTGTGCCTTTTCTAAGCTTCTCGTATAAAAACGCTTAACAACCTGTTGTTCATCGTTCTTTAGCTGAATGATAAACCAATCTCTTTTGCTATACAGTTCAAGCGCCAATATCGAGTTGAAATAATACCTTGAATTGATTTCTGATAGCCTTACGTTTGAAGATGACAGGAGCAAATTTGAAGCGTCATTATAATTGCTAACTGCCACTGCTTTTGAATTTTTACCTGCTGATAACCCGATATAAGAACTGGTCACAACAAGACCTTCAGGTCTAAATTTTTGGGGCTGTTCCATTATGACCTGTTCAATCACATTCGCCGCAACTTCTGTGTTTACCATATCAGAAGGAGAGTAAGGTACTTGCTTAGCAACACACCCTGTTAGCAAAAGAACCAAAAATATAAACCACTTTTTCATTTTAGAAACGACCTGTTTTTGTGTAACTTGCTCGTAATTTTTATATCGAAGTACAGTTAACGCCCTGTTAAGGGGTGAGCAACGCAATACCGATGCCGCCGCATACCACCTTAAACACTAAAACCAACGCATAGTGAAAATGCCACGCGTTGCGAATCCCTCTTGAACAGTTTGTTAGCCCTCAACTACAAGACAAACACCTTTTCTTTTTTATCTTTTAAGCACTGCATACTGTCAGATGGAGATATATGAAGAAAACCCCATTTATATGAAATATGACCATTATATCGGTCGCCTAAAGAGATTGAGCCAACTTTTTTAACTACCAATCGATCTTTTGAGGTGGCTTTCGTTTCCCTTTCAAAATCAACACTAGAGTCCGTGGTTAAAGTAAGAAGCATAAGGTAGTTAAATGACCCAGAGCCACCATAATTTGAGGTTAACCTTAAAATATGAACCCCACTAAATGAGCAACCAACATACTGGTACACAATCGTTTTTTCATTATCTTGAAATCGCACAATAGGATAACCATCAGCAACACTCTCAACGGTGATATCACCAAAATAGCGATTACTCCCATTTGAATCCGCGATGTTAACTGCTACAACCTGATCTCCTGTATCTGATAACCAGCCGTTTAAATCTTCAACGATTGCTGGTGAGATGTAAGTATCAGAGATGAAAGAGTATTTCTGATTTGTAAAAGTTCGAATCAAAGGATTACGAGATGATAAAGAAATAAAGCGAGAGCCAATTACTCCATGAACAGCATCTCGGAAATATGTGCCGATGCTAGCAAGAAATACGATTACAGGCTCAGGGCTAGCGTCAGTAGCAAACCAATACACACATCCAAATAATACTAATACATTTACTATTCGAAATATCACTATTTACTCCTGAGGGCTAACGCCCTGTTAAGGTGTGAGCAACGCAATACCGACGCCGCCGCATACCACCTTAAACACAAAACGCAACGCATAGCAAAAATGCCAAGCGTTGCGAATCACTCTTAAACAGATTGTTAAGCTGCGTTTTTCAGTTTTCTACAAGATCTTCAGCAACAATTCAATATGATGTTTTATCGCTAGCTTTTTCATGTAACCGAGATTAGTTGAACGCCCCTCGTTATCAATATCAATAATTTCTTTGATTGCTTCAGAGAAGCTAAAGTAATCTTTGAACTCATTAATAAATGCCACCATTTCAGGTAAAGCCTCATGGATCAAAGCTGCTTGATCTGATGTTGGGTACTCGTACACTTTAGATAAGAAGTGACGAACCCAGATATCACCAGTGTCAGTAACTTCATGTGTAAGATGTAAAGCCGCCGTATATGGCTGAAAACCACCTGATTTGAAACGCTCAGATAACGTCGTATAGTCTCCAAAGCCAGAAAAACCATCCGTTATATAGGTTAGATGCGCATCTGTATAAAACTCGTGATTAGGGTCGGCATATTCAGAGTTTTTGCTAACCGAGCGGAAGCAATCTGAAATGTTAACTCTTGAAAAGTCGTTAAATTGCTGCTTATAAGAACGACTTACGTTGGAGTCGATGAAAATATGATGACAAAAGTTTACGTTCGAAGAAATACTAAACAAAAACTTAGGATCTGAAAATGAAGCATTATGAATGAAAGAAAACTTTCGTTCACCGATACTAGCTAAGAAATCATTGATTTCGCTAGCTTTTGTTGAACTATTTAATATAAACGCAAAATGTTGAGCCTGTGTTTTAGATTTTATCTCATCTACCAACGCTGTCATTTGCTTGGGAGATTTCCCTAAATCACCATTTTGAGAGTTGAAAACAATAATGTGCTCAACATTCTTATCACACAATGTATTGATACATTTCAATACAGGAGAAAAACCTTTAGTTACAGGTTCAATTATCGGTACAACCTTTCCACTTTCTGAAAGTTTACCTACACACTCCCTGAGAGCAAGGAGCTCATTTTGCTTCCCTCGTAAAAACGGAAAGTACATACCGACACCTCTTCATTTATTATGAAAATTGTTGCTTTAGACTATGCAACATGATGCCATAGTTCTCCTCAGAAAAATTAGATGTACATATCAAAGATAACAGAGAGTTAGGAAACTTTGATAAGGTTTCCTTATGCTTTCCATAATGCTCTCGTTGTTTTAGAGCTTTTTTGAATTCAGAATTAACAACTTCTTTAGGTAAAGCTTCGAACATTTTCTTACACTCACTTCTGACAAACGCAGGTTTTACCTGCGGCAATTCACCAAAGTGAGCTAATACAATGTCGAATATTTCATTTTTATTTAAACAATCAAAAACTAGATCATGTTTCAATAAGTCAGTATGAATACTCGATGGTTGAACTTCCTCGAATGTGTAACGGTCAGTGAGCACGAGAATACCGATGCTATCATCTACCTCTTTCTTCAGCTTTGAAAGCTTGGATTCGGGAACAACAATATTAACCTTTTCAAAAACTTGCCTATAACTTTCCAACTGATGCTTCAATCGATAGAAAGTATCAAACTCAGTTTTGATTTCATACGCCGTAGAACAACCATTAACAACGACACAATCAGCTATAGTCTTCCGAACTCGAAACTCTGTGAAGTACGCTACATTTGCCATTTTGTGGCGACCTTTAACTATTTTTTCAGCGATGGCATTTTTGTACACATACTCATTTCGATACTCTTTCACCAACCTTTTGTACAGATGCTCAAAAGCTTCCCACAAAGTCAAACCATCTTCGTGTAAGTGTCTAGCCATCAAGAGTTTAAGTTTATCATTACTCTCTTCGTCCATAAGTGCCATCATAGACTTTTTAGAAAAGAGATTTGTGATCGTATGCCTTTCTGAATTGTTCATTTTGACATCTGTACCATCATTAGAATAAACCTATAACTAATTAACTCGCTCACATAAGATCTTAGCATTCCATCTATGAAAAATCACTCAGATTAAGCTACAGTAGAATCCCCTCAGCAGCTTAACGCCGCATTAAGGTGTAAGCGGCGCTTGGCTATACTTGAGCGAAGCGAAACCGCCAAGCGTTGCGAATCACTCTTAAATGCTTTGTTAGGTTTTAGTTTTCAAGTAGCTTCGATTTTGCTTTTGAAAACTCTGATTCAGTCAACAGCCCACGTTCATACAGGTCAACAAGTGAATTTAAGTCTGACACTTTACTCGTAGATTTAGATGCATTTGTATATTCATATGTGTATTCACAATTCACGTTCATAACAGCTGTGATTATGTCGCGACCATGATCAATAATTGTCACATCTTCCCATTTTGGTAAAGACACTGATTCCCTATTGTTAGCCGCATATTCTTTTGCCGCATTATTGATAAGATTCGTGCACCCAGCGAAACCATCACTACTACTTCTTACGAACTGGTATTCACTGTAATGTCCAGCGACAGTAAAACCGTTTTCAACTTGTTGAATACTAAATTCATCACCATCTTTCGTGTGAACTGGTTCTCCGACATGACTTGGCTTAGTTGAACAACCAACTAACAGTGCGACTAGAGAAACACTTAATAACTTGCGCATAAGAAACCTCGACATCAACAAACTGGAACATCATACCATATAGTATAGAGTGAGGAATTGATTAAAAACCTAACGCCCTGTTAAGGTGTGAGCAACGCAATACAAAAGCCGCTGCATACCACCTTAAACACTAAACGCAACGCATAGTAAAAATGCCAAGCGTTGCGAATCACTCTTAAACAGATTGTTAGCATAATTAAGGCACGACATCCGTCAGCTCTTTGATCGCATTGCTTAAATAGTCCGGACGTAAAATATCGATGTCTAGACTTTCCAAGTGTTGTTGGAAATCAAATTTCATTGTTGGAGTATCTTGATCTGCTTCCTTAGCATGTTCTAAGACCTTGGCAAAGCTCAAGTCTGACCTTTTGATAACAGAACATAAATAATCGAATGATTCGACTGATATAAAATAAATATTTTTCAGTGGAATACGAGCGTCATTAAAAATACCTTTATAAATCTCATCTATAGCTTCCTTTGCAATAGAATCGTAAAATGTTTGCCCACTACCTAAATAAAGCTCTTTATAGGTAACAACTAAGAGATAATTATTTTCTTTATGATCAAGGGAAGATATACCATGCTGATAAATATGATTATTAAGACTATTGGCTTGCTTAATTGCTTTTAATGCACTTGACTTAACTTTTCCTAAAATCACTTTTGGATCATCAGATACTTTACCTAAGTATGGAAGCTCTACTCCTTTAGCATCTATAAAAATGCTACTTTCTTGTTCCGTAATAACGAAATCAACAACTCCCACTCCTTTAGGCAAACCTTTTTTCAGGGCATTTTCTTCCAAGTAAGTACATTCAGAATAAACCAGACCATTTTTAAGATAGGACTCGAAAATTTTGCCAAAACTATCCATAAAGTACTCTGGATCATCTAGCTTTAGCAAGTTATAAATATACTGTTCAATTGTACGTAAAAGGACATAGATATTAACGCAGGTATATTTTTCTTTATACTTTATCAATGGAAAATTTAAAAATGGCGTTTGTTCATACCATTCAGAATAAGTACCATTTGAGAAATCATTTTTCTTGATTAGTTGCTTAGCTTGAAAAATATCGATTGAAAGCAGATCTAATGTTTTTTGAATGTTGTCTCTTCCTAACTTATCAAAGACTATTTCAAAGTCATTTATCGATATCGTTTTATTATATTTTTGAAATGCCGCGTATATAACTAGGCAACATTTATTGAAGTCCTTAACATCAATACTTGTCATAGACTTAAACTTTGTTTTCAACCTATGATTCTCTGGCAACTCGGAAAAAAGTCTATGATTGGTTGCTACGCTTGTTGCAGATAATTGCTTTTGATAAATAAATTGCTGAAAAGCAATATTACGCATCATGTTCCTAAAATGAGTAACCTCTGTTGGCATTTTTACTAAATTACCCAAATCATAGGCAGTATCCAGAATCCTCATAAATTTTTTATCTGATAAAGCTTTCGAAGATTGTGGGTGGACACGATTTTCTAAAAAATTCCATTTCAAAATGAGCATAATTAGCCAAGGATGACGTCGTAATCTTTCTACATCGTCTTTTACGTTGGCATTCATATATCCGTATAAAGCATCTGCCAAATCGGCGGCATCATAGCCTCGAAGCAAACTTTTAACTTTTTTGATTTTTCTTTGATACTGCATACTTTCTACCAACTTTATAAATTATGCTAACGCTTGTTAAACAGCTGCAAGCCGTTTTTCATTTCTTAATCTTGCAGTTTTTTCCCCGTGGCTTCAAAGATTAATTAGAAAGTTAGTGATTGCGGTGGTGAATTAGATTGTAAAAAGCAGCTTGATACATCGGTGTTGAGTTTGAGCCATTTCGTCACAAAGGTGGGGGGAAGAATTAATCATACAGTCAACTTTGACCGTAGATTTTCTGTCTCCCAATGAGTAGTACTTTTGATATCAATTGAGTTTTAAAACCCGGGCTTGCAGAGGTGGTAAAATACAGTAGTTTCATTTCTGTAAGTGGTTGATTTTGAAGTGTGCACATTTTGCAAATTCGCGCTTTTTTGAGTGATAAAATACGTAGAGAATTATGCGCAACCTTATGAAAATAAAATGAAAAAATATAATTTCTATCCTATCTTGACATGGTAGGGGTCGGCGATTCGAGTTCGCCCGGACCCACCAAATTTTAGAAAAAGCCCACCTTTTGGTGGGCTTTTTTGTGTCTGTAATTCATTGATACTCAAGTAAAACTACTTCTTTTCTTGTCCCTTGTTTTTGCTCTGCTTTAGCCCCTTGTTAGAGATAAAAGCGCACTACTTGATCCGCAACACTACCTCAAAACCCTAAATGCAATGCATAAGGTGTATACGCTTCAAACCCACTAGAGCCGTCTATAAATTATGTTGCGTGCCACTAGCCGTGGCATTAGAGACACTGACTATTAATCTAAATTATCTGGCGTGTGAAGATTGGTGCCGCATATTGTACATTTGTAGTCACCAGTCGCTTCGCCTTCCATTAATGAGCTAATTATTGCTGCAAATAGACCTGAGAAGAAACCTTTAGCTTTTTTCTCGGTCTTTTCCTGCGCTTTAGAGAAGCTTTCGTACCGATGTAGCGTTACTTCTTTACAATTACAGCAAAACGCTCTTGTCTCTTCAGAACCGTACATTTTTACCAATTGATTTACTCCCTGTAAGTTAATTTCCCCAAGTGGCGTTATGTTCAAGGGTAAGTCACACAAGACTGATGTGTGACTTACCCTAAACACTAAAACTAACGTAATGTAAAACACCACATGTTATGAATGATTATTTAACGCCTTGTTATCCGAGCTTGCTAACTCTGCTGATTGAATTGTTGTGGCAATAAGCTCTTCAAATAGCTCTAATTGCCCAGCAGGTATCAATTGATTTTGTATAGCTTTTCGTTTGTTTGAGTCAAATAGCCGCTCTGTTAACCAACCAATTAGATACATCAGTGAAAGACAGCCACCGGCCGTCGCTACATTACCGTCTATCACGAGAGGCAGATCCTGAACATCTCCTCCCATACTTTGTAGAACAGCCTTTGCATCTGGGTTTGTTGTTAATCGCTTGCCTTTTAGTAAACCGAGTTCATGGAGGATGAATGATCCCGCACAAATCGAACCTATTAGCTGCCTATTTGGATCAAGATTCAACGCCGACATAAATTCAGCATCTTTTAAAGCGGCTGGAATACCCCGTTTGCCGCTTGTAATAAGAACGACATCTTGATTCGTCACCTCAGAAAGGTGTCCGTCTGTTTTAACTTTCATACCGAGGTGGGAATGATGTTCAGATTTAGTTCCAAGTATACTTACTGTCCAACTGTCGGTTGTGCGCCCCAGCAAGTCATACATAAGAAAGAAATCGACATCCGTGAAATCATCAAATAAAACAACGCCGATTTTATACATAACATTTATCCTTTTGGACTTACTCGTAAGTCGCAAAATGTGTAGTAGGAGGGGAGGGGCATTCGATACACAAGCTTCTGCTAAGCACCTTAAATACCAAAGGCGGTGCAAACTAACAATGCCATGTGTACCAAATCCCTATTATAAAACTTTGTTATGTTTGTTTTATGAGCCCGCCCAGAAAAACTCAACCCTAATACCACTTGGGTCGTAACACATTAAATGTTTTGCGGGTCCTGTTTTAACAAGCTCGGGACCAAACTCAATTTCGATTCCCGACGCCATAAATTGATCACGCAACTCATCGAGTTGCTTCTCAGTCTCTACGAGTAAAGCTAAGTGATGCAAACCAATATTCGTTTTTCTGTCAAATGGAGTGGCGGCATCAGCCTTAGCCGCCCATAGTGTAAGCATGATATGCCCATCACTCACAAATATTGCCGGGTAGTCTGGATTTCTTTTCACTTCACTCCAACCTAATTGTTCAGTGAAAAACTTCGCGCTTGCTTCTAGGTTAGATACGGTTAAACCTACGTGGTGTATGCCTTTTGTTAACACAGTCACTTTGTTTCCTTACTCGTTTTAATGGCTATCAAACAAAGATAACTCGATAAAAAGTAAGCATCAATACACATATATTGATTAACTTCGTCAATCTATTCGAATACGGTAATCCAACTGGAAACATAACATTGTAAACAAGAAACCCAATCTTGAACTAAAAATTAAACTTAGAGTTCATTCTTAAGTGCTGTATTAATCAAATACATTAATAGCCATAATATTTAAGCCAGCCTATAGGGCATATCATTCCATTAAAGGTTTGAATGTTCTTATTCAAGCTAACGTCTTCCAATTTGTAACAGTGAACAACATTACTAGTCGAAGTAGATGCTGGTGTTGAATACGTCACAGGTTTAGAAGCGTTTGCTTTATGTATTTCATGTGCTCGCTGCTGGTTTATCGCCACTTGATTCTTGTGATTGTTAACTTCTCGCAATCCAGATTCTAAGGGTAGGTGCCAATCCTTACATGTTGTTCCTAAACCATCATTCTGAGACTGATATTCTGATAACGCTACACGAGCTTCATTTACAGACTGATCGATATCGGACTGATCGACTAGCCAAGTAGAAAAAGAATAGTTAATGGCCTCTCGATAGTTTACGGATTGCTCTAAGCTATAAGCATCGGAGTGAAAACAGGCCTCTACCACTGCCCATTGAGTCGATAGGTTTGATAATACGTTTTCAGGTATAGGCTGAAGCTGGCTTTGCGTAGACTGGCAACCGGTTAGAAGAAAAGGGACAGGGAGTAGTTTTAGAAAAAATTTTTGGTTCATTTTAATTTTAAAATTAGTGCAATCTTTTTCATTATCATAATACAGGACGATTGAAGAAAGTAGCATTTCTATCAGTAAGGGAATATAGCTAACGCACTGATAAGGTGTGAGTAAAGCGATATCAAAGCCCTTAACACACCTTAACTACGAATACTACCGCATAACAAAGATGCTATGCGGTAGCGGTAGTATTCAGGCTTGAACAGTTTGTCGCACGTTGCTCTCGCCTGACAGCACGGAAATTCTCTCAAAATCTCGACTCGGGAAGTCAGGGTCTACGTACACAAACATACGACTTATCATTTTTCCTTCAAACTCAAATACACTACAAAAACGCCCTGTGGAAACTTTGTTGTCCGGCCAAGAGGTACCATCACTCATTACGCCGCCTTCCTGTCCTTCAACAATGACCTTGTTTCCAGCAGTCGTTATTTGAAAGCCGTCTATGTCGTGCCAGATACTAATCAACGAGCTACCAATCCTATTGCCAAACTCCACTAAGGCACTCTTTCCTTTCGCTTGCCCAAATTTAGGAAAGAAAAAATCAACATCCTCTGAGAATAGATCCAGATAGCTAGGATCACCGGCATCTATTTTCTCGAAATACTTAACTACTAGCCCAACTAAATCGTCTTTTTCCATAATTATTTCACACCCATATTAGCTTTACGCACAACGCAGAGTTAAATAGTAAGCGGAGCGACCACTCAACCTGAACGTTTGCATCTTAAACACCGAGTACATTTAAACTGAAATTGCCAAGAGTTGCGAATCTTATTGAAGTGCTTTGTTAGATGTAATCCGTTTAGCCTACGTATACACCATTGAAGTATTCGACGCGTTCTAACGTCATTCTTAACTTACATTCTTCAATCTGGACACCTTGCCAGGGTGAGGGCGTGGAAGACAGGCCCGTAAACTCACATTCGGCGTCTCTGTATTTTAGCCAAGCTCTTTGGGCCTTTCGAAATGGCTCTACCAGTTCGGTCTGAGACCATGTTTCCCTTAGTGCTTTTTCTTCCTCACCTATTCTAGCGATTGCTTCCTTGTAACTTTCGTTAAGCTCTTTATCTGCAGATTCCATTTTCTTTTCTACACACTGATAACCAGCCATAACGCCACCGCCTTTTACTTTGCAGGGATCTTCAACATCATCAGAGGCCAAGCAAGGTAAAGAAACCAACGCAAATATCATAAGTAATTTGTTCAAAATTGCCTCCAAGCTCCGAGTGCTTGTTAAACCGTTATCAGCTATTTTTCCTTTTTAATCATGCAGCTTTTTGCCTGTGCCTTCAAAGATAAAATAGAAGGTTAGTGATTCTAGTGCCTAAACAGAAGGTAAAAGAAGATTGATACACGGGTTAAATGACGCCTTAATCTGAGTTATTTTTAGTGGGCGTTTTGTATCAATTTTTTCTGTGGAATCATTAGTTTGATGGCGTCTGAGGATGTTAAGATGACTCCCATTGAATTTATTATCGCCCTGAAACACCTAGGTTGAATTAAGTGGTGACTATTCCCCTCCAATCATGGAGTTGATTCAAAGGTAGGGCGATAAATGTTGCGATTCGTAATAAAAATTTATGCCAAGTGCAGTTCGCTATCGCGGCTTATATTGAGTTGGGCAATAACCTCTAATGATGTCTGAGTTTCGTAGCTTGTTGTGTTTTGTATTGCGCCCCGAAACCCTTTTACGCCACAATTTAAAGCTACTTGATTTGAGCCGGCTACGCATAAACTGAATCACGTCGGATTCATTCAAACCAAATTGAAATTCGATAGCCTCATATGGGGTGCGGTCTTCCCATGCCATTTCTATTATTCTTGACTCAGTTTCCGAGGTCAGTTTCATTTCAAATAACCTATTTTAGAAAAGAGAATTCTACGACGGAAATTGAGTCTTGGTTCAAATGTTCTTATATGCGTGCTTAGTGTTTAGCGACTTAACACCTACAAAAACTTCTCAATGAGGACTTCGTCTACGTATCTCCCACGAACTTTTGCATGCTTCTTCGCGGTCCCTACGATTTCGAAGCCTTGTTTGAGATAGGCTGATAACGCTCGCTCATTATCGCTGCGAACGTACGCAAATAGTTTTTCGTAACCCTTTTGTTTGGCTACTTCGAATGTCGATTTGAAAAGCTGTTTAGACACACCTTGGCCACGAGCACCGTCACTAACAAACGTACCAATTATGCCAACATGGTCAAAAGCTTTTGTATATTGTGCAAAGGGCTCGATATTTTGGAAACCAATGACTTGTGAGCTATTTTCGGATAAAGCGACTGTAAACACGCCCCGTTCTGGGAAATGAGTAATGAACTCTTTTTCTTCTTCAGGTGTGAAAGGCGTATCTAATACAGTGTATAAACCTTCAATAATGATGGGATTGAGGACGTTTGTAATGCCTTCAGCATCACCTAAAGTTACCTGACGTACAATTAAATTCATGCCACTTAGCTCCTATTAAAATTAGGGCTGTTTTGTACATGAGTTGGAGACTTGCGGCAACAAGTAACGTCATTAAGTCGTAAAGAATATACCTATTACACTTAAGCGGCGGTTAATAGTGCTGATTGTTACTTTAGTATTTCTGATATATCACTTTTTAAGTGACGGCTTAACTTCTACAGAATATTTCCACATCACGATCCCGTTTTCTACAAGATCATAACTCGCGCTCTGACCCTCGGAGTTGAGAACAAATACCGGCATTTCCATCCTTGACGTAGCGCCATCTCGGTTGCATGACATGGTAGCTTCAAGCTGTATGCTATTTTTGCTCGGTTCTGAAAGGGTTCCTAAGTACGTGCAGCCGTCGACAAAACTGGTTTTGCTTTTTCCTTTAGAGGATATTTCAAAAGTCGGAAAAATGAATGTTGATTGAGGCTCTGTTACTACCACATTGACTTGATAGTTCGTCGCTGAAAAAGCATTGAAATGAGCTCCAAGCATAAGTAAGAACAAGATTTTTGATTTCATAAACTCTTCTTTATTTCGATATTACTAGTTTGGTTACGGCGCTATTAACGTGACCACTTAATCTAAAACTTTACTGCGGAAGCATTAAAAAGGATACAAAGGTAGAGTAGTTGAATATGGTTAATCGGCCGTAAATAGTTTTATTAAGCGATCTTACATACCTAAAAGAGGTAAGTTCTTTCGCTTTTGATAGGTTAATGCTAATTCTAAACAGGTCTTGATTGAAGCTTCTGGCAAAGGTGCTGATAAAGATAGAATTATTGCTCGATTACCCTGAAACTCAAGTGAGTCACTATACAGTTCGCGGAATGTGTCGACGAGCTTAGTTTGGCAATTAAAGAACAGATAATAACGACTAGGCGTTTTCTGTTTCCAATCCATCCTTACCGGGCTACCTGTTTTCACACTGTAGCTTGGCTCTCCCCATTTTAGAGATTCTTCAACTTCCCCCAGTTTTAATTCAGAAGCGATAGTTAAGACGATATTTCGTAGCTCTTCTATCCGAATACGCACATGTTTTGGATACTCATCAAATCTTGCCTTCACTGCATGGTTCATTAGTATCTCCTATAAATAGCGCTGTTTTGGGGTGAAGCCCAAGCGTACTTTGGCTATGTAGCAATTACGTCATAATGTTATTAATCAATAAATCTAGCACATAGCCAAAATACTAAGCGTAAGGGTTTCCCTCGGTTACGTTTAGGATGCTCTGGGTGAAAACATGATGATTGACATGCCAAGCATAGCGACAGAAACCCCCACTATGTCCCAGAGCGTTGGTCGAACGCCGTCGATACACCACAACCATAGAATTGCGACAAAAATATAGACACCACCGTAAGCGGCATAAACTCTGCCAGTTGCGGTAGGATGTAAAGATAGAAGCCAAGCAAACATAGCAAGGCATAGCGCTGCTGGTACCAAAAGCCAAACTGACTTATCTTCCTTTAACCAGAGATAAGGTAAGTAGCAGCCTAATATTTCTGCAATGGCGGTTATAAAGAAAAGCCCAATGGTTTTGACTTCAGTCACTTAAACATTCCTATCTTTCTCTACAAATATATGATGCTTGTTAAATGGGCAATTGTTCGGCTCATTACATTTCGCCCAGCTTAATCTTGGATTGAGCCTCACTCACGGTTTGTTTACCGAATAACAGATCCATCATCGAAATGATTCGTTTGTTGTCTTTACCCCATTTATCTGGATTCGCGCTGTTTGGTGCTTTAAATTCAACTTGTCCTACTTTTTCGTTATTTTTGTAGGCTTTGATCTGAGCATCAGCGATAAATGTTCTAAAATCCCAGCTCCAGCGTGATACGTAAGTAAGTGTTAGCTCAGAGCTAACAGGAGGCGTGCCGTCGCTTACGACTGTGCATTTATGGGCGGTATCCAAACACCAGTCTTGCATCGAATCTAAGAAAACATCTCGCGTGGCGTTGTCTTTTACGATGGTGATTTCCTTGCTCTGATTTTCTTTCGAGATTGTTTCTACCGTATACTTTGGTGCCGCACATGCAGCTAATAGAATAGGCAAGCTTAGAATGATGAGTTTTTTGTGCATCTTATGTCTCTTTTTTTTAAATTTATATATTCAAACAACTTCAAGATACTGAGTTCAACGAGAATAACTAACAAGCATGGCAACTGTTATTAACAAAACCTTTAGAGTAGAAGGGTTTGTTTCGGGAGTATGCCAATGTCTCGATGCAAAATAATTAGTAAGAGATTGCTATTGCGTTATGTTAACTCTTGAACTTATGTCCGTATCAATGTCCAGAATTCTTCGCATTGAAGTTTTTGAAGTGCAATTCTAACGGAATTTTAAATTGCTGCATAATGCTCAATTAAGAGGAATAGGGGAGCTTATCGTTAAACATAACGTGTAGTGCTGTAAATTCGTCCCTAAGACTAAGCTAAAAGGGCCTAATGTTTTAAAATAGCTTCTTGTCTATTCTGTTGTGTGAGTTTTCAATGTTGTCTCATACTAGCCACTTAAAAGAGCGCTGTAAGAACTCGTCTGCATTATCAAGGACGATTTCACCGTGAGCCATAACCAATATATTAGGTTTCCAAGACAGCAATTTATTTAAGTGTTTTCGAGCCTCTTGTTTGCTAAACATAAAACTTAGGCGCCAATCCAAAGGCATTTTTCCATTCGGAGCAAGAATACCGGCCCCTTTAGCCACAAACCGCTGCCAGTAGTTAAAGTCCTGGCCAGAAAAATTCTCGACGAGGTCAGTAACAATTAAGGTCTTTGAAAGTCGATGATAAAACACACACTCTTCCATTAATGGAGAGCCAGAAAATAGTTCTTGTTCAACCTCAGAGTTCCAAGCATTACCGCCTTGGTTAAGTGAAGCGTGAAAGTGTATATCACGGCACTTCTTAATGACTTCATCTGTGCCATAAACTTCTGCGCTAGGATAGGCAAATACCCATTCAGATAAGAACAAGTGGTGTAAATGATTAGGAGCGATTAAGTATTTCACTTGGCCTAGATTGTTGATTTGCTCTCTAATCGAATTTGATAACTTAATTGGACTATGAATCCAAAGGCCACCATCAGAAAGCCTAACAATAGTCATACGAGTGGTGTATGGGAGTCCTAAAAATTGGACGGGATCTCCATCAAATATCCATATCTCATGGGCTAACTTTTTCATGTCTCTCCAACCGTTAACACTGTATTAAGGCGGCATTTTAGTTACTCAAAAGCTGCCTTGCTGCACAATAAACGCTTCGCTAAGCGTAAACCAAAAATATTAGGTTTACCAAACCCTTATTGAGTGCAGTTGTATATCTTTGAGTATTTTTATACTGAACGGGCGTAAAGTAGTTTTAAGAGGATCATTTGACTTGATAGAACAAAACCCCGCTATTTTTGAGCAGGGTTTTGCAATTAGATAAAGGGGCTAACCGATGATGAAGAAGAAAATCGCGGTTGCAACAATACCAATCAACGCATAAGGAAACTGTGTGGTTGCGTGTTGCATTGCTGTACAGCCTGAACCTTGTGCAGATAACACGGTTGAGTCACTAAAGAAACAAGAGTGGCTCCCTGCCGCTGATGCTGAAAGCAGCGCTGCAACGGTTAAGTGTAGAGGCACACCAAGCTGTTCGCCCAAAGGTAGAACAATTGGCATCGCTACTGCAAACGTTCCCCAAGACGATGCCGTTGCAAATACCAACGCGCCCGTAATCATAAAGATAATCGCAGGGAAGTAAGACGCTGACAGGTAAGGGCTGACGGTCTCAATGACATACTGCGTGACGCCCAATGAGTCGTTGACCGATTTCAACATGAAACCACCAATAACGGTCGCAAGCGGCAGTAGCATAACTTTAATGCCATCATAAACAGCTTCGAACATGTCGTTCATCGAGATCAGTTTTTGTGCGCCGTAAAAGCTAATAGTAAAGATTAACGCGACGAAAACACCAGCAAGTAGATCGATACCAAAATACCAACTTGCGGCAACAAGTACGATCATTGGTAACAAGAAGTTGACAAGGCCCATGGTTGGGTTGGTATGTGCAGATACATCGGGACCAAAGTCGACATCTGTTGCACCGTCTGGACGAACTTGACCATTCTTCGCACGCTTTTCTGCCTTTTTCATCGCACCTAGATCTGGGATCTTTTCCATTGCAACCAGCAAAACAATCACCAGCGTTACCCAGCCGTAAGCCATGTATGGAATAGCTTCAATGTATGCTTTGATACCATCTCCCGCTTCTGCTACTCCGTTTGCTTCTAGCAACGAACTGAAGAAAATTGCCCAAGTGGAAATCGGTACGAGGATACAGATAGGTGCGGCGGTTGAATCCACAAGATATGAGAGCTTTTCACGCGAGATTTGGTAGCCGTCCGTAACTTTTTTCATTGAGGAAGAAATTGCAATCGCATTCAAATAATCGTCGATAAAGATCAGAATACCTAAAGCAAAGGTCATCAGCATCGATTGCTTACGGCTTTTTACTTTCGTGACTAGCATGTCGGAGAAGCTTAAGATACTGCCGCCTTTCTCCAAAATAGCAATTAGGCCGCCCATCAAACCACAAACGAGGATGATCCAAGCAATAGTTTCATCCATCATTACACTCATGGAAATATCAACAATCTGTTCTACCGCTTCAGTTGGGTTAAGCAGAAGAACACCGGCAATAGCGCCGCTAAAGAGGGCTTCCACTGTTCGGTGTGTTGTCAGCGCAAAGACCAATACCAACGCCGTTGGTAAAAGACTCATCCATCCGTAGGCTTCGCCTTCCTCATGGTTCAAACCGATTGTGGTAAAAAAGACAAACGTCGCAACCGAGATTAAAGAAACAATAATGTGTTGAGAGTTGATTTTAAGAGGCGCATCCAGCGCCTTGGTCTGCGTAGTCATAAAGTTCATTTCCTTTGTTTATGCCGAGTGCAACATCCAGTCGATTTCCAATGGAGTAATCGCTCGCTCAAATTCTGCGAGTTCACTCTGTTTGCAAGCTAGATACAAATCGATAAAATCTCTTGAGATGTATTGAGCTAGCTCACTGTGCTCCAGTCGCTCTAGAGCTTCTGACATACGCAGAGGTAACTCAATTGCATCATCACTGAGAGTCGGTGGACATTGATCTTTGGTGTAGCTTTCACTCGCTAATACTGCGGAAAGTACTACTGCAGCGAGAATGTATGGGTTAACGTCAGCGCCTGCTATACGATGCTCTATACGGCGATTTTTGCTATCGCTGATAGGCACACGCAACGCAACACCGCGGTGGTTTTCTCCCCAATCGGCTTTGGTCGGGACGTAAGCGCCAGGAACAAAGCGACGGTAAGAGTTAACGTTAGGACAGATTAGGGCCATGGCATCGGATGTTTGTGACAGCATCGCTGCCATGGTTTGATAGAAGAAGGCGCTCGCTTGACCGTCTGATTGGCTAAAGTGGTTGTTACCATCTGTATCAACCAAGCTGAGATGAATGTGCATGCCATTACCCGCTTGCTCACTAAAAGGTTTCGCCATAAATGTGGCGTCAAATCCGTGCTGATGAGCGACCTGGCGAATCAAGCGTTTTGCGATGATGATTTCATCACATGCTCGAAGTACATCTTTAGAATGGTTGAAGTTGATTTCGAACTGCCCTGGTGCCGATTCAGATAGGGCTCCGGAAGTGTTTAAACCTTGTTCTAATGCAATTCGATTAAGGTCGGCCAAGAAATCAGCGTAGTCATCTAGTCCATCAAGGTCGTAAACCTCGGTATCTTTTTCTCGAGTTTTTTTCGTGGGGTTAATTGCCGTTAATGGTTCGCCATTTTCGCCGCGGGTTTTGTCTATTAAATAGAACTCCAGCTCGAGCGCGACACAAGGATATTGGTCTTTAGCATGCAGTGTTTGCAATATAGAAGCGAGAATGTTTCGGATGAACAGTGGGTTAGGGTGCTGCCCGGTTTCATCCATCATACTAAGCAGTAGCTGACCAACTTGTTCTTTTGCCGTCGGCATTAAGGTGCCGCTGATTGGATAGCAGAGATTATCTGGCTCTCCGAGATCTTCTCCCAACCCGGCCGTTTCAACGACGTTACCTTTGGTATCTAGGGTGATGGTCGAAAGGGGGAGGGCAACACCTTTATTCAGTTTTTCTAGAGCATCTATCGGGATGCGTTTTCCTCTTGGGGTGGCATTTATATCGGTAAAGATGAGATCGATAAATTCAATATCGGGCCATTTTTGTTTAAAATTTTGTACTTCCTGTAGATACGATTCCATTTTCTTCTCCAAATAGCCTGACGAGTAGAAATTAGAAATAACCAAATTAACAAATAAATTACAGCACTCTGAGCGAGTTGTTTGTTTTTTAGGTTATTTTTAATTTAAACATGTACTTACACTGTGTTTTTGATGTTTAACGGCTGGTTTTTATGTCTTTCTGTTAACTATTTTGTAACAGTTGATTTTGTTTTGTTCAATATAATGAGCATAAATATTCAGTTTTGAAGCCTAAAAAGTGCTTCAGATCACGTTGTGACGATAATAATGGTCATCTGTGTTGATAATTTTGTACATGGTTTGTAGTGTTTGTGTTAAATAAATTGAACACGGACATATCATGGCAGATACACACAAACCCATCATTGGTGTGGTTAGCTGCGCTAAAGAGTTGGGTGGCTATCAGATACAAGCGGTCAACGACTTTTACCTTCGCGCCATAAAGGATTTTGGAGGACTACCGATTATGTTGGCTCCCGACATGTCGGGCGATGACGTAACCACCATCCTAGACATATGTGATGGTTTTCTTTTTCCTGGCAGCCACTCTAACGTTGCGCCACATCGATACAATGCAACGCACGAAGAGAGCTACAAAGATGAAGCTCGTGATGAGCTCTCATTCACGTTAATTCGTCATGCGGTTGACCAAAACATTCCGTGCCTTGGTATTTGCCGCGGCTTTCAAGAGATGAATGTCGCACTCGGTGGCTCGTTAAACCCAGCCGTTCATGACTCCGGCTTCAATGACCATCGTGAAGCGCCTGTTGAAGATTTCGAACAAAAATACGCGCCAGTACACGCTGTGCTAGTTCAAAAGCAGAGCTTATTTGAACAATGGCTGGTGCAAAATCATTGGGAAAATACCACCTTCTTTGAAGTGAACACACTACACAACCAAGGCGTCGATCAGCTTGCTCCTCTATTACAAGTAGAAGCTAAAGCCCCGGATGGCTTGGTAGAAGCATTTAGTCTTCCTAATCAAAAATTTTTCGTTGGCGTGCAGTGGCACCCAGAATGGGAAGCAAAAACCAATCATTTCTCTCAAATTTTGTTCAATGAATTTATGATGGCTACCTCTCGTTAAACGTTTGGAGCTGTATGAATGGACAATCAAGAGATTGGTAAAAATATTGTTCAGTTACGAAAAAAACATGGATTGTCACAAAGGGAACTAGCCGAGCGCGCTGGTATTACCCACAGTGCAATCTCATCCATTGAAAATGGCAAAGTGAGCCCGTCGGTCAGCTCACTACAAAAAATCGTTAATGTATTTTCTTTATCGTTATCAGAGTTTTTCACTTTTGAACAACCTTCGAACGATGAAGTGAAAGTAGTCATCAAACCGTCAGATCTTGTGGAAATCGGGAGCGAGACGGTGTCCATGAAACTGGTAACGAATGGCGACAAAGATCAAGTCATCGGATTCTTGATCGAGGAATATGCACCTTATGGAACCACTGGTGCAGCAGAAATCAAACACGAAGGCGAAGAGATTGGCACCGTATTAGAGGGTGAAATCACTCTGGAATATAAAGGGCAATCTCATGTCATAACAGCGGGCGAGTCGTACATTATTGATACGACGAAGCCCCATCGATTTACAAATCACACAGACAAGGCTTGTCGAATGATAAGTGCGCATACGCCAACCACATTTTAGTGGGGGCTTGCCTTGTGTGATCACAAGGAGAGCGTATGAAAACCCAAGAGCAATGGATTGAACTAAAAAACAATCTAAACATCGAAAACAGGGCGTACATTAACGGTGAATACAGTGCCGCTTTAACAGGGCAAACCATCCCGGTAGTTAACCCAGCAACAGATGAGATATTCACCGAAATCGCCCGTTGCCAAAATGAAGATGTTGATCTCGCGGTTTCATACGCTCGCCAAGCATTTCAATCCGGTCAGTGGAGCGAGAGCAGCCCAGCTCATCGCAAAGCAGTGCTTAAACAGTTTGCTGACTTGATTGATCAAAACCAAGAAGAATTGGCTCTGCTAGAAACGCTTGATACCGGTAAGCCTATCTCTCACAGCTTCTCTACCGATATTCCTGGCGCGGCGAGTGCATTACGCTGGTACGCAGAAGCAATCGACAAAGTATACGGCGAAGTTGCCCCAACCGAAAAAGATGTACACGCTTTTATTTCTCATCAACCAATTGGTGTGGTTGCTGCGGTTGTACCGTGGAACTTCCCCCTTTGGCTTGCGTGCTGGAAGCTTGGTCCTGCTTTAGCCGCTGGTAACAGCGTGATTCTAAAACCGTCAGAAAAATCTTCTCTCACCGCGATATTTCTAGGTCAACTTGCTTCTCAAGCGGGCTTACCAACAGGCGTTTTCCAAGTCGTTACGGGTTTTGGTCATGAAGCTGGCGACGCGCTGGCGAAACACCAAGACGTAGACTGCATCGCCTTCACAGGCTCGACGCGTATTGCAGGCCAACTGATGGTCAGATCGGGTGAGAGCAACCTAAAGCGCGTGTTTGCAGAAGCGGGCGGCAAGAACGCGAACATCGTGTTTGAAGATTGTGATGATTTAGATCGCGCAGCAGCAGAAACCGCCGCAGGGTGTTTCTACAACCAAGGTGAGGTGTGCGTCGCGGCAACCCGCCTGCTTGTTCACGAAAGCATCAAAGATCAGTTCTTAGAAAAAGTTATTCAAGCGTCGAAAGCGTTCACGCCAAAAGACCCAATGGACCCAAGTTCATCCATGGGAGCGCTTATCGATCAAGATCATAAATCAAAAGTGTTGGAATACATCTCGTTAGGTGAATCAGAAGGTGCAAACGTACGTTGTGGCGGCGATGTCGATGGGCAAGGTGCATTTGTTTCCCCAACCATTTTAGACAACGTCGACAACAAGATGCGTGTCGCTCAGGAGGAAATTTTTGGTCCGGTGCTGTGTGTCATTCCATTCAAAGACGAAGCGCAAGCAATTGAGATCGCTAACGATTCGAAGTACGGCTTAGGTGCTGCACTTTGGAGCAGCAATATCAACCGCGTTCATCGCGTAGCAAAACGACTGCAAGCCGGCTCGGTTTGGGTCAACAACTACAACGAAGGTGACATGACGGTCCCATTTGGCGGATTCAAAATGAGCGGAAATGGTCGAGACAAGTCTCTCCACGCGATTGCAAAATTCACCGAAACCAAAACCACTTGGATTCGCCTCCATCCTTAAGCCTGCTGACGATTACGATAAATAAAGGAATAGTTCTATGAACAAGCATACGGATTCGTTCTACGCGCACTCTGTGCCAAACATGCCGGAATACCCACAGTTGCAAAACGACATCGAGTGCGATGTGTGTGTAGTCGGTGCGGGATTTTCTGGTCTTTCTTCTGCACTACACCTTGCAGAAAAAGGTTTTAAAGTTGTTGTGCTAGAAAGCGCAAAAGTGGGCTTTGGAGCAACTGGTCGTAACGGTGGCCAAATCGTTAACAGCTACAGCCGAGATGTTGACGTGATTGAAAGCCGTTACGACCAAAACCAAGCCAAAGCTCTGTGCGATATGATTTTTGAAGGCGGCGATATCATCCGTGGTCTGATCGACAAATACGACATCAACTGTGATTACAAGCAAGGCGGCTTGTTCACGGCACTGAACAGTAAACAACTCAAAGGGCTAGAAGAACATAAGAAGAACTGGGAGCGTTACGGCAACGACCAACTGACTCTGCTTGACGCAGGAGAAGTAGAACAAGCGGTAGGGACCAAAGTGTACACTGGTGGCTTGTTGGATATGCGCGGTGGTCACATTCACCCGCTTAAACTCGCGTTAGGTGAAGCCGCTGCGTTTATTTCTCTGGGTGGCCAAATCTTCGAACAGTCGGCGGTCGTATCGATTGACAAAGGGATTAACCCAGTAGTGAAAACAGCGCAAGGCAGCGTGAAGAGCAAGTACGTGGTTTTGGCAGGTAACGCCTACCTTGGTGGTTTGGCACCAAACATCAGCAATAAAGCGATCCCGTGCGGCACACAAGTGGTGGCGACTCAGCCTTTGAGTGATGAGCAGCTAAAACAAGTGCTGACTAGCGACTACTGCGTTGAAGACTGTAACTACTTGCTTGACTACTTCCGCTTAACCGCCGACAAGCGTTTGTTGTTCGGAGGTGGTGTGGTTTACGGAGCACGTGACCCAGAAAACATCGAAGCACTGATCCGTCCGAAGATGGAGAAAGTCTTCCCACAATTGAGAGGCATCAAGATTGATTACACCTGGACAGGTAACTTCTTGCTGACTTACTCACGCATGCCGCAATTTGGCTCGTTTGCAGACAACATTTACTACCTACAAGGCTACAGCGGTCACGGTGTAACGTGTACTCACCTAGCAGGTAAGTTGCTGGCCGAAGCTCTGACCGGACACGCAGAACGCTTTGACGCGTTTGCTGCACTGAAACATTACTCCTTCCCGGGGGGCCGCCACTTCCAAATTCCGTTTACGGCAATGGGCGCGGCTTACTATAACCTACGTGACAAACTGGCGATTTAAGAGATAAGGAATATCCAATGAGCAAAGTAGTGAAATTTGCAGCCCTTCAACTGACGAAAAGCTGGGATCTGGAAGATAACTTAGCCAAAGCAAAAAAGGCGATTCGTGAAGCAGCACAAAACGGTGCGAACGTGATTCTTCCGCAAGAGCTGTTCGCTGCGCCTTACTTCTGCAAAAAACAAGAAGCAAAGTATTTCGAGCTTGCAGAAGAAACGGAGAATTGTCGTCTTATTAAAGAGATGAGTGCGTTGGCTAAAGAGCTCGGCGTGGTGATTCCTGTCAGCTACTTTGAAAAAGCGGGCAATACGTTTTTTAACTCGCTAGTAATGATAGATGCCGATGGCACGGTACTAGATAACTACCGCAAGTCACACATTCCTGACGGCCCGGGCTACAGCGAGAAGTACTACTTTAGCCCTGGCGATACCGGTTTCAAAGTGTGGCAAACCAAGTTCGGTAAGTTCGGTGCTGGCATTTGCTGGGACCAATGGTTTCCAGAGCTTGCACGCAGCTTGGCTCTGCACGGCGCGGAAGCGATTTTTTACCCAACTGCAATCGGTTCTGAGCCTCAAGATCCGACACTGGATTCACGTGACCACTGGCAACGTACAATGCAAGGTCACTCGGCAGCAAACCTCGTTCCAGTGATTGCGTCAAACCGAGTGGGCACTGAAGTCGATGATGGTATCGAGACGACGTTCTACGGCTCTTCTTTTATCACTGACCACACTGGTGCAAAAATTGCCGAAGCACCGCGTCAAGGTGAAACCATCATTTACGCAGAAATCGACCTAGCTACGACAGCGAAAGCGCGTCACGCATGGGGCTTGTTCCGCGACCGTCGTCCAGACCTTTACACCAGCGTTGGCAAACTAGCCGTTTAAAGAGGCGTTAAAATGAAGTTATCGACAACACCAGCGCAGGATGGCTTCTATTTTCCGGCTGAGTTTCAGCCGGTTAGTGAAGTTTGGCTAGCGTGGCCAGAAAGGAAAGACAATTGGCGTGATGACGCATTACCCGCGCAAGAAACCTTCGCCAGAATCGCGAACTTAATCGCGGAAGTGACCAAAGTGTGTGTGGCGGTGTGCTCGCACAACTTTGACCGAGCGCGTCAAATGCTTCACTCAGATGTACGTTTGGTGGAAATCCCATTTAACGATGCGTGGATGCGAGACATCGGGCCGACCGTGCTTGTTAACCAAGCGGGCGAGCGCCGTGGGATTAGTTGGCAATTCAACGCGTGGGGCGGCGAATACAACGGCCTTTACGACAACTGGCAGCAGGACGATCTTGTCGCTGGTTCGGTGTGCGACATCATCGGTATTGATCATTACCGCGCACCGTTTGTACTTGAAGGTGGGGCGATTCACACCGATGGTGAAGGCACCCTTTACACCACAGAAGAGTGCTTACTTAGTCCGGGGCGAAATCCACAGTTGAGCAAAGCGCAAATTGAAGAGCAGTTAAAGGCGTATCTCGGTATCGAAAAAGTCATTTGGTTGCCAAATGGTTTATTCAATGACGAAACAGACGGCCATGTTGACAACCTGATGCACGTTATCGCTCCGGGTAAGGTGGTACTGAGTTGGACCGATGACCCAAGTGATCCGCAATACGCGTTATCTCGTCAAGCGGAACAAGTACTGAAATCTCAGCACGATGCGAAAGGGCGCAATATTGAAATTGTCCGTTTGCCATTACCGGGTCCGTTGCATTACAGCGAGCGCGAAGCCAATGGCATTGACGCCAGTTCGGGAATGAGTCGACAAGCTGGCGAACGCCTAAGTGCCTCTTATGCGAACTTTCTTATCGTCAACGAGCATGTGTTCTTGCCGATGCTGGACGAAGAGACCGACGCTATGGCGATCGATATTTTGCAAAACGCGATGCCGGAATACCAAATCATCGCGATACCGTCGAGAGAGGTTCTACTCGGCGGAGGGAACATTCACTGTATTACGCAGCAGATCCCTGCTTAAACATGAACTCGCCGCTGGCTTAGCGGCGATGATGAGTTGTCAAAAGGAATGACCATGCAACAGATACAAAACCAAAGCCTTGTTTCGTTTATGGTAGCGAATCCACAACAGGGCATTGCAGTGACTAATCCGGCGACCGGAGAACTCCTCGGGTACGCACCAGTTTCAACCGAAAACGACATTTTAAATGGCATTGAACGTGCCAGTGTGGCGCAGAAAGAGTGGGCGGCACTGCCAGCAAAAATGCGTGCTGGCATGCTCAATCGTTGGTTCCAACTCCTGTTAGAAAACAAAGCCGACCTTGGCCGTTTGATGACGTTAGAGCAAGGTAAGCCGCTAGCGGAAGCTCAAGGTGAAGTGCTTTACGGCGCGAGCTTTATCGAATGGTTTGCTGAAGAAGCGAAGCGTACCTACGGTGAGACGATTCCTGCGCCAAGTGCGGACAAGCGTTTGGTGACCATCAAACAGCCAATTGGTGTCGCCTGTGCGATTACACCTTGGAACTTCCCAATTGCGATGATCACGCGCAAAGCAGGGCCAGCTTTAGCAGCAGGCTGTAGCTTTGTGGTAAAACCATCTGAATCTACGCCGCTGTCTGCGTTTGCGGTTGCAGAGCTTGCCTATCAAGCGGGTATCCCACGCGATGTGCTGCAAGTGGTATTGGGGGAAAACTCCCGTCAGGTCGGTGCTATCTTCACTTCACACCCGTTGATTCGTAAGTTGTCTTTCACTGGCTCTACTCAAGTCGGTAGCGTGCTGATGCAGCAAAGCGCGGCTGACATCAAACGTACCTCAATGGAGCTCGGTGGCAACGCGCCATTTATCGTATTCGATGATGCGGATATTGATGCAGCTGTGGCAGGCGCGATGGCGTCGAAATTCCGTAACGCAGGTCAAACGTGTGTTTGTGCGAACCGTTTCTATGTACACAGCAAAGTGTATGACGAATTCGTTGCTAAGTTTGACGCTGCGGTTCAGCAGCTCAAAGTTGGTAACGGATTGGAAGAGGGGGTCAACATTGGTCCAGTGATCAGCGAGTCAGCGAAGCAAGGCATTCAGACGCTTATTGATGGTGCTATCGAGCAAGGCGCGAAGCCGGTTTCAGAGCTTAAAAAGCTCGATGGTCTATTTATGCAGCCAGTGGTTCTCAAAGACGTTACTCACGACATGAAGATTGTTTCCGAGGAAATCTTTGGCCCTGTCGCGCCAGTGATTCGTTTTGACAGCGACGAACAGCTAGTCGAAATGGCGAACGACACCATCTACGGTCTCGCGTCGTACTTCTACAGCCAAAACATTCACCGTGTTTGGAAAATCGCAGAAGCGCTCGAATACGGCATGGTCGGCATTAACGAAGGTATGATCTCTACTGAAGTGGCTCCTTTCGGTGGTGTTAAGCAGTCCGGTATCGGACGTGAAGGTGCAAAACAAGGTATCGATGAATACATGGACGTGAAATATCTCTGCTTTGGCGGCAACTAATTAAGGACAAAACAATGACAAACCAACAACTACACGAAAGAAGAAGCCAAGTTATCGCTCAAGGTATGGGCGCACTGTACCCACTTTACGTCGAGAAAGCAGAAAACGCTTACGTATGGGATATTGAAGGCAATAAATACATCGACTTTGCAGCGGGCATCGCGGTAACTAACACCGGGCATTCTCACAAGCGCATTAGCGAAGCGGTAAAAGCTCAGCTGGACAATTTCTCACACACGTGTGCGATGGTTACGCCATACGCGTCATTCGTAGAGCTGGCTGAAAAGCTGACAGAACTTGCACCGGGTGAGACTAAGAAGAAAGCGATCTTTCTAACCACTGGCGCCGAGGCGGTCGAAAACGCAGTGAAAGTAGCGCGCGCTCATACTGGTCGTAGCGGCGTGATAGCGTTCAAAGGCGGCTTTCACGGTCGCACAAATATGACGATGGGGTTAACCGGTAAAGTAGCGCCGTACAAAGCAGGTTTTGGTCCTTTCCCGAATGAAATCTACCACGCGCCGTACCCAAATGCGTTCCACGGCATCAGCATTGAGCAAAGCTTACAAGCGATCGACGACCTATTTGCGTGCGATATTGAACCTTCACGCGTTGCGGCGATCATCTTCGAGCCAGTACAAGGCGAGGGCGGCTTCTACAAAGCACCTGAAGCGTTTGCACAAGGCTTGCGTCAGCTGTGTGATAAGCACGGTATTATGCTGATTGCCGATGAAATCCAAACGGGTTTTGCTCGTACCGGTAAAATGTTTGCAACAGAATACCTAGGCATTGAACCTGACCTAATGACAATGGCGAAAGGCATTGCTGGTGGTTTCCCAATCTCAGCGGTAGTTGGGAAAGCGGATGTGATGGATTCTGCACTACCTGGTGGTTTAGGTGGCACTTATGCGGGCTCGCCACTTGGCTGTGTTGCTGGTCTTGAAGTACTGAAAATTATCGAAGAAGAAGACTTGTGTGCTAAAGCAATGGGTATCGGTGAAGTGGTCAATGCTCGTATGACAAAACTGCAACAGTCAGTGCCTGCTATCGGTGAAATCCGTACTACAGGTGCGATGATGGCGATTGAATTTACTGATCCTGAAACGGGTGAGCCGCTACAAGAGATGACCAAAGCGGTGATTTCTAAAGCGCAAGAAAATGGTCTGATTTTGCTTTCTTGTGGGGTAAAAGCGAACGTGATTCGCTTGTTGCCGCCGCTAACCATTGAGCCTGAAGTGCTTAGTGAAGGTTTAGATAAGTTGGAAAAAGTGATTCTTGAAGTGGCGTAATTCACGCGCTTTTAAATAGCAATAACAAATCAAGGAAGCGGTTGGTATCAATCGTTTCCTTTTTGTTTTTTAGCGTATCTGCTGCCTATCTAAAAAGTATTGCTCAAGCTCCAAGTCGTCACTTTTATTACGGATGACTTAACAATTGGGCTCGTTCTTACTTTCCACTTAGTCGCTACTTTGTTCTCCTCGAATGTGGTTTGGTGCTCACATTCTAAATCCCGACATCTGAAAGCCACTTGAGTCTATAATTTTATTGAGCGTCATTCCTCACTTTTTGGACTATAAAAATGAGATAGTATTCATATCCCACTTAGGTTGCTTGACAGATTAGCAGGACGAACTTTGATAACAAAGAATACAAGGTATGCCATTTTACTCGGCTTAGTTCCCATCGCCATATTTGTAGTGGCCTTTCATTCGATAACCAACTTTTACGTCAACTCGGTAAAAGCGTCGAAAATAGATGCTTACGTAGATTATTTAAATCAAAGGTCTGCCTATTTGGACGGAGCAATAGTGAAGCAGATTGCTCAGTTAGATTTTACTTGTAGTGATAGTGATGTAAGAACTTTACGCGACCCACGTTTTTATAACCGTTACATTCGTTTTATTGCGATGACCACAGAAGGCGGAAAAACGTGTTCCACGGTTGGTAGTGAAGTGTCTCGCCCATCTAGTAGTGAACGATTTCAGATGGATGAAAACTTTTTCGCATCACTTATTTTGCCGCAACAGAATGACCAAATAGAGTGGATGGTCATTTATGATAATGAACACGTTGAAGTCTTCTGGGTACTTGATAACAGTTGGGTTAACGAGGTAATAAAAACGCCTTGCAAAGACTGCCTATTTGTAGAGTTTAAGTATGATGAACCAATATTTGGTGATTTAACGATAAGCCGTGGCAAAGCGAATATTGCAGGAGAAGAAAACGCACTGTCAAAAGAGTTTTTCTTTTCAGGAGATTCTCAAGCCAACATGCTCATAAAGATATACAGCGGTGAAAAACTTAAACATTATGCTCAGGAAAGAGTACTTTTGTGGGGCGGTCTTGTAAGTGTGCTTGCTGGTCTTGTGACTGCCTTTGCATACATATCTGGTAAAAGCTTGAGAAAATCCATTACAGGTCTAATTGAAAATGGGATTAGTAATACAGAATTTATTCCTTACTACCAGGCGATTGTCGATAGTCGCGATGGTAAGACAGTAGGATATGAAGCTCTGATTCGATGGTCGCGACGTGATGGAATGGTGCCACCAAATATGTTTATTGGTGCTGCAGAAGAAAGTGGCCTGATTATCCCGATGACCAATCAGCTCATTCGTAAAATCATACAAGACTTAAGTGACTTGCCCGAGCATACGTGGGTCAGCATCAATATTGTTTCCTCCCATTTAGAGTCAGGCGTATTAACGAAGTTGCTGTCGGAGTTAAATTGGCCAATCTCGAATAGAATTCATTTTGAGTTGACCGAGAGAATACCAGTAAAAGACACTGAGGCCGCGAAAAAAGAGATTTTGTATTTAACGAATAAAGGCTACAAGTTCAAAATTGACGATTTTGGTACCGGATATGGTGGCTTTTCTTACCTACAAGATTTGGGCATCCGGTGTGTAAAAGTGGATAAGATGTTCATTGATCCAATAGGATCTGACGATCAAAAGTTGAAAGTGCTGGACTCAATTGTGTCTGCAGCGAACAAAGCGGAATGTGAGATGATTGCAGAAGGTGTAGAGAGCCAGGCTCAAGTCGAATATCTGGCTCAGCATGCGATTTACCTTATTCAAGGTTATGTTTACGCTAAACCAGAGCCCCTGACTAACCTTGCAAGCGCTTAACAGCCATAACGTCATAACATCCCGCTTTAAAGGTGCCAGTTTCCTAGGTTAGCGCGGCTCTTTTCGTTTTGATTGACGTAATGAGCTGAGGTAGTAATGACATTACGATCATTCCTAGCATTAAGCTGTATTGCAGAGGAGTGAACGTTTCCCCCAATAGCAGTAGGCCCGAAACAATGCCTGCGACTGGGTTTGCAATACCACCAAAGGTAAAATCTACGACCGACATCCGCTGTAATAACCATACATACATGCCATACCCTAATGCGGTGTTCAGAATAATTACCCAAAGTAACCCTAGAATATTCGTCATGGATACGTCCTGAACGACAGTAACATATGGCTCTGGATTGTTTATCGCCAGCACACTTGTTGCGATAGACATAATCACGCCACCCAAAATGAGCTGCCATGTTAACACTGTCCACCAGTGCATTTTTGTACCTAGTGACTTTGTTACGCTACTTCCTATCACGATGCACATAATGGCGGAGATCATCGCAAGTAATCCCACGGGGTCGAGAGAAATAGAGCTAGGATCAAATAAGAACCAAGCTAAAGCAATCAAAGTTGCGCCGCTTATAGCTTGGATGCCACTAGGCTGGCGTTTGTAGACCGCCCAACCAAACAGCATCGCAAAAACGGGGACCGAAACCATACCAACACCAGAGATGGCAGAAGGAAGCGTCAACGCCATGACAAAAATGAGACCAAAGAAGCAAGCGATGTTGATGGTTCCTAAAACAAGCAGCACCTTCCACTCACTTCTTTTCGGAAACGACGGCTTTATTGCCAGCAACAAAAGACCCGCAGGCAGTGCCCTTAGAGCGCCAAGTAAAACGGGAGGCCAATCCGGTAGAGTAAACTGAGTAACAGCGTAAGTCGTCCCCCAAAAAAAGGCAGGAATCATCGCAAGTAAAATGTTCATGTTAAATATCTTTATGTAGAGATAATTAAATGTAACGATATCGGTAAGGTGGCTTTTTGTAAAGTATCTTTATGTTAAAATAAAAAATATATGATGTTTGGAGAGAAATAATGGATGCAATTGATAGAGTGGTAGAGCAGTGGGCTAGGGAGAAGCCAGACCTCGACACTGAACCGATGGCAATAATGGGTCGACTAATGCGAATTGCAAAACACATGGAATCTAGGGTCGCCGAGCTACATAAGAAGTACGACCTGAAAATGGGTGAATTTGATGTGTTAGCGACACTGCGTCGAGCTGGTTCACCATATTGTCTTACTCCCTCAGCGTTAATAGAGTCGATGATGCTCACTTCGGGTGCGATGACTAATCGCTTAGATAAACTTGAGAAGAAAGGGTTTATTACCAGAACCCATAGTAAAGAAGACCGACGTAGCGTCACCGTTGAACTAACAGAGCAAGGCTTAACCTTAATTGACAAGCTAATTTTGGAGCATGTAGACGTTCAGCAATCGTTATTGCATGGTTTAGAAGGCAATGAAAAAGAGCAGGTTAACCACGCGTTAAAATTGCTATTGCCACAATTTGAGTGAGAACGCAGAAGGAGGTAGGGGATATGAAAAGCAAAGAACTAGAACAATACTTAAGTACCTTCATGTGTGCAGAAAGCGATTTCCCATTTGGGCCTGAAGCGCTTGTTTACAAAATCAAAGGCAAGATGTTTGCCATCATTGCAGAGAGAAACGGTCGGGAGTATGTCAGCGTAAAAGTAAAACCAGAAGATGGGGAAGTCTTAACGTCGCAGTTTACGGACATTATCCCAGGTTATCACTTAAATAAGCGTCATTGGATAACGGTTTATTTTAACGGTGATGTCGAGGATGGGTTGATTCAAGACTTGTGTGAACGCTCTTATGCTCTTGTCGTTGCCAAGCTGCCGAAAGCACAACGAGCGTTGCTTGGTGAGTAATCGGCAACGCACTGGCCTCTGTTGTTTTGTCGCTCGTTGCTCGTAGCCTTTACGGAAAAATTCGCACCTTTTTCATCCTCGGGCTATATAAGAATAAGAAGGTGGAAAAGGGGAATGATATGCGAGCATTATCTGAATGGCTAAAAGAATACGGGGAGAGTCACCAAAACCCTATCAACCAAAAGATTCACACAATCGCAGTTCCAGGTATTTACCTTTCTGTGGTTGGACTTATTTGGTCGATTCCCCAGATTTCATTATTAGGCTTCGAACTTAATTGGGTTTGGGTAGCGGTGATCCCCACTTGGGTTTTCTATTTTCGTTTGTCTCTGAGTGTATTCATGATGATGATCGGCTACACATTAGCGTGCATTGGCCTTATTTGGTCGCTAGAGGTATTGATGTTGCCCGTTCTGCATATTTCTATGCTCTTGTTTGGCGTATTGTGGATATTGCAATTTATCGGTCACAAGATTGAAGGTAAAAAACCGTCGTTTTTTGAGGATTTACAGTTTCTACTCATCGGCCCGGTTTGGGTGTTCAGAAAACACTAGCGATAAGCAAAATCAGGCATCATCCGAATTACACAAGACATATAACGTTCAGAGATTTTGTAGCTCTTACTACAGAATACCTCTCCTTCTTATTGCCACGACAAGCATTCACTTTAGATACGCACTATGATTAAAGAGGTGCCAACGCACTTTACGCTATCGAGATACTTAAACTTACGGCAAGTTTACTTTAGGGGGATGAATGTACGACCGACAATATAAATATGCCTATTGGAGAGAAGAGCGTAAAAAAGGCAAATGGCACTATATATTAAAGTCCTTCTTTATGATTTGTTGTGCATTACTGCTTGGTAAAGTCATCGGTTTGTTCATTTTTGGAGAGCTGCATTCTTTAAGCGACATTTGGGAACAACTCCCTGCGGATGTTTTTATTATGATGCTCGTGGGCTTCCCAATTAGTGTCCTTGGTTGGTACCACGAAGAGTCAAAGTTTTTCCGGGCACTGCGACGCAAAGAAAAGCGGTTAAAAGGCAATCAAAACAAACCGAAATAGAGTAACCTTTGTCTCTGTTTGGATTGCCACTTACCTATCTGATCGATTCTATCCCTTCCAGTCGTTTAGCGTTTAGTTACGTGTTGCAAAAAGCCTTCTTAATACAACAGCCCCCAGTGTTGTGGAAATTGGTACTGTAAGAAACATTAAAAAACGAAGTTGAGCATTAGCGTATAAAGGCTCGCACTGTCATCCTTTGGGGCTGATGAAAACGCGCCAGAGCTATTATTGTAGGCGTTGAACCTTTGCCATTCTGCGTTCAGGGAAACGTTGTAATCTAGGTCGTATCTCAACCCGAGTAAGAAACTGTCTCCACTTTTTTTATCCCGATTATTAAACTGCTGACCGTAAACAATATAAGGAGTTAGCTTGTTTACATTATAACTTGTTGTCGCGTACCAAGATGAGGAAAGATTGCTGGTCTGTCCTTCTGCCATAATCACAATGTTATCGAGCTCGTATCTTAACCCTAGAGAAAACAGATCGATCGTGTTGTTTTTTTCTGTTTCAACTAGACGGTCAATGATTGTGGTTCCGCCACCGGGAGTGGATTGCTCAATGTTAGAGAGCGTCGTTGTTTGATCATAATCGCCGTGGAGGTAGGAAAAATTCCAACGATAACTCTCTCCGCTTAGCGTTAAGTTCATCCCTGCAGTGTTGTTTGACTCAATTTCCAATTCAGTACGTTCATTGATGGTTACGTCACTATTGTCTTTAAACCCGACAAACGGCATGGCAGTAAGTACGACTTGCTCATTGAGGTCATGAATCCAGCGTGCAGATAGGCCGTTATAAGCCGTGATACCTAGAATGCTGTCATATACCTCATTCGGTGGGCGGGCTTGGGTAAAAGCGTGGCCGACATAGTTGTACTCAGACATCAAAAACAGTGGCAGTCTTAAGCGTCCTCCTCGTATTTCTATGTTTTGATAGGTATAAGCCAAATACGCCCACTCGAGCTGAGGCGAGCTCCAATGGTCTTGCGGGCGCTTTACGACTTGTGCGGATGCCCGAAATGCCTTGTGAAAATAATCGAGCTGCATGCCGAAAGTGGTATCGCAATCGAAACAAGATTCATCGCCAATAAAGCGGTTAACTAGTAACGTAGTTGGGTTATCGGATTTTGCCCACGAAGTAGAGCCAAAACCACTTAAAGAAAGTTGTTCTGTTAGTTCAATCGTGGCTGAGCTCGGAAAGGTCGCGATACTCAGCGATAACATGGTTAAATATTTTTTCATATCAATTCTCCGAGCTAACCACACATAAAACGTGAGCATTACTAGGGACGCTCGATGTTGGGGCATAACCAATTCTATTCGGCTTCTCTTGCATCCATGCTATGAGGTCATCAATGCTGGAGCGTGCAATCACTTTTGGCGGTCTAGCTTTACCTGAAAAAGACAAGCTTGCCCAATGCGCGTTCATTTGCGCTAAATTTTTGTTGAGAAGATAACGATAGAACTCAGCTCTTTCTGTTGATGTCGCAGGCCAGTCAGAGAGTTCAATTCGCTGGCCTTGTAAAAGTTGCGTCTTCCCTCTGTACAACTTTCGCGCTTTATTGACAGTGAGCGGAGAGAATTCGTCATTAAATGAGAAAACGGCGTAGCTCTCTGCAGCGAGAGCTTGGCAATTTAATGAAAGAAGGGCAATCAGAATAAACAGATAGCGTTTTATGTAACGCAAAGGAAAAGCAACGCGAGAATGATTTCTACTCATAGAATCCACCTACATTGCTTGTTCAATTTGATACAACAGTTTTTCTTTGCGCACAGGCTTTGGTACGTAGGCATCCATTCCTGAATCAAAGCAGCGTTGAATATCATCATCAACGACGCTTGCTGTTAATGCGATAATGGGCGTCTTAGCTAATCCTTTACTCGCTTCATAAGCTCTAATTTGCCTAGAAGCTTCAAACCCATCCATTATGGGCATCATGCAATCCATCAAAATAACATCAAACTTTCCATCTTTTTGGAACATTTCGACTGCAATTTGTCCGTTTTCTGCGACTTCGAATTGATAGCCTGCTTTAGATAGCAATAGAGAAGCCACTTTCTGGTTCACTCTATTGTCTTCGACAAGCAAGATACGTTCGGAGCGAATAGGCGTTACCGTTGCTTCTGGTTGCTCTGAACTCGCAGGTAGTTTATGAGTTGTATCGAGAGTAGTGTTCTCTTGGTGTGGTTCAGCAGGCGTCGTGTTGGAAACACGTAACCCAATTGCCTTATCTAACTTCTCTTTAAGCAACCCTGCTTTAAACGGTTTGGGCACATAGTCATCCATTCCAACGTCAAAGCATTTTTGTATATCGTCATCGACCACACTTGCCGTTAGAGCAATAATCGGAATTCTGAAAGCGCGTTTTTCTTTTACTTCTATTTGACGAATTATTTGGGTGGCTTCAAATCCATCCATTACGGGCATCATGCAGTCCATTAAAATTAGGCTGTATTGATTCTGTTGAAATTTCTCAACCGCTTCTTGTCCGTTTACTGCGACATCAAAGTCGAAGCCAGCTTTTGTGACGTGTAGCCCCGCGATTTTTTGATTGACCGTATTGTCATCAACGACCAAAATTTTCGGCAAAGATTTAACATGTTGCGCTGAAATGCTCTCTTGTTGTGCGTGCGAGAAATTTGCCGCACAACTTTCAAGTGCTTTAATTAAGCGCTGCCCTAGTAGTGGCTGAGTGACCAAGGCGCTGATACTGCTTCTAAAGTCGAATTGTGGGCTATGAAGGTGCTTGATGAGGCAGACACGAATGTTTCGTTTACAAAGGCTTTCTATCTCATCGATATGCATCGCCGCTGCATTTGGTGATCCTTCTACATGAATAACGATAACGCGCTCGTTATCAATCCACGTTGGCAACGCACTTAAGGTATCTACTGACTGCGTTATATTGATGTTGAAAAAACTTAACTCGTTACGCAGTTTTTGTTCTAGTTGAGTACTGCTGCATACAATCCATATGTCGTTGTGATTCAGAGCGTGATAAGCGTTAAACTCTTGCGTCACAACAGGAGCAGTTAGTTCAAAGAAGAAGCGACTGCCTTTACCTTTCTCGGATTCAAGTTGAATTTCTCCACCCATTAGCTCAACTAATTGCGTGCTAATGGCAAGCCCAAGTCCAGTTCCCCCAAATTGTCGGGTAGTAGAGTTATCCTCTTGGGCAAATGGAGCAAATATTTTCTTTTGCTGCTGGGCATCAATACCAATCCCAGAATCTTTAACGGAAAACTCGATGACCGCTTCACCATTTTTTATTTCGCGGGTGATGACCGATAGCTCTACACTGCCTTGTTCGGTAAATTTTACCGCGTTAGACATGAAGTTCATGACAACTTGGCGTATACGATGGTCATCCAACATTACGTGGTAAGGCGTGTTACGGCTAATGTTGACTTGCACATCGATGCCTTTTTCCTTTGCTTTCGGTGAAATGATAGAAGCAATGTCATAGATAGACTCTCGAACACAAGTTGAATGTGGGCTAATGAGCAACATCCCAGATTCAATTTTTGAGAAGTCTAGAACGTCATTAATTAAACTCAAAAGCAGTTGGGAGGAGGTTTCAATCGTATCGACGTAATCGCGTTGTGTGGCAGTCAGGGAAGTATCGGATAAGACTTCAGAGATACCAATAACGCCATTTAGCGGCGTGCGGATCTCGTGGGACATGTTGGCCAAAAAGCTACTTTTGGCTTTACTCGCCTTAATTGCATCATCTTTTGCTTGTTCTGCATCTTCTTTAGCTTGTGTGAGCTTTAGTCTGGACAACATCCGCTCATCACTAAGCTTTTTTACCTCTCGAGCAAACTTACTCAGCTCGTCTTTACCCTTTATTAGTTGAGCAAGAGGTGAATTTTCAGTGTTACTTTGTTCATTGCTTTCGTTACTGAGAAATTTGAGGACTAGATTCAAGTTTCCAGTAACTTTTCGCACCAATCTTAGCGTTAAACTTACGACCAACAGCGTTAAAAGGCTCATCATTGCGATAAAGGTAAAGCGGTGCTGTGTCGTCGTGTTGATTGTCTTTGATATATCATCACTCAGCTGCTGTTCCATTTTGTCGTCAACACTTTGTAATAACGATAAGCGTTTGTTGAGTGCAGATAACCCCGCATCAATCTCATCCGGGGTTAATGATTTGAGTTGAGCTGGTTGCAATAAATAAGCACGAAACTCTTGGCTTTTGATAAAGACTTCACCCGTAAACGTCTCAATGAGCAGATCTACTTGTTGTTGATTGGCATTTAGCGTCACAAAACGCTCTAGAAATAGTTGTTGGTTCTGGATTAAAGATTGGATAGAAGCCTGTGTTGTGAGGTCATACTCGTTATTTTCCTCTGAAGATCGAATCAAATATTCGCTTAATCTATGCTCTTCAGTGGACCAAAACATCAACCATTCAAGTTGCATCAAAGAAGAAAGGTGAGTGTTTGTTTCATAACTCACATTTCTAAAATAGACTTTGTCTAAGCTCATGAGGATTTCTTTGAACGTATCAGCGCGCCACTCTGCCGCATCTAACTTTTCTTCTTGATTTTGCGAAGAGAGCATCGAGAGGGTTGCTTCCTCAAAGCTTGTCAACTGGTTTAGTATCTCAGCGTTTTCACCGAATACTGGTGCTGCAGTGTCGCGTAACAATTGAGATATCTGCTGAGTTTTTAGTTGCTTATCTATTACATCAGGGTTATTCGGTAGGTGATAAAGCGAAGATACGCGGTCTATGTAGACAGAGAATAACTGTGCTTTTTGTAGTTCCTGAGCCTGGATAGAAAGGCTTTGTACATGTTTACCCGCGAGGACAAGCAACAATAAAATTGGCAGCAAAACCAACCCAAATAGCTTTTGTTTTACCGACAGGTTGTTCCAAGAAAAGATTCCTACCACGCGCATTTCCATATCCAAGAAGTTGATATGAAAAGTGTAGTTTATTTATCTCAGATGTTAGATTTTAAGAGAAAATTCATATTAATGAGGTGGGGGAAGTGTGACCGATATTGCATTACGAGTACTAACGCGCTAAGCGGCAATAGTTAACAAAACGGCGTTCTAAGCAAAGTGATTGACGCTTTGAGCGCCACTCCCTCGTTGGTATTCAAATGCAATCAATTCCTCGGCAGGTACAGGTCTACCTAAGAAAAAACCTTGTACGACGTCACAGTGGAGAGACTCCATTCGTGTGAGTTGAGTTTGAGTTTCTACGCCTTCGGCTACTACTTTCATTCTTAGGTTGTGAGCCATGGATACAATCGCGCGAACTAATGAATCGTCTTGATCGCTTTTTCGGATTTGAGCGATAAATGAACGATCAATCTTGAGCCCGTCAAAAGCCATATGTTGTAGGTAGGCAAGGGCTGAATACCCCGTACCAAAGTCATCTAGCCAAACTTCCACTCCGATACTTTGTAGTTTTTTAAGCACATATTGAGCTTTCTCTGTATCATCAATAAAAAGTGACTCTGTCACTTCAACATGAATGGTTTGAGGGGCGACATCATGTCGTCGTAAATACTTAGAAAATAATTGACTTAAATCTTGGCGATAGATTTGTCTTGGGGACAAGTTTAATGCGATGTGAAAATCCGTACCGAAATGTTCTGCCCACATTGCCCGCTGAGCAATTGCCGTCTCAATGATATGTTCTCCAAGCTCCAATATTAAATCACTTTGCTCTGCGATCGGGATAAACGATTCTGGACTGATATAGCCTTTCTCGGGATGATTCCACCTAACCAATGCTTCGACCCCAATTAGGCGATAGGTTTTTAGATCAAATTGTGGTTGATACCACAGCTCGAATTGAGACAAGTCACGTACTGAACGACGCAGTTCTCGTTCTATGTATAAACGTTGTTTAATCGTTTCATCAAACGTGGAATCGTATATCGTCATAATGTCTTTACCGCGTCTTTTAGATTCCTGCGCCGCAAGAGAGGAAAGCTGTAAAAGAGACTCAGCGTTTGAACCAAATTCTGGATACACAGCAATTCCGAGGCTTGCCGTAATTTGAATATCGTTCTCTTCCAAACTAAAGGGAGAGAGTAGTTGGCGATGAATATCGTTCGCTTTTTCTCTAGCTTCATGATTGTCCGAGCACGGAAAGGCCAGTACAAATTCATCCGCACCTACTCGACTTACGATGGTAGAAAGGCGGTAAAGCGGCTTAAAATAACTCGGCAAACGGCCTTGAAGCTCTGAGGCAAGATGGCCTAGCAATTTATCCCCAATGTTATGTCCATAGTTATCGTTAATGTGCTTAAAGTCATCCAAGTCAATAAACACAACCGCGAGTGAGGGGGATTTGTGGTCAGTTATTTGCGTTTGAATATCAATGAGTAACTTTTCTCGGTTTGGCAGGGAAGTCAGAATATCGTGGTACGCCATGAACTCAACTCGGCTGGTGTATCGGTTCACTTTGTTTGACATTTTGTTGTACGCCGAAATAAGTTCTCCCACTTCATCTTTGCTTTGTATGTCGGTGACTGGCAGCGCTTGGGTATTTGACTCTGAAAATTGATCTTTTAGTTGCTTGAGTGGCTTAGTTAACGACCGCCCCAAAGCATAAGCGATGATGCTACCGAATAGAACGGATATCCCACTGATCGTTAGCAGCAAGTTAAACATCTTCTGTTTATCGTTTGAGGTAATCGCTTGGACTTGTTCAATGTTCTGTTCTTTCTCTTCCAGTAGATGTATCAAGTTAAGCTCAAGATATACCGCCCCAAGAGTTATGTTTGATTGCTGAATCGGCGCTGCGATCTCCAACTGATGCTTGGAAAAGGAAACGAGAGTTCTGGATTCTTCTATTGCTTTCAAAATAAAAGGAGAGCGGTAATGAGGTTGGGCAAACATCCTTAGCTGAGTAGTGCCGTCGTGAAAGATTAGCCCTTCATTGTCAACAACATGTATTTTCGAGACATCTGGCTGGCTCAATGTTGCCTTAATTTGCTCATACGCTTGACTGATATTGTCTGTATAGAGTGGATCAAAAAGCTGTTTTGATAATAGCTCTGCATAAACCAACCCTTTTTGCTTAACGTAAGATTCTGTTTTTTCTTGAGAGTTGTTCGTGATTTGTTGAGTTAAGCTATTTGAATACGCATCGTAACCGTGCATGTATAACGCAAGATTTATCACCACAACAAACAAGACAACGAACATTGTCGAGCAAATGTATTTGGTTTCGAGTGAGAGCTTTTGAAACATCAATCCACCTTCGGTAATAAGTGAACTGACTTGCGCACTGTACTTAAGGAGGCTCGCATTTCTGGAGTAAGCGCGCTGAATTTTTTGGTGTTCTGAAACTTTTTAAGTGCGAGAGAGCCTTCGTGAGTTGTATCCATATCAAGCAGTACTGACGTGATTTTACGCTGTTGCTCTAGGCTCATGCTTGGAGAAGCGAGAATCAAATCCCTGGGTATTTCAACAGAACGAGAAAAAATCGCTAGTTTGTCTTTCATGTTCTCTGGCAAATCTTTGGGATTGTTCCAGTTGAAGTTACTGAATGCTCCTGCTGCAACTCTCTGTTTATATACCCATACAGATAGGTTGATTTCATTTGACTGAGCGAGTTGCTCATCAAGGAATAAATAACCAATACTGTCTTTGGCCGGTTTGTCATCAGGAGAGGGAAGGTATTGCAGTTTTTCTCCGTGATTCAGCAATGTAATCGCAGGTAGGTAATAGCTGCTGGTAGACGTGCGCTTTTCGAAAACAAGCGTTTTTCCGCGCAGGTCAGAAAATGACTCAATGCCACTCTCTTTATTAGTAAAGAACACCGTATGATATTTTTGCAGGCCTTTTTTCCATCGTATAGCAAGAACTTGGCTATTAGACTCCTTTTCTAAGGTCATCGCATTAAAGGGGGTCGCCGTTGCAATTTGAACGGTGCCATTTTCAAGCGCAACCGCGAGCTGACGATAATTTTTAAATACCTTTACTGCCCCTTTTGCGTAACCATATTCAGACATATTTTCAGTTACATACTGAGTAAGGGGCGTCGCTTTTTTGATTTTGCTTTGGGCTTTATTGGACACAATGCCAAACGTGAATGTTTTCTCAATATTTTCTTGTGCACTGACGACAAAAGGTGAACTCAGCAAAGTGAGTAATAACAGAGTGCAGGCAGGTTTCATCCGGCTTCAACTTCCTTCTGGTGCATGTCAGTAGTATTTAGTATTTATCAATGTGCCGAAATCAATCTTAAAAACAGTATGATGTACAAATTTCGTTGTGTGCGCACTTTTTATAATGTGACTTGGTCACTTATTCCGTTCAAATAGTACCGAATTTGACGTTTATGTACAGGATGAATGTATCACCGTGAGTCTGAATTCACTGGATTCTTGGTCAAGCGCTGTATTGGCTGTGAGCTAATGCGCCATCTGTATCGCTATTTTGTACTAAGAAAATTTTTCCAATTGTTTTTGATACTTTTTCTCGAGAGCTTCATTGCCTGCTGCACGTTCAAGTTGAATCATGAGTTGCAAAGAGGGCTTCTTCACGCCATACATTTGATTGAATCTCATTAATCGAATTCTAGCTTCAGTATAATCACCGCTATCAATTTCTATTTTAGCGAGTTGCAAAATCGATTTTGGTCTATGGGGATCATGATCGATGGCTCTAGTAAAGTAGTATCTCGCTTTGTCTTTATCTTGTGATTTTAGAGCACAAAAAGCTGCATTCTCATAGCTCGCTGGAATAAGGTAGTAATAAGGCTGCTCAATGGCTCGATTAAACATCTGATCGGCTTTTTCGAAGTCACCTCGCTTGCAAAGAAAAGTACCGTAGTTATTGAGCACATTTCCGTTTTTAGTGTGTTGGCGTAGAGAGCGTTTATACATCTGTTCGGCTTTAATATCTTCACCAACCGTTTCGTAGTAGTGAGCCATAGATAATTGCGCGCGATAGTATTGAGGTGCGTGGTTTAAGGCTTGTTGTAAGTTATCATGCGCGCGAATCATGTTACCGCCGTCTAAATAACCTAGGCCAAGTGCGATACGTGATTCTGCCATTGCCACAGGATCGGCTTTAACGACAGGGCTTCCATCTTCTTTCACCGTCACGCAACCCACGAGTGCAAACTGAGACAATAATATTAGTGCACCGAGCTTTGCTGTTTTCATTCTTTATCCCTACATCCCTGAATCTTTCTGCATGATATGAATTACTTAGCAAAAGCCTATTGAGGAAAAAACACTATGCGATCAGGTTTGCAAACTGTTATGAAAAAGCCGCCATATGGCGGCTTGGTTCACATATTACATTTCGGTAATGATGAGTGCTTTGTTTGCTTATTTTGAAGCTAATCGTCTTTAGTGAAAGCATCTTCACTGAAGTGATCGAGGTCGTACGGTGTTTGCTGATAAACACAGTAGTTCAGCCAGTTTAAAAAGAGGAGGTGTCCATGGCTTCTCCAGCTTGCAATTGGTGGGTTATCTGGGTTGTTGTTTGGGTAATAGTTGACAGGAATAGCGGGCTCCATACCTTCGCTTAAATCTCGGATATATTCATTATGTAAGGTGTGAGAATCATACTCAGGGTGTCCTGTGACAAAGACATTGCGTTTGTCTTTTGTGGTGGCTAAGTACACACCTGCGACATCCGATGTCGCTAAAATGTCTAAGTCAGTATGCTCTTCTAGAAAGTGAGGCGAAAAATCTGCGTAACGCGAGTGAGGAGCCAAAAACGTGTCATCAAATCCGCGTAAGATAGGGTGAAATTGATGATGGATTTGATGATGATACACGCCTGAAAGTTTTTCTTTACGCGTTTTTTTAGGTAGATCGTAGAGTAGCTTTAACCCTGCTTGCGCAGCCCAGCAAACATAAAGAGTAGATGTCACATGATCTTTTGCCCACTCCATGATGGTTTTGAGATGATCCCAATAAATGACATCTTCAAATTGCACCAAACCTAATGGAGCCCCAGTAATGATCATGCCATCGAAGTTTTTATCTCGCACCATTTCAAATTGGCGATAAAACGTGTCTAAATGTTCAGTTGGCGTATTTTTACTCGGGCGGTTATCAATGCGCAGTAATTCGACGTTAACCTGTAGTGGGCTGTTTGAGAGTAGACGCAGAAACTGAGTTTCAGTCTCTATTTTTTTTGGCATCAGATTAAGGATCAGCACTCTTAAAGGACGTATTTCCTGACTCGCTGCACGCGTTTCACTCATCACGAAGATGTTTTCTGTCCTTAATACATCGGTAGCTGGTAATTGATCTGGAATTCTAATTGGCACGACTTTCTCTCCCTAAGTATAGTCAATCTAGACGTCTATACTTCTAAAGCTAACTTAATTAAGTTTAGATGTCGATACGAAATCCGACTTTTCAATCTACTCTTTACATTATGGTAAACCGTACTCGGGGTTGTCACACAATTGTGACTAAAGCAGAGTTTCTGATGAGATAGGTTTGAAACGCAGTGTGTACTATTTGCTGGTAATTATGCGATCACGTTAATATGTGAAGGTGACTTCGTAGTAAGGAAGTCTCAAATTAATGAGCCATACTAAAAACAATCAGCTCACCATTTTGCATTAATGTGCATATTTGGAAACATCGTCAGTGGAGGACATTATGTTCGGTATTTTCAAGAGAAAGACAAAGATTCAGAGCATCGCTCAAGAAGTTCCTTGCGTGCTACTGCATTCGTTTGGTGATAAAGACATTTATACGCCGGAAGAGATTGATCAAGTTCTTCAAAAGCTGGGTTATGATAAGAGCAAGGATGTGAGTCATTATCAGTATGCGTATGGAATGTTTGCCGATGAAGCCTCTTACGAGCTCCTAGAACTAACGGATGAGCTAGGTAATTATGGTCATTTCCAACGTGAAGTAGGTAAGATGCTACTCAATACACCTGAGCCGATTGATATGCATATCTACTTTGAAATTTCTCGTCAGCACCAAAACGTCAGCCTTTCACCTGGTCATCAAAAAGTAAGCGAAAGTGATGGTGTGTAAACATCGTTAGTGGTATTCCATCGTGAGATGAGTTGGGTATAATGCGCGGCCTAATTATCCGGACATGTTGTCGGTTACATTTCTGTTGAGCGTTAATGCCTTATGTTCAAAATGCTTGTCTCTATGCCACCAATGTTGGCGCTGTCGATAGCGATTGTATGTGAAGTGATTGCCACTTCTTATATTCCCAAAACAGAGCAATTTACGAAAGTAATGCCGAGCACAGTCGTTTTGATTGGTTACGGCATCGCTTTCTTCTTGCTTTCCGTCACAGTGCAAACAATGCCTGTCGGGGTTGTTTATGCCATATGGAGTGGTGCTGGGATCGTTTTGGTTGCGACGGTTGGTTACTTTGTTTACGGACAGCGTCTAGACTTACCAGCCCTAGTTGGTATTGGGTTTATTATCGCTGGTGTGTTGATCGTAAATTTATTATCCAAAACAGTAGGGTACGAATAACGCCACTCTACTTGTTAAGTGAATAAGAAGCCGCAGCGAGAAATTGCTGCGGCTTTTTAGTGCAAATTCAATCGCTAATGGCGAGTATTGATATGATGTCTTATTGTTGCATTCATCACGGTCGCATTATGTGATTGAAAAACAGGCATTATTTAGCGCATTGAAAATACAAAGTTATGTTTCTTCAAACTTTAGGAAAGGGCAGTAGATAAATCACTCCGATAGATGTTAACGTGGCGACTCATCTTTACTGCTTTTTCATTCCCTACATATTTCTGCAAAGTTCTTATTGTGTAGTGTGTCGAAGAACCATAGAATCCGCGCGCTTTAATTTATGTTATTAGCGTTATCAATGATAAAAGTGCAGTCCATTATCATTGTTTTTATCACTTATAGATGGGCACATCTGACAATACTTACATGAACAAATACAAAAAGCCTGCATTCAAGGCCGAATTTCTTTTGCCTCGTTACTGGGGAACGTTAATTATCATTAGCGTGATGTACTTACTTAGCCTCCTTCCTTTTAAAGTTCAACTAGCTTTGGGACGCAACATTGGTCGTTTAGCTATGCGACTCATGAGAAAACGTCAAGTTACGATCAGACGCAATCTTGAGCTTTGCTTCCCTCATATGGAAGAATGCCAACGCGAAGCAATTCTAAAAGACAACATCGACAATACTGGCATCGCACTTTTTGAGACCGCAATGGCATGGTTTTGGTCAGATAAACGGGTAAACAAACACGTCACGATAAAAGGCATGGAGCATCTAGAGGCTTTAGAGAAGTCAGGCAAAGGTGCATTAATGTTGGCCGTACACTCAATGAATCTAGAGTTAGGTGCTCGAGCTTTTGGCATTAAAAAGTCTGGAACCGGTGTTTATCGCCCAAACAATAATCCGTGCTTTGATTATTTTCAGTATAAGGGACGCTCTCGCTCTAATCGTACACTGATTGATCGTAAAAACGTCAAAGCCATGCTTGAAGCACTTAAAACGGGTGAGCGGGTTTGGTATGCACCGGACCACGATTATGGTAACCGACGCTCGACATTTGCACCGTTATTTGCCGTTAAAAATGCTTGTACTACGACAGGCACAAGTTTGTTGGTTGATTCTACAGATTGCGCCATTGTGCCTTTTACGATGGTAAGAGGAAAAGACGGACACTATACCCTAACCATTAGTGCGCCCGTCGAAGGTTTCCCGAAAGAGGATCATCAACGCGCCGCCGCATTCGTGAATCAAATAGTTGAAACATCAATCATGGCAAGTCCGAGCCAGTATATGTGGCTTCATCGTCGGTTTAAAACTAGACCAGAGGGTGAGGACTGTTTGTACAAGCCTAGGCTCATCCCTAGCTTGGCATAACACATAGAGAGCCTAAAAAAAGCCCAAGGAACGTACGAACCTTGGGCTTTTACTTTCTATTCTTTTCGCTTTATAAGTAGCGATCTTTTAGGTGAGCTTGAAAGTGTTTAGCATTCAGTGTTTCACCCGTGGCTTGTTTTACCAACTCATCAGTGGTGAATAAGCTACCTTTACTCCAGATGTTTTCCGAGAGCCAATTGAATATCGGAGCTAAGTCGCCAGAACGAATAACCGCATCTACATCGACGGTTTGTTTCATCGCTGCCATAAATTGTGCAGCGTACATCGCACCGAGCGTGTAGGACGGGAAATAGCCAAAACTTCCGTCTGTCCAATGGATATCTTGCATACAGCCATTTTTGAAGTTTCCTTCGGTTGATAGCCCCAAGTACGCTTTCATCTTTTCGTTCCAGAGTTCTGGTACATCTGTATGTTTGATGACGCCGTTCATGAGATCTCGCTCAATTTCATATCGAAGAATAACGTGAGCAGGATATGTTAGTTCGTCAGCATCTACGCGAATAAAGCCTTTTTCTACGCGAGTGTAAATTTTGGCTAAATTGTCTTTTTCGAATTCACTACCAGAAAAATGGTTAGAAGCCAGTCGAGCGAGGTGATCGATAAACGCGCTGCTTCGTCCTATTTGCATTTCAAAGAAGAGTGATTGTGATTCATGAATACCCATAGAGCGAGCTTCTCCCGCGGGTGTTCCTGATAAATCTTTTGGTAGCCCTTGCTCGTATCGAGCATGGCCAGTTTCGTGGACAATCCCCATCAATGATTGGACAAACTCGTTTTCATTATAACGTGTCGTAATACGCACATCTGTCGGTACACCGCCACAAAATGGGTGGGTACTCTCATCAAGTCGACCGTGTTCAAAATCGAATTGAAGTAGCTTCATGACTTCCAAACCGAGCGCTTTTTGCTTTTCCGCAGGGTAGTGTGCAGTTGGCAATAAGATGTTGTCTGATTGTTGTTTTTCAAGCGCTTCATCGATCAAAGTAGGAAGCCAGGTTTTCACGTCAGCAAAAAGAATGTCTAACGACGCAGACGTTGTGCCAGGTTCATAAACATCGAGCATGGCATCATAAGGAGTCGTGCCATTTGCTTCGGCTCTAATTTGCGCTTCTTCCTGCGATAGCTTTACGACTTCAGCCCAGTTCTTTTCAAAACCAGCCCAGTCATTTTCTCCACGTTGCGTACGCCATGCATGTTCACATTTGGAGCCAGCAAGAGATTGAGCTTGAACTAATGATTCTGGTAGTAAGTTAGCTTGCTGCCACCCACGCTTCATTTCTCTTAGGATAGATTTTTCTTTTGTAGACAGCGTCTCTTCTTCTGCCTGAGCGAAAAGCTCTCCCAAGTGCGGTTGAGTCATTAAAGAATGGATATGTACATCGAGCTCTGCCGTGGCATTCGAGCGTGCTTCAGCGCCACCAGGTGGCATGACCGCCGCTTGATCCCAATCTATGATGGCTGATAGATGCTCAAAATTTGCCACTTTTTTGGAATGTTCAACGAGTTTTGTAAATGCGTTCATGTGACTACTCTTATTCTTTTGTTCTTTCCCTAAACACCCGATAACGGGTCCTTCATATGGTGTTGCACTAAGCAACCTGCGTTAATTTACTAATAATTAACAATTAACTCCAACCCATTGTCCATAAACTCACCCAGTTGTATAGCTCTCTTAAAAAAGAAGCTTGCGAATCTTGTGGATTGGCGGTATTGATGAAGGATTGACAATTAATTATCACGATAATATGGATATTTTGAATTTCGAGGCATTTATTATTGCCATTACGATTTTAACGTTAACGCCAGGTTTAGATACTGCACTTGTTATCCGTAACACTAGCCGATCGGGCCTAAAAGATGGATGTACAACCAGTCTAGGGATTTGCTTTGGCTTATTCGTACATGCTTTTTTTTCTGCGGTTGGTATCTCGGCGATTCTTGCGCAATCAGCAGAGTTGTTCCAAATCGTAAAAATGATTGGCGCAGCTTATCTTATCTGGCTTGGTTTGAGCAGTTTAAAAGCGCTAATGTCGTCGAAAGATGGATTGACCGTGACCGAGCAGATTCACGAAGTGTTTAATGGTAAGCGCTCTTTTAGAGAGGGCTTTCTTTCTAACGTCTTGAACCCGAAAACGGCGGTCTTCTATTTGGCTTTCTTGCCACAGTTTGTGAATCCAGAAGGTTCACCCTTGCTTCAATCAATGATGATGGCATCTGTACACTTTGCTATTGCGATGGTTTGGCAGTGTGGTTTAGCTGGCGCGCTTAACTCGGCTAAAAATCTACTAAAGAATGCAAGCTTTATGAAGTGGATGGAAGGCGCGACGGGCGCAGTATTAGTCGCACTTGGTGTGAAGTTATTAATTGAAAAACCCGTTTAATGCGTAATATTTATCGATTGTTGATACTACTCGCTGTATTTATTGTGGGGATAGGTGCCGCTGTTGCTTGGCATACGTGGCCACAAGTACAGTTTGCGCAACGCGGCATGATCTGGTCTTGGCACTGGGGCTACTTCGAACCTTTTGCTAATGGAATACAACAAACGCGAACTCAAGACACTAAACAGTTATTGCTCAGGCGTGTGTATTTGCATGACGCTATTGTCGTTTTTGTTTCGACAACTATGGACAATAAATTTGAGGTCGACGTTGTAAAAGAGCAAACCTGTGAACCTAAAACGACGACTTGGGCTTCGGTCTCTGTCAATCATCAACGTGTCAGGCATGTACCTATGGTGTGCGATGCGTTTGGGCAAGGCTACTTTTATCGCTACATCGGGAAACATCTGGAATCGATTGAGGTTGGTGTCGGCGACTCGTTTGTAACAGAAGCATTTTTAGACTGGCCGCTATCAGAGTTGAAAGCGGATCAATTCAAGCAAAAAAATGCGAAGTTTTTTGAAGAACGTGGAGAAAACGTTGAGCATCAATGGTTGAGAGATTAACCATTTAACCGAAGATAAATAAAGCCCGCTAAATAATAGCGGGCTTTATGTTTTTACCATTTCTAATGTGCTTTGCTCTCCGTTACTGGTAGTTTGTGACCGAACAGCTGTCGTTTCACTAAGCTTTCACTGCTTCACCTGATTGCGATGTTGAGCTAAAGAACAGTTTGGTTTCTGCCAGTACGACGTGACGCAGTGCGATCAAACCAATCAGGTTAGGAATTGCCATCAGACCGTTTACGATATCAGCCAGTAGCCAAATCATATCGAGGTGAAGGAATGCACCAGATGCCACCAAGCCAACGAAAATCAGTTTGTATGGAAGCACAGCTTTAGTTCCGAACAGGAACACAACGCAACGCTCACCGTAGTAGTTCCAACCAAGAATGGTGGTAAAAGCGAAGAACATCAAACCGATTGAGACGAGCATAGGGCCAAATGTATCTGCATTTAAACCCACCGCAAAAGCATGAGTCGTCATCGCGGCACCAGCAAGGTCACTTTGCCATGCACCGGTCAGGATTAGAGCAAGGCCTGTCATGGTACAAATAATGATGGTATCGAAAAAGGTACCCGTCATTGAAATTAGGCCTTGTTTAACACAAGAGTCTGTCTTCGCTGCTGCTGCTGCCATAGGCGCGCTACCCAAACCTGATTCATTTGAGAACACACCGCGAGCGATACCTGATTGGATTGCCAACATGATGCTTGCACCTAGAAAACCACCAGTCGCTGCTGTTGATGTAAAGGCTGAAACCAGCACTAATTCAACGGCATTGAACAATTGGTCTGCATTCATGATGATCACGCTTAAACACGCCAACACATAAAATACAGCCATGGTAGGAACCACTTTTCCTGCAACGTTAGCAATGGATTTGATGCCACCCAAAGTTACGAAAGCAACCAAAAGAGTTAGTACGAAGGCAGATAGCTCACGGTTAACACCAAGAGATATCTCACTTGCATCCAGAATCGCGTTTACTTGTGGAAACGTACCGATACCAAAACAAGCAACACCCAAAGCAAACACTGCAAACATGATCGCGAGAGCTTTTGAGCCAACACCGTATTGCAAGTAATACATTGGGCCACCAATCATTTGGCCTTTATCATCGACTCTTCGGTACTTAACCGCCAACAAACATTCGGCGTATTTAGTCGCCATTCCGAAAAGGGCAGCGAGCCACATCCAGAATAGAGCGCCTGGTCCACCGAGTTTGATTGCTGTGGCAACACCAACAATGTTACCAGTACCAATTGTTGCTGAGAGCGCAGTACAAAGAGCTGCAAAGCTAGAAACGTCACCTTGAGTATTAGATGACTTATCTTTACTGAATACCATCGCTAGCGCTGTTGGGAGGTGTTTAAACTGGATCAAACCAAGGCTAAAAGTGAAGTAAACACCTGTACCTACTAGCAAAATAAGCAGCGGTGGACCCCAGACAAAATTATCGATGGTTTGTAGTAAAGATTGTAGGTTGTTCATGATTTCCCCTTAATAAAACAACTAATAAGGAGAAGAGGGAAAGGACGAGATCAACGATCTCTAAAAGAACTAAGCTATTGGTTGTAGGCGGGAAGGCCAAGCAAAATAGTTAGGTTGTAACTTTCCACTCCTCTGTCCTTTTGCCTGAGAGTTTCACCTTGCGTGAGTGCAAGACTTGCTCCTTCGGCGACCGATTTAACGGTTCTCTCCAGAGGTTCCTCCAACTACAGTCCCCGCTACCTAGGTAGCACCTGAAATAGTTAATTCTTCGGCGAGTTATGCTAATCAAATGTTAAAATTTGATTAATAACCACTCTCCTGCAGTCTTCATCGGAACAATTACTCAATTAAATGAGTAAAGGTTAGTTAATGATGCTGGTCATCATTAACGTGTGAACTCTATCATGTTTTTGGTCCATTTCAACACCCTATGTCAATTTATTTTCAATGAAATAACCTCATCTATTTTCATGAAGGTATGTTTGCCAATCTTTTTGTGCGAGTCACGGCATAAATAAAATTTATTGGGTTAGGGAATGGAACCCAAAAACACTTCAGAACGATAAATGTGTTTCGATTGTTACGACATAAGTTATTCAATTAAGGACACAAAATTGATTAAAATCGGAGCACTTATTTTAAAATCTACGCTAAGTTGACCTTATGGTACGTATAAATGGGTTACAATGAACCTTTGTGAAACAGTCTACGGACCTAGGCAGTTTTTCATGAGTGGACAAGGAGGCGGTATGACCAGATTATTAGCCATTGCGGTGTTGATTGCAGTAGCATTTGTGCTGTTTCGTTATCGAACCAATGAAAAAGTCCAAAAAGCGACCGTTATAACATTAATTGGCGCATTTCTGATTTATACAGCATCAATTATGTTTGCGGAATTGATCCGCTAGCAAAGTAAAAGAGTCCTTGGAGTAGTATACGGTGAGTTCTCAGAACAAAATGGAAGAGCAAGACGACGTAGTTGTCATTGAAGAGCGTGACAAACGTACGCATATCTATATCGCAATCGCTGCGGTGTTAGGCTTGGCATTTGGTGGCCTTGTTGGATCGGTTGTCACTGCGAACAAGTGGGAATCGACTTACCACGTATTAGAAGAAAAGTATCAAGCACTAACGCAAGATAAAACCCAGTTGGCATCTCAAGTAAAAGTGCGTGAAGAGGCGATCGACCAAGAAATACAAAACCAAGTTAGTGAGTTACTCGCCGCGAAAGATGAAGCTCATCAGAAAGCACTTAAGAAGTTGCAAAAGCAATTGACTGAGGTCGAGAAGGTCAACTTGTCACTAGAGTCTCAATTGAAGCAGCAGGCAGATAAGATCAACACGACGAAGTCAGAAAATGAGAAGTTGAGTCGTCAAGCGGATATGCAAGCGACTATGTTTGAGCGGTCCCGCGAAGTATTCCAGAAAGAGCTAAAAATTTCGCAAGAATTAGAGTCTCTCGAGAAAGAACGGTCGAAATTATTACCTAAGATTGAGAAACTCAAGAAAGAGTGTGACGTATTTTTAGAAGGCAAATCTTGGGACGTGAAGTCGGACGCGTGTGATAAACATGATGAAGCTAATTCACGACTAAGTCAGGTCGATCAAATGATTGAAGTCTATAAAATGGACCTCAAACAAATCAAAGCAATAACGGAAGATATCGGCCTTTAAGTCTTTTGTATCCGATTTTTGAAAAGCAAAAGGAGCTCTTTAAGAGCTCCTTTTTCGTTGTTAGCTATGACTTTTAGCCTGTCGCGTATATTAGATTCGTGAGGCGTCATAGCCTGAGGCGAGCAGGAGCTCTCGTTCGTGTTTAATCAGCTGAGCTCGATCTTCAATTAGTTCATTGAGTGCTTGAGATGGCTTACCTGCTAATGCTTTGAACGAAGCAAAAGATTCCGCGGTGTCGATTTTATCAATCATCTGACTGATGACATTACGAGCCTCACACGGGTTACTCGTCGTTGTAAAGTATTCTACTTGCTTTGCTGCCGATTTCATCTCAGTTAATAGCTCAAGCGGGCTACTTTCTTTGGCTACTGCCATGTAGTTATCCAGCACGCGCTTTGCATAAAGCAGTTCTTTGAGGGGGATATCTCTTCCGCTCTCGATTAGGGATTCGCTAAGGATCATACTTGAGCTCATGGGCATTCCTTCTTATTACTACGCCGCTTTTAATGTTTCCTTGAGTCTAATTTATTGAAGTCACATTGGGAATGGGTAAAAAGCATTTTTAACGCATTTTTATTCATTTATGAAAACACGAATGCGATGCTTATCTGGATCGATAGCCATAAAATTTAACCCATACACTGATGTCGCTGGTGGTTGAACAAACTCAACACCTAGGTCTTTCCAGCGCTTGTAAATGCGCTCTAACGTATGCCTGTTGGGCACTGATAAAGACAGCTCGGTGCCACCACCTCTAATTCCGCTGTGGGGTGAAAGATTATCTCTTTGCTTGAGTGTCAACGTTAAGCCTTCGGTCATTGGAATAGCGGCAAAGGTTGGAGACAACTGCGTGACTTTGCGTTCGAACAGTTTCGAATAAAAAACTTGGCTTATGTGGATGTCCTCAACGTAGAGAACGAATGAATTGATAGTCAGCATGGTTTGTTCCTTAATCAATTAGAAGTAGTAGGGGCAATCTAACGGAAAGGAACGACAGGAGTTGTCAGTAGAACATTCTCGAAGGTAAGTGAAAGAATAAGAAAAAGGAGCCGTTTAGCTCCTTTTTATCAGCGCAATCATTGGTATTAATGAGTGTGTTTGGAGGAATACCAGTTGTTTTGATACGCTTTAGATGCAAATAATGCGTTTGCTTTTGCACGCTCGACAATAGACTCGTCCACCTCTAGCGGCTCCATGGTTTGGTCTTTAAAGTCGTACGCCAGGGTCGATACCTTTTCACCAGGGGAAAGCACAACGAGATTGTCGCGCGTTAAATAACCAAAGTTTTTGTCGTATTGCATCATTGCGCGTTCATCTTCGCGAGCCAGTGGCTTCGTTAAATCACGACCAATCATCGGTGTTTTAGCATCTACCCCAATCAGAGATAACAGTGTAGGCGGCATGTCTATGTTGTTTGCTATGCGGTCATCTTTACGTGGTTGAATGCCTTTACCAAGGATCAATGCTGGAATGTGAAAGTGCTTAACCGGAACAAGGTTAGCGCCAGAAACACGTGCATCATGATCTGCAATTACAATGAAAATGGTATCATCCCAATAAGATGACTTTTTCGCCTTTTCAAAGAAAGTGCCCAAAGCGTAATCGGAATATTTTACGGCGTTGTTACGCGTCATATATTCTGAATCGTATGGCTCAATTTTGCCTTTCGGATACTCATAAGGGCTATGATTACTTGACGTAAAAACTAAGCTAAAGAAAGGTTTGTCGCTTTTTGAAAGGCGTTCAAACTCTTCGTTTGCTTTGTTATATAGATCTTCATCACTAACACCCCAAGAGCCAACAAAGCTTGGGTTGTTATAATCATCTTCTTCTACTATTTGATCAAAACCGTTACCAAAGAAGAAAGTTTTCATGTTGTCAAAGTTGGCTTCACCGCCGTAAATAAATTGCGTGTGATAGCCTTGAGCTTTCAGTAAGTCCGCGATGGTAAAGAAACCCGTTTGGCTTTTACTCAGCTTCACTACCGCGCGAGATGGAGATGGAGGAAAGCCCGTGGTTACGGCTTCAATTCCACGAACAGAACGAGTACCAGTGGCGTACATTTGTGTGAACTGCCAACCTTCCTTCATGAGTTCATCAAGGTTTGGTGTTAGAGGGAAACCACCCAAAGCACCGACAAATTGGGCGCCTAAGCTTTCTTGTAGCAAAATCACTAAGTTTTTATGTTTACCTTGGTAAGTCGCGGGGTTACTGTTCATGGTTGGGAGTAATGAAGGGGTGAAGTCGGACTTTGTTGATGAAGTGCGAACTAATTCCAACATCTTTTGAGTGTCCATTTTTCCGTAGAACTGCTCCGCGCTCTTTTCTGACTTCATGCTATTAACCGCAAACAACAATGAGTAAGATGAGTTCAGTGCTAAGTCGTTAAGCAGTGGATCGTTAGAAAAGGCGACCATAGCAGGATTTAGCGGGCGGTGCCCTAAAGATGATCGAGCACCTGCAACCCCAAAAAGAACAACGAAAAGTGCCAATAGTGGTCGCCATTTCCAGTTGACCTGCTGCGCCTTATCGGTCAGTTTCTTACTCCACTTCCAACCTAAAGTGATGGTTAAAACTGTACCTAACGCACCAATAAACAGTTCTAATTTGTAGCCAGTCCAGAGCATACTCAAGACTTCTTTTGGGTAGATTAAGTATTCCACAAACAGGCGGTTTGGACGTAGGTCGTATTCCTGAATGAATGGCGCTGTTGCTAGCTCCATGTATACAAGCACCCAAAGCCCTAAAACCATCCATATGCGTAATATTCGCTTCCAACACTCTCCCATCTTACCGGTTAATGGCATGAAGGTTGAAAACAGTGCTGGAAGAATAAATAACCAGCAAAGCGTTGCAATATCTACGCGCAAACCTTGACCTAGGATGTAAATTAAGTCGTTTAGAGAGTCAATACGGTCAATCTGCCAAAAAGCTAGCAAAACTCTTGAGATAGACAGAAATAGAAGCGAAAACAAAGAAAAGGCAGCAATTGGCTGCAAAGGCCCCCACACAGAGCTCTTTGATAAGTTTTTCATATTTATTCGAATAGCTTAATTGTTATGTTGTGTTGTTTTTAGCAAAGCAAGCGTGAAATAAACGTGAATTATAATGTGGGTTTATGGTCGAGTAGTGTAAGTGTTGGTATGTCTATGTAAGGGGGAGGGGCGTTTGTGTAAAAAAAGAGCCAGTTGATAACACCAACTGGCTCTAGAGATTGATAAAGGCATGATTACATTGCGGCTTTCTTCGCTTCTTCGACCCATGCGTCGAACTTTTTCTGGTTCGCTTTGATCCAGCCATTTACATGAGACTCGATGTCCGCTGAGCTGTTCTTACCTTGGCTCATCATCATATTCTGAGCACTAACATCATTGATATTTAGTTTGATGATTTCAAACAGCTTTGCAGCAGCAGGGTTGTTTTCTGTAAACTCTTTATTGGCAACGATGCGCATAGAGTTCATCTCGAAGCCGTAGTTCTTCCCGTTCTCTAGTGTCGTATCAATGTCCTTACGCTCACCAGGAAGTGAAGAGAATGGCACTTCTAACCACACAACATCTTTCCCTGGAACTAAAACGCCACTTACCCAGTACGGTGTCCAAGTGTAGTAAAGAATCGGATCGCCTTTTTTGTAACGTGAGATTGTATCAGCGATAATCGCCGCGTAGTTACCTTGGTTGTGTGTTACTGTGTCACGAAGTTTGAAAGCATCCAACTGATGTTCAACAACCATTTCACAACCCCAACCTGGGTTGCAGCCAGTTAAGTCCGCTTTGCCATCGCCGTTTGCATCGAATAGCTTCGCCAATTTTGGATCTTTTAACTGACCAATGTTCGTGATGTTATATTTTTCCGCGGTTTTCTTATCGATCAAATAACCTTGCGCAGCACCACTTACGTATTGGCCTTTACGGAAGAACTTATCATCACCGCCAGACATCGTGTACTTATCGGCGTGAAGAGGGAACCAACCAACCGCTAAGAAAGTAGCATCACCTTTAGCAATAGAGGTGTAGCCTACGTTGTAGTCCACTTCTTTGGTCGGTTTAACATCGTAACCAAGCTCTTCAAGTGCGCGGTTTACGATCAACGTTTGAAATGTTTCTTCTGCAACGGTTGATTGAACAGGCTGAACAGTGACACCTTCACCCGGTAGTTCACTTGCCACACCATAAGTTGAAAATGCGATAGTACTTAGAGCTCCAACAGAGAGCGCTTTCTTCCATGAATTATTCATTGATGTTTCTCCTAAGTTTTAGATCGTCTTGGTTCGTCTTTGTTTTCAGTTTTAATAGGTATGAAACAGGACCTGTGTGATACCAGCGAAGTTTAGTGTTGCCCGCATTAACCCCTAACACCTGGGTGATACGGTCTAACAAAATCGCAAGAATAACGATGCCTAAGCCACCAACGGCAGCAAGACCCATATCAAGTCGGCCAATACCACGAAGTACCATTTGGCCTAAGCCGCCAACAGCAATCATTGAAGCAATCACTACCATAGAAAGTGACAGCATTAAGGTTTGGTTTACACCTGCCATGATGGTTGGTAACGCCAACGGTAACTGGATGCGATAAAGCATCTGTTTTTTGTTTGCCCCGAAAGAGTGGCCAGCTTCGATAAGCTCTTCAGGTACTTGCTGAATACCCAAAATAGTCAGGCGCACAACGGGAGGCAGGGCGAAAATGATCGTTACTACTACGCCAGGAACGTTACCAATACCAAACAACATAACAATTGGCACAAGGTAAACGAACGCGGGAGTCGTTTGCATTGCATCTAATATTGGCCTAACAAATTTGGCAGCGGTTTGGCTCCTTGCCAACCATATCCCCATTGGTAGCCCTATAAGCAAACAGAAGAAAACGGCGGTTAACACCAGTGCTAGCGTTGTCATCGCTTGTGACCACGCACCAATTAGGCCGATGAAAACAAGGGATACAAGAGTAGAAAAACCAAGTTTTACATTGGAAAACTGCCACGCTAGCAAAAATAAAATGAGTACCATTATAGGCGCAGGTGTAGACACCAAAGCAGTTTCAAACGACGTTAGAATAAAGTCGATTGGAACTCGTATTGCTTGGAAAACAGGTCGACCATGTTCCACCAGCCAGTTCAAACCGGACTCTACCCAGCTATCGAGGGGTAAAACCGCATCTTGGAATGGGTTCATAATATCGAATGGTGCTTGCTCGACAGTTTCTGAGTTGAGCCAATCATTACTTGGCGCGGCCTCTGTACCTTGCGACCAAGGATCATCTTGCGCAGGAGCAGTATTTGACCAGGGATCATTGTTAGTTTGCTCTGAAGACATCGTGTTAATCCTTATCTAGTGTTTGTAGAAGACGTGATTTAGTCACGACACCAAAGTAAGTTCCTTTCTCATCTACGACAGGCACGGCATAAGGAACACCAGCAACCAGACCCAAAATGTCATTAATTGACTGATCAGGCTGAAGAGTAACTTCATCCGGTAATTGAGCACTGGCTAACGAACGGTTTTCTTTATGAGCCAAACGTAGTGAATCAAGAGATACGATGCCGGAATATCGGCTAGATTTATCGACGACAATACCGTAATCACGGTCGTGATCCATCAGAATCTGCATCGCAGAGCCTGGACCGTCATTTTCCGATTTCTTAAAAACAGCCGCTGGCTTCTTGCGCGCGATATCTTTTGCTGTCAAGACACTTGCGATGTTTACGCCGCGGAAAAACGCTTCGACATAATCATTTGCTGGACTGTGTAATATTTCATCAGGTGTACCAACCTGAACAACCTCACCGTTTTGCATGATGGCGATACGGTCGCCAATGCGCATTGCTTCATCCAAATCATGAGAAATGAAGACAATTGTGCGTTTGTCATCGTTCTGTAGACGAATAAGCTCATCTTGCATCTCAGAACGGATCAATGGGTCTAAAGCGGAAAACGCCTCGTCCATTAATAGGATGTCAGGATCACAGGCTAACGCTCTCGCTAAACCAACGCGCTGTTTCATACCACCGGATAATTCGTCAGGGAAAGATTCTGCATAAGGGTCTAAACCCACTCTTTCTAAGGCGGAAAGGGCACTTTTCTGACGCTCATTAACATCGATGCCGGCAAGTTCTAAACCAAAGGCGGCATTTTCAATCACCGTCATGTGTGGCATGAGTGCGAAACTTTGAAACACCATTGAGATATTATTACGACGAACTTCTCGAAGTTCATTCTCGGAGATGTGGGCGATATCTCTTCCTTTGAGATAAACACTACCTTTAGTTGGCTCAATGAGCCGGTTAAGAAGTCGAACAAGGGTGGATTTCCCGGAGCCAGAAAGGCCCATGATTACGAAAATTTCCCCTTCATTTATGGTGAGAGATACATCGTTTACGCCGACTGTTAAACCTGTCTGTTCAAAAATACCGTCTTTATCGACGCCTTTGTCGATAAGCGAGAAGGCTCTCTCTGGGTCTTCTCCAAACACTTTATACAGTCCCTTAACTTCCAGTATGGGATCCATGTTATCTGTCCTTTTTCGTGTGTTTATAACTGTTTAACGATTTGTACTCTAATTAATTTTAGTTCAACTTTCAACGAAAGGGGGTTGGTTAACTAGTTCTGCCGTGCATAGAGAATTCGTTGAGCAAGGTATGTTCAATTCTTATTTTTTATATTTAAAACAATTGCTTGTGATGTGTTTTTATCCGCCATAACGTTGCCCTGACGTAGGGTTGAATTTATTTTGAATTTTTTTGTACATTTCAACTCAACTCGCTTGCATAGATATAAGCTGTGATAGCTTAGAACTCTACATATAAAAAGGTTAGAGCTCTAATTTTTGGTTAAGGCTTGGTCCTGTGAAATCGGTTAGGTACTGTTATCCTTAGATTTATTTATTGCTTGATTTCACTCAGGGTGATATTTATCGCTGTAGTTTAGGCAACGTATGGAATAAAAAATGGAAGCCGAACAGTTAGAAGTGCTCAATTTCATTAGCCAGTACCCACCTTTTGATGACCTACCTGAAGAGCAGCTTAGAAAAATTGCTCTCAATGCCGAGGTTGCATACTTTCGGCAAGGAACAAAAATTCTTAACTTCGGAGATACGATCCGCGACTTGTATATGGTGAGAAGTGGGGCGGTAGAGATTTATCGACGTAAAGGTGAACTTTACAACAGGATTGATGCTGGTGGACTGTTTGGTCAGATGGGGTTGTTGATGAACAACCGCGTACGTATGCCAGCCAAAGCGATAGAAGACACTCTCGTTTACTGTATTCCGGAAAACATCTTCAATGAACTTTGTGATGAGTTTGAAAACTTTGCGGACTACATGGAACTGGAAGATAGCGCGCGTTTGCGAAGCGCAATATCTAGCCGCTCCGAAAGCAATGACTTTACCACCGCTAAGGCACGTAAAATCTTAGCAAGAGATCCAGTAACTCTGGAGGCAACGGCTTCAATTCAGGAAGCTGCGATACTAATGGCAGAGGAAAATGTCACCTCTCTGCTCATTATTCGCCCGACAGAGGAGCTCACAGAAGAAGATGATGAGCAGCTGCTTGGAATATTGACTGATCGCGATCTTTGCATTCGCGTACTAGCTCAAGGTATTGATACCAATATTCCAGTGAGTGAGGTCATGAGTTATGACGTGGTTTCATTGGATTATAACGCCTATGTGTTTGAGGCCATGTTAACCATGTTGCGTTACAACGTGCATCATTTACCAATTTTAAAAGATAAAAAGCCGATAGGAATTATTGGCATGACGGACATCGTTCGTTACGAATCTCAGAACAGCCTATTGCTAGTGAGCTCTATTTTTCAGCAAACCAGTGTCGAGGATCTCAAGCAGGTTTCTGAACAAGTAAAAGACTGTTTCGTAAGAATGGTCAATGAAGATGCCAACGCGCACATGATTGGTCGAGCCATGTCGGTTATAGGCAGTAGTTTCAAACAACGCCTCGCTGAATTAGCTGAGCAAGAGTTCGGCCCAGCGCCCATTCCTTATTGTTTAGTCGCAATGGGTTCAATGGCGAGGGATGAGCAGCTAATTGTAACGGATCAAGATAACGCGCTTATTCTCGATAACAGTTATGACGTTGAGATTCACGGAGAGTACTTTGAAAAGTTTGCTAAATTTGTTTGTGATGGTTTAGCGGCATGCGGCTATGCTTATTGTACTGGAGACATTATGGCTACCAACCCAGAATGGCGAAAAACTCGTGCAGAATGGGAAGAATGCTTTGGAAACTGGATAGACAATCCAACCCCTGAGAGATTGTTAAATAGTAATATCTTTTTTGATCTCCTCGGTGTGCATGGGCGAGTGAAATGGGCGGAGCAATTAAGCAGCTTTATTGTGAGACGAGCGAAAAGAAATAACCGCTTTCTTGCTTGTATGGCGTATAACGCAATACGTAGGACGCCTCCACTGGGCTTTTTCAAAGACTTTGTGATGGAGAAAGATGGTCGTCATCGCAACTCGATTAACTTGAAGCGAAGGGGGACGGCTCCGTTGGCCGATTTAATACGGGTGCATTCTCTGGCAATCGGTTCCCGATCGCAAAACTCTTTCGACCGTTTAGATGACATTAATGATGCTGGCATTTTACCGAAAGGTCGAGGTTTGGATTTAAGGGATGCGATGGAGCTAATCTACATGGTTCGAATTCGTCACCAAGCCCTTGATATAGAAAATGGAGAAGAGCCAGACAACAATATTGAGCCGGAGAACATGTCTGAATTTGAACGTCGAAACTTAAAAGCAGCATTTCAAATTCTAAGTAACGCTCAGAACTTCATTAAGTTTCGATACCAGAGAAGTAGCAAATAATGTGGTTCTCAAAAAATGTAGAAAAAGAACAACCGTTGTTGGATACATCCCAGACGCCAGAGTGGTCAATGTTGTTCAAACAACTCGCTAAAGAAGCGAAAGACGAGAGGCTCAAACGCTATTATTCGACACCGATGGTTAATGGGGAAACACCAATTGAACAAGTGCCATTTGTCTCGGTAGACTTTGAGACAACAGGATTGAACTCGGAAGAGGATGTCATTCTCACGATCGGACTTGTGCCGTTTACTATTGATCGTGTTCAATGTAATGGCTCTGCTCATTGGGTCGTTAACCCAAACAGAGAGTTAAACCACGAGTCTGTCATTATTCACGGTATCACTGACTCAGAGGTAAAAAACGCGCCGCAGCTGTCTCAGATCTTGGGTGAAATATTGGATGCGTTGTCAGGCAAAGTGGTACTTGTTCACTATAAGAACATTGAAAGGCAGTTCTTTAATAACGCCTTGCTAAATAGCATCGGAGAGGGGATACAGTTTCCTGTCGTTGATACGTTAGATATTGAGTATGCGATACAACGCCGTGAATGCAGAGGTTTTATCAATAAGTTGAAAGGCAAGAAACCCGGTTCTGTACGATTAGGGCACGCTCGTGAAAGATATGGCCTCCCTGCTTATCAACCTCACCATGCCCTGACGGATGCGTTAGCAACTGCGGAGCTGTTTCAAGCACAACTGCAGTATCACTTTAATCGAAACATGCCAATATCTTCGGTTTGGCAATAGGCGTTATTTATGGTGAAAACAATAAAATGCAATGAGAGATAGGGGGCTTTAAGATTATGATGGCGGATTGAGTAACCGCTTATAAGAACAATGTTTTATGAACATGTGCTTGGTAGTGATGAAGACGTTTCATTACTCGAACTCCGACGAAAGTAATTTAAACTTGGTCACGTATTTTTAAGGAGATTATCCGTGAGCACCGATAATAACGGTGGCATTCAACGCCCCGATGGAAAAGTAAACGCAATAGATACTGACTATCAAATTGGTCAGGATAACGTTGCGCTAAAGGTAGGCCCATTTGGCCTTGATATTCACAACCGTGTTTTTGCAATTTCTGGCTTAGCAATCGTCATGTTTGTTGTGATAACACTATTATTCCGAGAACAGGTAGAGCCGTTTTTTGCAGACCTACGAGCGGGTTTGTTGCACAATTTAGACTGGTTTTTTCTCGCTTCAGGTAATATTTTTGTCATTGTCTGTGTCGGATTGATCTTCACACCATTGGGCCGTGTGCGAATCGGTGGTACTGAAGCAACACCGGATTACTCCTATGCCGGATGGTTGGCAATGCTATTTGCTGCAGGTATGGGCATTGGTCTCGTGTTCTTCGGTGTATCAGAACCGATGTCCCATTTTAGTTCTGCGATTGGTGGCGTGAGCGTTGAGAATGGTGTACGTACTGACTGGGCACCGCTAGGTGGTGCAGAGGGCGATGCAACTGCAGCTTCGGCATTAGGGATGGCTGCGACGATTTACCACTGGGCACTTCATCCGTGGTCAATATACGCGCTCTTGGCTCTTGGGCTGGCTATCTTTTCATTTAACAAAGGTTTGCCACTCACCATGCGCTCAATTTTTTACCCTTTGTTTGGTGAGCGTGTATGGGGTTGGACTGGTCATATTATCGATATTCTTGCAGTGGTAGCGACGGTTTTTGGTTTAGCAACATCGCTAGGCTACGGTGCATCTCAAGCCGCAACGGGTTTGAACTTCCTGTTTGATGTCCCAATGACCAATACGACGCAGGTTATATTGATTATTGGTATTACTGCGCTCGCTTTAATCTCTGTTGTGGCTGGACTCGATAAGGGCGTGAAGATCTTATCTGAAATCAATATGGGTCTTGCAGCACTGCTATTGCTATTTGTTATTGTTGTTGGCCCGACGATTGCGATTTTAACTGGTTTCTTCGAGAACATCGTTTCCTATGTGGCTAATATCCCTGCCTTATCTATGCCATTTGGACGAGAGGATGTGAATTACTCTCAAGGCTGGACGGCGTTTTACTGGGCGTGGTGGATTTCTTGGTCACCATTTGTGGGTATGTTCATCGCACGTGTGTCTCGCGGTCGTTCGGTTCGTGAGTTTATTATTTGCGTTATTCTTATCCCATCTTCAGTTTGTGTGTTATGGATGACGGCTTTTGGCGGTAACGCAATTAGCCAATACGTTAATGATGGCTATGAGGCGGTGTTTAACGCAGAACTGCCTTTAAAACTTTTTGCCATGTTAGATGTTATGCCATTGGCTGAGATAACATCTTTTGTCGGCATTATCTTAGTCGTGGTGTTCTTCATTACCTCTTCTGACTCAGGATCACTGGTTATTGATACTATTGCTGCGGGCGGTAAGGTCGATGCACCAACGCCACAACGCGTGTTCTGGTGTACGTTTGAAGGTTTGGTTGCGATTGCATTGATGTTGGGTGGTGGTCTAGCTGCTGCTCAAGCAATGGCGGTGACGACTGGTTTACCATTTACTATTGTTTTGCTTGTTGCAACGGTATCTTTGATAAAAGGTTTGATGGATGAACCTCGTCCAAAGGCGGTTTCTAAGAAATCAAAATAACTAGTATCAGCAGTTAAATTATTGATAAAAGCGGTATGCGAAAGCATGCCGCTTTTTTTTGGATTTCTATTTTTCTCTGAGAAATGAACAGCATGGAAAATGGTCTTATTCTGGTTGTTTTTTGTACTGTGCATTTAGGTGACTATTTAATAAATTAGACCTCGAACTATTTTAACTTTTGGTTAATAGGTTTATTTTTGTGATCCATATCACAAAAATACCGATAAAAAGGCGGATTATTTGATTTTTAGTCGCGAGGGATGCCCATAATAAAAAGGAAATTTAATTAGACCTCAAAGGATATGTATTTTCACATGATCACATCAGCACCTTGGGTCCTTTATCCAGAGATTGGAGAAGACTCAAGTAAAAAATGGATTTTTCGTGAGCCTAAAATCTCTGATGGTGACGACATTTACAGCTTGATTGCAGACTGTCCTCCATTGGACATGAACTCATCTTATTGCAATTTCCTACAGTCTACGCATTTCAGCAAAACCAGTATTTTGGTTGAGCAAAAAGGCGAAATCGCAGGTTTCATTTCCGGTTATCAGAAACCAGACGAGCAAGACGTTTTATTTGTCTGGCAAGTTGCAGTCTCACCTCGCTTTAGAGGTCATGGTTTAGCATTCCGCATGTTGAAAGAACTTCTCACCCGAGAGGAATTAGGCGGTGTTAAATCGGTAGAAACTACCATCACGGAAGATAATAAAGCCTCTTGGGCACTGTTCAAAAAGTTAGATGCGATTAACGGCAATTCTGGCCAAGTAAGCACATTTTTGGATGAAGAAGCCCACTTTAAAGGCAAACACGATACAGAATATTTGTATCGCATTCCTCTCAAATAATCCTCAAACAATAGGAATTAAAAACGGTCTCATCATGGATATTTTCAAAAAGCAGGAATCCAACGTACGCTCATATTCAAACAATTTCCCGGTCGTTTTTCGTAAAGCGAAAGGCTGCTGGCTAGAAACAGAACAAGGTGAACGATACTTAGACTTCCTTGCTGGAGCGGGATCTCTAAATTACGGCCATAACAATCCAGTACTAAAACAAGCGTTGCTTGAGTACATTGAAATGGACGGTATTACTCACGGTTTGGATATGCACTCAGAAGCGAAAGCATCGTTTCTGGAAGCGTTGGATACTTACATCCTTAAACCAAGAAACTTGGATTACAAGGTTCAGTTTACGGGCCCAACAGGTACTAACGCTGTTGAGGCGGCATTGAAGCTGGCTAAAAAAGTAAAAGGCCGCGACAGCGTCGTTGCGTTTACTAACGGCTTCCATGGTTGTACTGCTGGCGCACTGGCTGCAACGGGTAACCAGCATCACAGACAAGGTAATGGTTCTAGTCTAAGTAACGTCACTCGTATTCCATTTGAAGGTTACGCTGGCGTAGATGGTCTCGCGCTGTTCGAAACCATGCTAAATGATAACTCTGCAGGTATGGATAAACCAGCCGCTGTACTTCTTGAAACTGTGCAGGGTGAAGGTGGTTTAAATGCTGCTTCAAACGAGTGGTTACAACGTTTGAGCAAAATCTGTAAAGCCAATGACATTCTTGTGATTGTCGATGACATTCAAGCAGGTTGTGGACGTACCGGTACTTTCTTTAGTTTCGAGCCGTCTGGTATCCAACCGGATATCGTGACGCTATCGAAGTCGATCGGTGGTTACGGTTTGCCGATGGCTGTCGTATTACTTAAGCCTGAGCTTGACCAGTGGAAGCCAGGCGAGCATAACGGTACGTTCCGTGGCAATAATCACGCCTTTATTACCGCTGCAAAAGCACTAGAAATTTACTGGGCAAACGATGATTTTGAAACACACATCAAGCAGTGTTCAGACAAGGTAAGTGCTGTTATTGACCGTTGTGTTCGTCGCTTTCCACAAATGTTTGTGCAGAAAAAAGGCCGCGGCATGATGGTTGGTATTGAATGTATCAATGGTGACATGGCATCTGAAATCGCGAAAAACTGTTTCGAGAATGGAATGGTGATAGAGACAGCGGGTCCAGACGATGAAGTTGTGAAGTTCTTCTGTCCACTAACCATCAGCGAATCAGAGCTAGATCAAGGACTAAGCATCTTTGAAAATGCAGTAGAGACTATCGCTGCGAAACATTTCAAACAAGCATCTTAATAAGGATTTTAATTATGATCGTCAGAACTCTAGATGAATGCCGCAACAGCGAACGACGTGTTGTTTCAGATAACTGGGAAAGTGTCCGCATGTTGTTGAAAGACGACAACATGGGTTTCTCTTTCCACGTCACAACGATTTATGAAGATACAGAAACTCATATTCACTATCAAAACCACCTTGAATCGGTGTTTTGTATGAGTGGTGAAGGTGAGATTGAAGTTGTAGGTGGAGAAACGTACCCAATCAAACCAGGTACATTATACATCCTTGATAAACACGATGAGCACTACTTGAGAGCTTATAAGAATAAAGAAATGGTAATGGCGTGTGTGTTTAACCCACCGATTACTGGCGCTGAAGTGCACGATGAAAACGGTGTTTATCCTCTCGTTGACTAAAAGATGATGGTGGGGTGCTTTGCCACCCCACACTTTACTATCTCTTCTTTTTTCTTTTTAAAGTTACCAATCAAAAAAGGCTTATCATGACATTTACCGTAGAAAAAATCGGCGGTACATCAATGACAGCATTTGATGCTGTTCTCGACAATATTATTCTTCGTCCCAAAACACCATACAATCGTATTTTTGTCGTATCTGCATACGGTGGCATGACCGATGCGCTGCTCGAGTGTAAAAAAACCAGTAAACCAGGCGTTTATCAGCTTATCGCGAAACGCGACGACAAATGGGAAGAAGCGTTAGCGTACGTTGAAAGCCGTATGTTGCTGACCAATGAAAATATTTTTGCGGACCCAATGAATCGTATCCGTGCGGATAAATTCATTCGCTCCCGCATTGCTGAAGCGAAAAACTGTATCGCGAATATTTTAGAAACCTGTCAGTACGGTCAATTTTCGTTGCGCCAGTACTTGCCTCAAATTCGAGAGTTTCTCTCGTCTATCGGTGAGGCACATAGTGCTTACAACACAGCACTAAAACTAAAAAATATGGGTATTAACGCTAAGTTCGTTGACCTGTCTGGTTGGGATAATCAAGCGCCAAGAAGCCTTGATGAGTCGATCAGTGACGCGTTTGCTGATATCGATGTATCAAAAGAACTGCCAATCGTGACAGGTTATGCTTACTGTAAAGAGGGCCTAATGCACACTTATGACCGGGGTTATAGTGAGATGACATTTAGCCGAATTGCAGCAATAACAAAAGCGGATTTAGCAGTAATTCACAAAGAGTACCACTTGAGCTCAGCGGACCCACGCGTTGTTGGCCCTGAAAAAGTATTACCAATTGGTAGTACAAACTATGACGTAGCAGACCAACTTGCCAACCTTGGCATGGAAGCGATTCACCCAAATGCCGCTGCGGGTTTGCGTGAAAGTGGTATTGAGCTACAGATTAAAAATACATTCGAACCTGAACACGAAGGTACTTTGATCTCTTCAAGCTACCGCCCAGAAGAAGACAAAGTCGAGATCATCGCAGGTAAAGAGAAAGTATTTGCACTGCATTTGTTTGACCAAGCAATGGTAGGAAAAGCCGATAACGTTAGTTACGAATTGATGGAAATCATCTCCGATGCTCGTGTAAGTTTGGTTGGTAAAGAGATGAACGCTAACTCTATTACTTACTATCTAGGTGGCAGTACAGATAGCTTAAACAAAGTATTGTATAAAGCCGAGAAACGTTATCCGAATGCCTCGATTAAAGGTCGTATGGTCGCGCTTATCTCAGCCATCGGTTCTCAAATTGATACCAACAAGACGTTGGCGAAAGGTGTGCTTGCATTGATGAATAATGGCGTTACGCCAGTTGCACTGCACTCATCATTGAGAAATGTAAATGTTCAATTTGTTGTCGGTGATAAGGAATACCAGCACGCGATTTGCGCATTGCATGATGAGTTTTTCCAAAGTAGCAGTTTAGCTAAATCGGTTAATGTGGCTTAGTTTATCCACGGTTAAAATACAAAGGAGAGCAGGTTAGCTCTCCTTTTTTGTTTTTCAGTTTGTACTTTTGCATAGTCTAAACAGACGATTTAAGTAAGTTCCTATGTGGCGATACACATAAGCCAGCAGAATGGTCTGCTGGCTTAATGTTACTGATTAACTAACGTTAACTTAGTTTACTTAAACTTGCTGATTTCTTGTTCAACTTTGTCTAGTTGCTGCAGCTTCTCTTGCATTTTTAGAGAGTCGTAGTTTAGTGAAGCAGGGTTCATCGCTGTGCCACGTTGCATTGGGTATTCTGGAAGTGTTTTAAAGAACTCTCCCACAACGTCTTGAACAGGTACAAATAGCCACATGTTGTCAGCCATCCAACGCAAGTACATTTGTGATTCGCTTGGGCCTTTTTCGAATGGGTCAGCGCGTAGGTGGATGATTTTAGGCCAGTTCGGAGCAAAACGAACTGCGTTACTTAGGTTCCCTTCAAGCGTTGCAAAGTGAAGTTTCCAGTCATTCCAGCGGACAGCGTTTAATTCACCATTAGACGTAAAGTAAAGCAGCGACTCACGAGGGCCTTTTTCTTCCTTACCTTCAAAGTATGGCATGAAGTTATAACCATCTAAATGTACACGCCACTCTTTGCCATTTGCTTTGTAGCCTTCTGCCAGTTTTTCTTTTACATCAGGTACGCCAGCAGCTGCCAATAATGTAGGCAACCAGTCTTGGTGTGCCATCATTTCATTGATCTTGGTTCCTGGCTTAATGACGCCTGGCCAACGAACCAGTTGAGGAACACGCATACCGCCTTCCCAAGTTGTACCTTTTTCACCATGGAATGGTGTTGCGCCACCATCTGGCCAAGTCATGGTTTCTGCGCCGTTGTCCGTTGAGTAGATAACGATAGTGTTGTCTGCAACACCTAGCTCATCCAGCTTGTCGAGTAAAACACCTACATGATCATCATGTTCCAGCATACCATCGGCATAAATGCTTACACCTGATTTACCTTGGTATTTTTCCTGCAAGCGAGTCCAAACGTGCATACGAGTGGCGTTATGCCAAATAAAGAAGGGTTTATCCGCCTTAACTGCTTTTTCCATAAATGCCAAAGAGCTCTCTAGGAACTCTTCATCTGCGTGCTCCATACGTTTTCGTGTCATCGGGCCAGTGTCTTCAATCTTACCGTCGGCATAAGACTTAATGACACCACGAGGGCCATAGTTTTTACGAAACTCTGGGTCTTTAGGGTAGTAATAAGTTTCAGGCTCTTCTTCTGCGTTTAGGTGGTATAAGTTACCGAAGAATTCGTCAAAGCCGTGTTTTGTCGGTAAGTGCTTATCTTGGTCACCTAAATGGTTTTTACCAAATTGACCCGTCATGTAACCTTGTTCTTTTAACAGGTCTGCAATGGTTGGCGCCCAATCAGGTATGCCGTGGTCAGATCCTGGCATACCAATTGTTAACAAACCCGTACGAAATGGCTCTTCACCCGTAATAAAGGCAGCGCGACCAGCAGTACAAGACTGTTGTCCGTAGTGATCTGTGAACAACGCACCTTCATTCGCGATACGGTCGATGTTTGGCGTTTTGTAACTCATCATACCTTGGTTGTATGCGCTGATATTCCAGTAGCCGATATCGTCACCAAAAATTGCCAGAATATTCGGTTTGTCGGCTGCCATAGCAGCACTGGACGCCGCTAACAGTCCTGCGCCTACAGCGATTTTGCTCAATTGATTTGCCATAAAAACTCCAGATTGTTGAGAGTAAAGATAAGCACAAGTGAGCCTTATGCTTAGTTGCTGCATAAGTTAATGATGTATATAGAAAAAATCCTCTTATACTCGATATAACCATAAGTTATTGCTAGGTAGTAACCATTTGTTAATTAAGAAGAAATAGGGTTGTCCTGTTAGTTTGTAGAGATTCGTAAAGTAGATTTAGATCACTTAAGAGCCTTATTTTTATTGCGTAGTAGAAGAGGGGATGGAAATGAAAAACAATAGGATGCTAGCTTGTTTTACGGTCCTAAAGCAATACTAAAGTCGTTATGTATTGCTTGTAATTATTTGTATAACCAGTGATTTAGTGTCTATATTGATTTAGGTTGTACATTATAAATATAAGGATATCTATGAGTCAGTGGGCAGGCCGGATTCGCATTTTATTGCTGGTCAACGTTGTTGTCAGTTTTATGGCTTTTTCTCAAGAGTTATTAATAGAGAAACCAAATATTCCTTCAGGCTTAAATCCGGAATATGCTGGCACACAAGCTTGTATAGATTGCCACCAAAACGAGGTAGCGGCCTGGAAAGGGTCACATCACGATATGGCCATGAAGCATGCAAGTACAACCTCTGTACGTGGTGATTTTGATAACCATGTTGTAACGCACAAAGGAATGCCTAATCGTTTTTTTAAAAAAGGCGACGAATTTTGGGTCAATATTCAAGGTGCTGACGGGCAATGGCATGACTATAAGATCAGCTATACATTTGGCTGGGAGCCATTACAGCAGTACATGGTCGAGTTTGAAGATGGACGCGTGCAGCTTATTCCTTTTGCTTGGGACACAAGAGCTAAAGTTGAAGGGGGACAGCGTTGGTTTCATCTTTATCCAGAAACGACAACAACGGATGAATTCTATTGGACCAATACCGGGCAAAATTGGAACTTCATGTGTGCTGATTGCCATTCAACGAACCTAAAGAAGAATTACGACGTAGACAAAAACACTTACAACAGCTCATGGTCAGAGATTAATGTGGGATGCGAAGCATGCCATGGTCCCGCTAGTCAGCACATAGAACTGGCCAAGAAATACAAAAATGCTGGCACGTCTTTTGAGCATGACAGCCATTATGGCTTTGATCGAAATTTGTCTAAAGCAGTGTCGGATTGGGTGTTTGAGGAAGGCCATAGTACGTTACAGCCGAAATCAATTGAAGCAACCAATCAAGTGCAAACATGCGCTCAATGCCATAGTCGCCGAACCCAGTTAAATGAAACAGGTGATCATGTTAAAGGTTCCTTTTTTGATAAATATCGCTTAAGTCTTATAACACCTGAACTCTACTATCATGATGGACAGATTTACGACGAAGATTATGTTTATGGTTCGTTTCTTCAATCTGAAATGGCGGAGAAGGGGGTCACGTGCACTAATTGTCATGATCCACACACGGCAGAATTGACGATCCCAGAAGAGGCAGTATGTTCGCAATGCCATATTGCATCGGAATATACACCTGAAAAGCATACCTTTCATAAGGCTGGATCTGAAGCATCGCAATGTACGACTTGTCACATGCCAGAAACGACTTACATGCAAGTCGATCCTCGTAGAGACCACAGTTGGCATATTCCACGACCGGATTTGAGCAAACATATTGGAACGCCCAATGTTTGCATGTCATGCCATGAAGATAAAAGCAATCAATGGGCCGATGAACAGATAGCAAAATGGTACCCGAATTCGAAGTATCGTAATCAGCAACATTTTGCTGTCGCATTTTATGCGGATTCAATTGGTCATCAAGGAGCAGCAAATGCGTTGGCATACTCTGCTCAGGATTCGTCGTTAAAAGACATTATTCGTGCTTCAGCCCTGGAGAGAATGGGGGGCAATACTGACCAAAATACAACAGTATCTTTGGCTAGGGCCGTTAAGAATGAGAATGAAATGGTTCGATTAGGGGCAATTTCAGGCTCGTCTGGTTATGAATTTCATGATCGGTGGCGGATTCTAGAGCCATTGCTTGGTGACCCGGTGCTTTCAGTGAGAGCGGAAGCTGCCTCGGTGCTGGTAGCGAACTACGCACAAATGACCCCTTTACAAAAAGATATCATTAAATCGCCTTTAGAAGAGTACATGGAAATTCAAGAGTTTAATGCCGATCGTGGTTTCGGAAGAACCAATTTGGCGAATGTGTACCGCAGCTTAGGTGAAATCGACAAAGCGGCCGAGCTGTATAAACAAGCGATCAGCATCGAACCCTATTTCGAAAATAGCTACGTTAACCTAGCAGATTTGTATCGTCACCTAGGTAAAGAAGAAGCTGCGCTCACGGTGCTACAACAAGGGATGAAAGCTCAACCTAAATCCAGCACGTTACCATACAGCGCAGGTCTTTCTTTGTTGCGTCAAGGCAAAGCTGATGATGCGAAAAAGCTACTTAGACGCGCCGCAGAAATTGGTGAAACTAATGCTCATTATTGGTACGTGTACGGTCTAGCTCTAGAAAAAAGCGATGTTCTAGAAGCCAGTAAAGCGTTGCATACAGCATTTGAAGTCGGTGGCAATCCACAACACTTGTTTGCTCAATGCGAGGTTCTAGCGAGAAATCATAAAAAAGGTGCTGTCGCTTTTGCTTTCGATAGGTGCATACAAGAGCTTAGTCACTATGCACCTAAGCAAGCTATTGATCAGCTTAAAGCCTCTATTGTTGGGGTCAATAGGAGCTAATTACCAAAAGTGGAGCTTTTATCGCTCCACTTTTTTCTTACTTAGTTTAATCAGCGTCTTTCGCTAATCTCAGCCCCATGTCGGACATGATGACTGACTGGCTAGCAAAATCGCGACGATAGTTTTCGGATTCGTCAGCATTATAGGCAAAGCTACCACCTCGTACAGACTTGTGTGCAAGGCTTTCTTTTTCATCTTTTGCGTTTACCGGATTATCACTTGGTGCTGATTTGTAATAGCCTTCATCAAACGCATCAATAACAAACTCACCAACATTACCCGTCATATCGTATAAGCCAAGCTCATTCGGTTTTTTCTGACCTACCTTGTGTGCCTTATTGTTTGAGTTACTGGCATACCAGGCAACGTCGTTAATATCATCAGACCCCGCGTAAGTGAATCCTTGACTTAGATTCCCCCCTTTCGCTGCAAACTCCCATTCTGCTTCGGTGGGTAAACGATAGTGCTCTCCCGTTTTTTCATTCAATTTCTTTATAAAATAATTGGCTTGTTGCCAGCTAATGTTATTCACGGGCGTATTTGGGTTTCTAAAATAACTCAGAGAAGAGCCTGTAACCGATTCGAATAACTCTTGGGTTACCTCAAATTTTGCCAAATAGAAATCATCCACGCGAACGGTGCGAGCCGGGTGCTCGGATTTATTTGCTGATGGATTATCCGAGCCCATCGTAAATGGTCCACCTTCAATAAGAACCATATCTTGATCGATTTTTTGAGCAAGAGGGCTAGGTTGTGTTGTTGCACATCCAGTCATAATTAGCGAAATCGAAATAGTGGCACCAAGGTAAAGAGTATTACTTTTGGAATGCTTCATAGGGGAGCTCCATCAACATTTATGATCAAAAAATTTTATCAGGCAAGTCTATGAAAAACAGTTATACACACTATAACAAGCGCCACGAATAATTGAACATTATCATCACACTAGGCGATTAACTTAATGATTAGTCTTAACGCCGTTGGGCGCAGGCTAGCAACTAAGAAGGTGATGAATGCACATAACTCAAGGTCCGCAGTTCAATGGAAAAGCATCCAAGCGATTACATGTCATGGCGAAACCTATCGGTGCAGTGTGCAATATCGATTGCACCTATTGTTACTACCTAAGCAAACAAGATTTACTTGAGTACAAGCCAGGCTGCTCACCAGTCATGGATGAGGAAACGCTCGAGACCTATATCCGTCAATATATAGCGGGACAGAATACACCTGAAATCATTTTCTCTTGGCAGGGTGGTGAGCCGACAATGCTAGGTTTGGATTATTTCAAGACAATTGTTGAGCTACAGAATAAATACCGTCCCGATGGCATTACGATCTCCAATGATCTCCAGACTAATGGCACACTGCTTAACGATGAATGGTGTGAGTTTTTAAAGGCGAACAACTTTCTCGTCGGTTTAAGCATTGATGGCCCAGAAATGATGCACAACGCTTACCGAACAAACCGAGCTGGTAGAGACACATTCCGGCAAGTTATGAATGCGGTTGAATTATTACATAAGCACGAAGTAAAGTTTGCTACGCTCACTTGTGTTAACAACTTGACCGGCCGTAACCCACTTGAAGTGTACCGATTCTTGCGAGATGAAGTACGCTCCCCTCAAATGCAGTTTATTCCAATAGTTGAGCAGAAAACATTCAGAACAACCGCCCCTCAAACTTGGGAGCCAAACGAGCAACTAAAGCAAGGAGATAAACGGTTGATCCCAGGTCATAAAGATGCCGTTGTTGAGCCTTTTTGCGTTGCGGATGAAGCATGGGGAAATTTTCTGATCGCGATTTTCAATGAATGGGTTTTACACGATATCGGCAACGTGTTTGTGCAGTACTTTGAAGCCAGTATCGAAACCTGGATGGGCAGAAAAAACCCACTGTGTACGTTAGGTGAAATCTGCGGGAAAGGCTTAGCAATGGAGCCTAATGGTGATGTGTTTGCGTGTGATCATTACGTGTACCCAGAATATAAGGTTGGAAACATTCATCACGAAAAGCTCGATACGCTCGCTTATAGCTCTGAGCAGCAGAAATTTGGGTTTGCTAAAAGTCGTACGCTGCCCCAACAGTGCCTTCAATGTGATTATCAATTTGCATGTTTTGGAGAATGTCCCAAAAACCGTTTTATCCGTACTAGGCAAGGTGAGCCTGGTCTTAATTATCTCTGCGCGGGTTGGAAGAAGTTTTTTGCCCATGTTGATCAGTCGATGGCGTACGTCTTACGAGCGACAGGTAACCCAGTGGTTCACGGTAAATACAGTGACCAGATTCTACGCCAGCAAGCTACTCAAACACAGTCTGTGTTTGAAGCGAAGTTTTAAGATAGTCACTACGCCTGCTACAGGCCCGGAAATGAAAGAATATAGGTTATTGAATGCAAAAAATTAAGCTGCTCTCTAAATCATTACTCGTGATCTCGATCGGCATTGCTGCGAGTCAAACAGCAGTGGCACAAGAAACAACATTGCTAGACCCTGACCAGGTATCGCCGACAGCGGTTGTCACTCCACGAGAAGCTCAAATGACACCGGCGCAACGAGTCGAAAAGCTGTCTTATGATTCGCAAAATAAAAAGTTGTCTTCAGAAAAACGTATTGATGCTTTACGTGAGTTAGCCAACTATCCAAGCCAAAATGCATTGGTTGCAGTTGCGCGTGGGTTGCAGGATGAAGATGCAGGTATTCGCGAAGCTGCGATCGTGGGAGCACAGCCATATATGATTGAGCACCGTTGGCGTTTGATTTCACCATTATTGAGTGATGACGCCGCCATGGTGCGAATTACAGCAGCGATTAACCTCGTTCGAGATTACGCCAATTTGAGTTCGGAGCAACAGCAGTCACTTGAGGGGCCTGTTTCAGAGCTGACAGCACACTTGTCCAGTAAGAACGATAATGTTTCCAAGTTATTACTTGCAGACGTTTACCGTTGGCATCGTGATTGGGATAAAGCGGCGCTGATATACCCAGAGTTAACTAAGCTTGAGCCAAACAACCCTCAAGTTTGGTTAAGCTACGCAGACAACTTCCGAACGCAACAGCTAGACAAAAAAGCTATCAACGTGCTTGACGAGGGTATCAAGCTAAATTCAGAAGATGCCTCGCTGCATTATTCTAAATCTCTCGCTTTGGTTAGATTAGACAAAAAGAAAGAAGCGGCGTTTGAAATAGACAAAGCTGCGACGATGGCAAAGACGAACAGTTACTTTTGGTACTTAAATGGTGTTCTGCAAGAAGAGTTAGACTTGAAGAAGTCTGTCAACGCTTTTGAGCAAGCGTATTTGATATCCGGTGCTCCAGAACAATTGTATGCCGTGTGTGACATCTATGTTAGATACGGCAACCCTAAAACGGATGACTGTTTAACAGAGCTAACGAAGGTCGCTCCCGACTATGTTATTGAAGAGCTCAATCAGAAAAAGGGACGTAAAAGTGCCCCTACATCAGTTGAAGCCAATGAATTTAAACTCTAATCGTTAAATTCCATGTTTCTATTTTAATAAAATAGTGGACTAGATTAGTGACATTGTCACTTTTTGGTGGCCGTTGCATATTTCAGTTCAATATGCGCCTGTTTCAATTGAACTATACTTTTGATTGGATTCGCACCTAGCACCTCAATATAAGGAATTAAGATGGCTATAAAGTTAAAGGCGATTGTCTTAGCAACAGGTTTTGCTCTGTCTAGTTACTCTGTTGCTGCTGATATGCAAGATCCACTTCCGTCATGGAACAACACTGACGCTAAGCAAGCTATTATGGCGTTTGTTACGAAAACAACGACCCAAGGTTCGGATTCCTATGTGCCTGAAAGCCAACGAATCGCGACGTTTGATAATGATGGAACACTTTGGGCAGAAAAGCCTGTTTATCTACAGTTGTTTTTTGCGATCGATAGAGTAAAAGAAATGGCCTCTGAGCATCCTGATTGGAAGACAACCGAACCCTTTGCTTCCGCATTAAAAGGTGACATGGAGGGGATTGGTAAACAAGGACTCGAAGGTGTAATGAAGCTTGTTATGGCAACCCATTCTGGAATGTCTACTGAACAGTTTCATCAAGAAGTTAAGGAATGGTTGAAAACGGCTGTCCATCCAACAACGGGTAGACCATACACTGAAATGGTCTATCAACCTATGCTCGAACTGCTCGACTATTTAAGAGCTAACGACTATCAGACCTACATCGTTTCTGGAGGCGGAATTGAATTTATGCGCGTTTGGGCGCCGGAAGTATACGGCATTCCAACGCAAAACATCGTGGGAACGACGTTAAAGGCGGAATATCAAAGTGTTGATGGAAAACCTACCATCCAACGTATGCCGGAAATAGACTTTGTCAATGACAAAGCAGTAAAGCCTGTGACGATCCAAAACTTCATTGGCAAACGTCCGGTCATGGCGTTTGGTAATTCTGATGGTGATTTACAGATGTTAGAGTGGACGAAAGCAGGTTCAGGTCCAAGATTTTCTGCGATTATCCATCACACGGATGACAAGCGCGAATGGGCGTATGATAAAGATTCTCATGTTGGTAAGTTAGATAAATCGTTTAAAGTAGGTGAAGAGCAAGGTTGGCTATTTGTCGATATGAAACAAGATTGGAATCAAGTGTTTAAAGAGAGCACTAAATGATAATCTTTGTTTGACCATAAATTGCTGCAACCAAACAATTGCAACGAAATAAAAGGCCTCACAATTGAGGCCTTAGTTAATTCCACAGTAGCTTCGATACCTAGGGTCTAGTTTCTAGGTTGCTGTGTCATTGTTTCTACCACTTTTTCAATACTTAACGAGCTACCTTTCGTTGCAGGGAACTCCTTAAATGTCTCTAGGAACTTACGCACGATAGCTTGAGCAGGAACGAACATCCACATTTGATCAGCGTAAAAATGTCTGACGTAAAGTGCTGCATCTGGACCGACCTCAAATGGATCCATACGAAGGTTTACAATCAAGGGCCAACTAGGTGTTTTGCGGTATGCCTCATTAATGGCACCCTCCATATTACTGAAGTGGATCTTCCAGTCTTTATAACGAACGGCGTTTAAATTACCACCAGCATCGAAGTAAAAGATTTCTTTGCGTGCGCCTTCATCAGCTTTACCAGTCAGCAGATCAAGTTGGTTGTAGCCATCTAAATGTGCTTTAAAGGTTTTGCCCGCTGCTTTATGACCCTTCAATAGTTTTTCTTTCACATCTGGTTCGCCCACAGCTGCGAGTAGAGTTGGCATCCAGTCTTCTTGTGAAAAGATATCGTTGATAACCGTTCCTGGTTTAATGTTTCCAGGCCAGCGTACCATCATCGGAACGCGGAATCCGCCTTCCCAAGTCGTACCTTTTTCGCCCTTGAACGGTGTAGTACCACCATCTGGCCAGGTAAATTTCTCAGCGCCATTATCGGTACTAAAAACAACAATGGTGTTATCTGCTACGCCTAGCTCTTCAAGTTTATCAAGCATCACACCTACTTGATCATCTAGGTCCATCATGCCATCGGCGTATAAGCCGTAACCTGACTTCCCTTGATATTCTTCACTCAAATGTGTCCAGACGTGCATACGGGTTGAGTTATGCCAAATAAAGAATGGTTTGTCTTCTTTTACTGCTTTTTCCATAAATGCCAAGCTAGCATCCATGAACTCTCGGTCTACGTTTTCCATACGCTTACGAGTAAGGGGACCTGTGTCCTCGATTTTGCCATCCGCAGTCGCCTTCAACACGCCTCGAGGTCCGAATTTTTTACGAAACTCTGGATCTTTTGGATAAAACTCAGACTCAGGCTCTTCTTCCGCGTTTAAATGGTATAGGTTACCAAAGAACTCATCAAACCCATGGTTAGTTGGTAGGTGCTCATCTTGGTCACCAAGGTGGTTTTTTCCAAACTGACCAGACACATAGCCGTGATTTTTAAGTAACTCCGCGATAGTAGGATCTTTCGATTGAATACCCTCTTTTGCGCCGGGCATACCAATAGTCAATAGACCGGTACGAAACGGATGTTGGCCCAGAATAAATGAGGCTCGTCCGGCAGTACAACTCTGTTGTGCGTAAGCGTCTGTGAAAATGGCACCTTCATTGGCGATTTTATCAATGTTAGGAGTCTTCCTTCCATCATACCATTGTGATACGCACTAATGTTGTATACACCTACATCGTCACCCCAGAACACAAGGATGTTGGGCTTATCGGCAGCAAAGGCTGTGGACGCAGCTAATGTACCGACCAATGCCATTACCTTTTTAATCGAGTTTCGCATGAAAATCCTCCGCGATAAATGAATCCATTATCGTTATATAACGTTACTAATTGTGTTCATCATGGCGAAGTCGAGTGAGATGACACCAAATGAGACAATGTAGTCAGTTGAATATAGTAGAGGTTTTTGTTGCTTCCAAGTAATCCCTGTTTTTCAAAAATGTTAACTAACATGGACTAGACTTTAGTGTGTTTTAAGTGTGATAAGACGCACTTACAGGATTGAATTTCAATGAAAGGCGACACTATGAAAAATAAAATAGCAACTATCCTGTTTCTATGTATCCCGTTAGAAGTGGTTGCGGAAGAGACACCAAATGTCGTGGTAATGTTGGTTGATAACCTTGGGTGGGGGGAACTAAGTTCCTATGGGAGTACCAGAGGTGTTGAAACTAAAAACTTAGATCAACTTGCTAGAGAAGGTGTACGCCTTACTAATTTTAATGTGGAACCGCAATGCACGCCAACTCGCTCCTCATTCATGACGGGGAGGCGAGCGCTTAGATCTGGGACAGATAAGGTTGTTTGGGGAGTGCATTACGGTATGGTGAACTGGGAAATAACCATTGCAGAGAAGTTTAAGGAACAAGGATATAACACGAGCCTTTACGGGAAATGGCATTTGGGAGACCAAAAAGGGCGCTTTCCAACGGATCAAGGCTTTGATGAATGGTATGGCATTGCAAATACGACGGATGAGTCAGAATATAGCTCTCAACCCGGTTATAAAGCTATATTACCTAAACCTCAAATCCTTTCAGCTAGAGCAGGGCAGGACCCTAAAGGGGTCAAAGAATATAATTTGGACTCACGTAGAACGATTGACAGTGAGCTAGTTGAACATGCCACAGATTTTATAAATCGAAATGTGAAAGAGAATAAGCCATTTTTCTCTGTAATTACTTTTACTCAACCACATTTACCGACGCTACCTCATCCTGATTTTATTGGTAAAACAGGCAAAGGAAATTACTCAGATGTGTTAGCTGAGATAGATTTTCGAGCTGGGCAAGTTATTGGTGCAATAGAAAAAGCAGGAATTAAAGACAATACACTAGTGATTTGGTTTTCTGACAACGGTCCAGAGTGGCATATGCCATACCAAGGCTCTAGCGGGCCATGGCGTGGTGCGTACTTTACGGCTCTTGAAGGGTCTCTCCGAACACCATTTATTGCCTCTTGGCCTAACCACATCAAACCGGGTAGAGTGAGTGATGAAATTATCCATGTTGTGGATCTATTTGCCTCACTTTCTCATGTCGGTGGATACAAATTACCAAGCGATAGAACAATAGATAGTATTGATCAGTGGGCCTTTTTAAAGGGAGATAGTGAAAAGTCTAATCGAGATGGTTTTATCGTTAACAATGGCTCTGAAACCTACGCTTATAAGTGGGAAAATTACAAGATGCACTTTATTGATCAAGATATCATGCCGGAGAAAGGGCGCCCATTACAGATCCCTGAAATATACAATTTGATTGATGACCCTAAAGAGGAGTTTGATTTAAGAAATAATGCCACATGGTTATTTCCTATCATGATAGGAAAGAGAGTAAAGTTTGAATCTTCCGTTGCAACAAGCTGCGATACGATTCCTTTCCCTGCTCCATTTGGATATAAGCCCGATTGTAGCAAGGGGAATTTCAATCAATTTCCAGTGGATGGGTTACGCCAGAAGTAGTTTACCCCAATGGCTCTTTCTCGCATACATGAGGTATGTTTTTGGTTCAATATCTCATTAGAGCCATTTAGGGCCATGTTTTTTCTAGTTTCATTTGAACAGTCACATTCGTCGACCATACTTAAAGTTCGTTGTTTCATATGGGGCGAATTATGCAGCCAATACTCTACATTCAAGTCGGTAATGTTCTTTGGGCGGTTTTAAGTGACGGTTCTTGGATCCAAATGTTGCCTAACGAACAATTAGTTCCAGAAGTAGAGGTGGTTGTTCTTAATACTGACATTCTCGATATTGCATTTAATGAAGATACAACAAGTGAGGATGAATCGAGTTCGAATGATCTTTTAATTGCTTCTCAAAACGGTATTGAATCCACTTTTAATCAGAGCGTTCGAGATTTTAGTGAGTCTTCTGGTGGGTTAAGTTTTGTTGCCTATATTCGCGCTGTTTTACCTGAGCAACTCGTTTCTAATGGCTATGTTACTAGGCCAGCAGTGCAAGAAAGAGAAAACCCAACTTCTGAGACTCAGGCTCCTGAGCGGTTGAATCCCGATGCTATATTAACGGTGGATATTCTTGATGGCGGCGATGGATACGAAAACCAGTTTGAAGTTCCTAGTGTCACGATTCAAGGTGACGCACTCAAGATAAGCGATGAGTGGCTTGTTACTATCACCATTACCGACAGCCTCAATAATTCCATTACTGTTACAACGACCGTAGAGAATGAGGCTTATACCCTATCAGGCGTTGATCTGTCTTCTCTTGCTGAAGGGCCGCTTACGGTGACTTCTGTGGTTTCTGACATTTATGGCAATAACCTGCACGCCGTCGATACGACCATTAAAGATACGCTTGCAACGGTGAACGTCAATTTTGATGGTGGAGGGGATGAGTATTTAAATCAGTACGAAATCGCGACTACTCGCCTCGAAGGGACGATTGAAAACATTGAAGATGGCCAGCGTATCCAAGTTACGGTAACCGACTCGTTAGGAGCGGTCATAAACTTAGAAACGGTGGTGACTGGTGGAAGTTG